>NZ_JBCMNM010000001.1:0-18507 GCF_050459865.1 Rummeliibacillus pycnus
GCTAATTCCACATCATTCAGAAAACAGATTAATACTATTAAATTGATTCTATTACAATCGAAAAATGACAAAATTAAAAGGTATGAGTCCTGTACAATACTGAACTCATACCCAAGTCACCTAATGAAATACTTTTAGGAGTCATTCATTCTTATGGCACAATCACATTATTTTGTTTTTAACGATTTTAGCTTTTATTAATTTACTTTATGAATTTCTTCAGTCAATTCTTCTAGTTGATCAATTAATGAGCCGATAAAGGCGATTGTATCCTGAAGTGGTTTGTCGGTTGTAATATTGACTCCAGCCATTTGTGTTAATTCAACAGGTGTCTTTGTACCACCAGCTTGTAACACTTTTAACCAATCATCTACAGCTGTTTGACCTTCATGTAAAATACGTTGTGATACTTGAGTAGAAATAGTTAGTCCTGCACTATAAGTGTAAGGATATAAGCCCATGTAGTAGTGAGGTTGGCGCATCCAAGTTAGTTCTGCACCTTCGTTGATTTCTACATCGTTGCCCCAGAATTCTTCCAAAACAGAGCGTTTCAAGTTGTTTAAAATGTTAGCATTAACACCTTCGCCAGCATCCACTAATTCATACACTTTACGTTGATAAGCAGCTTCTAAAAGGTGAGTGACAAAGTTATGGTAATAAGTACGAGCAACAATTGATGCAATTACCCAGCGTTTGAAACGTGGATCATCTGAATGTTCAAGTAAGTAATTAGCCATCAACATTTCATTCATCGTAGATGGTGCTTCAACGAAATAAGTTGAAGATTCACTATTGAAAAGTGATTGACTTCTTTGTGCATTTCTAAAATGACCTGCATGTCCTAGTTCATGAGCTAATACGAAGACTTCGTTCATACGTTGTGTCCAAGAAATTAAAATATATGAATGGGAACCATATGGGCTAGAGCAGAATGCACCTGTGGATTTTCCTTCATTATTCGCAAAGTCTATCCAACGATCATCAAATGCACTATCAATCATTTCTAAATAGTCATCACCCATAACACCTAAAGCCTTTTTCATATAATCTCGTGATTCTTCGATTGTAATAGAAGGTTCATAATCTGGATCAAGTGAGACTTTCAAATCAGCAAAAGTCATTTTGTCTAAACCATGTTCTTTTTGTAGAAGTTTTGCATAACGACGCATTTGAGGTGCTAATTCCTTCATAATGACATCAATTTGACGATTATATAAATCACGATCGACTTCTTGTTCAAATAATAAATAATCAATTACTGAGTCATAGCCACGTAAATCGGCGATTGTTTTTTCAGTTTGAACATGAGTGTTATATGTTTTAGCTGTTGTATGTTGATAATCACTTAGTTTATCAGAGAAAGCTTTAAAAGCCTCGCGACGAACTGCAGTATCAGATTCTAATTCCCAATCACCTTCAAAAAGGTTATAGCTTAATGGGTAGCTTTTATTACCAACTGTGAAGTTTTCAAATTTCATATCAACTAATTTAGCTGTATTGTACAAACCGTAAGATGCATTAAAGGTGGAACCTAGTGCAGCTAATGTCTTTTCAACTTCAGGATGTAGCTGATGTTGTTTTTGAGCTATTAAACGATTGATATAATGCGTATAGTTTGGTGCTAGTTGAATAGCTTCTTCTAATAGTTCAGTAGATAATTCTAAAATTTCGCTATGTACAAATGATACTAAACTAGCAATTTGAGAAGAAACTGTAGCGAATTTACTAGTTCGAATTTGAGCTGTATCATTTGTTTGATCTGTTTCAAGATCTAATTCCATAAATGCACTAAAAGGAATTGTTGACACTTCAAAAGCTTCATAATCTGTGATAACATTGACAATTTGCTTTGCATCAGTAATTTGTCCTTGATATTTAGCATTGAATTTTTTCGCATCTTCAAGGATTTTTTGGACACCTGTATTATAAGCTTCTTCATTTGGAACAAGTGGTGATAAATCCCAAGTTTCAGCAACAGGAATATCTTGACGTTTTAGAACATTATTTATCAATTGAAACACTCCTTTATTACGTAATACGAATTAATTTCATTATAAATCGTATATTTCGTAAAGTAAAATATTTCAGATAAATTAAAAAAACCTAACGATATGTCGCGGGAAAGCGGGGATTTATCGTTAGGTGGTATTTTCTTATTTTGCTAATATTATTTTTTCAAGTTCCAATGGTTCAATGTATTTTTTTTCTTTATAAACGCGCATATTACCACCAGAAATTTCATCAATTAATAATATTTCACCAGTTTTTGCGTCACGACCAAATTCTAATTTAATATCGTGAAGTGTTAATCCTTTTTTGGCTAATTCAGTTCTTACAAAATTTGAAATATCAATTGCATGCTGCTTTAATACTTCATATTCTTCTTCAGTTAAAATGTCAAGCATTGCTAATGCATCTTTTGAAATAGGTGGATCTTGTCGTTCGTCGTCTTTAATCGTTACTTCAACAAAAGAGTCGAGTTCTTGGTCCTCTTCAACATAAGCACCATAACGTCTTAAAAAGCTACCGTCCGCACGGAATCGACAAATAACTTCTAACCCATTACCGAAAACAGTTGCAGGTTTTACAGTCATTGTCGATTCTTCAATGTTTGAAGAAATAAAGTGTGTTGGAACATCAATAGCATTTAGTCTTTTATAAAAGTATGTTGTTAAGCTAAGACCTGCGCGACCTGCACCTTCAATCGTTAACCCAACAGTATTTGCTCCTGGATCAAATACCCCATTGTTACCAGTAACATCATCCTTGAACTGCAATACTAAATGCCCCTCATCAACTTTAAATACATCCTTTGTTTTTCCTTCGTAAATTAGTTCCATTTTTCATACCCCCATTTCAATGTTATTGTAAGTTATTGTTAATGGTAATAGTGAAAAATATCCTAAAGAAAGAAAAAATAGCAAAAATAGATACATATAATGATAAAAAGCAGTAAACCCATAAGGATTTACTGCTTTAGCAAATTAATAAATTAAATTACACCTTGTGCAATCATTGCGTCAGCAACTTTTAAGAATCCAGCAATGTTCGCCCCAATTAATAGATTTCCTTCATGACCAAATTCTTTTGCCGCTTCTACGCTGTTTTGATAAATGGATTTCATAATATCATGTAGTTTTTCGTCTACTTCTTCGAATGTCCAGAATAAACGCATACTATTTTGCGCCATTTCTAATGCTGAAACAGCTACACCACCAGCATTTGCTGCTTTTGCAGGTGCAAACAATACATTGTTTGCAAAATAAACGTCAATGGCTTGAAGTGTTGAAGGCATATTTGCTCCTTCACCAACAGCTTTCAAACCGTTTTCAACAAGTATTTTTGCTGATTCTTCATCAATTTCATTTTGAGTTGCACATGGAAGGGCAATGTCACATGGAATTGTCCAAATACCATAACAACCTTCTTTATATGTTGCATCTGGATGTGTTTCAACATATTCTTTAATACGACCATGACGAACTTCTTTAATTTCTTTCACTGTATCTAAATTGATACCATTTGGATCATAAATATAACCATTAGAATCAGAACAAGCTACAACTGTTGCACCTAATTGTTGTGCTTTTTCAATTGCATAAGTGGATACATTACCTGAACCAGATACGACAACAGTTGCGCCTTCAAAAGTCATATCAATTTCTTTTAGCATTTCTTGTACGAAGTAAACACAGCCATAACCAGTTGCTTCTTTACGAGCCAATGATCCACCAAAACGAGGTAATTTACCTGTAATTACACCAGGTTCGTATGCACCACGGATGCGGTTGTATTGACCAAATAAGAATCCAATTTCACGTGCTCCTACACCTATGTCACCTGCTGGAACGTCTACATCTGGTCCAATATATTTGTGTAACTCTGTCATAAATGCTTGACAGAAGCGCATGATTTCTGCATCTGATTTACCTTTAGGATCAAAGTCAGAACCCCCTTTAGCACCTCCGATTGGTTGGCCAGTTAAAGAGTTTTTGAAAATTTGTTCAAAACCTAGGAATTTAATGATACTTTCGTTTACAGATGGATGGAAGCGAAGTCCCCCTTTGTAAGGTCCAATTGCTGAACTGTATTGTACTCGATACCCTCGGTTAACTTGGATTTTACCTTGATCATCTTCCCAAGAAACTCGAAATTTTACAACACGTTCTGGTTCAACAATTCGTTCTAAAAGGCTTGCTTGCATATATTCAGGACGTTGTGAAAAGACAGGTGTTAATGAATATAGAATTTCTTTTACTGCTTGTAAGAATTCAGGTTCATGATCATGATGTTTCATAAGATTGTTATACACACTATCAATATACTCAGTTGCTAATTTTTGTGAATCTGACATCGCTGTAATCATTAAGAAAAACCCCCATAAAATTTTGACTTATAAACATATATTAGACATAATCGTATGAATTTTCAATCATCTAATATTATAAAAATACAAAATTAACAGATATTTCAACTTGAAAGCGCTAACAATTGTGACAATTTAGCCATATAATGTTAGGTTAAAAAAGGTAAACTATATATAGGAGGGAAGTCAGATGACAAAAATATGTATTGATGCCGATGGCTGTCCTGTTGTTTCAGAAACTATTAAAATTGCAAAGGAATTCCGATTAGAAGTAATTATCTTTTGTGATACATCCCACCTTTTTGAAATAGAAGGGGTGAAAACCGTTGTTGTTTCTAAAGGAGCAGATGCAGTCGATTTTGAGCTTGTCAATCGAATTAAAAAAGGGGATATTACGATTACACAAGATTATGGACTTGCCGCAATGGTGTTAGCTAGAGGCGCTTATGTGATGAATCAGAATGGTTTGCAGTATACTTCAAATAATATCGATCAACTTTTATACTCACGTCATTTAAATCAGAAAATTCGTCAAGCTGGTGGTCGTACGAAAGGTCCTAAAAAAAGAACGAAAGAAACAAATGAAATATTTATTAATAATTTCCGCAAACTGTGCGAGTATGTTATTAAAAATAATAATGAATAAATGATAAAGTGAATAAAAAAAGCTGGTTGCATTGTTGCTACCAGCTTTATATTATAAAATTTCTACACTTAAATATCTGGTTACTCTGCAGTAACTTCTTCAACAGTTTGTTCGACTTCTTTACGAGTCATTTTTTCATGACCTTTGCGCATGGCTTCAAGTGTTTTATGTGCTAATGCTAATGGAATTTTACAGAACATTGAAATACTACGTTTAGAAATGCTTTTATTGTATTCGTCAGCTTTGGCTAAATTTTCTTCAGCATATTGGAAAAGGTCATCACGTGTCCATCCTTCTGGAACAAAGCTTACTCCGCGCTCTTTATCCTCTTCTTGATTACGTAAAATATTGACAATTTGTAATCCTCGACCATAACTGATTGCAAGTTCTCGATCAGTTTCGATACCAGCACCCCAGCGCCAAATATCAGATAACATCACGCCAACAAGACCAGCCACATAATAAGTATATTCATCTAAATCTTCCTTTGTTTTAACAATCCAACCCTTTGAGGCCCATTTTGCCATACCTTCTGCCATTTCACTAGTTGAAGCGGCTACTGTATCTCGAATTTCATCTGGGCATAGTGCTAACCAATCTGCAAGACGTAAAGAAACTTCTGGTAATTGATCAGCATAAGGCTCTAATAATTTCAGATAAGCTTCATTATCAAAGGGCTTTAATAATAATTTACTAGTTGAATTTAGTAATTCTGTTTTTACATGATTAGGTAATTCTTCATGATCCTCAATCTCATCAATCGCGCGCATACATAAATAAGCTGTTGCAACTGTCGTTTTTAACTCTCTTTCTAAAAATGTAATAGGAATAAAGAAAGTGCGGCTTGTTGCTTTTAAAACAGACATCGCTTCTTTATATAATTCTTTTTGTTGTTTCAATTGGAACTTCCTCCGTTCAAAATAAAGCATTAACTATATCCTACTTCAAATTCGGCAAAATAGAAAATTAAATATACATTTTCATTCATTCTTCATGATTTCAACTTAATAAACGTAGAGGGGAATTTTTCTGCGACGAAGCTAACTAAACGATATAGGCTTTTTATAGTATTCTTCAAAAGTATTTGATTATCTCTAAATTTATGATTACATAAAGCTATGAAAGCATTTTCAAGATATACCCAATGTGCTATAATATTTAAAATATTAAAGCGATATGAGTTCATCATCATCCGAAGATGATTACAACATACTAAAGAAAAAACAAATTGATTTTCAAAAAGCAAATTGCACTTTCTAATGAAACGGAGTAAAGTGTTATTGGTCGATTAAAAAGGAGATTTGTATGACAAAGGCAATTGGAATAGACGCTGGAGGAACGCTTACAAAGCTGGCATACTTAAATGATATGAATGAAATACAGCTAAAGCATTTCCCATCAAATGATTTACCAGCTGTTATAGACTGGATTCATCAACAAAATGATATTCAAAAAATTGGTTTAACAGGTGGTCGAACAGAGCAAGTAAAATTGATGTTAGACTCAGTTAAATCTGTTCATTATATAGTAGAATTTGAGGCGACATTAAAAGGTGTTCGTTATCAATTAGCTAAAGAAGGGTACCAATTCGATAAAAGTATTATTACGAATATTGGTACTGGAACTTCCATTCATTTTATGGACGAGAAGGAACATATGAGAGTTGGAGGAACTGGTGTTGGCGGAGGTACATTAATAGGACTTGCTGCTTTAACAACGGGCATCCATGATTATCAGGAAGTTCTTCAACTTGCAAAGGACGGGAACCGACAAGGGATTGACCTGTTAGTTCAAGACATTTATCAAGGAATGGATACACCATCCGAGCTTAAGCCTACCTTGACAGCTAGTAATTTTGGCAAAGTTGGAATTAAAGAATTTGAAAAATACGAACAAGCTGATATATTGGCAACAGTACAAGGTTTAGTTGGTGAAGTAATTACTACATTAAGTATACAATTAGCAAATCAAATGGATGCCGAATATATTCTCTATATTGGTACAACATTAGATCATAATGATAAATTACGGGAAATTATCGCTGACTATACTATTTTAAAAAAGAAAACACCTGTATTTTTAGAAGATCATGGCTTCAGTGGAGCAATTGGAGCTTTGATGAATATTATCGAATAGTCAAGAGACTTAATGGCCTATTAAGAGGTTATTAAGTCTTTTTTATTGTAATAATACAATGGTAATGATCTTACTTCTTGTATTATGACAAAAACTATTTACAAAAATAAAACTTAAGAATACAATTAATATTGTTATTTACCTAGGTAAATAATTTAGGGAGGACAATATGAACATAATTTTTCACGAAATCTTTCAAACGACACGAAAATTTACAAATAGTTTAAATGATGTACTAAAGGATTATGGTTTATACAATAGTCAGTGGACTATTTTGTATACTGTTTATCGCCATAAGACGATGACTTTAACTGAGATATGGAAGTATTTGAATGTTGAAGCGCCTACTGTCACACGGACAGTTTCGAGATTAGAACAATTAGGATGGTTAGTACGTCAGGAGGGGGAAGATCGTCGCTCTAGAATCATTACATTATCAGAGCAAGGTCTTGAAAAGTATCCAGCAGTTGAAGCTGCTGTTATGCAATTTGAAAATTCACTTGCAAAAGATTTATCGACTGAAGAACAACAGATGTTTTTGTCACTCTTACAAAAATTGAAGGGATGATGTTTTTTGGAAGACCAAAATAGAATATGGACAAAAAGATTTATTAGTTTATTTTGCACAAATATGAGTGTGTTTTTTGTGTTTTATGGATTAGTTTCTGTGTTGCCACTGTATGCTATAGGGGAACTCAATCGTTCAGAAGGTGATGCTGGATTATTACTTTCAATCTTCTTACTTTCAGCTATTATCACTCGACCATTTACAGGTAAAGTACTTGATATAGTAGGGAAAAGAAATATGTTAATCATGAGCTTAGTCTTCTATTTAATTACTACTATTTTATATATTTTTATAAAACCATTCATTTTATTATTAATATTACGATTTATCCAAGGGATTTCATTTAGTGTTTTAACAACTGCCAATAACTCAATTGCTGCAGATATTGTACCAAAATCCCGAAAAGGTGCAGGACTTGGTTATTTTACAATGTCATTAAACTTAGCAGTCGTATTAGGACCATTTATCGGATTACTTGTTATTCAATACTTAAATTTTGAAATTTTGTTTATCATTATGAGTGTTGTAATTATTTTAGGTTCTATTTGTGCTATGTCGATTAAGCTTGATGACCTTCCAATTCCACCTAAACCAGATAAATTAACATTCTCATTTTCGGATTTATTTGAGAAAAAAGCATTACCGTATGCGTTTTTTGCTTGTTTAATTGCTTTTTCCTATTCAAGCGTATTATCTTTCCTATCTGTCTATGCTAAGGAACGCAACTTAATGGAAGTAGCCACTGTGTTTTATGTAGTGTATGCTGCAGCAATGCTAATTACTCGTCCATTCACAGGGAAATTATATGACACAAAAGGGCCAAAGTATGTTATAATTCCAGGGTTCCTTTGTTTCGTAATCGGTTTATTGACCTTAGCATTTGTAAACGGTCCTGCGCTATTTTTGATAGCAGGTGTTTTTATAGGTTTAGGTTACGGTGCATTAGTTCCAAGTTTCCAATCACTTTGTTTGCAATCAGTAGAACATAGCAGAAGTGGTTACGCAACAGCGACATTCTTTACATTATTCGATGTTGGGATTGCACTTGGATCATGGTTATTAGGAATTGTTGCAACTTATTATCATTATGATTCAGTTTACGTAGTTGCAGCAGTAGTAATCTTCATAACATGTATTACTTACTTTGTGAAAACAGTTCAAAATTCAACGCATCAAACAGCTTGAAAGGGTCATAATAAGAACTGATCCTTGCATAAAGCAAAAATCAGTCCTTATTAATTGCTTATTTATTGGTTCCCTTTTGAATACCCTGTCGTGCAAGAGCATCTGCCGCTTTGTTTTGCGAATCAGGAATCCATTTAATAAAGAATAATTCAAATTGCTCTGTAAGTTTCAAGGCTTCCTCTAAATAGGGTTTGTAATCTTCATTTTTTACAAATTCTTTTTCAATAGAAGCAACTACAATTTTAGAATCGGAACGAACAGAAATTATATGTGTCGATAATTTTGCAGCTTCCTGCAATCCACGAATAAGAGCCATAAATTCAGCAATATGATTATTTGTTATACCAACAGGCTCACTTATTTGAACTTGGTGTCCCTCTCCTTTTATGAAAATTCCAATCGCACTGGGACCGGGATTGCCTGCGCTTGCGGCATCAATATATACTTCTAACATCTCATCACCACTTCCTAGTTCTATACTTGCATCTTAACACATAACGGTTGTAGAATAGACGAATACTGCAAATGAGGTGAGTTACTTTGATGGAGCAGGTAGCCATCGTTAAAGAAATCGATGAACTATTAGAAAACTATTGTGAAGATTGTTTAGCTAGAAAACACATGAGAAAAGAACGCGGCAAATCCGGTGCTCATAAATTTTGTATTGAATCTTGTACAGTTGGTGAGCAATTGCAGTTTTTGGGTCAAGAATTATTAAAAGTGTATACTAAATCATAATTAATTAAAATATAGATTATTTAGGAAAAAACACCATAAGGGTTTTCTTATGGTGTTTTATTAAGTACTGAAGTGAATGAAATAATAAGGGAACAAAACATAAAGCATAAAAAAATAGCCAGTATGTATTTGAAAATTGTTCAATTTAAAAATAATAATAGTAATTTTGATAAAAGTATTGACTATTTTTAGTATAATTTGTACACTGTGAAAAAACAATTGTTTACTATGGAAATACAAACAGAAAAATAATGTAAGGATCTGATGAGATGAAAGTATGTAAATTTGGTGGAACTTCAGTCGCGAGTGCAGAACAAATCAAAAAAGTAGCCGCAATTGTAAATTCAGATGCTAGTAGAAGATTTGTAGTAGTTTCTGCGCCTGGTAAACGATATAGTGAAGATATAAAAGTTACTGATTTATTAATCGAGTTAGCAGAAGCGGTAATTGAAGGGAAAGAATTCGAAGATAAACTTCAAAAGGTCGTAGCTCGCTATCAAGAAAATGCAGAAGGATTAGGCCTTGAACTTTCAATTGTTGAAGAAATTGCAACAGATTTACATGCACGTATTGATGAAGCATCTAAAATTAGCGATGAATATTTGCTTGATACGTTAAAAGCTAGTGGTGAAGATAATAATGCCAAAATGATCGCACAATTTTTTAACAGTATTGGCATTCAATCCAAATATATTAACCCAAAAGAAGCTGGCTTAATTGTTAATGATGCACCTGAACGAGCTCAAGCTCAACCAGAAGCCTATGTTAATTTGAACTTACTAAAAAATTCATCAGAAGTGATTGTTTTCCCTGGTTTCTTTGGCTATACAAAAGAAGGAGTATTACGTACATTTGATCGTGGTGGCTCTGATATTACTGGCTCTATTTTGGCAGCATCTATTCATGCCGATTTGTATGAAAATTTTACAGATGTAGATTGTGTTTTTAGCGCCAATCCAAAAGTGGTAAATAATCCTTCAGAAATCCATGAAATTACTTACAGAGAAATGCGTGAGTTGTCCTATGCAGGTTTTTCTGTATTTCATGATGAAGCGTTAATGCCAGTCGTAAAATTAGATATTCCCGTTAATATAAAAAATACAAATAATCCTCAAGCAGAGGGTACAAGAATTGTTTCAAAACGTAAAGGAAATCCTAGACCGGTAACAGGGATATCAGCTGACTCTGAATTCTCTATTTTATATGTAAGTAAAGTTTTAATGAATAGAGAGATTGGATTTGGACGTAAGTTACTTCAAATTCTAGAAGAAGAACGTATTTCTTATGAGCATATACCATCGGGATTGGATGATATTTCAGTCATTATTCGTAAGCATCAACTAACACCTGAAAAAGAAAATCGAATTGTTAAACGAGTTTATAGTGAATTACATGTAGATGATGTATACTTCCGTCATGGATTCTCCATGGTAGTTGTAGTAGGAGAAGGAATGAAAAACAACACTGGTTTAGCGGCACGCGCAGCAACAGCCATTTCAAAAACAGGTGCAAATATCGAAATGATTAATCAGGGATCTTCTGAAGTAAGCTTGTCATTTGGTGTACAAGAAAAATATCAGGAGCTGATTATACAAGCATTATATGAAGAGTTTTTTGCCGCTGTTGCAGCAGCGCGATAAGTGTCTAAACAAAACGCCTTTTTCTTAAGGTGTTTTTTTAGTAAGAAAAAAGTGAATTATTATATTATTTTTGGAGAAAATTTAATATATTAATAATAGCTTTAATTTGTTTTTTTAATTGGTTTCCTTTAAATTTAGAATAGTAAGAAAAAACAGGAGGTGAATTCTCTACGTTGAAGAAATGTATTCGACGTAGAGAGACCGTATTTGGACATTGAAATAGCCAGTAATTTAGTTCTGTTTGTTATTTTAATCGCGATGACTGCATTTTTCGTCGCAACTGAATTCGCTATTGTAAAGGTGAGGCCTACTCGAATCGATCAGTTATTAGCAGAAGGCAACAAAAAAGCGATCAAAGCAAAAAAGGTGCTGACACATCTAGATGAATATTTATCTGCTTGCCAACTAGGCATTACAATCACAGCACTCGGCTTAGGGTGGATTGGTGAACCTACTGCGGATAAACTATTACATCCACTTTTTGAGGCTGTGGGCATCGAAGGAAGTACTGCGACTCTACTTTCCTTTATCGTGGCATTCTCAGTAGTAACGTTTACACATGTTGTAGTAGGGGAATTAGCTCCGAAAACATTTGCGATTCAACAAGCAGAGAAGATTACCTTGAATTTTTCAGGGACTTTGATACTCTTTCATAATATCGTGTATCCAGCAATCAAATTATTAAATGGATCTGCAAGAGTTTTGACGAGTATTTTTGGCTTAAAAATGCAATCCGAAGGCGAAGAAGTTCATAGTGAAGAAGAATTACGAATGATTTTATCCGATAGTTATAAAAATGGTGAAATCAATCCTTCCGAATATAAATTGGTAAATCAAATTTTTGAGTTTGATGAGCGGATTGCTAAGGAAATTATGGTGCCTCGAACTGAAATTGTTAGTATTGATAAGGAAACCACATTAGATGAAGTTTTTGAGTTGATTAATGTGGAGCAATATACACGTTATCCCGTTACAGATGGTGATAAAGACCATGTAATTGGAATAGTTAATATGAAACAGTTACTATCAGCGCTTATTATAGATGATAAAAGTAGATCGAAAACTGTCCAAGAATATATACAGCCAGTGATTCGTATTATTGAAACAGTTCCAATAAATAATTTACTTGTTAAATTTCAAAAAGAAAGAATTCATATGGCCATTTTACTTGATGAATATGGTGGTACATCAGGACTCGTAACAATTGAAGATATCATTGAAGAAATTGTTGGTGAAATTCGTGATGAATTTGATGGCGATGAATTGCCAGAGATTCAAAAAGTAGCTGAAGGTCATTTTAGTTTTGATGGGAAAGTTTTGCTTGATCAAGTGAATGATATGTTGGGCGTTCAAATTGATGAGGAAGATATTGATACAATTGGTGGCTGGTTTATGTCACAACAAGACAATGCTAAAGAAGGAGATTTCTTTGAAGCTGATGGTTTTCAATTTATCGTAAATGAAGTGAATAAACATCAAATTGTAAGAATCGAAGCCATAAAATTAGGGGCATAGAAAAAAGCTATTCAGTCATTTCGGCTGAATAGCTTTTTTAATTTATAGTTTAATTACATTTGCAGCTTGGGGACCGCGGTTTCCTTCGATAATATCGAAACACACATCTTGTCCTTCATTCAACGTACGGAATCCTTCTTCTTGAATGCCAGTGAAATGGACAAAAACGTCATCACCATTATTGTACTCAATAAAACCATAGCCTTTTTCGTTATCGAACCATTTTACTTTTCCTTGGTGCATACGCGTTCCTCCTAACAACAAAATTCAATTTTGACATTTTCTCATGCTAATTTTGGTAAGTCGAGTATCCCAACTAAAAAATTATGAGAGATCATCAACAGCCTTATTTAGCTAAATGGATCACCTAGCACTCAAAAAGATATGGACGAATCCATCTGCAAATCGAAGACATAGTTTATCCAATAATATAAACTATACATGATTTTATAAAAAATGTCAATTCTTTGTCGATGTTTAGCTCTAATTGCTGAATATTCTATTTTATAGTATGGTTATGTTATCAAAAAGGTGAGAATCAAATAATAATGCTCAGCTTTAATTATTGAAACGAAAGAAGGAGCCGCTGTGTCAAAAACTGTCCAACCATTATCAGATTTAGAAATTGCTAGAAATGCAATGATACAACCAATAACAGAAATTGCAGCAGTTGCAGGAATTCCTGAGGATGCACTTGAACTTTACGGTAAATACAAAGCGAAAATTGATGTGAGTAAATTAGGTCAAAAAAAACCGAATGCAAAAGTGGTGCTTGTGACAGCAACAAATCCAACTCCAGCTGGAGAAGGAAAATCGACAGTGACTGTTGGTCTTGCTGATGCTTTACATAAGTTACAACAAAATGTTATTGTCGCTCTTCGTGAACCTTCATTAGGACCAGTTATGGGGATTAAAGGTGGTGCCACTGGCGGTGGATACGCTCAAGTATTACCAATGGATGATATCAACCTTCATTTTACTGGTGATTTACATGCAATTACAACTGCTAATAATGCACTAGCTGCATTAATTGATAATCATATTCACCAAGGAAATATGCTTCAAATTGACCCACGAAGAATAATATGGAAGCGTGTACTAGATATGAATGATCGTGCACTACGCAATGTTGTGATTGGTCTTGGTGGCCCTGGACAAGGAATACCAAGAGAAGACGGTTTTGACATTACCGTCGCATCTGAAATAATGGCTATTTTTTGCTTAGCAACAGACCTTCAAGATTTGAAAAAGAGAATTTCTGATATCGTTATCGGCTATACTTACGGCAAAGAACCTGTTTTTGTTAGAGACTTAAAGGTTGAAGGAGCACTTACACTTTTATTAAAAGATGCATTCAAACCTAATCTTGTTCAAACAATAGAAGGTACTCCAGCTATTATCCATGGCGGTCCATTTGCGAACATAGCACATGGATGTAACTCCATCCAAGCAACAAACACGGCACGAAAGCTTGCTGAAATTGTGGTAACAGAAGCTGGATTCGGTGCAGATTTAGGTGCGGAAAAATTCATGGATATTAAAGCCGTTCAAGGAAACTTCAAACCGAATGCTGTGGTAATCGTTGCAACCATTCGTGCATTAAAAATGCATGGAGGCGTAGACAAAACAGCACTAAAAACAGAAAATATCGAAGCAATTAAAAAGGGTATTGCGAACCTTGCCAAGCACATTGACACTATCCGTCAGTTTGGTGTAGAGCCAATAGTTGCATTGAACCGCTTTATTACTGATACTGAAGCAGAGATTTCAGAGGTTATTGAATGGTGTAATAATCATCATGTTAAAATTGCACGTACAAACGTCTGGGAAGAAGGCGGTGCTGGCGGTATTGAGCTTGCAAAAGCAGTATTAGAAGTTGTGAATGAAGAAAATCATTTCAAACCAATATATGATGTGACTGACTCTATTGAAGAAAAAGTACGTTCAATTGTTCAGAAAGTTTATGGTGGACAAGATGTGAAGTTTACAGATAAAGCACGAAAACAAATGGTTGAAATTGAAAAATTCGGTTGGGATTCGTTACCGATTTGTATGGCAAAAACACAATATTCATTGACCGACCAACCAAAGTTATTAGGTCGACCAGAAGAATTCACAATTACAGTTCGTGAAATTATTCCAAAACTAGGTGCAAACTTTTTGGTATGTCTTACAGGTGACATCATGACAATGCCGGGCCTACCTAAAATACCTGCTGCATTGAAAATGGATGTTGACAACGATGGCAACGCACTAGGTTTATTCTAATTTTTTTCTAATGAAAAAATGATAATTATAAAAAGGAGTACCAAATATTTTTATTAAAAGTCAAGATTTTAAGTAATATACTTAATGTATCAGTATTCTTTATACAATGTGTAACATTATAATAAGTTATTTTAAAGCTGAACTAATTTTTGTATTAGTTCAGCTTTTATTTGTGTTTAAAGATATAACTTATGTTCAACAATCGGGCCATATTGTTGAACAACAATTTTAAAACAAAGTAGATATTCTGAAGATTTACAATTAAACTATTGAGGCAGAATACTTGAATAAGAAAGTTGTATTATTGTTAATGACAATTTCATCGGAGGAAATTTGATATGGATAAAAAACAACAGTTATTTCTACATAACTTAAAAAATATTAAGGACTACTGGACAAAAACAGCTATTGATAGCTTGAATCCTAATTCAGATTTATTCTGGTCTGAAAATGAAGACGAGTACAAAATTCTACAAACCAACCTTATAACAAAGGAAGAAATAAACGCTTATCGTAAAGTTCAAAATGAAATTATCCAAGGGGTAATTCACTCGATATTAGTAATGATAGATGGTGGAGATGAACTCGCTGATAAATATTTAATTGATTTAGTGGATAGAGAGACACGAGAGTCACTTCAAAAAGAAACTGCATTACACGAGGAGTTTATCGGTTATTTACTGGATACAGAAGCCGAAAAATGAATGTTTTTATTAAGCTAATAGAGGCGTTAATTAAACAATTATAGTATTTAGAACTTCAACAATCGGGCGCTTTTCTGAAATAAAGAAAGCGTCTTTTTTCAATTAAAGGGCCAGAATATTGAAGAATGGATTGTACCTTACTATCAACAATTTAAAATTAATCACGATGAACCGTATCATAAAAGAGGCGGTTTCTATATTAATTTTTCCTGCATAATAAAAAACAAGAGAAAGATTATACATTTGATAACTATAAAAATTATTAAATTGTATTAAAAGCTGACCCATGTTCGTTAAAATTGACAATTCCTTCGGGTCAGCTTTTTTTCTTAATCTTAATTGCTTTTTTAATTGGAACCAAATTCTACAGCAGGAGTTTTCAAAAAAAGGCAAGTGTTTATTTGGTATGCGGTGTATTTTTTGGCTTCTTTTTTGATCAAACATTAAGCGTTTCACCGGTGAGTTTTTACGATATCGGTGAGTTACCGATTTTCTTTCCCAGTGTATGTATGGGCCATATGGCTATTTGTTCTTTTATCTATATGTTGAATAAACTAGTAAATAATAATAAAAAATCCAAGAAGCATTACAGGTTCGATTGTTCGAATTGTAATCCTTTTACTTTTAATTCATTTAAGAGGATAAAACATCCATAACATTTTAATGATTTAACATAATTTAGGAATAAGGAAACGTTAAAAAAGCATGAATTATTATTTTTGGAATTTTAATTTGTGGTTTGAAATGGAAAGTGGGTGATAATAAGTGCATAAAAATGTTATTGATATACCAATCATAGCGATTACGGGAAGTTCAGGAAAAACAACTGTCAAAGAAATGGTTTCATCTATTTTACAGCTGTGTTGGAAAACGTTTAAATCATTTGAAAATGGAAATGATGTATGGTTTACCTCTCAATATGTGAAACAAATAGATTCCTCTTATCAGGCAATCGTATTAGAATACGGTATGACACATGCTGGGAATATTACGGAGCATTGCAGGCTCATTCAACCTAATATGGGAATCATCACCAATGTAGGTATAGCCCATGTTGGAAATTTTGAAGATCAGAAATATGGGGTGATTTCAGCGAAGTCAGAATTAATTAAAGGAATGAAACCGGATGGGATATTGTTTTTAAATGAGGATGACACAATTTCAAAATTGCTGGATAGGGGCGGATTTAAGGGGGAAGTAATTACTATTGGCATACAAAATAACGCAGATTATAAGGCAAAGGAAATCCATTATAATGATAATGGAATGGATTTTCAGGTGGAGATTGATGGTATAAACAGCCCTTTTTATATTCCTATTTTTGGATATCACAATGTTTATAATGCTTTATTTGCTATAGCTGTTTCACATAGATTTGGTTTCTCAATAGAAGATATACGGCTTGGTTTAGGAACTTATTACAAAACGTTTGGCAGGTTAACAGTTTATCGTTTAAAAAATGAAATAACCATCATTAATGACACTTTTAATGCAAAACCTGATGCTATGAAAGTAGCTATTGATGTCTTAAGTAATATAGGTAAAGGCACAAAGATTGCTGTTTTGGGCTGCATGTTTGACTTAGGCACCTATACAGTACACGCCCATAAAGAAATAGGTCATTATGCAGCCAGCAGAAAGGTACATTATCTATATACTGTAGGGAAAGAAGCTAAAATAATTGGAGAAGCTGCGTTAGAATCAGGCTTATTAGATGAAAATGTAAAACATTTTGATTCCCTTGACCAATTACATCAAACACTAATTGGTAAAATTGAGCCAAATACTGCTGTTCTTATTAAAGGCTATTGTGGGATTGAGAATTCAATAAAATTAAAAATGACTGATACGGCCATGTTTTTAAAAAACTATTTTGAATGAATGATAGGAACGAACAAACAAGTTGTCTTGTTTGCTCTATACAATGTCTTAATCATAGGTTTGTCGATGGTGATATATAAGAAAGGGAACGGAATACGGTTAAAAGTCATCAAGTTCACCCAAATTGGTGTAAGAACTAAAATTTACAGAAACGAAAGTTATTATTAAAAACCGCCGTTTAAACAGGTGCGGTGAGCCGTATCATAAGTAAGTGCGGTTAACGAAAAACCCTTTAAAACGTTAAGAGAAAACGTTTTAAAGGGTTTTCTTATTTTCAGAGAAACGCATAGTGGCAGCATCAAAAATCAACTTTATAGGTTGTCCTTCAATAAGTGTTTGAGCGCTTATGTGTAGTAAATGACCTTCCCAATTATCAAATTCAATATAATCTACAGGTATAGGATTCTCTAGTTCAACTAGTTCATCAATAGATTTAGTGATTGTGAAAATTGTATAGTAGCCTGAAAATAGCAGCTTACCCTCTGGAGAGAAGGTTACATTCCTAATTGTACGGCCAGTTTCCCAAAAGTCACGTACTTGATAATTTGATGGGGTTTCACAATCAATCTCATATAAAAATGTATCTGTAAGAACATAACAAAAATTATTTTTAGTAGAAAGGGCGACATAGCTAGGTTTGCCTTGAAATTGACCATAAAACTCATTGTAATCTTCGTCTTCGAATTTCACCCAAGTCCAAGATTGAGTAGATAAAGGAGCTTTAAAAATTTGCTCTGGATATTTTCCAGCTAATGGCTGTGTAGTAATTTGTGCAGATATAATCATTTGTGTGTCTATCTTGGTTGAAGTGGAATTAGCGGAGACTCCTGTGGGAAAACGGACTAGACGAGACCCCGCAG
>NZ_JBCMNM010000002.1:0-3179 GCF_050459865.1 Rummeliibacillus pycnus
AGCCCGTGGAAAGCGCCGTCTGTAGCGGAACTGAAATTGATTTAATTATATATTTTAAAGCAGAACATGGAATTTTTTTGAGAAAGGTCGTAATATCAATGGATTCAACAAATACTACAGTAGAATTGTTAGTACAACAAGCTGAAAATGTACTAACAAGCTTGAAAGAATTAAAACGCAGTCTTAAGAAAAAAAGCAAAGTACGTTTTGATTTATATGAAAGATTTTGTGCAAATCAACATTCATTTGATGTATATACATTTATGGATCCTGAAATTCAAGAATCAGCAGAAGTTACTGCTTTCAAAAAACAATTAGAGTTATTTAGAGAAGACTTTGCTGTAGTACGTACAAATTTGGAGGCTGTGGTAGACATCAAACATGCAGAAGCAGCTTATGAAGAAGTATTCACTACATATAATGTGATGGTCAATGCACTCGGTTTTCCTGATCGAGAAGTAAATGCAAAAAAATTCTAATTAGAATTTAGATCCACATACTAAGCATATTAGTATGTGGAATTTTTTTGGTGAAAAACTATTCAATAGAAAAAAAGGAGATTAACATTTTGACGAAACGATGTATTCATCATATTTGTATTCAAACAAATCATTACAGCGAATCAATCGAATTTTATACGAATGCTTTAGGATTTACATTAGCTCAAGAAACAAAGGATTTTCACGATAGGGATTATAATTCGTGGTTACAACTAGGAGATTTCTATATCGAGCTCCAAACTTCAAAAAAAGATGAAGAGCTAAAAACATATAATAAGCATCAAGAGGGAATTGTTCACTTTTGCTTATGGGTCGATGATTTAGAAGGGGAAGTCAAACGTTTGCGCGAAATAGGGGTTTCATTTCAACAGAAAAATGGTGAAGATATTTATTTTGTTGAAAGTGGTAGTTTATGCAAAGTACAAGCACCGGAAGGAACAATTGTTGAATTACGTGATCAAAAGGGATTGTAGGTGATCGAGATGAATGACAATATTCAAAATGTATTACCTCCGATTGTAGATGAATCGACGCATGTACTTATTTTGGGTTCTATGCCAAGTAAGCTTTCACTTGATAAACAACAGTATTACGGCAATCCACGCAATCATTTTTGGTTAATCATTGGAGAAATTTTACAGATGGAAGTGCCTGATGATTATACAAAACGAATGGAATTACTAAAGAAACATCATATCGGTCTATGGGACACGATTCAAGCTTGCGAAAGGGAAGGTAGTTTAGATGCTAACATTCGTAACATAGTGCCGAATGATTTTCATCAACTTTTTATAACATATCCCAATATTCGATTACTCTTGTTTAATGGTGGGAAAGCCTATTCAGTGTTCAAAAAATATATGGGACTGCAGCTATTACAAAAAATAGATTATGCAAAAATGCCATCAACAAGTCCAATACCAGGAAAGAATATTAAATCATTTGATGAAAAAGTGGAGGAATGGTGTGTGATGAAGAGATATTTGAGGGATGGTGTAGAATGAATATTTCTAGAAAAATTGAGGTTGAAAAGTTACAAAATGAGAAGAGTGAGTTGTTTGACAAAGACGTATTCAACATTTTGAATGGTCAGTTTATGTATGAAGAGTTTAAAGATCAAAAGCTAATGGGAGATTCTGATTACGCTCCATTTAATGAAGCGATGTGTGTAAACACGACTACTAAACAAGTTTTTGATGAAGCGTTTATAAAAATAAGAGCATTAGGACACCATGAGTCAAAAGAAAATTATATCAAAAAGGTAATTAACCCATTAGACAATCTATTTAATAAAGAGTATAAATGTATCGTTTTATGGTTTGGTGAAGACATGTTTTGTCAAATGAACCTGCTTACAATACTTGCCTATCTTGAACAGTCCGGGTATGATGGCAAAGTTTTCTTAAATAGTTTCAGAGAAGATGAATTTAAAGTAAGTCAAACTGAACTAAAATTAGGTAACTATTCTTCTGTATACAAAGAAGTATTGGTAAATCATGAAAGACCATCAAATGAACTATATCCAGTAATGTGTCAGGCAATAGATATATATTTAGATATGCTAAAAGAAAATAATGCAGTAGTAAAGTATATTTCAAAAAATAAAGATTTACCAACATCAGAATTAATTATTAAGTTATTTGATCTTTTCCCAGCAATAGGATATGGAGATTCACAATATATAGAGCTTATTAATAGTAATAGATGATCCCACTTGCCGTACTTTTTATATACACAAAAGCCGAGCTGCAGTTAGCTCGGCTTTTCGTATGTGCTTACAAATTAAATTTTATTAGGAAAATTATTGTATAGCATTATTTTGAGTTTGCGACAACTCTTCTTTCTCCTCAAATAATAAAAAGGAAAACATAGCAGTATTAATCACTCCAATTAATCCATAACACCATAATGGTAGATGAATCATTTCATACCAAATTATATTGATTAGGTACATACCGATAACTATAAACAATGTATTTATTATAAAAGTAAATAAGACTTTTTTAGATACAAAGAAGGCGTGTAACTTCCAAATAGCAACAATTAAAGAAGCAATGCTCGCCATCGTTAAAGACATAATTGCAATTGATCGTAAACTTTGTTCTTGCTGAAGAGCTTCAGGTATAGAAATGAAATTATTAATTATATTTGTAATAAAATAAAAACCAGATAAATAAATGGAAATAACTAAAAATGAGATAGGAATCCATTTCAAATAGATAATAGCCCACTTTTTACTTCCAATTGATTTCTTTCTTATTTCTTGTATAGATTCAGCAAGAGGCATAATAACCATGATCAAGCCAAGTAAATATAAATCAGATTGAGGCAAATTTCCCCTATAGATGTCCAATAAGAAGAGGAAGGCATCTTTTATTTCAGTTAACATTAAATCTGTTCATCCCTTCATTATGTATTACCTGTATATACGTAAAAACTTCCAATTTGTTTCAAAAAATATAATTATATTTAGCTAAAGAATCATTTTCATAATTGAAAGATATAAAAAAATACGAATATAAATGGGCGATGGGCCATTGTTATATGCCTTATCGATTAGAACACTGTCTATGAAGTGAAAGATGGCGAGTCCTCGAAAATGCATTCGCATTTCCTTCGTGCGATGTTAATTCAGGGAGGTACATTCAAAGTCCTGCGGGAAAGCGAGACAGGTGAGAC
>NZ_JBCMNM010000003.1:0-83618 GCF_050459865.1 Rummeliibacillus pycnus
AAGAATTTTCTGCGACGAGTAACCGCAGGAGCACCAATGTTTTAGCTTCCGAGGAGGCCCAACGCTCGCTTAGCACGAAAGCGCCATCTGGAGCGGCATTCTAAGTAATTACTAGAAATGAAGTATTTACCGAATTAATGTAACCGAAATGTCAGGGTATAGCGAAATACAATTAAATATTCGAAATTCATTAATTCATAAGAAAAGAAAAATCATGTTTTGAAAGAAATGTTCAAAACATGATTTTATATTTATTGTATTACTTAAATTGTATCGGCGTCTTGGCTATTAATTACTTGTTTATAGAAAGTAGCCATTGATGTTGAAATATAAGGAGTTAGCCATAAAAAGCCTATTCCTAAAGTCAATAAACATAGAATACCCCAACCAATAAAGCTAAGTCCTAGTAAAAAATATTTCCATTTTAAACCAACCATTTTTCTTCTACTCTCTGATATGGCTTCAAGAATTGTATATTCAGGATGATCACGTAATATATAAAATGTTTGTGAGTAAGATATGCTTTTTATTATTCCTGGAATAATTAATAACAATGACCATAAAAATACGAAAATCCCTTGTAATATAGTTGCTCCAATTACTTTTATTGAAGTTTTACCATTTGAATAGATTGAAAATATATTAGAAATCTTTGGATTGTTATCCCGAACTAAGGATAAATAGAACCAACATACTCCAATTGATAAAGGAATTTGTAAAATAGTAATGAAAATATTTACAATATCTTGTGTAGTTGTTGTATCTTCTTGGTTAAACCATTCATTAAACCCACCACTTAAAAGAATTTCGACAATGATTGGGAAAATAAAATACATGATAAACAAGATGAAAGAAAGTAATACAACTAGTCCCCAATTTCCTTTTAAAGATTGTAAAGATTGTCTCTTAATTTCAGAAATTTTCACAATTAATCTCCTTTCGTAATATATTTAAAGCTTTCTAAATAAGTAATTATATTTAGATAAAAGCTTTCCACTTAATAATATTATATTAAAAAACTATTTATGTATACCAAATTTTATTATTTTTCTAGTTCCTAAATATCCATATAAGAAACATTATTATTTTCATAAATCTATTTACATAAGAAAATAAAATATTCTGAAAAATCGTTGAATTTGAAAAATAAAAGTGATATTGTTATATACATCAAAAAAGAAGTTTAAACTTCATGGAAATCAAAAAATAAAGCATATACTTCATTAGGGTGTGATCGTTTGTATCAAAAAATCATACAAGAACATTTTCAAGAGCTATCGAAAGGACAAAAAAAGGTAGCTAGTTACATCTTAGAATCTCCACAAGATGTAGCGTTAAAATCTGCACAAGAAATTGGCGAATTAGTTGGTGTAAGTGAAACTACTGTCATTCGTTTCTGCTATGCTATTAAAATGTCAGGATATAGCGAATTACAATTGATTATTCGTAGTTCATTGATGCAAAAGAAAAGCTCTCTTGGAAATTATTTAGCATCGAAAGACGAAATTGAAGCAGATGATATTTTTCACGAAAAAATAATGAAAAATGACGCAAAAAAAATTCAAAGTATATCTCAAAGGTTAAATCCATATGATTTTCAAATGAGTTGTAAATCTTTGCATGAAGCAAAGAAAATATATGTGCTCGGTTTACGATCTTCTTTTGCAGCAGCACAATGGCTCGGTTTTACTTTAAATCTACTACGCTCGGATATTCATATGATTGAACCACATTCTCAGGATATTATTCAACTTTTAAGTCATATGGAAGAAGGGGAAGTATTAGTTGCTTTATCCTTCCACCGATATTATAAGGAAACCATTGAATTATCACATTTGATCCAGAAAAAAGGTGTAACGATTATAGGGATTTCAGATGTACAGACTGCACCTCTTTATCGATATTCTGATTATTATTTTTCGCTAGCAACTTCGGAAACTTCGACAATAGGTATTATGCCAACAGTCATATCGTTTTTGAATACCCTAGTTTCTGGTATGACAGCCAAAGCACCGAAACAGTACGAGGATTATAAAGCGCAATACGATAGCGTAGATAGTAGCTTTTTATTTTTGGATGGAGATGATTTTAAATGAAACAATTACTAGAGGAGATTACTCCAACATTAAAGGAAGTATTTACACACTTGCATAATCACCCTGAGATTAGTTGGTACGAATATAATACGACTACCTATATTCAACAGTTGTTAGAATCTTACGGATTTACACCTCATTTAATCGAGGATACTACAGGATTATACGTAGAAATCGGATCCGGTATGCCTGTGATTGGTCTTCGAACAGATATTGATGCACTATGGCAAGAAGTAAATGGAAAATTTCAAGCAAATCATTCATGTGGACACGATGGACACATGACGATGGCTATTGGAACTCTGTTATTACTCCAAAAATTGCATAATCCAGAAGATGGGACAATTCGAGTATTATTTCAACCTGCTGAAGAAAAAGGTCAAGGTGCACTACATTTCATCGATAAAGGATTAGTGAATGATATGGATTATTTGTTTGGAGTTCATGTCCGACCTATTCAAGAGCTTCAAGATGGAACATTTAGTCCAGCAATCTACCACGGTGCAGCAAGATTAATAACAGGAACAATTCATGGTAGGGAAGCGCATGGTGCCCGTCCACATCTAGGAAAGAATGCAATTGAAATTGGCGCATCTTTAGTGAATGCCATACAAAGTATTCATATAGATCCATTAATCCCATCATCCATAAAATTGACAAAATTCCAAGCAGGTGCAGCGGCAAATGTTATTCCAGGAAAAGCAGAATTTTGTATTGATGCCCGTTCTCAAAAGAATGAAGGTATTGATGCATTGATGAGTGGATTTCAAAGTGCGATCCGTGGTGTTGAATCTCAATATGATATTCAAATAGAATACCAAATTGAAACGAATATTGCTGCAGCAGAGGTTGATGAAGAAGCGATGGAATTAATGCGTCAAGCAATTGTTGAAACAGCAGGAGAAGTAAATACAAAACCGCCTGTTATCACACCCGGAGGAGAAGATTTCCATTTTTACACCTTGAATTGTCCGAATATTAAAGCAACCATGCTTGGATTAGGTTGTGGCTTACAACCAGGTTTACACCATCCTCAAATGACTTTTAATCGAAACACGCTAATCACAGGTGTAGAGATTTTAACACGAACTGTAATAAAAGCAGTTTCATATGCAAAGAAAGAAGTGACATGTAATGATTACCTATAAAGTATTAAAAACAAATAAAGAAATGGAGCTCGTCCAACAAGTTGAACTAGCCGTTTGGGGTACAAATCCTATTCCGACACATCAAACGTTAACAGCAGTAAAACATGGTGGCACAGTAATTGGTGCCTTTGATGGAGAGAAAATAGTAGGGTTCTGCTATGGTTTTGCAGGATTTGAAAATGGTCAAGTTTCTCTTTGCTCTCATATGCTTGGTATATTACCGGAATATAGAGAAAGTGGGATTGGAGCAGAGCTAAAACTACAACAAAAACAACTTGCTACTCAAATTGGCTACGAAAAAATGACTTGGACATACGATCCTTTGCAAACACGTAATGCATATTTGAATTTAACGAAATTACATGGAGTTTGTGATACGTATATTGAAAATTGCTATGGCAAGATGGAAGACGGTCTAAATGGTGGTCTCCCATCTGATCGCTTTCAAATAGATTGGTGGATTACTAGTGATTATGTAAATCAATTTGAAAAAAAAGAATACGACAACCCAACTGTACTTGCCACATGGTCATACAATAAGCAGCATTTACCAATTTGCTCAGATTGTGATTCTAATGACTCAACTGCGCTTAAAGATGTTGCATATCTAGTTCCCGTACCCGCTGATATTACAGAATTGAAAGACCAAGATTTGGATTTAGCGATTGATTGGCGTTTAAAAACACGCCATATGTTTAAGTTGCTGTTTCAAGAAGGTTATACAGCTATTGAATTGGTAAAATCCGCTAACCAACCGGTTCATCATTACTTAGCCGTTAAAAAGAATACGGTTAATATTCCACAATAGAGAGGACTAATAAATATGAAATTACAAGAGATTACGATCCGTCATTTAAAAATGAAAATGAAAGCACCGTTTTCAACAAGCTTCGGTACGTTTTTCGATAAAGAGTTTCTTCTATTAGAAGTAACGGACGAACTTGGCAATAAAGGGTGGGGAGAATCCGTTGCTTTTGATTCCCCTTGGTACAATGAAGAAACGTATAAAACAAATTGGATTATGTTAGAGGATTTCCTTATTCCACTAGTAAAAGGTAAACAAATTGAACATCCTGATGAATTGAATGAACTATTTGCTCCAATTCGAAAAAATAATATGGCAAAATCCACTATTGAAGGTGCTGTATGGGATTTATATGCTAAACGTACAAACCAAACACTAGCTTCAGCACTCGGTGGAGATATAAAACAAATTGAAGTTGGCATTAGTATTGGCATTCAAAATTCTATAGATGAATTACTGACTTTAATTGAAGGACATGTTAACGAAGGCTATAAACGCATTAAAGTGAAGATTAAACCGGGTTGGGATGTGGATGTCATCCGTGCTATTCGTGAACGCTTCCCGGATGTGCCATTAATGGCCGATGCAAACTCAGCGTACCGTTTAGAGGATGCTGAATTATTGAAACAATTGGATGAATTTAATTTAACAATGATTGAACAACCGCTTGCTTCAGATGATATTATCGATCATGCAACATTACAAAAACAGTTGAAAACACCTATTTGCTTAGATGAAAGCATTCACTCATTAGAAGATGCACGAAAAGCAATTGAAATAGGAAGTTGCGAAATTATTAATATTAAAATTGGGCGAGTAGGTGGATTAACAGAATCGAAGAAAATCCATGACTACTGTAAATCAAAAGGTATCCCTGTTTGGTGTGGAGGTATGTTAGAGTCAGGTATTGGCCGAGCACATAATGTAGCATTAACAACTTTATCAAACTTTGTGTTACCAGGAGATACAGCAGGTTCAGATCGTTACTGGGATCAAGATATTATCAGTCCAGAAGTAACTGTAGAAAATGGCTATATTACGGTACCAGATAAAGCTGGCATAGGTTATGAACCAAATCTTGAGTTAATTGAAAAATTTACTATGGAGAAAAAAGTATATAACCTAGTAGAAGAAGAGGTAGCTCAATGAAAAAAAGTATAGAAATAGCCGGTGCATTTATCGGTGTCATTGTTGGAGCAGGTTTTGCTTCAGGACAAGAAATATTGCAATTTTTCACTGGCTTCGGCTGGTGGGGAGTTGTAGGTACTGCCATAGCAACTGTTTTGTTTGCCTTTTTAGGGATGAATTTAACAACATTAGGGAGTCGTTTAAATGCGACTTCCCATAAAGAAGTTGTCTATAAAATATGTGGGAAGTATTTAGGCGCTGTTGTTGATTTTGTGATTACATTCTTCTTATTTGGTGTAGCAGTTGTGATGTTCGCAGGAGCTGGTTCCATTTTTGAAAACCAATTTGGTATTTCTGCAATGTACGGTAGTTTAGCCATGTTAATCGTAACGATTTTGACATTAATGTTCAATGTTCAAAAGATTATTGCAATAATTAGTGCCATTACACCTTTCCTAATGGTATTAGTAGTGATTATCGCAGGTTATTCTATTTTTACGACTGATTTAACTGCAGTTCAGATGGATAAATTGGCAAAACAACAAAATTCAGGAGCATCCAATTGGATTTTAGGGGCACTATTATATGTTTCTTATAATATTGCAGCAGGTGCATCAATGCTTACTGTAATGGGAGGACAAGAAAAAGATGAAAAAATTGCTAGAAGAGGAGGCATTCTAGGAGGTATAGGTTTAGGTCTTCTTATTCTGCTAATAAATGTCGCAATATTCACAAAATTAGATCAAGTAGGTGGTACCGATATGCCGATGCTTGTACTAGCAACTAAAATCTCTCCAATTCTTGGTGTTCTCATGTCGATTGCTTTACTTGGAATGATTTACAACACTGCTGTAGGTATGCTTTATGCATTTTCGGTTCGCATCGTACCAGCAAGAAGTAAACACTTCAATTGGGTCGTATGGGTAATTGGTGCAATTGGTTTCGGCTTAAGCTTTGTTGGTTTTATCAAACTAGTAGGAACCGTTTATCCTGCAATGGGCTATTTAGGATTTATTTTGATGATTTCAATCGTGATTGCATGGGGGATCAATGTAAAACGTTCAAAGGTAAAGTCCCTTGTTGCGAAAGAAGCATAATAATTGAGACAGAGAAGTACAAAAGTTCTTTTTTATTGACTTTTTGTACTTCTTTTCTTGCATAAAAGCGTTTAATATAAAACCTTTCTATTTATTATAGGAAGGATTTGTTGTTTTAACTTAGAATATAGTCACTAAGCTGAGCGATATCTTTAAACCCTTACCTATCATTTTGAAGAATGAAGGGTAATTTTGGAAAAAAATGAAATGAACTATAAACAGCTTATTTAGTAGTTATTATGAAAATAAAGAACACTTAAGGTAGAAAATATCATATTTTTTTAGCTAAAAATAACTTATCTGTTAAAAATGCCGTTATTTACAATCACTTTACTGAATTTTCTGATTATAATTAGAGAGAACAAATTATAAGGGGTTGATAGAATGTCAGTAAAGGTTAATCCAAACGTTGAGCTAAGCCACCCATTATCACCATTATCTGAAGTAGAAATTGAAAAAGCTGTTCAAATAGTTAAGGAACAGCAGCAGTTGCCTGAACACGTAAGATTTATGTCGGTGATGTTACATGAACCTAAAAAATCAGAAGTACTAAATTACAAACCAGGTAATACTGTAGATCGCCAAGTATTTTTAGTGATTTTAGATGATAAAGAATTGAAAACATTTGAAGCAGTTGTAAATTTAACTTCAGAAAAAGTTGATTCCTACAAACATATTCCTGGCGTACAACCAAATGTAGCCTTAGAGGAATTTGAGCAATGTGAAGAATTAGTAAAGAGCCATCCTGATTTTGTAGCAGCTTTACAGAAACGTGGAATTGACAATCCTGATTTAATCATGGTGGATCCATGGTCAGCAGGGAATTTTGGTGTTCAGGAGCATGAAGGTAAACGTTTACTTCGTGCGATTTGTTGGCAAAAACAATCACTAGAAGATAACGGATATGCTTACCCTTTAACAGGTATCGTAACGTATGTAGACCTAAACAAAATGGAAGTTTACAAAGTTGAAGATCACGGGGTACGTCCAATCCCAACAACATCAGGTAATTATCATCCTGAAGTTGATGAATCAATTGTGTTTAGAAATGACTTAAAACCATTGGAAATCATACAACCTGAAGGTCCAAGCTTTACAATCGAAGGTAATTTGATCAAATGGCAAAAGTGGAGTTTCCGCTATGGATTTACACCACGTGAGGGCCTTGTATTATACACAATTAATTACCATGACAAAGGCAAGGATCGTCCAGTTCTTTATCGTGCAGCATTATCAGAAATGGTTGTCCCTTATGGTGAGCCAACATTTTCGCATAACACACAAAATGCCTTTGATGCTGGTGAATATGGAATGGGTCAATTAGCCAATTCCTTAGAACTAGGTTGCGACTGCTTAGGCGAAATTCAATACTTTGATGGTGTTGTAGCTGATATTAAAGGAAATGCGCGTACGATCAAAAATGCGATTTGCTTACACGAAGAAGACTACGGGATTGGTTGGAAACATACAGATTGGCGTACAGGCCATGTAGAAGTAAGGCGCTCACGTCGACTAGTGATTTCATTCTTCTGTACAGTTGGAAATTATGATTACGGCTTCTATTGGAGTTTCTACCAAGACGGTACGATTGAAGCTGAAGTCAAATTAACAGGTATTCTAAACACTGGTACATGTGAAGATGGCATCCAAACAAAATATGGATCTGAGATTTCTCCAGGATTAAACGCATCACATCATCAACACTTCTTTAATTTCCGACTTGATACGATGTTAGACGGTGAAAATAACTCAGTAGTTGAAACAGAAACTGTATCAGAAACATTGGGAGAACACAATCCGAATGGCAATGGTTTCTATCCTATTTCACGTATCTTTAAAACGGAGAAGGAAGCGTTACGTAATTTAGATTTAAAAACGCAACGTACTTGGAAAATTATCAATAAAAACTCACTTAACCGAGTGAATCAACCAGTAGGATATAAAATTTTGCCTGGCGAAAATTGCTTCCCATTTGCTCATGAAGAAGCAAGCGTTATGAAACGTGCTGGTTTCCTTAAACACCATTTACACGTTACGCAATTTGATGAAAATGAAAAATATGCAACAGGTATGTATCCAAATCAACATGCTGGAGGAGATGGACTTCCAAAATACGTTGAGAATAACCGTTCAATTGATGATGAAGATATCGTCGTTTGGTATACAATGGGCCATCATCATATCCCGCGCCCTGAAGATTGGCCTGTAATGCCAACTGCATACATCAGTTTCCAATTAAAACCAGTTGGATTCTTTGATAGAAACCCAGCAATAGACGTTCCTAGACCGGACAAGAAGTGTCACACAACTTCGTCTTGTCATATACAATAAAACTCTTAAAGGAGTGATTATATGCTACCATTCCTAAGCATGTTGGTGATTGTTACTTTTACGGTAATCACCAACCGTTTATTAAAACAACGTTTTGCTAATCATGGTATGGCCAAGTGCTGTATAATGCTGATTTCTATGACAATGAGTACGGCTGTTGGGATGAATATGGCTACCTGGCTTCCCGATATGGTACTAGGTGCAATAGCATCTATTCTTATTTCTATTGCATTAGGCTATTTACTGTCAACAGGCTTACCAATGTACCTATTCATGGAAAGTGTAGGATCTAGTTTTATGGGAGCAATGATGGGTGTGATGCTAACATTAATGACCACCCAATATTTAACGGTAAGCATTATCTTTTTTACAATGATGTTTATTGTAAGTGCTATCATTTCTATCGGAGTATGGAATCGTGAGATGTTTCCTATCTTTATAAAAGCCATTCCAAGGCATATTTTCATTGTGGCTGGTGTAATGATTTGTGTACTAGTATTAAGTACTTTTGAGATTCAACATGAGGTACCTGTAAAAGAAGAACAACAGCATCATCATCATCATTAAAGGGGTCGATAATTATGGTAAATGTTAAAGAGAATATTGAACAATCGGGCATTCAATTCAAAAAGAAATATGATAATTTTATTGGTGGTGAATGGGTAGCGCCTGTAAATGGAGAGTATTTCGATAATATTACGCCTATTACGAAAGAAGTATTTACACGTGTAGCTCGTTCAACAAGAGAAGATGTAGAGTTAGCATTAGATGCCGCTCATGAAGCCCAAAAAACTTGGGGGAAAACACCCGTTACAGAACGGGCACGTATCTTACTAGCCATTGCTGATCGTATGGAAGAAAACCTTGAAAAAATTGCTAGGGTAGAAACTTGGGATAATGGGAAAGCGATTCGTGAAACTATGTACGCTGATATTCCATTGGCAATTGATAATTTCCGCTATTTTGCAAGTGCTATTCGCACACAACAAGGGCAAGTGACACCTTTTGATGAGGATACAGTAGCTTATCATTACCAAGAACCTATTGGTGTTGTTGGCCAAATCATTCCATGGAATTTTCCTATTTTAATGGCAGCTTGGAAATTGGCACCAGCACTTGCTGCAGGAAATAGTGTTGTTTTAAAATTAGCAGAACAAACGCCGGTATCATTCTTATTCGTAGTTGAACTTATTCAAGACCTATTACCAAAAGGTGTATTAAACGTCATTAATGGTTTTGGTACGGAGGCAGGGAAAGAGTTAGCTTCAAGCCCTCGTATTGCCAAAGTGGCATTTACAGGTTCTACAGCTGTCGGCAAACTGATTATGAAATATGCATCTGAGAATCTAATTCCGGTTACGCTAGAGTTAGGTGGCAAATCTCCTAATATCTTCTTTGAAGATGTCATGGATGCTGATGACGGATATCTAGATAAGGCGATTGAAGGTTTAGTTATGTTTGCATTAAATCAAGGTGAGGTCTGCACTTGTCCATCTAGAGCATTGATCCACGAGTCTATTTATGATCGTTTCATGGAAAAAGCCATTGAACGAGTTAAGCAAATTAAAGTAGGTAATCCATTCGAACTTGAAACAATGATGGGTGCACAGGCTTCAGAAGAACAACATAAAAAAATTCTTTCTTATTTTGAAATTGCCAAACAAGATGGCGCGGAATGTTTAATCGGTGGCGCCGAAAATCAACTTGATAATTTAGATGGTTATTTTATTAAACCAACTATTTTTAAAGGCAATAACAAAATGCGTATTTTCCAAGAAGAAATTTTCGGTCCTGTATTGGCGGTGACTACTTTTAAAACCTTTGAGGAAGCGATTGAAATTGCAAATGATACTATGTATGGTTTAGGGGCAGCTGTATGGTCACGTAATACAAACGTTACCTATAAAGCAAGTCGAGAAATCCAAGCAGGACGTGTTTGGGTAAATACGTATCACCAATACCCTGCTGGTGCAGCATTTGGCGGCTACAAAAAGTCAGGTGTCGGTCGAGAAAATCATTTAAAAGCTTTAGAATCGTATCAATCAACTAAATGTGTATTAGTTAGTTACAATGAACAGGCGCAAGGTTTCTTTTAATTTTTCCTAAGAGTGAAGTGAGGGGGAGGCTTATTGAGTAGCTATTATCCAATCCAACCTGAAATGGTCCAAAAATCGTATTCTTATAGAGAAATGACTCCAAACAGCAATTTAAAGCAGGATATCCTATTTTACTATGAGTTTGAACCAATAGGTATTAATAGTGATATTCATGTCATTCCTGATGCTTGCCAAGATTTAATGTTTTACATGGGCAAAGATCAAAAGGTTGTCTTAGGAAATACTCCGACTACACGTGAAATTTATTCATTTACCCCAAAAGGTAAATATTTTGGTGTTCGTCTAAATCCAAAACAAACAGTTATTCAATATAATTGCGCATTAAAACAAATTGTTCAACAACCGTTTGTTAATGTTGAATTAGGCTGCACACTAGACTCTAATTTTACACAAGCTGTTTTTGAAGCAGGAGATTTCGAACAAAGAGTGCAGATTTGTAATGAATATTTTTGTTCTCAAAAAAAGGAAAAAAGCTTGGGTGATGAAATATTCGCTACTTGTTTTGATTCTATTATTGAAAATAATGGGCTGTTCTTACCAGATGTAATTCAGCAAAAAACAGGTTATTCTGAGCGATATATCCGAGAACTTTTCTACAAAAAAACAGGTTTTGGACCAAAAAAACTCAGTAAATTCATACGTATTCAACTCTTACTTCAACATTTTTCTTTTGAAGAGACACCTGTAAACATTGACCAATATGGTTACTATGATCCTTCACATTATTACAAAGAATTTAAAAGCTTACTTGTAATAACACCTGCTGAATATATAAAAGAATTTTTAGGTTGGAAAAATATAAAACGAAAGTTTCTATCTTATTAGCCCTCAAAGCTTTCACTCTTACTTATAAAAAACATACTAATGTTAGTATGTTTTTTATTTATTCATGAACAGTATACTTTCTTCCAGAAAAAAATATATCAGTTAGATTAACTACATTTAACGATTCGCTACTCTAACTTTACGGAAAAATTTTATGTAGAGGCGTGGCCTAACATAAAATAATGAGGTTGTTGTGTCAAATAGAGGAGGTTATATTATGGCTTCAAATAATGAAAATGTAACTCTTAAGAAATCTCTCACAGCAATAAATTTATGGGCTATTGGAGTGGGGATTGTCATTTCTGGTTCTTATTTTGGCTGGAATTTTGGACTAGGTGAATCTGGTTATTTAGGTATGTTAATAGCAACATTACTGATGGCGACAATGTATTTTACTATGACTTTAGGAATTTCTGAACTTTCTACAATATTACCACATGCAGGTGGACCTTATTCTTTTGCAAGGAGAGCTATGGGAAGGTATGTAGGTTTTATTACGGGAATCGGAGTACTTCTACAATATATAATAGCAGGACCAGTAGTAGCGATTGGTATAGGAGGATATGTGAATTTCTTATTCCCTGAAATTCCAGCACTTGTTCCTGCAGCTATAATTTTTGGTATTTTTATGATAGTGCATATTATCGGTATTAAGGAGTATGCAACCATAGAAATGGTTCTATGTTCTGTGGCTGTTGGATTATTGGTACTTTTCTTTATTGTAGGTTTACCACATATTAATGTAGAAAATTTATTCCCAAGTAGTGGGAATTATATTCCTGGCGGTTTTAAAGGTATTTGGTCAGCACTCCCATATGCAATGTGGTTATTTTTAGCTATCGAAATGTTGCCTATGTTATCTGAAGAAACTAGAGATGTAAAGAAAGATATGCCAAGAGGTCTTATTTCAGGAGTGACTACGCTATTAATTATATCAATTTTCACCATAACGGTATCTATTGGATTAGGGGGAATTGATAAAATTTCAGTTGCCTCAGATCCATTACCAGCTTCTATTGCCTCAGTTTTGGGAGCAACATATTGGTTATCCAAAGTATTAGCAACTGTAGGTTTGGTGGGATTAGTCTCCAGTTGTTCAGGTGTAATTTTAGCGTATTCAAGACAAGTATACTCGTTATCACGTGCTGGCTATTTACCTAAATTTTTATCATTAATGAACAAAAAGAGGCAAACTCCGTATGTTGCGATTATATTGCCAGGCGTTTTTGGTATTCTTTTGGTATTTTTCTTTAATCCGAATAATTTAATTTTAATTTCTACATTTGGGGCTCTTGTTTCGTATATAGCTATGAATTTGTCAGTAATTATTTTGCGTATAAAAGAACCTAATTTAGTAAGATCCTTTAAAATACCTTTATATCCAATTAATCCAATAGTTTCATTGATATTGTGTGTCGTTGCCATTTTTGCAAGCTTTTTTGCCAATCTTACATTCTTCTATGTTTGTATCGCTATTTTTTCAGTGGCAAGTATATATTATTTTGTATGGGCTAGACATCAAATTGATGGTAATGCTCCAGAAGAGAATTTTATTGTTGAGGAAATTGAAAAATCTAGTCTTTTTGGTAAGATTGAAGCATCTGATTCTGTTGTTGAGATTGAAGCGTCTAACCTGGTTCGGGAACTTAAATGATGTACAAGATTCACAGCCACTTCTCTATTTTAAGAGGTGGCTTTTTGTATGGTATTACAGGTATTACATAGTACAGAGCAAAAAGAAAGGAATCTGATGGATGTTAGGTGAAAATAAAGTCCTTTAAATTACAATAAAATTGTTTAAAATATAATAAAGTTGTTTAAAAACGTCAGTCAGCATGATATACCATTGTGAAGGATCATACTAAAATAAATCTAATTTTTACGAAGGAGACTTATAGTTTTGAATGCAAAATGTATTAAATTCTACGAATTCGGTAGCCCTAAAGATGTGTTAAGAGTTGAATCGAAAAGCATTGAGCTACCAAAAGGTAATGAAGTCCTTGTTCGAATGCTAGCTCGTCCTATTAATCCTTCTGACTTAATACCTATTAGAGGATCATATTCTCATCGGATATCCTTACCGAATATTCCTGGTTATGAAGGTGTTGGTATAGTCGAAGATGTGGGTCCGTTAGTTTCTCAACAGCTTATCGGAAAGCGTGTTTTACCTTTGCGCGGGGAAGGGACATGGCAAGAGTTTGTAAAGACATCAGCAGAATTTGCAGTTCCTATACCTGATTCTATTGATAATTTTACAGCCTCACAAATGTATATCAATCCAATTACAGCATGGGTGGTTTGTACGGAAGTTTTAAAATTAAAACCAAATGATGTTTTATTGGTTAATGCATGTGGTTCTTCTATTGGGCGCATTTTTGCTCAATTATCGAAAGTTTTAGGGTTTCGATTGATTGCAGTTACTAGAAATAATAAGTATACCGAGGATTTACTTCGTCTTGGTGCTTCTTATGTAATTGATACATCTAAAAGTCGTTTAAATGAAACGGTTATGGAATTAACGAATGGAATTGGTGCTGATGCTGCTATTGATTCTGTTGGGGGTTCTGATGGTAATGAATTAGCTTTTTGTTTACATCCTAATGGCAATTTTCTAACGATTGGTCTTTTATCTGGGATACAAGTGAATTGGAAGGATATTGTAACAAACGCAAAAGTGAATGCTAATATGTTTCATTTACGGCATTGGAACAAAAATGTTTCAGCTGATAAATGGAAAGAGACTTTTAAGTGTCTCATAAAGTTGATAAATGATAATAAATTAAGTTTGATGATGCCCGATTTTCAATACGATTTATTAAATGTAAAAAAAGCGATTGATGTTATAGAATCGTCTAAAGTAAACGAAGGAAAAGTATTTTTAACAAGCCATAAAGCGAATTCTTATTGAATTAAAAGAAAGCATTAGATCTACAAAGGGTTTCCATTCAAAAGACTACTTACTTCTTTTTTTATGTTAAAAAGTTTATCATTAATTTAGAATTCGAGATATTTATTAGTAAGCATGCAGGCAATACGAAGGGAAGTTTTGAAATGGTTCCATCATTATTCATCGGACACGGTTCACCATACTTAGCAGTTACTCAAAACGATTATTCAGATTTTCTGAAAGAATTAGGTAAGCGTATTAAACCGAAAGCAATTGTCATTTTTAGTGCACACTGGGAAAGTCAAACATTATCTTTAACTTATACGGATGATATTTTAGATACGGTGTATGATTACTATGGTTTCCCAGAAGAAATGTATCAAATTAAATATCCTGCAAAAGGCTCTAAAATCGTAGCAGGAATTTTGGAAGAACGTTTTAAAAAGGCTGACATTCAAACTCAACGTGAAGAAGTTCGTGGTTTAGATCATGGGGTATGGGTTGCACTAAAACATATGTATCCAGAAGCAGATATACCAGTAGTGGCATTATCAGTGAATCCATTCTTGTCACCTAAAGAGCAGTTTAACATTGGAGAAGCATTAAAGGGACTTGGCGAGGAAGATATTTTAGTAATTGGTAGTGGTACTACTGTACACAACTTCAGTTGGTTCTTTCCAAATGCAACAAGCCCAGTAAAAGAAGCAGTAGATTTTGATGATTGGATCTTTGAACAAGTGCAAAAAGGGGATATTGATACATTAGATCAATATCGTTTGTTAGCACCAAATGCAACTCTTGCAGTACCAAGAGCAGAACATTTTGTTCCATTATTTATCGCGATGGGTAGCGCAAGCTACACAACAAATGCTAAAAAGATCAATCAAACATATGAATTTGGCACAATGAGTAATATGTGTATTGAGTGGTAACAGAATCTAGCACATTCATATAGATAGTATATTGTAAAATTAGTACATTACTTATATTAAGTGGTGTACTTTTTGTGTTTTACATGACCTTATAAGTATGCAAATCAAGGCGGCATATACAGTATAGCTACAGCATATACTGAGGAGTATTTTTAGAAGTCGGTCCCAGTCCGACTTTTTATATGACCACAAATATCGTTATCTATTGAAAGGGTATGGAGTTAAGTAGGGTTAGTGTTAAACCTTATTCAGATTTAAATTGTGGAGGAGTTAATGTGACAAAACACTTTGATTATACAATAGAGCCACCTGGGAATTTTGAGGGATTATTGAAAATCTATGAATCATTAGGATGGAACACACTTAAATTAACTGTTAGTGATTTAGAGCAAATGTGTAAACAGAGTTGGTATTCAGTATATGCTTTTGATGAACAACAATTAGTAGGAATGGGACGTGTGATTTCTGATGGTGTCATTACGGCATTAATATGTGGAGTATGTGTAATGCCAAGTTATCAGTCCAAAGGAATTGGTAAAGAAATAATGAACCGAATAATCGTACATTGTGAGCAAAATAAAGTAATCCCTCAACTTATGTGTGTAGAAAGTTTGGAGTCCTATTATAAAGAATTAGGTTTTAAGAAATTTTCCATTGGCATGACAAAAAATATAAATCGGTAATATTTTTTGCTCTTATAATTACTATAAAACTTAATTTTGGAATAAAAATTGTGGGGCAATATACTTAAATAAACGGTTCGATTATTGAACAAAAGTGTTCCTTTTTTATTGCTTTTATTCTAATAACTTATAATAAAAAGTAAATATTTTCCCTTTAAATTGAAAAATAACTTTTAAATGACAAAATTATCTGAATATTGTAAAATAAAATTAAATTAACTTCATTATACTAAAGGGGTGTATAGGGATGAATGTACCATTAATACTATCAGATTTTTTAGATAGAGCGGTAGAATTATATGGAGACAAAGAAGCTATATTTGATGAAAAGAGAGCATTTACATATGGTGACATAAACGGCCGTGTAAATCAGTTATCTCGAGGTCTTCAATCCTTTGGCGTGAAAAAAGAGGACAAAGTAGCTTACTTGGCTTCAAATACTATTGAGATGTATGAAGGCTTTTATGGTATTTATCAATTAGGTGCTATTATGGTTCCTCTTAATATTCGCTTAAAGCCAGAAGATTACTTGTTTATCCTAAATCATAGTGAATCTAAAATTTTACTAGTAGATCAAGATTTATATCATTTAATTGTACCTATTAAAGAAAAATTAGAAACAGTTGAACAAATTATTGTCCATTATAAAGATGATACTACACCAGAACTAGGCTATGATGAATGGCTTGCTACATTTGAGAATAGCCAGTTTAATCGTGTGGAATTGTCTGAAGACGATATTGCTAGCTTACTTTATACAAGTGGTACAACTGGGGACCCGAAAGGTGTAATGCTGACACATCGGAATAACTATATACATGCGCTTTCAACCATGCATCACTTACGTGTAACAGATGAAGATGCGCTTTTACACGTTTTGCCAATGTTCCATGTCAACGGTTGGGGATCACCATTTTACTATACAGCAAATGGGTCAACTCAAGTGTTCCTAAGAAAAGCCACACCAGAAGCCATATTTAATGCGATTAATAAACATAATATTTCAATTGTTCATATGGCACCTACAGTTTTAAATGCATTGATTCAATATTATGATGAAAATAAACCTGCATTATCTGATAAACTTCGTGTGGTCATCGCAGGATCTGCACCACCAGTTGCATTTGTTGAAAAGGTAGAAAAAGAGATTGGTTGGGAGTTTATTCAAGTATATGGCATGACAGAATCAACACCTTTAAGCACAATTTCGCGTATTCTTCCACAATATAACGATTTATCAGATCAAGCAAAATATCACTTGAAAGCAAAAGCAGGAACGCCAATGATTGGGACAAAAGTAAAAGTTGTTGATGAGTTAGGTGATGAAGTACCGCATGACGGTGTAACAGTTGGGGAAGTCATTGTTCGAGGCAATGGTGTGATGAAAGGCTATTGGAAAAATGAACAAGCAACGATCAACTCTATAAAAGATGGTTGGCTACACACAGGTGATGTTGGCCATATTGATGAAAAAGGGTATGTTGCGATTACTGACCGTAAAAAAGATATCATTATAAGTGGTGGAGAAAATATCTCATCTATTGAAGTAGAAGGAGTACTTTATGATCATCCAGATATCTTAGAAGCTGCAGTCATTGCCGTCCCACACGAAAAATGGGGAGAGACACCTCATGCATATGTTGTATTACGTGAAAATGCAGCATTAACAGAACAGGAAATTATCGATTTCTCACGCTCTAAATTAGCTCATTTTAAAGCCATCACAGGTGTTACAATTATAGATGAACTCCCAAAAACTGCCTCAGGTAAAATTCAAAAAGTACATTTGAGAAAGAGTTATGTAGAAAGTACTGGGGTTTAAGATAGTGCTGACTTAAAGACCAACGAAAAAAATTCGTTGGTCTTTTTTCTTATTAAATCAAGTAATGCTTGCCCTCTTCGCATATAAATTGTCTTTGTTTATTCCATGAATTCTGTGGTATAACTGTAGAAAGCATAAACGAGGAGAAGGAGGTAATATATTTGAAAGAGGACTTATTAAGAAAAAAAGAAATTATTTTATGTTCCCAAAATAATAAAAAAGCGGATTTTATTTTGCGTAATGCACAAGTTGCTGATGTGTTTAATCTAGAATGGAGAAAAGCAGATATAGTAGTAACAAACGGCATGATTGTCGCAATCGATACGGAAGGAATTTTTGAGGCTGAAAACGAAGAAGATGCGAACGATAAATATGTCATTCCTGGACTAATCGATGGTCATATTCATATAGAATCTTCTATGCTACCTCCATCTGAATTCAGTAAAATTTTACTGCCACATGGTATTACAACCGTCATTACAGACCCACATGAAATAGCGAACGTGGCAGGGGCAGAAGGTATTCAATTTATGCTAAATGATGCAAAAAATGCTGATATGGATATTCATGTTATGTTGCCTTCAAGTGTACCTGCCACATCTTTCGAGAATGCTGGTGCCACGCTGAGAGCAAAAGATTTAGCACCATTTTTAACACAATTAGATGTATTAGGGTTGGCTGAAGTAATGGACTTTCCTTCTGTTTTAAACGGTGATGAGGATATGCTTTTGAAGATTGCTCAAACCGAAGCAAATAATCTTGTCATTGATGGACATGGTGCTGGATTAAACGCAAAACAAATTCGTGGTTATAGAGTTGCAGGAATTCAAACAGATCATGAATGTGTCACAGCTGACGAAGCAAGAATTCGGATACAGCAGGGGATGAATGTTCTCATTAGGGAAGGTTCAGCTGCAAAAAATTTACGTGACGTATTACCAGCAGTTAATTCTGCCAATGCAAGACGATTTTTGTTTTGCACAGATGACAAACATTTAGATGAATTAATCGAAGAGGGAAGTATCAATCATGCAATTGCCTTAGCGATAGAAGAGGGAATGGAACCACTTCAAGCGATTCAACTTGCTACCCTTAATGCTGCAGAATGCTATAAATTAAAGAAAAAAGGAGTACTTGCTGAAGGGTTTAAAGCAGATTTTATCCTACTAGATGATTTAACAACTTGTAAACCACAGGATGTATGGAAGAATGGAAACAAAGTTGTAGAGAACGGACAATTGCTTTCAGGAAAAATAAAACATGAGCCAGTACCTTCAGCTATTTTACAATCAGTTCATATTCCAAAGTTGACATCACAGGATTTGGGCATTGCATTTAAAAAAGGTAATCTAGCAAATATCATCGAAATCGAACCAAATCAACTAATTACTCATAAAAAGATAGCAAAAGTCCAAGTAGAAAATGAAATGTTTGTTCCTTCAATAAATGATGATTATTTAAAATTAGCTGTCATCGAACGACATCACAATCTCGGCAATATAGGACTCGGAATTGTACATGGCTTTGGTCTACAAAAAGGTGCAGTCGCTACAACTGTAGCACATGATTCTCATAATGCTCTAGTTTGCGGAACAAATGACGAGGATATGCTCCTAGCTCTTGATGCTTTACAAAAGATGCAAGGTGGCTATGTAGTAGTCGCGGATGGGGAAGTACTAAGTGCATTACCTCTAACCATTGCAGGACTTATGACAAATGTAGAAGCGGAAGAAGCTGCTAAACAGTTACATGATTTACATTGTGCTTTGTTACAACTAAATCCGGATCTAAACTTCCATCTTTTCTTAACATTATCATTTATTGCACTGCCCGTTATTCCAAGCATCAAACTGACAGATACGGGTTTGTTTGATGTTACAAACTTTAAACATATTCCAGTGGAAGTAGATATAATTGAAACTATTAATAAATAGAAAAAAGCAGATTCCAAATTTACATGGAATCTGCTTTTTTCTAATTATGTTCTTAAATTATTGAATATATTTATAACAAACAAGAATACTGAGAGCGCTACAGAAATAGCACCAATATAGATCCAAGTTCCACAATATGCAGGACTGATAAACAGTATTGCCACTAAGAAAACGATTAAACCAATATTGTATAACCAGAATTGTGCTTTAGCTAAATCTGATTTTCCCAAACATTTATGACACATATACAGTGTACCAATTACAGCGTTAGTCAACCATCCGAATATGAGAATATGAATATATGCTACCCATTCATAGTTGCATGTGGCATACATATAAATACCTAAAGCAACTCCAACAGCTAGATATAATGCAGATACTTTGAGCCAATAAGTTGACATACCAATCACCTCCCATTTCTTGCTCACTGTAAAATATGATTGTTTACATGAATGGTGTAGTATAAAGGTACAAATATAGACAATAAATTGTAACAATGTGAGTGAAACAATATTGATAAATTGATACCCCTGCCATTACTCATAGTAAAGCCTAAAGACACAATATTTAATTTTAAAATCAAATGAATTCATCCCTTTAAACCAGTTACTATAGGTACTCGAGTGATATTAAATGTCCTATGAGCCCCAAAATAGGTTATTTGAAGCTGAACTCAGTATTTTAACGAGTTCAGCTTTTATAATGTGAAAATACAATTTTATCTATTCATGGAATTTCGATGTAAATTGTTTTACTATTAATAATTATCAGATAAATTTATTGCGGATATATAAAAGGAGATAACGATGAATGTTAAAATAATATTTTTTGATGTAGATGGAACTCTTATAAATTATGAAGATGGAAGTATTTCTCCAAGTACAAAAAAAGCTATACAAACTTTAAAAAATAATGGAATAAGATTAGTAGCAGCTACAGGTAGACCGTTATCGATGTGTCAAGAACTAAAAGAATTAGGTATAGATACATTTATTACTGCAAATGGCGCTTATGTTAAACATAAAAATCGTGTTATACACAAAATTCCAGTGACCAAAGATGTAGTACAAGCTGTAAAGAATTTTGCTGATGAAAATGAACAAAGTCTATCATTTTTTACAGAGGAACTTTTCATGAACGGGGTACAAAATATGACTACTCTCCAAGCACTAATTGAAACACTTTCTTTACGAGAATTTCCAGCAACTATTGAAAAAATAGTGAACCAGGAAATATACCTAATGTGTTTATATGCAGATGAACAAACAGCAGAAAAATATACTATAAAATTTCCAGAATTAATTTTTAAAAGATGGCACCCATGGATATTGAATGTGTTGCAACAAGATGTATCGAAATCTATTGCGGTTAAAAAGGTTTTAGAATACTTCAACATAAAACCATCTGAAGCGATTGCATTTGGAGACGGGGAAAATGATATAGATATGATAGAACAAGTTGGCTATGGTATTGCAATGGGAAATGCTCATGAGACATTAAAAAATGTCGCAGATTTTGTAACCAAAAAGTCAAGTGAAGATGGAATTGAATTTGCGTTACAGAAGCTTCAACTTATTTAAGGATACATAGAAAGAAGGCATGGTATGTACGAATTATTTAAGTATAATTGGCAAATGAGAGAAGATTGGTTTAAGTGGTGTGAGGATCTTTCAATTGATGAACTTATTAAGATACGAACTGGAGGAATGGGCAGTATTCTCCGTAATATATTTCACGTTATCGATTGTGAACAACTTTGGATTAATAAAATGAAAGGAACGCCTGTTATTCAAAAAGACATTAGCACAATTGCAAGTTTGAATGAAATAAAAGAACTTTCAACTTTAACAAAAACTATTACTGAACATTTTATTCTAGATTATATTGCAAAAAATGATAAGAACATACTTGTATATCAAAAGAAAAATGGAGAAGAACTGTATTTTTCGTATGAGAAAATCCTTCATCACCTCATAACTCATGAAATTCATCATATGGGACAACTTTCGGTTTGGGCTAGAGAAATTGGCAAGAAGCCTGTACCATCTGATTTGATGTTGAAAGAATTATTTTGAAAATCAACAAATAAACTTATTATAATTATCCGAGTAAATTACCTACCCCATAATTGAACAAAATAAAAGGAAACCCTTTTTTCTATTGAGTTTCCTGCTTAGATTAAACTAACATACTACGTTGACTATCAATATTATTTGTTTACTTTTCTCCAAATTAATGTTGCAACCAGTAGAATAACACCTACAGTAGCTCCGATAATTTGGTCTAATAAAAGTTCGCCTGTTCTGAAATAGCTAATAGTAAAAGTACCACCAAAAATGACTATTATTGCAATTGCTAATTGAAAAAGATACGAGTTAATTTTCAATACCATCACTCCCTTAATATTATTTTACTATAAATAATCAATTATCGTTAAAAGATTACACGTTAAACTTTGACAATCGTAAACTGTCATACGTGTCAGTCATATTCAAATACAAATGATGTTAATGAAAATTCCTTAATGTGCTGTGAACAGTAGGATATCAACACAATTCTTTAACAGAGCCTAAAGAATAAATATATTGTTTGAAACAAAACATGCTAAATGATTATTTCCCAATTATGTGATTGTGCGAGTTCACTTTGTGTTAATATTTGCATAGACGTTTTTTCATAATTGTATAAATATATGAGGAGAGAAAAATGAAGCGAATAATTAGGAGTCCATGGATTCTATTTTTTCTAGTTTTAATCATAGCGTGTCTAATTGCGTTCAATATTCCCATCGAGAAACGAAAATATGGACTAACTCAATCTGGACTGACGACAGATTATACAGGGCTATTACCAGAGCATGTTGATCAAGTGATAAAAACGACCAATCGTAGCGATTTACAAAAAATTGTGAAGCAAGCTAATGTAGAAGGTAAACATATATCGATAGCAGGTCTCCAACATTCTCAAGGGGGACATACATATTATAAAGATGGCATCGTATTAGATATGAAAACATTCAACAAAGTATTAGAGGTAGATAAAGAAGCAAAAACTGTGCGTGTTGAAGCGGGGGCTACCTGGGAGGATGTTCAAGAAGCCATTCAACCATATGGATTAGCTCTTAAGGTGACACAATCACAATCGATTTTCACGATTGGTGGTTCTCTTTCAGTCAATGCACATGGTAGAGACATTCGGTTTGGACCCATGGCAGATATGGTAAAGAAAATCACATTGCTGACACCAACAGGTGAAATTAAAACCATAACAAAAGAAGATACAGATAATATGATGCAATATGTGCTTGGTGGATATGGGCTATTTGGTGTGATATTGGATGTGACACTCGAGTTAACTGATAACGAAGTGTATACCATTCATACGAAAAAAATAAAAACAAACGAATATGAATCGTATTTTTCGAAAGTACTTAATAATCCTGATATTGCCATGCATTATGCTAGGGTAAGTGTTGCACCGAGTTCATTTTTAGATAACATGTATGTAATTGATTATCACAAGACAGGCAAATCGGATCATGTAACGAAATTGAAAGGTGAAGAATTTGTACATCTAACAAAATATACACTTGAATTAGGGAGACATGGTGGCTTTTTAGAGGATGTTTTTTGGAGAACACAAAATCTCTATTTGAATCAGCTTGATAATACAAAAATTACACGTAATAATGTCATGCGTTCTGAATCTACCTTTATGGAATTTACGAAACCAGAAAAAGTAGAAGTGTTACAGGAGTTTTTTGTTCCAATTCATGAATTTGATGAGTATATCGAAGAATTAAAGAAACTACTTCCAGCGAATGATTCTGATGAAGATTTTAAAATTCATAATATTACAATTCGCTATGCAGCAGAAGACAAAACGACATCTTTAAACTATGCAAAAGAAGATATGCTAGGTTTAGTGATTCTAATTCAGCATGGTCTTCAAGAAAAGGATATTGAAAATGCTAAAGAAATGATTCAAAAGTGGACAGATATCACGCTAAAACATGGTGGTACATATTATCTTCCTTATTATCCTTATCAAACTAAGAAACAATTTAAAGAATCATATCCAAAGTGGAAAGAATTTAAAGAAGAGAAACATAAGCAAGATCCAAATGAAGTGTTCGTTAACAATTTTTATGAAAACTATTTGAAGTAAAGAGGGAATGTATGATCAGTAAAAGTAACCGAATAATTCCATTGGTGATTACAGTTGGACAGGTAGCCGTTTTCCCATACTATATAATATGGCTAAAAGGTATATCACTTACATTTACGCTATTTGCTTGGTTTTTTGCTATACATTCCTTTGCTGCTGCATGGGGTTATCGAGTATTCCAAGTAAAAAAGAACAAGAAAAAATCGTACATCACACTTATTTACTTAGGAATGGGATGTACATATTTGTTCGTAGGACAGATTAAATCAGAGTTTGAACTTCTACCATACTTAGCTCTACTCTTACAAATTCTATTAGGGTTTCTTCAGGGTTATTTTCGAGCATGGCATGTTGAACAGGATACCTACCATCTCCATGCTGTGAATCACTATGTCATAGTAGGGTTGGTTATGATATCTCTTTCCTTTGTAAAAATCATTTCTCCAGTTGCAATAATTACATTATTTGGATGGTTGTTATGCGGGTGTAGTTTGTGGATGCTGATCAAGAATAGAACAAAAGTGAAAGTGAAATAATGATGCTGTGCTCAAGCAATAAGAAGATTAAAAACACCACTTACGAATTTTAAAAGTCAAGAGCTAAAGTAATAGATAGTTTTTTACATATTTTGTGGTGAAGTAGAGCTTCATATATAGATAACGGAGAAGGTTAGTATAAGAAGGGTTTTTACCTAAATGAATAGGCTTTAAAGGCGTTAAATAATAAGATTAGATAATTTTAGGGGGATATTGGTGAAAATAATTAGAGTTTTATTAGGAATAATTGTTATTGCATTTTCAAGTTATGGTCTAATAAGTGAAAACTTTGAGTTAATGCCGTTTATGATGTTATTCTTAGGGGCGTTTATGTTGGCAACGGGATTAGTCGAACTTCAAAAAGACAGAAAAAGATTTGAAGGCTATATGTGTATAATCGTTTCATTATTTATATTCTTTGTTTCCATCAAGGGTTTCCTATTGAACTAACGGGTGTTTTAGTAGAAGTTCTTTGAGCTGTTCAGACGGCTCATTTTTTATTCAACTAACGAGGCAGATTAGTTGAAGAGTTTTGTTTAACTTGAGTTCAACAATCCGACCAGATTGTGGAGTAAAACAAGGAATTATTCGAAAGTAAATCGAACTTCTAAGAAGTTTTGTTTTTAGGAGGGAATTATGAGAAAAATCACTTTGTCGAATGGAAAAACTGTTGAGGTTGAATGTTTAAGTTGTGCATTAACAACCGGGGTAATAGAACCGGATGGTGGTGTAATAGTTGAAACTAAATATTTTCATGCTCATCAAGACGTTGCATATCCCATTGAAGGGTTAGTTATTTTAGCATCGAAACGCCATATTAAGTGTTTTGATGAATTAAATGAAGAGGAAAAGGTAGATTACATAAACGTATTATCTAAGATTAGAAAAGCTCAAAGGGAAGTATTAGGAATAGAACATGTTTATTACTTTTACAATGAAGATACTACTCACCATTTTCATACTTGGATGGTTCCTCGGTATGAATGGATGTACGATTTTGGACGTTCAGTAGAATCCATTAGACCAGTTTTACTCCATGCAAGAAATAAATTGAATAATGATGAAAATGCAAAAAAAGTAATTCATGGAATAAAGGCATTAAAAAAAGAACTAAACACCTAATCCTTCTTTGTCCCATAATCGGGTGCGTTTGTTGAAGAGATGTCTCTTTTCTTTATTCAACTAACGGGTGTTTTAGTTAAATAAGTCCATCATTTCAATGTTCTAAATCCGAAACATCAATTAGATCTTAGAAATCCATTGTGAAATGTTACACTTGGGGCAGTTTAGTTGCATAAGAATTGTAAAAATTTAAAGGAAGTAACCCTTGTGATATAGAATTAGGGTGTATTAAAAAAGGGGGATAAAAATGTATCATTATTTCAATGGCTTAGTAATTAGGGAAGGTACTGAGGGGGTTCCAGCAGACTGCGTTGAAGCACTTTTTGAAGATGCTGGATGGGCGAGAAATACTCCATTTTGCCAGAAAGAAAAGTTCACATTAATATTTAAAAATTCAACGTGGGCATTTACAGTTTGGGATAATAACAAAATGATTGGTATGGTAAGGGTTATATCAGATCAAATAATGGCTGCTAACATAATGGATTTAGTCGTTTTATCGGAATATCGTGGAAAAGGTATAGGTAAAAAACTTGTGGAACTCTGTGTTCAAAAACTTCCTCACGGTGATTGGTTTGCACACACTTCGGCTAACAATTTCAAGTTTTATGAAAGATGCGGTTTTGAAGTAAAAGATTTATCTGAAAATGGTACTTGTGCCTTTTACGGTTATATACAAGCACGTAAAGAGGGGCATAGGTAAATATATCAGTTATTAAACTAAAGGTTCTTTACGTATATATCAAGCGCTGTGATTAGCTCTTTTTTTATTCCACAAAGTGGGCAGATTAGATAAATAACATCTATTGGTTTAATTTGAACAGCTATCGAGCAGAGTTGCTGAAGAATAGATTGGAGGAATAGGATGAGAAAAGGACATATTCGAGCAATAGCTATTTGTGTTTTTAGGAAAGGCGACTCAATACTTGTCTCTGAAGGCTTTGACGAAGTAAAGAGAGAACATTACTATCGACCAATTGGAGGAGGGATTGAGTATGGAGAAACAAGTTCTAAAGCAATAAAGAGAGAAGTACTTGAAGAAATCGAGGCCAATATAACTAACTTAAACTACTTAGGTACAATTGAAAACATATTTACATATAACGGTGATCTTGGACACGAAGTAGTTTTTGTATATGATGCTGAATTTATTGATAAGTCCTTTTATGACAAAACTTCTTTTCTTGGGCAAGAAGATAATGGTGCAACCTTTAAATTGCTTTGGAAGCCAATTAGCGATTTTACAAATAATAAATTTAGATTAGTCCCAGAGGAATTATACCATTTGCTCTAGATTAATAAATGAGTTGGTTTCCTTCTTAAATTATAAAAACGAGGCTTTTGGTAAAAAAGAAATGGAATTAGAAAATAGATATTAGGAAACTGCGGGGGATTTATTTGTCATTTGAACAGTGCCAGATTATTAATTCATTAATGTTAAACTTTGATAAAAAGTGGTTTATTGCTGGTGGATGGGCAATTGACCTTTATATCGGTAAAGAAACTAGGGAGCATAAAGATATAGAGATTGCAGTATTCCGGAAAGACCAATTATTTCTGAAAGATTATCTTAGTGAATGGGAGTTTAAAAAGGTTACTAAAGGAAATTTTCATACTTGGGGTAATGAGTTCTTAGAATTACCAGTTCACGAAATACACGCTTCTAGTATCTAAAACGAGGATAAAATAGAAATTCTTCTTAATGAAACAAAAGATAATGATTGGATATTCAGAAGGGATTGGAGGATTTCTTATCCACTCAACTCTATTTGGAGTATTACTAAAAAAGGTATTCCATATCTTAATCCAGAAATTGTACTTTTATATAAGGCAAAAAACACAAGAGAAAAAGACCATCAAGACTTTATTGCCACAAAGGATTATCTAGATAATGAGAAGAAAAGATGGCTTCGATATGCCTTAGAAATACACGAACCAGAACATAAGTGGCTTCAATTATTAATTTAAGGTCATGTAATAGGCGTTTTCAAGGTGTAGCAACCAAATATCTTGATAACTACTTATATTGGTTTGTATGGCTTGAAATAGACAAGCATTTATCCTTTGAAAAACAGGTCGAACAAATGCTTGTTTCAGCATGTAAAAAATCAAATCAGACAACGGTTCAGAAGTTGAGAAGTGCAATAGTAAAGAGTGGAGAACCGCATCACAAATAATGGATGCAGTTTTTACTATAAGTTAAAATCATAACAGTATAAAAATACATTCAGTTTATCTTTCATCGAATCAAAATAAACTTCTTTTGCATTTATACGTTCAAAGTTTTGACTGTCATAAAATCCATAGTTACATTTATTATCTGTATATAGATATAAAGATTGCACATCCATACTTATCATATAATTAAACAAATGATTCATTAGAGCCTTCCCAACTCCAAGACCTCTGGATTCCCCCGATACAATGAATAATTGTATACAACCTTGAAAATCATCCTCTTTTCCTTTTATAAGTTCTTTGTATGCATCTTGAACTTTTGCAAATTCTTTCATGAATTTTTTATTTTCCTTATTAGCCATGAGTACTTTAAGCATGGAATAGGCAATACTTAAAGTATTATGAGCTTTCTTTAAATGACTTTTGTCTTTTTTTGCATCTCCCAAAATAACACCAATAATCTTATTGTCTTTTTCTGCAACTTTGCTAAATGAACTTTCTAAAATACAACTTTGTAGATAAATATTTAATACTGTATCTAAGAATTTCTTATCCTTAATAAATTCATCGAAGCCAAATGCTTCACCAATCAATGTTTTAACTGCTTCGTAATCTTCTTTGACTAGACTTCTGTATATTACTTGATCCATATGTTTATAATCTCCCTTTTATATATTTTCATTTCGTATTTTCTTGTAAATGCCTTATTATGATAATAAGGTCTCCCCTAAGAGGAGAGTCAACGAGAGTGTAAGAAAAAAATAAAGGAAGTGATCTGGGTGAAAAACTTATTTTCTATTGGGGAAGTTGCGAGAATGAAAGACATTACAATAAAAGCGTTAAGATATTATCACAAAATGGGGATTCTCATACCAAGAAAAATTGATGAAACAACAGGTTATAGATATTATTCTATAGATCAATTTATTCATATAGATATCATAAAAAGCTGTAGAGAGTTAAATACAAGTATAGTAGAACTTCAAGAAATTTTTAAGAACTGTGATACTGATGAATTACTAACATTTTTACAATTAAAAAAATATGAAGCTGAAGAAAAAATAAAGAAAATGCAGGATGTAATCAACACCATTGATAGCTTAAATAGGAAGGTTGAGACTTCTAAAGAAATATTAATTCATGATGAGATATCTATTAAGTTCTTTGAAGAGCGTTACGTAGTTGTAGCACCATGTAAAGAGGTGGGAAGTTTACAGGAGTTACTTTACTATTCAGACTTAGAGAAAATCATTCAAGATAAAGGTGGAAAAATGTCACTGGAAAGAGGAATCCTATATAACTTTAATTCAGAGGGTAATGCAGAACCAAAATATGTTTTTAGTGGAGTTCAAGGGAATTCTAATATAGAAGTTGAAAAAAATATAAAAATATTACCAAAGGGTAAGTATTTAACTTTAGCCTATAGTAAAGAGAATGAGGAGGAGCGTAGAAATAAAATAATTAAATATGTAAAAGAAAAAAATTTAAAAATTAAAAGCTTCATTGAAGTGGAATTATTTAACGATTTCTTTAATACAGAATCTTATAGTTGTCAAATTCAAATGCTTATAGAAAATGATGAGTCAGTTGATTGTTAAGATAGTTATGGTGAACCGTATCATAAATAAATGAAGTTAGTTCAAGAACTATTAAGACTTTGTTATAGCAACGTTTTAATAGAATGTCGTACATGTCCGTAAACTAGCAAAAAGTAGGTGCAAGAAAAAATCTTGCACCTACTTTTTTATATTGTTGCATTTTCCGTAACTTCTGCACCTACATGTACAGGTGGTTTACGGTCTTTCCATGGAGCAGATTCTTCTAATTGTTTCCCAAGCTGTAGAAGGGTTAACTCATCTGCGGAGCGTCCTGTAAATTGCAGCCCGATTGGTAAGCCAGACGCACTCATCGCAAGCGGCAATGATATCGATGGTTGACCTGTTGCGTTAAACAAATTGGTAAACGGAGCGTATGTGAAAATTTGCTCTGTCCATTCAATCGCCGAGATATTTGGATTATCCGCATTTAGCTCACCAATTTTCGCTGGTAATGTGCCGATTGTTGGACTTAAAAGCACATCATAATCTTCAAAGAATGTCGCTACTTGACGTGATACAAGTGCATTCGTATTAATGGCTTCTAAAAGTGCGCTAGCTTTTAGGTTTTTACCATATTCATAGCATTGCCAAATGGCTGCTTCAATATTATCGCGTGAAGGTGTTTTACCTGTTAATTCTGCTGCACCCACAATCATTTTATAAATATTTGCAGTCCAAATATTTACCGTAGCGCGTGAAAATGGTGCTTCGTCGTAAACTGGTCGAGCTTCGACTACTTCATGCCCTAACTCTTCTAATAATTTTACGGCCTTATGTACGGCCTCGATACATTCCGGATCAACGATTGCACCTGAATTTGTTTCTGTTGTCCAGGCGATTTTCAGTGGACGTACCTTTTGCTGAATTGCTTTACTGTAAGGCATTTCCGGGCTTTGAATAATCGAATAGCATCCTAAGTCTGGCCCAGCTACTTGGTCCAGTAATGTAGCGGTATCACGAATGGTTTTTGTTAGCGCAAATTCAATTGCTAGCCCATTTAATGCCTCACTATTATAAGGTCCCATTGGCACTCGACCACGTGAAGGCTTTAAGCCGACGAGACCACTGCATGATGCAGGAATACGAATGGATCCGCCTCCATCATTAGCATGCGCGATTGGGACGATACCACTTGACACAGAAGCAGCTGCACCGCCACTTGAACCACCAGGGCTATGTTCTAGATTCCATGGGTTACGTGTTGGACCATAAATGACAGCTTCCGTTGCGGCATTATAGCCGAACTCTGGTGTTGTGGTTGTACCGCTTAACACAAAACCAGCATTTTTAAAACGTTTCATTAATTCACTATCGACAGGCATTACAGCATTTTCTGCAACACGACTGCCCATACTATGTGGCACACCTTCCGCATGGAGTACAACTTCTTTAATTAAAAATGGGATACCTGCAAATGGTTGAGAATCATTTAAAGTTGAAATCGCGTTGTCAGCCTGTTCCTGTAACACGCTGACAACGGCATTAATCGAAGGATTTACCTTTTTAATACCTTGTAGCGCTAATTTTGTAAGTTCTTGTGGTGTCACTTGCTTTGTTTTTACTAACTCCGCTAATCCAAGACCGTCATATGATGCATATTCTTGTAAATTCATCTGATCACCTCAATATAGTTTTGCCTTACAAATTCATAATAAATTGAGATGAAAAAAATTGATATTACCCAAAAGGATAATTTGTTTTGAACGAGAATATGAATTTAATAGAAAAAAGGAGGAATTAATATTGTATGAGCATAAAGAGGTGGGGTATTTATTAGAAGCAACGTTTAGGATTTCGAATATGAATATGCAACAAACAAGTGAAGACTTTAAATTGAATATGTTGCAAGTATTGAGTGAATGTTTTCAATATAAGCATACGGTATTTTGGGAAGTGGCAGATGGGGAGTTAAATGAACAGCCTGTCTGTTTCAATGTAGAGACAAATACGTTACAAAATTATCTACATGAATATAAATATTATGATCCTTTACACCCAGTGAATATGCAAAGCCAACCCGATATTCAATTAATGCAACAAAATGAAGTAATATCGATTAAGAAAAAGCGGTATTATGTTGAGCGCTTTTTACAATTAAATGATTTTATTGATGAAATGGGTATGTATATGTACAATCAGCAAAAGCCAATAGCGGCTATTGGCTTTTTGCGAAAAGAAGGGGAAATACCATTTACAGAGCAGGATAGTCAAAAGCTATTGTATGTAAAGCGGATGATTGAAAATGTTTATTTATTACATCAATATGTTCAACCAGGAGAGTCATTGCAAATTACACAACGTGAAAAAGAGCTGTTATTGTATTTATTGAAGGGATTTAAAAATGCAGAAATTGCTAATTATTTATATGTCAGTGAAAATACAGTAAAGAAGCATCTGCAAAATTTGTATCGAAAATTTCAAGTAACTTCCCGAACGCAACTTGCATTAAAATATGCAGAAAGCTTTCGAGCATAAAAATAAGATGTTGGAAATCGATAAAAACAGAGTGCAATTTCAATCACCAAATATAAAAAGAGTTGACCTTTCAAGGAAGGTACAACTCTTTTCAACAATTAATATATCTTTATGAATAAGATTATTTTTATAAATATCATTTCTAAATTCGCTCTCTTTATTAGAGGCGATTTTTTTGTTCAAAACTAAAATCTCAAAATTTTAATTAATTTATATTTTATTTATTTTCATGATATAGGCAGTTTAGAAATTAACATTATGATTAGAAGTGAGGTAAGAACAAAATGAATAGGAGATGAGCAATATGAATAACAAAGTAAAGATGATGTCAGCTGCATTTGTTGGTTCGATTACATTATTAACAGTGGGGTATGGGAGTGTAGAAGCAGGGCAAACGGGAAGCAAAATCTCTCTGGTACAAGAATATGATGCACATGCAATCAGTAAGAAAGTGGTTATGACAAAGGGCCAAGAAATGACGAAGCTACTGGGGAGCAAAAACTGGAAAGGCACGCGTGTTTACGATCAAAAGGGTAATGATTTAACGAAAGAGAATATAAATTTCATCGGTCTTGCAAAATATGATGCGAAAACAGGGAAATATGAATTCTTTGACGCCAAAACGGGTAAGACACGTGGTGACCAAGGAACATTCTTTGTGACAAATGATGGTAAGAAGCGTATTTTAATTTCCGAAACAATGAAGTATCAAGCTGTTGTTGATATGACGAAGCTATCGAAGGATATTTTCACTTATAAACGTATGGGTAAGGACAAGGATGGTAAAGATATCGAAGTCTTTGTGGAGCATAAACCATATGAGAAAAATAATTTGAAGTTTACTAAAAAAGCGGAAAAGCTAAAGACATCAACAGGTAAAATTGATAAAGCAAAAGACGGCGATGCTATTTTAAGTGCCACATTGTGGACAGGAACAAAGGTGCTCGATCAAAAGGGTAATGATGTAACAAAATACAATACGAATTTTATTAGTCTAGCCAAATTCGATAAGAGTAAGAATAAGTATGAATTCTTCAATATAAACACAGGTGAGAGTCGCGGAGACTATGGCTATTTTGATGTACTTAATAATAACAAAGTACGTGCACATGTATCGATTGGTGAAAATAAATATGGTGCAGCTTTAGAGCTTACAGAGCTGAATATGAAGAAGTTCACATATAAGCGTATTGGTAAAAATGCTGAGGGGCAGGATATAACAATCTTCGTAGAGCATAAACCATATAAAGGTGTTTTTAAGCCGAATTTCAGCTTTTAAATATTGCTTGAAAAATGCCAGCATCTCCTTTATAAATTGAGAAAAGGAGAAAGGTAATAATGACAATCAAACAAAGATTTTTAATTTCATATATTGGGGGCATTTTGATTGCGGGATTTTCGCTATTGGCAATTATTTGCATTCTATTTTATGTGACGACCGGCGCGATTCCAACTCCCAACACATTGTACCAAACGATTACGAAGCAGCGTTCGCTGAGTCCTGAGGAGGAGCTGGCGTATGTGGAGCTACGCAATGTAGCAAAGACGAATCCAGATAAACTACTTAGCACTGAGGAAGAATTGACGAAAAATATTCGACAATTTGAGGCAGAATCATTAGGTGTGGTCATTCGAAAAGATGACCACATTTTGTACTATTCAAAAGGCTTAGTGGAAAAATCGCTGATTTTCCATTTCCCTCAATTTGATGCAAACAATATTGAGACAAAGGGAACGATTGATAATGTTGGACGTCTTTATCGCTACATTAAATATGACTTCTATTTTAGTGATAAGACAAAGGGTAGTATTCTTGTGTTAAAGAAAGAAAATAACTTTTTAGATTTCATGACTAAATGGGGCATTGCTATTATTTTAGTCATCCTTTGCATTTCAGTGGCGGGGGTACTATTTATTAATCATTTGTTAAAGAAAACAATCATTTCGCCACTCGAAAACTTAGGACGAGTGATGTCTGAAATTAAAGAGGGAGAACTGGTTACTACACCGATTAAAACAGAGGGACACACTGCTAAAGAGGTGAAGCAACTAACCTCCAATTTTGAAAAAATGCGAGAAGCACTAATAACGTCGACAGAGGAACAGCATAATTTAGAAAATAATCGTAAGGAGCTTATTGCGAGCATCTCACATGATTTGAAAACACCTATCACATCTATAATTGGATATGTGGAGGGTTTATTAGAAGGTGTAGCAGATTCTCCAGAGAAACAGGAGAAGTATTTGCGAACCATTCATACGAAATCATTAGCCCTAAATCATTTAATTGAAGAGTTATTTTTATACTCTAAGCTGGATGCAGAAGCGATTCCTTTTCACTATGAACGGATTGATATACTTCTTTTCTTGAAGCATATCGTTGAAGAGTTTCAGCTAAATCATAACCAAGTCAATATTCGCTTAAATGCTAATGAGGAAGTGCCTTTATATGTTTCGATAGATCGCATGCAAATGAACCGTGCTATCATGAATTTATTAGAAAATAGTATTAAGTTTAAAAGGAAGAATGAGTCGCTTGCAATTATATTAGATGTATCGGAAGTGAACTCAACGATTGTGCTACGTGTGAAGGATAACGGGCAAGGTATTCCCTCTCAGCAGCTACCTTATGTATTTGATCATTTTTATCGTGGGGAAGAGGCACGTACAACAGATACTGGTGGAAGCGGTCTAGGCTTGGCTATTGTGAAGCAAATTGTTGAGAAGCATCATGGCAAGCTGCAAATTCAAAGCGAACTACACGTAGGAACAGTTGTAAGCATTATGCTGGAGAAGGTATAGGAGGCGTTATAAATGGGTGGCTCGCGCGTATTATTAATTGAAGATGATATTAGCATTGCAGAATTACAAAAAGACTACTTAGAAATTAACCAAATTGATGCAGAGATTGCGAGGGATGGGTTAGAGGGTGTGAGTCGCGCACTGAACGAGTCCTTCGATTTAATCGTCATCGATATTATGCTGCCTTCATTGGATGGCTTTGAAGTTTGTCGAAGAATTCGTGAGAAAAAAAATATTCCGCTGATGATTGTTTCGGCCAAAAAAGAAGATATTGATAAAATTCGGGGTCTTGGTTTAGGCGCTGATGACTATATGACGAAACCATTTAGTCCAAGTGAGCTTGTAGCAAGAGTGCAGGCGCATATCAAGCGCTATTATATGCTCACGGGTATGGGGCAGATTAAGGATATTCTAGAAGCCAAAGATATCCTTGTCGATAAAGGAGCGCGAAAAGTATTCGTTTTAGGAAATGAACTATTCTTTCCAACGAAGGAGCTCGACCTTCTTATTTTTTTCATGGAGCACCCGAATCGTGTCTGGACAAAGGAGCAGCTATTCAGACAGGTGTGGGATATGGATGATTTAGATGGCGATGTTTTCACAGTCGTTGTTCATGTAGGGCGCATCAGAGAAAAATTGAAAAAGGGAAGGCTATCAGAGCTTCCAATTGAAACAATTTGGGGAAGCGGATATCGATTCAACATGTAATCCTTAAGGGATGCCTTTATTTAAAAAAAAGCTAGTCATCTTCATTTTAATTAGTGTGATAACTCAGGAAAAACAGCACTTGATTATGCGAAGGAAAAAGGGTTTGAAGAAATGATTGAGTTGCTTGAGAAATAAATAAAAAATCGTAGCCTAAGCTACGGTTTTTTTACTATTAAAATGAAAAAAACGCTATCTTTTCTGTAGAATCATAAGAAAGGATGGAGAAACAGAGTCCAATCAAATGAAATAAGTTTATATTTATATTAAACATTGAAATATGGAATTATTTCAATCACCAAATATAAAAAGAGTTAACCTTTCAAGGGAAGGTCAACTCTTTTCAACAATTAATATATCTTAATGAATAAGATTTTTTTATAAAATCCAATTACATACTTTACGATTTTATATTCTTAAATACATTCACAATGAACAGTACAACTGAAAGTGCAACCGCAATCCCACCGCCAGAAACACAGATCTCCATCATATAACGTGGTACATCTAAATAAATCAATATAATTCCAAGAAGAAAGAATGGTAAGCCAATTTGATAGAACCAAAACTGTGCTTTTGCTAAAGAAGTTTCTCCAGCATCCTTATAATAAGAATAAATTAATCCAATAACAGCGCTCGTCACCCAACCCATCAAATTAATATGAGCATGTGTGGCTGCCCATTTTAACTCAATTGTGTAATGCATAAAAAGGCCATAGGCGATTCCCAAAGCAAAATAAACGACAGAAATCTTAATCCATTTTGCACCCATACGAATCAGCTCCTTTTTATTTGTTGGTATTAACATATGCATGGAATATTGTCAAAATTACTCAAATAACGACAGGAATTATTGAAATATTGAAATTTTTAGTAACCAAATGAAGCTTGTGATAATAGAAATGGATTTTACTATATATACTAACTTTTGAAATTACTTATAATTTTTCATATAATACAGAAAGTTACAAATATCCCATTAGGAGTTGAATATTATGGCTGAACAATTGTTAGAAGCAATCCAGAAAGATAGCCTAGAAGAAGTGAAAGAGATAATTCGTGAAAATCCGGAATTACTGAATTTACGTAGCCAAACAGGTCAATCTCCAGTTCTAACTGCTATTTATCATGGTTCTAGTCATTCTTTAGAATTTTTGTTAGAAAATAAGATTCCTCTAGATTTATTTGAAGCTGCTGCAACTGGTGAACTTTCTCGAGTAAAGGAGCTGGTAAAATTAAACCCTTCACTCGCTTTAGAATACGCAAATGATGGCTTTACTGCTCTTGGTCTAGCTTCCTACTTAGGACATAAAGATATAGCAGAGTATCTAATAGAAAATGGAGCAGATATCAATAGCGTATCTAAAAATAGTATGAAAGTGATGCCGATACATTCTGCAGTTGCTACAAAAAAAGTGGACATTGCGGAATTGCTCTTAAAGAATGGGGCTCAAGTAAATGCAAAGCAAGATTCAGGTTGGACTCCACTGCATGAAGCGGCGATGAACGGACAACTAGAAATGCTTCAATTATTAATTAATTATGGGGCGGATGCCACGCTTAAGAAGGATGATGGGGAAACAGCTCTGGATGTAGCTATTCGAAATAAAAAAGAGAATGTTGTGGATTTGATGACTCAGAAAGTAGAAGAAAACTAGATTTCTAGTTTGAAAATATCACAGAGTAGGGGATGTACATGAATCTTCATATTACAAAAGAATCGAATAAAAATAGTAAACAATATATTGACGATGAACTTTATAAGTATAATTTAAAGCACTTCCCAAAAGATTTGGCGGGGAGATACGAAGAAATCTGTTTATTTCTTAAAGATGAAAAAGACACCGTTCGAGGTGGAATACTTAGTGAAATTTGTTGGAATTGGTTAGAGATTCATACTTTTATGATAGATGAGGATCTAAGAAAATCGGGATTTGGAACTAAATTATTGCTAGAAATTGAGAAGATAGCTATAGAAAAAGAATGTGATTTCATTAAAGTAGATACATTAAGTTTTCAAGCATTAGGTTTTTACGAAAAGAATGGATATCAAGTGTTTGGAAGTATAGACAATGTAGGTAGAGATCATCAACATTACTATTTAAAAAAAGATTTAAAGCCATAGAGTTGAGTAGGTTCTATTTAATCTAACGGGTGTTTAGTGAAACAAGGATTTCAAAAATAATAAAACTTTTTTAAAGAAGTTAATTCAAAGGAACTTTCGGTACTGGAGTAGGTGATGAGTACACAGATATGAACTAAAATAAAGGAACATATTTGCCAATGTAGAGGGTGAATCAAATGAAACTAGCTATGAAATATGTCATTCTTTACGTAAATGATTTTGAAAAGACAATGCATTTCTACAAAGATATTCTGGACTTACCTGTCAAAATGCAGCAAGATACATATGTTGAATATGATACAGGTACAACAACACTTTCGATTAATACGCGCCAATCTGTCAAAGAGGAAATCGGATTAAACGTACCAGAAGCATCTGTTTCAACTCAAACTTTTGAAATCGGATTTGTTGTTGAAGATGTGCCAGCTACTATCGACAAGCTTCGAGGACAAGGTGTACCAATTATAAAAGAACCTGTTACAAAGCCATGGGGACAAACAGTTGCATATGCAGCAGACCCAGATGGACATTATATTGAAATATGCACATCTGTTGAATAAATTAAGCTGAATGGATCCTTATCAAACTAAAAGAATACGGTGCTACCTTTATGGTAGCTTTTTTCCTTATAAGCTGTTATTCTTAAGTAGAATTATTTTTGTTATATCTCAGATAGAGAATAGCATTTTGTTTTTCGTCTAAGGTATTTGAGCAAGGATAGTAACACATTGTGTGGATATCCACACTAGGAGGCAACAATTATGGAACAAGGTAAAGTTAAGTGGTTTAATGCAGAAAAAGGTTTTGGATTTATCGAACGTGAAGCAGGAGAAGACGTATTCGTACATTTCTCAGCAATCCAAAGCGAAGGTTTCAAATCTTTAGACGAAGGTCAAAGTGTAACATTTGAAATTGAAAACGGACAACGTGGCCCACAAGCTACAAACGTTCAAAAAGCTTAGTAATAGCTTTTAACAGACCCTACTTGTAGGGTCTGTTTTTTATTTTGCTTAAATTACGTCTCTTCAACTAAAAGGGGGAAGCTAGTTGAATAAAAATGGGAAACCCTTAGAAAATTGGGTTTCCCGTAGTTTTACACAATTATCAACATTAAAATTTAACAGAGCCTAAAGAAAAAATAGAAATGGATTTCTGTCTAAAAAGGATCTTTTGTGGACAATTAGTAGTGAAGTGGGTAGAAACCTCAAGACTCCTGCGGACAAGCAAGAAAGACCCTGAGCGAACGCAGTGAGTGAGGAGGCTTACTTGCTTGAACAAGGAAAGGGAGAGGCTTCTACCCACACCCGATTTTTTCATGCACAATTTAGTAGAAAAATCCGATCTAAGAAAAATAAAAACCATTTTGATCAACTCAAAATGGTTTTTATCTGTCTGTAATTTCATTTATACATTCATTTTTATTTATCTTTTATCCAAATCAACATGGTAAGTTGAAGTTTAGATACCTCTTACTTCAACAAAAGCATCGTTTTCTTGAGGTAAGACAAAATCATTTTTACGTAATACAAGATGTCCATCCTGCATTTCATAGATTTTATCGCAGTAGTGAAGAACTGATTCATCATGAGTTACCATTACTGCAGCTTTATTTTTGTCATGAACTTCTTTAGCAATAAGTTCAACAATTTCGCTACTTCTTGAAGAATCGAGGGCAGCGGTTGGCTCGTCGGCTAAAATAATATCTGGTTCATTCATAAAAGCTCGGGCGATGGCTACACGTTGTTTTTCACCACCAGATAAATGCTGTACGAATTTGTTGGCACGATTTGATAAACCAACTGATTCTAAAAGATCATCTGCACGTTTTTTTGCTTCATCATTCCAATTGCCAGCTAATTCTGTTACAAGTTTTAATTGATCTTTTACCTTTAAGTAAGGTACTAAATTGGAAGCTTGGAAAATGTATCCGATAGAGCGTAAACGTACATCTGCCTTTTGCTTTTCATTATAGTTAGCTATATTTTCACCATTGATCAATACTTCTCCACCGTCTGGACTTTGAAGTGCACCTGCAATTGATAAAACTGTACTTTTACCAGAACCCGATGGACCAACAACGGCAACGAATTCACCACGCTCAACTGTGAAATCTACATTGTGTAAGATTTCAATCTCTTTATCTCCATCTTTGAAATTCTTTGTAATTGATTTTAGTTGTAAAGGTATTGTAGTCATTATTCAACTCTCCCCATTGCTTGTAGTGGATCGGCTTTCACAATACTTGTGCTTGAGAAAAGTGCACCAAGTAATGAAACGGCTAATAATACGCCACCGAATTTCATGATTAACGCAAAGTCAAAGACAAATGGAATCCCATTTGGCATAATCTTTTGCAAAATATATGCAAAGCCAATTGCTAAACTAATACTAATAATTGAAAGTACAAGTACTTGGAGCATAGTAGAGCCAATTAAGAAGCCGTTCTTTGCACCGATTGCTTTTAAAATACCAAATTGGTTTACTTTTTGAATCGTCATAATGTAGAAGAATGCTGCTAGTACGAACACTGCAATTACGATTAAAAATGCAAGCATCATAAATAATGAGCTTTGTTCAGCATCATATCCTGGCATCTTTTTCACAACATCGTCTTTAGAAACCCATTTACCATCAGCGACGTGTTTTTCAACATCTGCTTTTGTATTGCTAGAGGAGTTCTGTACTGCAATAGCGTTATAAGAAGCGCGTTCTTTCCCTCCAAAAAATGCATTCCATGTTTTGTTATTCATAAAGACAACAGGTGTATGACTGTACGTTTGATTTTCTGTAAAACCAACTACTGTAAATGTTGTTTTTGTATTTTCTTCATAAAGTTTGTCCCCAATTTTAACACCTTGCTTTTGGAGTGTTTTGTCTGCGACAACTGTGTTTTTTGTAGTTGTATTTAAGTCTTTACCCTCTGTTACAGTAGGCATAATAAACTTCTCTGGGTTTAGCCCCATTAATGTTACGTCAACTTTTTTCTTTGAGTTTGTATCTTTAAGTGACATCATTTGTAATCCAAAAGCTTGTGCGTGATCATTGTCCAATTTTGCAACATCATTTGCTGAAAAATGAGAACGATCCAAACGATTTTCCGAATCTTTAGCTAAATAGTAGCTAGTAGCATCCATATTTTTCATAGACGATGCGTTATCATTTGCCAACCCATTTGCCAGTCCGCTAATGATAAAGACTAGAGACGATATGAAAAATAAGATAAAGCCAATTAATATATAACGTAGTTTAAAAAATTGAATTTCTTTTAATGATAATGAAAACATCTTTCATCATCCTCCTGTTTTGTTGATACCCTTACTATACAAGGGGATTATGAATGGAATATGAATAAAAAATGTAAAAAAAATCCAGTAACTAAATTAGCTACTGGATTTTGAATATTGTTTCGGTAAAGTAATTGTAAAAGTAGTGCCCTTATCTATTTCGCTATCAACTGAAATACTACCGTGATGCATTGTAATTATGGACTTCACGATGGATAATCCAAGTCCTGTTCCTGGAGTTGACTTTGTACGAGAAGTATCAGCTCGATAGAAACGGTCAAAAATTCGCAGTTGTTGTTCTTTAGTCATTCCGATACCCGTATCACTAAATGAAATAATAATATGATCTGCATGGTCCTCTAACGAAATATCCATTCGACCACCATCACGATTATATTTCATCGCATTTGTTAGTAAATTATCGAACACATTGTTCAGCAAAACTGGATCACCTTCAATGCTAACTTCAGGCAAATTATAACTAAGCATAATCCCTTTTTCTCCAATAGCCCACTGATATTGGCGAGCTAATTCTTTGATCAAGCCTGATAATTCAAAGTGTTCAGGTTTGACTAGATTATTTGTTTGATCCAATGAAGTTAATAATAATAGTTGCTGTGTTAATGATGATAAACGATTAATTTCACCATTAATCACATTAATATACTGTGATTTTTGTGAAGAACTTAAATTTTCTTTTTCCAATAGATTGGTATAGCCTTTAATATTTGATAATGGTGATTGAATATCATGTGAGACGTTGGAGATAAACTCTTTCCTTATATCTTCGGTTTGTTCAAGTTGATGTGCCATATGAGAGAAGCTGTTAGCGAGCCTTCCGATTTCATCTTTTCGATCGATATCAAGCTGTACATTAAAGTTTCCAGCTGCTAGATCATGAGTTGCATTTGTTAAATGAGTAATAGGCTTTACTAAATATTTGGTACTTATCAAGATAAACACTATGATTAATACAAAGGTTAACGAGAAAAGAATTCCGAAAAGTATATGCATTTCATTAAATAATAGCTTAATATCTGGTCGTAAAAACAGAGCGTATTCATGGCCATTATGTTTTAGTGGAACCCCAATTGTATTTCGTAATTCGTTGGCAAAAAAGCCTGTAACAAAAGTTTCTTGTGGGAAATTCAAAATCCCGTGATAAACTTGTCCATGTAATACATATGCAATCGATTGTTTAGGTAAATCTTTTACTCGATAATCTGCTCCAAAGAATTGCTCATTACCAGAGTCATCAACTAAATAGAGTTGATAGCCAACTGAAGCTATGTTGTTTAAATAATCTTTTAGGTTAACATCTGGATGTGAATCGGTGAACTTTGCAATATCAAGAGCAATTTTCGTATTTTTTTCATCGTTGTATGGCTTAAGCTTTTGTTGATAATACGTATTTGAAATCAGAAAAGCAATAACACCACTCATAAACATGATGGCGATCGAGATGATTACAAATTTTGAGTAAAGAGATTTCATTAAAATTCCTCCAACATATAGCCGACACCACGTATTGTTTTTATATGTACATGTTCGGCAATGCCTTTAAAATGTTCGCGTAATCGTTTGATATGAACATCAACCGTACGATCATCTCCAATAAAATCCATTCCCCATACTTGCTCAATGAGTTGTTCTCGACTAAATGTCTGTTTTTGATGTGTCATTAAGAAGCATAATAACTCGAATTCCTTTGGTGGTAGGAATAGTGACCGATCCTCAACTTGGACCTCATAACGATCCTTATGAATAATAATGTTGCCAGCTTTTAATACATTATCATCTTCTACAACATCATAACGGCGAAGTAATGCTTGAACCCTGAATAGTAGCTCATCAGGTTCAAACGGTTTAACCAGATAATCATCAGTACCAGCTTCGTACCCTTGTTTCTTATCAGATATTTGGCTTTTTGCCGTTAATAAAATGATAGGAATATCATAGTTTTTACGAATTTCTTTTGTAAGTGAAAATCCATCCATAAATGGCATCATGACATCGACAATGGCTAAATCACAGGATTGCTGTTTTAGCGTTTGTAAGGCCATCGTACCATCTTTTGCTTGTGTAACATTGTATCCTTCTTCACGTAAATGCGTTGCCACTAGTTCTAAAATATTCATATCATCGTCTACGATTAATATAGTCGTCATTCTTCATGCTCCTTTAAAAATAACTCTGTTACACAATGATAGCTATTTTATTAAAAAAATAGAAGTATTTTTATTTTTATGTATTTGAATCAATTTCATAAATAATAAACAACTCAATATTTCGGATAACATTTCATTCCTAGTATTTAACTAGTACGCCGCTCCAGATGGCGCTTTCCGCGGGCGAGCGTTGAGCCTCCTCGGAAGTCCGTACCGTGCTTCACTGCGGGGTCTCAACTGTCTCGCTTTCCCGCAGGAGTCGCCATCTTCCGCTTCATAGATAATGATAATGTTCTAATCGCTACTACTCAGATTTGGATCCGCTCATTATAATGTTGGTTTAGTATTTGATGATATACTCGATATATCATCATCTTATCGTTAGTAGGTTCATTATAGTGAACGTTGGAATCAACCACTATAGAATCTCCTATTGAGTTATTACTTCATTACTTCTTAGTCATATCAAGTAGCTGTAGCTTTGTAAAAAAGATTGATTGTTTATGATAAAGATTGATAAAAATGTAAAAGGGTAGTAGCTTAATATGATAAAATATAACGGTCGTAAATTTATTTTAATTGAAAATACAGAGAATGAAGAAGTTTCTATACAGACTTTATTTGATTATAGATAAGAAGGAAATATCATTTCTAAATCATATAGTGATGGAGAAATTATACAAGGGATACTAATCGAAATTTAAAAGAGGATAGTAGCTTAGAGTTTAGATATAACCTTGTAAATGCAAAAAATGAAATGAATGGGTTGTTTCCGTCACAAACTGCAGTGCAGTTCATTTTATTTTCTCCCGTCTTGATTTGAAAATGAGAAGTTTTAGGAACGATGATATAGACAGTGAGGATGGGGGGATAAAAGTATGAGAGCAGTAATGGATCAGAGGAAATGGCATTGGTTGGACTATTTTCTATTTCTCATGCGTACGGTATGGTTTACTTATAATGGCTACGCGATATTGGTTGGTTCGATTGGTTCAGTAAAGTGGATGTTACTATTATGGGCTAGTTGTTCATACATAATCCCTTATCAATTTTATCGGCCCGGGCGTATTAAATTCCAATATTATTTAATCGCCGAGGTGCTGTTAACGGGTTCATTGTTTATTTACTTATCGAGTCAGTATGAAATATCAGTGACTTACAGTTTTCTACTCTTACCTATCATGACTGTTGCTTATGCTTGTCAAGTTAAGCCATTAATTTGGTTAGGACCTTTTTTATTAGCTGGTACATGGGCCAGTATTCTCTTTACTAATTATGATTTCTTTGCACTCTTTATTGACACAACTATTTTTTATGGTATTGGCTTTTGTTTAGGGAGAATGACGATTGTCAATAACGCTAATAAAGAGTTAATTTCCTCTATTGAGGAGAAAAACAAAGATCTGGAATATTACTCAAAAAAGATTGAGGAACTGACGATTAAGGAAGAACGAAATAGAGTTTCACAAGATTTGCATGATACAGTTGGCCATATTTTCACATCGGTCATAACAAGTTTAGATGCCCTTCCTTTTCTATATCAGGCAGATAAAAAAGAAGCAGAAAAAAGTATAAAAGAGATTTCAGATTTAGCGCGAAATGGATTGAATGATGTGAGAAAAACAATTCACCATATGTCGCCAACGAATCATCAAACGCTTGTTGAATCGATGAAAGAATTGATTGCTGATTTTACCAAACATACATCAACAGATATAAAACTGAATGTCGAAGGGGATGTGACCGAAGTCGGTGAAAGAATAAAGTTTGCCATTATTCGTTGTATACAAGAAGGACTTACAAATGCGAAAAAACATGGTCAGGCAACTTTAATTAAAATAAATATTTCATTTAACCAAGAAGAATTGATTGTTCTTATTGAAGATAATGGAAATGGTTGTAATGATTTAATTTTAGGGTTTGGCTTACGCTCAATGAAAGATCGAATATCGGCATTAGCGGGTACAGTTAACTTTTATTCTAAATTGAATAACGGTATGAGGATAACGTGTAACATACCTATGGCAAAGGATGTTTAATTATAATGATTAAAGCGGCAATAGTTGAAGATCAAGAGATTTTAAGAAAAAGCTTAAAAATTGTGATTGAAAGTATTTCTGACATCGAGATAGTTGGAACTGCGGAAAATGGAGAACAGGCAATTGCTTTATGCGAAAAGGAAAACCTTGATATTGTTTTAATGGATATTCAAATGCCGGTGATGGATGGTGTACAGGCAACAGATGAAATTAAAAAACGTTGGCCCAATATAAAAGTTATCATCCTTACTACTTTTCAAGATGTTACACACGTTTTGAATGCCTTAAATGCTGGTGCGGAAGGTTATATATTAAAAGCTGTTGATCCTGAATTTTTAGTTCAGGGAATTAAAATGGTGTTTCACGGAGGTTCCCTCATTCCTCAACAATTAGCAAAAGAGGTGTTTGGTCAGATACAATCCAATAATAACGAACACACGGAACAATTTGACTATAACTCTATGAATCATCCATATGATTTAAATAATCAAGAATTAAAAGTTTTAAAATGTATAACTCAAGGATTGTCCAATAAAGACATTTCAGAAAAGATGTATCTTTCAATTGGAACTGTGAAAAATTATATTTCCAACATTTATTCGAAGTTAAATGTAAAAAACAGGTCTGCTGCTATAATTAAAGCAATGGAAGAGAGTCTAGTAGAAGATAAGAAACATTGAAGTAAAAGAATGTAGACAAAGTTAAATCGACTTTGTCTACATTCTTTTTTAATTGTGATGAACTGGAACGTTATCTTGAATTTGTTTACCATGGGCAATTCCATCATTTACAGTCTGACCGTGGATCGTCTTTAGAGAGCATCAATTACTTTTCAATAGCCACTTTTTTAAAGAAGTAATTAGCCAATGGTCATAAGTTGTCGTTTTTTTAAAATAGTTATTACTTTTTAATGACTTACCGGCACTACATTATATTACTTTTTATTTGTATAGTAAAAGTATGAAATGAAATTTAAAAAGGAGGTAAAAAAGTGCATGCTCAAATCCAGTACAACTTGCAAACTGTTTATTTTAATGAAGATGGAAAAGACGTGAATAAAGATACACTAAGTTAGAATAAAGTTCATTTTATAGAATTGGGGGACACCATGAAAAGTTTAACAGTAACAAAAATCGGAAAATTAATACTAATCCTTCTTATGTTTATTATTACATCATTAAATGAGAAGGCTTTGGCAGCTGAAAATCATAATGATTTAGACGTTTCTAAAATTGATGAATACATGAACAATGAACTTAAGAGACAAAAAATCCCCGGTGCTTCTATAGCGATAGTAAAAGGTGATAAAGTACAATATATCAAAGGTTATGGAATTTCAGAACCTAATGGAAATAAAATGACACCACAGACGCCAGTTGTCCTTGGATCTGTAAGTAAATCTTTTACTGCACTAGCCATCATGCAATTAGTAGACCAAGGAATGATTCAATTGGATAATCCGGTTCAACAATATATACCTTGGTTTAGAGTATCAGATGAGGAAGCATCAAAAGAAATTACCATCCGGCATTTATTAAATCATACCAGTGGAATATCTGAATATGATGGGCAACGTGCTATATCTGAAGGTGATCAATCGTTAAAAAAACTTGTAGAGAGTTTAAAAGGACTACGCCTAGAAAAAAAAGTCGGTGAATCATACCAATATTCCAATCTGAATTACGCTATTTTAGGTTTAGTCATTGAAGAAGTCACAAAGACTCCCTATGATGAATATATAAGAAGAAATATTTATAAACCGCTTCAAATGGTAAATAGTTATACAGATCCAAAAGAAGATAAAAACAATACGATAGCAACTGGCTATAGAACGATGTTTGGATTTAAACTACCAACAGAACAATTAAATCATGAAGCAAACGTTCCTCATGGTTATCTCATTTCAAGTGCTGAAGATATGGCAAATTATATGATTGCTATATTAAATAATGGTCAATTTAAAGGTGAAAGAGTTTTGACAAAACAAAGTATGGCTGAAATGCATCAACCATCATCTTTTATTGATAATCATACTTATTATGCGATGGGATGGGAAGTAAATAATGATGTGATATCGCATAATGGTTGGACGGAAAATACATATACAAGGGTTCTTTTAGATAATGAGTATGGAATTACATTACTAATCAATTCATTCGATTATTTAAATAGTAATCGATATGATCAGATGGTGACGAATCTATACAATTTTGTTAAACATAATGAACCTCTGAAAAGCGAAGAGAATCCTTTTTTGATTTATATCATATTTGATTTAATTATTGTTGTGGCAATGGTATTTATAACTTTTTCAATTTATAAAATGTTCAAACAGCAAAAACGTAAAGTAAAGCATTTCAGGGTAATAGTTAATGTAGTGTCTTTGCTTGTTTTTAACTTCTTACTACCATTATTAATATTGTATGATTTTACTATAGTTGCACCATTATCAACGGTAACATTATTTGTTCCAGGCATTGGGCATGCTTTATTTATCATTTCAATATCCCTAATTATTCTGGGCGTAATTAAGATTGGTAAACTAATACGTATTAAGCTAAACGCAGATAAAAGCTCAAAAGAAAATAGGAGAGTAATTGAATTCAATGAAATTAACCATAAGTCATATGATAAATTCATTAATTGAGAATTAACAAGTTGAATTTTCTTGTAACCATAATAAGGAGGGCGTTGATCCAAAGGATTAACGCTTTTTCTGTTGAAATTATTGCACTAACAGAGGAGGCTTCCGAGGAGGCTCAACGATCGCTTAGCACGAAAGCGCCATCTGGAGCGGCATACTATGTTAATACTGGAAATGAAAAAATATCCGAATTATTGAGTAGTTTATTTAGAAACTATTCGCATTTTTTAACTAGAAAAGCATTTATGAAATTGACTCATTAATGTAAAAAATAAAACATTAACAATTCAACTTTGTATTTCAATTAAAACATGTTCTGTTCTATTATTTCATAACATGGAATATGTGTTGTCCTTAGAGGGGGTTTATATGTATTTCCTAAAGAAAGCCTCAATTATAATTATTGGAAGTGTTTTTTTATCACTTGGAATAAACTTATTTTTAACACCTTATAAAATACTAGATGGGGGAATTGTAGGATTAGCATTAATTTTAAACTATTTATACAATTTGAAAGTTGGCCTAATGATTATTATTTTGAGTATGCCGATTTTTATTGTTGCTTGGTTTAGATATAGAACTTATTTTTACAATAGTTTGCATGGTTTACTTTTATCCTCTTTTACCATTGATTTATTAAAACCCTTCCGCTCCTTAATTGATATTAGTGCAGTTTTTAGTTCGATTTTAGGAGGAATCTTTGTTGGTATTGGCATTGGATTAATGTTACGATACCGTACAAGTACTGGAGGGACTGATCTAGTTGCTCAATTCGTAAGTGTTAAAACAGGTGTAAACGTTGGAATTGTTATTTTCATGATTGATATCATTGTTATTTTATTAGGGGGAGTTTTAATATCAGCACATACGCTCTTACTATCAATTATTACTTTATTAGTAGTTGGGATAACAACTAGTCTCATTACAAGGAAAATTGTTCATACCTAATCGAAGGATCGAGCAAACATACAACAATTTGTGTTGAAAGACAAAAAAATCGAGAACTGACATAGTAAGAAAAAAGCATGGCGAATGCCATGCTTTTTTACGTATCGTTGGGGAATGTTCTTCTAATTATTTATTGTCAGTAGATTTATCGGAATTTAATTGTCACCTTTTGCTTCTTTTTTAGGATCAGACAGCTTAATTTTCTTCATAAAGAATGATAAAATGGCACCCAATATTACAAATATTAAGCCAATAAGAAATACGCTATGCAATGCATCAACTAATGTAGATTTTAGAATAGGAACCATCATATTTTGAATCGAAGTAGGAATTTTTTCTAATGTTTCTGGACTTAGCAACATATTATAGACCCCTTGAGGCGACTCTTTAATCATACCTTCAAATTGTTGTACTAACGGACCTGCTTCTGGTGGAAGCTTCTCTAGCGTAGGAACTAATTGGTCTGTGAGTAAATTTGTTGAACGGTAATTCATAACAGCTCCCAAAATTGTCATTCCAAATGTTCCACCGATTTGACGGAAAAATTGACTGGATGATGTAACAACACCTAATTCTGACTTTGGAAAACTTTCTTGTAAGGCAAGGGTTAGAATTGGCATTACTAATCCCATACCTAAGCCAAGTGTTGCCATAAAGCTCATTGCCACTAATTTTGTAGTGTCAATCTGCATTGTCGATAATAACCAAAAACCTACTCCCATGATAATCATACCAATGATAATTTGCGTTTTAACGCCAATCTTTCTAACTAACTGACCTCCAAAAATACTTGCAACCATCATGGATACCATCATTGGAATCATCGTCGTTCCAGATTGTGATGGACTCATTCCTATTATCCCTTGCATAAATAGAGGAACAAACATAATGGCACCAAACATTCCCACAGACATAAGGAATCCAATACCGTTTAAAATGGAAAAAGTCTTATTTTTAAATAAATGCATAGGTAAAATCGCATCGCTTGTTTTAGATTCAATGATAACAAAACTAATGAGAAACACAGCAGATATTACAAAAAGAGAGACAATCTGCCATGAGCCCCATGGATAATCCTTACCTCCAAATGTCAAAGCAAGAAGTAAACTAACAACGCCAACAATCATCGTAAAGATTCCAGCGAAGTCTATTTTAATTGGTCCTTCTAGTTTTTTATTTTTAAGCCCTAAACTAATTAAAATGGCTGCAAGAATACCAACTGGCATATTAATGTAAAATACCCATCTCCAGTTGGCCGCATCTACAATCCACCCGCCAATCTGGGGACCTATAACGGATGAGAGACCGAAAATAGCACCGAAAACACCTTGCCATTTTGCTCTTTGGGCACCCGTAAAAATATCACCAATAATAATCATTGCCATTGGCATCATTACGCCTCCGCCTAAACCTTGAATTCCACGGAAAATGATTAATTGGGTCATTGATTGTGCCATTCCACAAAGAGCAGAGCCAATCAAGAATATAATAATCCCCGTAACATACACGGATTTGCGCCCAATCAAATCTGCCAATTTACCTGTAACAGGTACAACGGTAGTGGATGTTAGCATGTAGGCTGTTGTAAGCCATGTCATGACACCTAATCCTCCAAGTTCCCCTACAATTCTTGGCATAGCAGTTCCAACAATTGTATTATCAAGTGCAGCGAAAAGCATAGCAACTAATAAACCGACGATCAATAGACCCCGATGTTTAGTACTCTCATCTTCAAAAGCTACTGCTTTCTGAGTATCCATTTAAACCAACTCCTTTAATCTCTTACAAAACTTTGCATATACACCTTGTTGTTAAAGTTTTTTCTCACCTACTCAATAGGTGAGAAATCCCTTATCAAAGAGGTTATTTGATATTTATTTTTCATAATCAACTTTTTTCTCATATATTATCCTTGTGAAATCAATTATTTTACTTCTTTAGCCATAATAGTGATTTTCGTTGTCAGTTCATCTAATGCGAATATATAGGGCAAAAAGATGTGACGCCAATTTTTTATATCTTCCATTAGGAATTTTCTCGTTTTTGGAGTTCTAAAATGCCTATTTATACATGTCTTTATAAACACCTTTTTTAAGGAATGAAAGTTCTAAAGTATAATTATTTATCGCTTCATTCAAGGGTAGGTCCTTTGCGAAATTATGAATAAGATTTTGGAATGTCACAGCCATGAAAATCTTCAGAACATGGAATAATTCTTTTTTATCAGTTATGTTAAGTTTTTCTGTATTTATTAGACCCATAATTTCTGATAATGGATTTTCATCCGCGTTCACATTTTGAGTTAATGTATTTTCAACTTTATAATTCATATTCAAAAAGGTATTCCTAAAAAAGTTGCAATTTTCCATACTCCGAAATTTAATTAACATATAATGAAAAAAATCAATAAATGAATCAAATAAATCGCCATTCTTTTCTCTTAAAATCGAGGTAAACTTCTCATTATCCCTTTTGGAGTTCTCATTTAATAAATAGAAGAAAACATCCTCTTTATCCTCAAAGTATTGATAAAAACTACCCCTAGGTATTCCTGCGTCCTTAATAATATTGGAAATTGATGCTTCGAATAATGGAACTCTTGAAAATTCCTTCATAGCTGCATTTATTAAGGTTTCTTTTTTATCTTCTGGTAAATTAAAAAAGGTTTGTTTAGGCATTATTTTCCTCCCATCTCATAAATGACACTTTGTCATAATTGAATATGAGATAATAATAATAAATGACAACATGTCATATGTCAATGAAAATATATGACACGTTGTCATGATTATTTATTATTTTGCTCTCAAACTCGGTAAATATTCTCCGAAACGAAGATCCAATGATCAATATGCATTCTTCTTATTAAACAAGAGGGGAGGGATTTAGTTTAATAACTATAAAAAAACAATGGGAAACGAATGTTTCCCATTGTTTTCGTGTTAATCGACTGGTGTTTTTATGAATCGTTTTGAAAATTTAATTGAATTTATTTCACTAATGAAAGTTGAGCCTAAAAGCAATACTCCACCAAGGATTTGAATAAATGTCATTTGCTCTTGTAGAATAACTGCTGAAATTAGTATCGCAACAAATGGATCTACATAACTAAGCATTGCAATACTTTGCCCCTTTAAATTTTCCATACCCGAGAAGAAAAGCCAAAATCCAATACCGGTGTTAATGACCCCTAAAATGAAAATGAAGGGAATGGAAGAACTAGGCACTTCAAAAATGCCGAAGCCAGATGTAAAGAAAACATATGGCACAAGAAGTAGTGCGGTTAGTCCAAGCTGAATAATTGTCAACTCTAACTTTTCCATATTTTTAATAAATTTATTTATCAGCAATAATGTAGCGTAAAATGCAGCTGCAATTAAACCAAAAGAAAGTCCAATGATATCATTTATTTTAGATGCACTTATCCCTTCTCCTACAATCAAAATTAGACCAAGGATTGCAACAATAACATAAATACATTTTTGAATCGATAATTTTTCTTTAAGTATAAAGGGAGAAAGCAACATCACAAATACAGGTGCAAAATAATATCCAAGTGTTGCATTTGCAATTGTCGTATGGTCATATGACTGATAAAGAAAAATCCAATTGCCCCCCAATGCAATACTAGAAAGTAACAACAATAAAGCATTAAGTTTAACAATATCCCAAGATATTTTCTTCTTCAACATGAAGAAAATTAATAATAAAAATAACCATCCTATAAAACTACTTAGTAAAGCTCTTTCGCTCGAAGAAAGATCAATGTGTCGGTTAACTAAACCAATTGTACCGAAAATGATCATTGATAATATAAACTGTATTTTAGATTTCATCGTTTACTCCTTCGAATCTGCGAAACAGCTTATATTTCGCAGATTCTTAATCTGTTTTTAATATAAGCTTGTTTATAGCTGAATAATTAGTTGGAGTAAATGGTGGTGGCGGTGAGGTTGAAAACGGCTTCCAAATGTATAAATTAATATTTGATAATGGCATAATAACCCTCCTATTTCTGATAGCATACTAATATTATTAATTATACTAAATAATTTTTGTTTTTAGTAAGAATTTTCAAATTACTTAAAGGGGCTACAATTTCCTCCGTTTATGGTGGTTATTATTTTATAAATTTAATGATAAAAAAAATGTAAGATAAATAATAATACAAATATTGGGGTGATGGGATGATTATTCGACCAGCAAAAGAACTTTTTCTAGATGGGAATGATAAGGCGATATTACTCTTGCATTCTTACACTAGTCATACACGAGATATGAAAAAATTAGCTGAATACCTAAACGAACATATTGGTTGTACTTGTTATGTACCGTTATACAAGGGACATGGTGGAAAACCAGAAGCCTTGCTAACTACTAATATCAATGATTGGTGGAAAGATTCACTAGAGGCATATTATTTTCTACAACAAAAAGGTTATAAAAAGATTTATCTTATTGGATTATCTGTAGGTGGTATCTTATCATTGAAATTAGCGCAGGAAGTGCAAATTGAACGACTTATTGTAATGTCAGTCCCAAAAGATCGGACGCCTAAACGATTAAAACAACGATTAATTGATTATTCAAAAGCATTTAAGCAGTTAGAAGGGAAAACATCTGAAGAGATTGCAAAAGAATTGTTGCCTTTTCAGGAAATGTCACTACATACATTTGAAACGTTCCAGCATTTTATTCATCAGACAATAGATAATGTCTCGCAAATTACAGCCCCAATGGCAATCTATTATGGAAACAAGGACGATTCTTTGTATGTAGAAAGTGCAAGTTTGATATATGAAAATGTAACTTCAAATGAGAAGCAAATAAAGTCTTTTCCAAACTCTACACATTTAATGACTTTAGGAAGAGATAAAGAATCAATTTTTGAAGAAGTAATGTCTTTTATTAAATAATTTAAAGACTCTTGCTATAATTCATAAGTTTGAAGGGAATCGTAATAGCTTAAAATAAAAGGGTTTAAATCAAAAAAAGAATCAAGTTTTTCTGCAAAACTGAAGTTGGAGAAGGGGGAAATAGTTTTCGAATTTTAATAGAACCTAAAAAGAGTTATAATTAAATAGGAAGAAACTCAAAAGATAGAAGGTTGGATTTCAATAATGGACGAGCAATTAGCAGATTGGATTACGCGTTTTCAAAAGGAGAAAGATATCGAGGCTCTAGCAAGTTTAAAAGACTATTGTTACGATATGATTGAACCTTTAATCGCGGAATTTACGGAGAAATATGGTGAAGATGCGGGAGAGTTATTACGTTTAAAATGGGATAAGAGATTTTATTTTATTTTTACAAAGTATCAATTGAATGTTGGCTTGCCTTTAGACACTTTTGTCAGCAATACGTATCGCTTTTATTTTATGCAGGTTTTAAAAAAGGCAGGGTATTTAAATAGATAGTAGGGTTGTGTTAGTGAAACACTAAACATACAAAACCCTGGCTTGTTTAAGAACGAGTCAGGGTTTTTGTATGTTATTGATAAATAATATCTTCTGCTAGATGGGTAAATACTTCACCGATAATTGAGTCTTCGTCATAAACAGAAGAACCTGTATTTTCCTCAGGTTGAGCAAATGGAATTTGAGCAATGATATTTGTTTGAAGTTCATCTGCTAATTTTTCGGCACCACCTTGACCGAATAGATAGTTCTTTTCACCAGTTGAATTTTCAAAGTAAGCCATATTTTCAACAACACCAATAATGGTATGTTTGGTATGTTGAGCCATTAAACCTGCACGAGAAGCTACATGAGAAGCGGCATTGTGAGGTGTTGTCACAATTATTTCTTGAGCTTGTGGAATCATTGCCGCCACATCAATGGCAACATCTCCTGTACCAGGTGGTAAATCTAGTAGGAGATAATCTAATTCGCCCCAAACTGTGTTGACAAGGAAATTGCGAATCCATTTGTTGAGCATTGGGCCACGCCACATGACGGGTTGGTTATCATTTGTAAAAAAGCCCATCGACATGATTTTCACACCATCACTCACAACAGGAATAGCTGTTTGGTCAAGCATTGTTGGTTTTTGATCAGTCTTCATCATAGCAGGAATACTAAATCCATAAATGTCTGCATCTAAAATACCTACTTTTTTTCCTAGACGGGCAAGGGCAACCGCTAAATTAATCGTAACAGTTGACTTTCCGACACCGCCTTTACCACTGGTTACTGCAATAAATTTAACACCCGAATTGGGTAGAAGCATCTTAGGCATACCTTTTTCTGACACACTTTGTGATTTTAAAGAAGCTGTTAAACTGCGACGTTCGTTATCTGTCATTGAACCAAATTTGATCGAGACACTTGAAGCGCCAATTTCTTTTAAAGCTTGTTCAATATCTTGTTGAATTTTTGCTTTTAGTGGACAACCTTGAATGGTTAAGATAACGTCAAGTGAGATATGCGTACCGTCAACTTGAATATTGCGAACCATATTCAAGTCGACGATGCTTTTATGAAGTTCCGGGTCATCAATTTTCTTTAGTACATTTAAAATGTTCTCGTTTGTTAGCATATAAGAAATCTCCTTACTATTCTAAGCCTTTGCCAAGCCCTTTTAAGAAATGAATGCCAAAGTTTAGAGCGCGATTGATATCAGGATCTTTTAACAGTTTTACCAATTTGAAGACACTAACTTTTTCATCAGACTCTACCGCTTTGTTTGCTTCATCTAAGCCAGTATTTAAACTCTCAACAAGTTTTGTTGTCGTTTCTGGATTCATTTCAGATAATACTCCAGCAACTCCCATTAAGTTGTTGATTATATTCGTAACGGGCTTCCGAGTCATTTGACCAAGTGCAATATGAGCTACTTCTTCTTTTGCTTCAATTAGTTTTGTAGCTGCTTCAAGTGCTCCGATATCATTTAATTCTGCCATGATAGTAAAGACTTGATTAACAGTTTCTTCATTCTCAGAAAGTAGTTGTTTTAAATTCTCTAGCTTTTGTTCTTTAAGTTGTTCTTCTGTTAATTGTTGTTTATTTATAGTTGTAATTGGTTTAGCCATTTTATCACTCCCCTTCGTTATTTGTTGTTAAGTGAACGTAGTCAGGGCGATTCCATTTACGTTGTACTTCAACACCATTTTGTGGATGACGTTTTTTATAACGTGGGTTAGTTCTAGGAAGTGGATTTTTTCCTTTTCGTTTCAACACTTCAACACGTACTTTTGTTTGTTTATAAGCCGGTGTAGATGTACGAATGTCTGCAGCCGGACCTGTTAAGAAGTTGATTGCTGAATCTTTGCTAACAGAGTTCATTGGTATAAATAGTTCATTACCTTGAACGCGATCTGTTACTAGGGCATTTAATTTTAATGCGCCATATGGAGAAACTAAACGAAGAAGTGCTCCATCTTCAATGCCGCGTTCTTTTGCTAATTCTGGTGATACTTCAACGAAAACCTCAGGTACTTTCGATTGAATACCTTTTGATTTATTTGTCATGTTTCCTTCGTGGAAGTGTTCAAGCACCCGACCGTTGTTAATATGGCAGTCATATTGTGCTTCGAATTCAACAGGTTTTACCCAATCATATAAAGCAAAACGAGCTTTTTTGTCAGGGAAGTTAAAACCATCTTCATATAGTAAAGGTGTATCTTTACCATCAAGGCTACCCCAACAGAAGCTACCCCAATTTTCTAAAACATCGTAGTTTGCTTGAGCAAAGATTGGAGAAAGACTAGCCATTTCAGCAAAGATTTCACTTGGGTGGCTGTAATTCCAATCTGCACCTAAGCGACGAGCTACTGCTTGGAGAATTTCCCAATCTGCTTTTGATTCACCGAGCGTTGGTAAGACTTGATATAGACGTTGAACACGACGTTCTGTATTTGTGAATGTACCTTCTTTTTCTAGAGAAGGTGCTGCAGGTAAAATTACATCTGCGTATTGTGCTGTACGTGATAGGAAACAATCTTGTACAACAAAAAAATCTAATTGTGAAAGAACTTCATCTATATGGTTTGCATTACAGTCTACAAGCGCCATATCTTCTCCAACTAAATACATAGCTTTCATTTTACCTTCCATAATCGCTTCTAACATTTCCATATTATTACGACCTGGCTGTAGTTGGATTTTCACACCATATGCTTCTTCAAATTTTGTACGTTCTATATCGTTTGTTACTTTTTGGTATCCTGGTAATAGGTTTGGAAGTGTACCCATGTCACAAGCGCCTTGCACGTTGTTATGACCACGAAGAGGGTAGGCGCCTGCACCTGGACGACGATAGTTACCAGTAGCTAAAAGAAGATTTGAAATAGCAGCTGATGTATCTGAACCACCTGTATTTTGTGTAACACCCATACCCCAAAGAATACAAGTACCGTCTGCATCACGAATCATTTCAGCAACGTTAATCAGAGTTTCTTTTGAAATACCCGTTTTTTCTTCTGCATATTCAAGTGTGTATTTTTCAAGCACAGCTTTGTAATCATCGAAGAAATGCACGTTCTCTTTGATGAAGGCTTCATCATGCCAACCTTGATCAATCAAGAATTTTGTAACGGCCATTAACCATACTTGGTCTGTACCTTGTTTTGGATGCATGAAGATATCAGAACGTTCAGCCATTTCATGTTTACGTACATCGGAGACGATTAATTTTTGACCATGTAATTTATGAGCACGTTTTACTCGAGTAGCTAAAACAGGGTGACCTTCTGTAGGATTTGCACCAACAATAATGACAAGACCAGCTTTTGCTATATCTTTGATTGTTCCTGCATCACCACCCAAACCAACTGTACGTAATAAACCGTCTGTAGCTGGAGATTGACAATAACGAGAACAGTTATCGATGTCGTTTGTTTCGAACAATTGACGTGCCATTTTTTGAATTAAGTAGCTTTCTTCATTCGTAATCTTGGAAGAAGAGATAAAACCAACAGAACCTGAGCCATATTCTTTTTGAATACCACCAAGTTTAGTAGCAATCAAGTCAAGTGCTTCGTCCCAAGATGATTCAACAAATTCATCATTTTTACGAATTAAAGGTTTTGTAATACGTTCTTCAGAGTTGACGAAGTCCCAACCGAATTTACCTTTTACACAAGTAGAAATGGCATTTACAGGACCTTCAGAAGGTTGAACTTTTAAGATTTTGCGACCTTTTGTCCAAACTTCAAACGAACAACCTACACCACAGAAAGTACAAACTGTTTTTGTTTTTTTAGTACGTTTACTACGCATGGAGGCTTCGATTTCAGAAATCGCGAAGATACCGCTATATCCTGGTTCAACGTCTTTAATTAAACCGATCATCGGTTCTAACATATCCTGTTTAAGCCCAGTCATAAAACCAGCTTCTCCAAGCATTGATTTTTCCATTAATGCGTTACAAGGACAAACTGTTACACATTGTCCGCAACTTACACATGAAGAATCGTTAATATCAACGCCTTCATCCCAAATTACGCGTGGTCTTTCTGCTTCCCAATCTAGTGATAATGTTTCGTTAACTTGTAGGTTTTGACAGACTTCTACACATTGTCCACATGCGATACATTGGTTCGGATCATAACGATAAAATGGATGTGACATGTCCACTTCGTTTGCTGCAACTTTTGGTTCGTAAGGATATTTTTGATGTTCGATTTCCATTAATTCTGCTGTGTTGTGCAATGTACAGTTTCCGTTGTTATTATCGCAAACTGTACAGTATAGCAAGTGATTTTCTAGTAGACGGTCCATTGCTTCTGTTTGTGCAGTTTTTGCTCTTTCAGAAGTAAGTAGGACGTCCATACCGTCTACTGCTTTTGTTGAACAAGAACGAACCAATTTACCATTAACTTCAACGATACATGTATCACATGTTTCTATAGGATCTACAGATGGTACATGACAGATTTGTGGATGGGCGATGTCATTTTGATTAATCGTATCAAGGATTGTAGCTCCTTCTGCTACATCATACGGTACGCCATTAATTTTAATTTTAGTCAAGGTTATTCCTCCTATTGCTCTTTGTCACTCAAATGACAACAGGTTAATACTTATGGTAAAGCGGGAATAGTTTATCTAGTTGGTTACTATGATTAATTTGTCTTGTTATAAATTGTTAATATTGTCTTGTTATAATTTCAATTCCCGATTTATCGTGTTTCTATATCAGAGGGGATTAAGAAACGTACATTAACGAGTTGTCATATTGTTGACATTGCTCAAAAAATAAAAAATCCACCATGAAACGGCATGATTTCTCATGCTGATTATTCATGGTGGATAAAATTCCTAGCAGGCCTTGCTAAAAACTCAATCTACTTTTATTTTTTTATTTAATATAACAATAGAACTCAAATATTAAGATTCACTATGCGAATAGTTAAACTTTAGTCGTTTAAAACCATGACATAATAATCAAAATACCTCAATTCCATTTGTAATATCCCTTATTATAGCCCCTTCATTCAAAATGGACAATAATTAAAATAAATTTTTATCAATAATTATTTTCTCTTTAATTTTTTTTCAAGTTGCTATATCATTAACAAACTGTAAGGGTGGTCAAACGATAACAAGACATAAAAAAGTTTAATTACGTTGGGAGAATCGTCAAAATGTCAAAAAAAGTGCATGAATTTAACGACATTATTCGAAAACTACGCAAAGATTTATTTGGAAAAGGACCAGAGAGTATTCATACTGTTTTCATTGATAACATGGCTGTTTCAACTTTGTATGGTAATATAACACCGACAGAAAAGTTTATTGCGCGTACTCCAGAAGGGGTAAAAATGGTCCATGCTGCACGTACAAGTATGATTCAAGAGATGTATACTAAAGCAGCCCCTGAAGGCATGGAAGAATTGATGGGCACTAAGTTTCTCCATTTATTTTCAGATATCAAAATTGAAGAAGATGTTGCTATTTCTGTATTTGTTTTTGAAGATAATATTAGTAAATAAAGGGGATGCCTTATGAAAAGAGCAGTAACACGAGAGATTCTACGTGTTGAAAATAATCAAATCAAAGAAATAGAAGATATAGTTGTCACAGAATACGCTGTCACAGTTAAGATTAATCAGCAAGAATTTGTTACGATGGTTTGCACACCGGAGTATGTAGAAGATATGGTGATTGGATATCTAGCTTCCGAGCGAATAATTCGCAGTTTCGAAGACATTGAAGAAATTTGGTTTCAAGAAAAAGAGGGGTTTGTGCATATTAAAACAAAGCAAGTTAACCCTTATTATCAACAAATTCAAAACAAACGGTACATTACTTCTTGTTGTGGCATGAGCCGCCAAGGGTTTGTTTTTGCTAATGATGCATTAGTAGCCAAAAAAATGGAAGATGTTCATGTGCGTATCACAACAGATGATTGTTTTCGATTAATGCGCGATATGCAGGATTCTGCTGTGACATTCCAAAAAACTGGTGGTGTTCATAATGCTGCGCTCTGTGATGTGAATGGTATTATATTAAGTCGGATGGATATTGGACGCCATAATGCTTTGGACAAGATTTATGGATATTGCCTACGAAACAACATCAGCATTCAAGACAAAATTGTCGTATTTAGTGGACGTATTTCATCTGAAATTTTACTTAAAGTGACAAAAATCGGCTGTGAAATTGTTCTGTCCAAATCAGCTCCAACAGAGTTGGCATTGCAATTGGCGGAGCAACTTGGTATTACGACGGTAGGCTTTATTCGTCACAATACACTTAATATTTATACACACAAAGAGCGTATTCAATTACCTACAAATGAACCAATCGACTAGAATGAAAGAAGGAGATTAAAATTAACACTCTACAAGACCAACTACACAGACCGTTAAGAGATTTAAGGATATCAGTAACAGACCGCTGTAATTTTCGTTGTCAATACTGTATGCCAGCAGAAGTATTTGGTCCAGATTACGCTTTTTTACCGTCAGATAAAATATTGAGTTTTGATGAGATTGAAAGATTAGTAAAGATTTTCGTCTCATTAGGTGTGAAAAAAGTGCGCATTACTGGTGGTGAACCTTTACTACGTCGGGATCTACCAGAATTAATTGAACGCATTCATCGGATAGTTGGAGTAGAGGATATTGCTTTAACAACCAATGGTACTTTGTTGAAAAAATATGCAAATGATTTGGCAAAAGCAGGATTATCGCGAGTATCTGTTAGCTTAGATTCGCTAGACGAAGAGCGTTTTTTCGAGATGAATGGTCATCGGGGAAAAGTGAAAACTGTATTAGAAGGTATTGAAAAAGCTGCAGAAGCAGGTTTACCAGTGAAAATCAATATGGTTGTTAAAAAAGGAAAAAATGAACAAGATATCGTTTCGATGGCAGAATTTTTTAAAGACAAACAGCATATTCTTCGTTTTGTTGAATTTATGGATGTAGGTAACACCAATGGTTGGCGACTAGATGACGTTGTATCGAAGAAAGAAATTATTGAACAAGTTCATCAATTTTTCCCTTTGAACCCAGTTGAACCTAATTATAAAGGGGAAGTAGCTTCACGTTATCAATATCAAGATGAACAGGGCGAAATCGGCGTAATATCATCTGTAACAGATTCTTTCTGTTCAACTTGTTCGCGTGCCCGAATTTCAGCAGAAGGAAAACTATATACTTGTTTATTTGCAACAGATGGAACTGATTTACGAGAATTGTTAAGAACTGGGGAAGATGATGCATCAATCATCAAATGCATTTCAAATGTTTGGGAAAATCGAAATGACCGCTATTCCGATGAACGAAATGAACAGACCCTGGAAAAAAGAAAAAAATCGAAAATCGAAATGTCGCATATCGGCGGATAGACAAAAATGAGAGACTAAAGAGGTTTTTTATTCGCGTAACTGAGCAGATTGGGAAGTTTAAACAGTAATTACAACTGCTTTTGGGTAACGCTTGCCAACTTAATTGGTGAATTATTCTATAAGTAAAAGTAAGTAAATAGTAAAAAAACCGGCAAAATAATGCCGGATTTTTTCTATTTATTTATGCACAAAGGTGCCACTTTTTCCGCCTGTTTTTTGAACAAGGTATGTTTCTTTAATCACCATATTTTTATCGACGGCTTTACACATATCATAAAAAGTCAGTGCAGCAATGGACACAGCAGTTAATGCTTCCATTTCGACGCCTGTTTTACCACTACAATTTACCGTAGCTTGGATGTGTAGTTCATAGCCATCCTGTGCTTTTGTATATTCAAATTGGAAATCTGTTCCTTGTAGCATAATCGGATGACACATTGGAATAATATCGGAAGTTTTTTTAGCACCCATAATCCCGGCAATTTGTGCCACTTGGGTAGGATCACCTTTTTTAATGCCTCCTTGTTGGATGGCTTGATAGACTTCATCGGATAAAGTGATTGTACTGCGAGCAATAGCTGTACGTTTTGTGATTTCTTTTTCTGAAACGTCGACCATTTTGGGGCGACCTTCACCATTCCAGTGTGTAAAATTACTCATAATTAGACTCCCTTATTCTTATTTTGTGGCCAGTCTTGTTGATAATTGATATTTATAAATGTCGAGCTTTCATCTTCAAATGGAACATAACAAACTTGAAGTTGCTCTATCAAGACTTTCATACTTCGCTTGTTTTGTTGGACTAATTGATTTGCTTTTGGCAAAGCACTGCGTCGATACAAAGCAGCGAGTGGTTGTAATCTTGAAGCTTGTTTAGGAACAATAGCATCATAACGATCATTGATAAATGTTAGCATAGTTTGGACAAAATCTGCATTCATAAAAGGCATATCACTAGCTATCACAAAAAACCATTCAACATCGGGGAGATCAGTCATAATATTTTGCAATGCAAACAATGGCCCTTGATGAGGTTGTTTTTCAATCATAAATCGAACCTTTTCTTTTTCAAACTTCGGTTGCAAGCTAGAATTAGTAGCAATAATTAAAGGCTGTAGTTGATTTTTTTGTAATGCATTGAGGCTGTGCTTATATAAAGGCTGACCAGCAAACGATTCAAACATTTTCGGTTGACCATACCGAGAAGATTGTCCTCCTGCTAAGACAATACCGGCAATTTTCATACGCGATTCAACTCACCAACAAAATGTTGTACAGTAGGAAGAATCAGTTTTGTCATGGCAAGAGTTACAGCATTAACAGATCCTGGTAACAAATAGATGGCCGTTTTATTAAGACACCCTGCTGTGGCACGACTAAACATGGCTTTAGGGCCGATTTCTTCATAGCTCACTGAACGAAATAATTCACCAAATCCCACCATTTCTTTTTCGAAAAGAGGAAGAATGGTGTCGTAAGTTTGGTCTCTTGGTGTAAAACCTGTTCCACCTGTTATGATAATCGTATTGATGGAACAATCATCGCACCAATTTTCTACATGTTTTGAAATTTCAAGTGGTTCATCTTTTGATATTTGGTAGTCCACTAATTCAAATGAAGCTTCTTGAAGAAGCGATTGAATACGCTGACCACCGCGATCATCCAACTTCGTGCGTGTGTCACTCACTGTTAAAATTGCAGCTCGTATTGGAAGATGATTATGAGAGGGGTGCATCGTAAAATGGCCTCCTTTTATGAAAGTTGATTTTGTTTTAACTGAAAAACAATGATTTTATTATAATGCTATAAATCAAAAGGTCAAACTAAAATTCATTGTAAGAAAGGCAGAAAAGTTTATGAATGATAGATATTCTAGACAAAAATTATTCAGTCCAATTGGAGAAATTGGGCAGCAACAACTACAACAAAAACATGTCCTTATAATAGGTGTTGGTGCTTTGGGAAGTGCTAGTGCAGAAGCTCTTGTGAGAGCCGGAGTAGGGAAGTTGACAATTATAGATCGTGATTATGTGGAGTGGAGTAATTTACAAAGACAGCAACTATATACCGAACAAGATGCGCAAGAAAAAATACCTAAAGTTATCGCTGCTAAAAAACGATTACAAAGTATTAACTCAGAGGTGGAAATCCGCGCTCATATTCTTGACGCAAATACAGAGCAACTAACATCACTGCTTGTAGATATTGATATCATGGTAGATGCGACGGATAATTTTGACATTCGCTTTATGATGAATGACCTTGCACAAAAATATCAAATTCCATGGGTTTATGGTTCTTGTGTTGGTAGTTATGGAGCTACATATACGATTGTACCGGGCAAATCACCTTGTTTACATTGTCTGCTAGAAGCGATACCCAATACAGGGATGACTTGTGATACAGTAGGTATTATTAGTCCAACTGTTCAAATAGTAGCAGCTTATCAAGTAGCCGAGGTATTAAAATTTTTAGTAGGGGATGAAGATGCCTTACGTAAAAATTACTTAACATTTGATGTTTGGCAAAATCAACACTATGAAATAAATGTGGAAAAAATACGTAATAGTGATTGTCCTTCTTGTGGCAAAAACCCGACCTATCCGCATTTATCATATGTAAACCAAACAAAATTAGATGTATTATGCGGTCGCGATGCCATACAAATTCGTCCGCCTAAACCCATTCACTATAATTTTGATCAGCTCGCTGTCCAGCTTCGTCCCTATGGTGAAATTCAAAAAAACCCCTATTTACTATCTTGCCAAGCAGCGGATTATCGACTGGTGATTTTCCAAGATGGACGTGTTGTTATTCATGGTATACAAGATATACAAAAAGCTAAAACTATTTATTATCGTTTATTAGGTTAAAGGAGAGTTTAATATGTTAGAAAAAAGAAATCCAATCGCTGTTGGAGAAGCTGTTCAACGTGTTATGGAGTTTGCATTCCAAGAAAAAACAGAAATCGTTTCATTACAACAAGCACATGGGCGTTTTTTAGCAGAAGATATTGCTGCAGACCAAGATGTACCAGCTTTTGATCGTTCGCCTTATGATGGTTATGCAATTATCTCGGACTCTAGTAAAGAGGCAAATTCAGAAAATCCAATAACCTTTAAAGTAGTAGGAGAAATTGGCGCGGGCTATGTATTTGATGAAATAGTAGGTCATCGAGAAGCGGTGCGAATTATGACAGGAGCACCTATACCAAAAGGGTGTGACGCAGTAGTCATGTTAGAATTAACACATACATTTGAAGAAGACAATCAAATGTATATGTCGATTAAACGTTCTTATGATGCGGGAACAAATATTTCTTATAAGGGTGAGGACGTTCGAAAAGGTGCAATTCTTATTGAAAAAGGACAATATATTAATCCAGGTGTTGTCACATTACTAGCTACTTTTGGTTATGATCAAGTACCTGTTTTCCGTAAACCAATCGTAGGTATTATCTCAACAGGAAGTGAATTACTAGAACCAAGTGAATCTTTACAGCCAGGTAAAATTCGAAATAGTAATGCATATATGTTGATGGCTCAAATTGAACGTTCTGGGGCAACCAGTAAATATTTTGGTAAACTTAAAGATGATTTAGATTTATGTATTCAAGTTGTAGAAGAAGCTTTACAAGAGGTAGACATATTGATTACAACAGGAGGCGTATCAGTAGGTGATTATGATTACTTACCTGCTATTTATGAAGCCATTGGTGCAAAAGTACTTTTTAATAAAGTAGCAATGCGACCAGGTAGTGTGACAACTGTAGCTGAACGAAATGGTCAATTGTTATTTGGGCTTTCAGGTAATCCATCTGCGTGCTATGTTGGTTTTGAACTATTTACTCGTCCTATTATTCGAACTGCATTTGGTAATAAGCTACCACATTTACGTAGAGAAGAAGCGGTTTTAGGTAAGGACTTTAAAAAAGCGAATCCATTTACTCGTTTTGTACGTGCGAGTACTTCTAATGAAAATGGACAATTAGTAGCAGTACCTTCTGGTTTTGATAAGTCTAGTGCGGTTTCTTCATTAGTGGAAGCCAATGCATTTATTGTATTACCAGGCGGATCACGTGGATACGAAAAAGGAATGCAAGTAGCTGTCTTATTACTAGAAGATTTACGAGGAAGTGAGTGGCCTTGGGACAACATCAAAAAATCTTACAAATCGTAGGATATCAAGATAGTGGTAAGACAACGCTAATGGAACAATTAATTATACAAGCTTCCAATGAAGGTTTACGTGTAGGGTCGATCAAGCATCATGGACATGGCGGTATACCAATGGTAGAAAGTTCAAAAGATAGTGTTCGTCATGAGAAGGCTGGCGCAAATGTCACGGCAGTTGAAGGAGAAGGTACTTTGCGTATCAGTATTCAACAAGATAACTGGCAACTTGCTGAAATATTAGCTATCTATGAATCCTTTAAAATGGATATAATTTTAATTGAAGGATATAAAAACGAACAATATTCGAAGGTTGTTCTTTTACGAACAGCAGAAGATCAATCTTTGCTTCAAAAGGTATCCAATATCGTTTGTGTACTTTATTGGCCAACCTTTACAATAGATAAACCACTAGATTATCCGTCTTTTTCAATTCATGAAAAAGCACAATATATGGATTTTTTAATGAAAGAAATGAGGAGAAAATCATGAAAACATCTTTGTTTGAGATTAAAGATGAACCGATTGATGTTGAGGAAGTTAGACTAAAAGTAACAAGCCGAAACGCTGGTGCAATTACTGTTTTCATCGGAACAGTACGTGAAATGACGAAAGGGAAGAAAACACTACATTTGGAGTATCAAGCCTATCCAACTATGGCAATTAAAATGTTTGAACAAATTTCCAAAGAAATACAAGAGCAATGGCCAGAAGCAAAAGTAGCAATTACACACCGTGTTGGCCATCTAGATATTTCAGATATTGCAGTAGTGATTGCGGTTTCTTCACCACATCGTAAAATGGCCTATGAAGCAAATGAATATGCTATTGATCGTATTAAACAAATTGTTCCAATATGGAAAAAAGAGTATTGGGAAGATGGTACTGAATGGATTGGCGATCAATTAGAAAATGTCCCTTATCAAACAGGAAACCCACCAATTGATGAGGAGGAATTACATGATTAACATATTATTATTTGCTCATTTACAAGAAACAATCGGAGAATCTAAGCTAAGTGTCGACCTGTCAGATAGTACAGTTGGACAAATTAAAGAATGGATGGAAGCTCAATACCCAGCAGTTTCTCTACAATATGTAATGGCAGCGGTTAATGAGGAATTTGCAACAGATGCGACGGTTGTAAAAAAGGGAGATACAATTGCCTTTATTCCGCCTATTAGTGGTGGTTAATTAATAAAGATGTAGTTGGTGTGGTTTGTGTAGATTTGAAATAATGTCGTACCCAAATTATCAAGACCAAAATTAAAAAAAGATAGATAAATTAAAGGACATTACATATTAGTTATATAAAATATGTAATGTCCTTTCTTATTATACTAACGCGGCTGATTGTTTAACATTTGTATCACATCATATAGTGAGTAAAAAAGATTTATTTTCAATCACAGCTTTTATTGTTGAAACACTTTGTTCGGTTGATTGATTTGTTGTGTCAATAATATTAGATTCATAGATACCCAAATTGTTAAATTGCTCCCAAATTTTTTCTACCAATTCAATGTTTGCATCTTCGTCCAATTTGGTACGATTGATTGCTCGTTTCATTGTTTCTTCTTTAGTCGCTCTTAAGATAATGTAATGTACTTCATAATTATCTTGTACGACTTTTAACCACGGCTTTAAGAACCAAGGACCAACAATTCCATCTATAATCACATCGTACCCACCACGTGCAAAACGTTTTGCAGCTTCCAAAAAAGCTTCAATAACAATTAAGTTTTGTTCTTGTGATTTTGGTAAAAATGGAGGTATTGCCCCCTTTTGAATATAGTGATAAAAATCATCCGTGTGCATATGTACCGACTTTGATAAATTAGACTCTTTAGCAACAATAGATGCCGTTGTACTTTTGCCAGTCCCTGGTGTACCAGTAATTATAATAATTCTGCCTTGTTTCATAAATATTCTCCTCATTTCTATTATTCTTCTTTTCACATTGATACATTTTCTATTTCGGGACTCTACCTAATAGGCCATATTCAATTAAATGGCTCGATGGTCTGGAATATTCCTTGTGGAACTTTCTAACTATTTTTCAATTATAACCAAACCGTTTACAACCTCCATTCGTTTCCTTAAATAGTACCGTTAAAAATGATGTATGAAATGGAGGAAGAATTATGAAGAAGAATGTTTTTCTATCAGCTTTACTGCTCTTTGTTATTACGGCTGCTGGATTGTCAGTTTATGCAAAAGGAGATAATAAGCCGGCCCCTCAGGCGAAACCAAATTCTAGCCAAAGTGATCAAGTCATACGAGTGTACGGACCAGGCGGACCACTAGGGCCAATCAAGGAAGCAGCTGAAAATTTTTCAGCTGAAACAGGAATCAAAGTAGAAGTAACAGCTGGGCCAGAGGGTAATTGGATCGGTCAAGCAAAGCAAGATGCAGATATTATTTTCGGTGGCTCCGAATATATGTTGCAGGACTTCATCTTCAACCACCCCGAAATGATTGACACTAAATCACGAACAGAGCTTTACTCGCGTGCTGCAGGAATATTGGTGAGGAAAGGAAATCCCAAGAAGATTAAAAGTCTGGAGGATTTAACGAAAAATGGAGTCAAAATACTCGATGTGAATGGAGCTGGCCAGCTTGGCTTGTGGGAAGACATGGCAGGCAGACAAGGGCTAATCGAAGGTATTTCTCATAATATTAGCCTTTCTGTAAAGTCGAGTGCTGAAGGTATTGAACGATGGAAATCGAATTCCAACCTAGACGCTTGGATTACCTATGAATCATGGCATTACCGTCTCCAAGATGTGACCGACCTGATCGAACTGCCTGAGGAAGAGAAGCTCTATCGTGGAACACCGATTGCCTTGTCGAACATCACTGATCAGAAAAAAGAGGCACAGCAATTTATTGATTACTTAAAAACAGAAGAAGGTCACCAAATCTTTCAAAAATGGGGATGGAAGTAAGGATGTGCCTTGAATCACATTAAAAACTAGGGGGAACAAACATGAAAAAAGGAATTTTTACTCTCGCATTACTATCGATTTTTTTTGTTTTGGCTGCCTGCGGAACAAACGAGGAGAAAAAAGTAGAGACGAGCCAAACCAATCAAACACAAACGAAACAAGAACCGGCTGTTAGTCTTCAGCTTTTGAAGAATGATAAAGTTGGAGATTACCTAGCGGATTCAGAGGGAAAGACGCTGTATTACTTTACGAAGGACCAAGCAGGAAAAAGCAATTGTAGCGGAGACTGTCTAGCAAATTGGCCGGCATTTAATCAGGAAGATTTCGCCGTCCCAGAAGGTTTTGACAAAAAAGATTTCGGTACGATCACAAGAGCAGACAACAGTGAGAAGCAGGTCACGTACAAAGGCTATCCTCTTTATTATTTTGCTAAAGACCAGCAAAAAGGGGATGTAAACGGACAAGGAGTAAAAGATGTATGGTATATCGTAAATAGCAAAACAGAATTTAAGTAAGCCTGTCCAGGGAACGATCAGTCGCGGTCGTTCCCATCCTTACTTTTACAATAGTATAATAGCAATATATTTTTATCCAATAACAGGGAGTGCCACATGAAAGAAAAACACGATGCGGAATTAATGAGATTGGTAAACGAAAATAACCGTCACGCATTAGAGGAGCTTTATGATCGATATATAAAGCTTGTCTATAGCTTCGTTATGAAGTTTTGCAATGGGAATGAGGATAAGACGAAAGAGATTATACAGTTGGTCTTTTTGAGGCTATGGACAACAAACAGTCATTACAATCCCGCTCAAGGTAGCTTTGTAAATTGGCTTCTCACGATTACCCGTAATATTTGCATTGATTATCTTCGTAAAGAGAAGAGGCATACGCAACACCATCAAGAGGAACATGTAGAGGTTGCCGACCCTGCCAATGCAATTGAACAACGAGTAAATATGAATGATATAGCAACAGCTAAAAACAAATTGCCGACGGCGCAAAGAAAATTAATCGATTTGCTTTATTGGAAAGGGTATTCTCTCACAGAAATCGCCAAGCTGGAGCAGGAGCCGATCGGCACGATTAAAAGCAGGCTTCACCAGGCTCTAAAAGGATTGAGGAAGCATCTAGAACTGGAGGATATAAAATGAGAAGAGATTGTGATCATTTGATTCCATTTATAGCAAATGAGCTCAAGGAGAGCGAACACATGGCCTTTGTTAAACATTTAAAGAATTGTAAGGAGTGTAAAAAAGAATATGAGGAATTGTCCGAGGTGTGGCATACTTTGCCATTTGATAATACCGAAATCGAGGTACCTGAATCGTTAAAAGGCGAGGTAATGGAGTTTGTTTTTGATCACAAAGAGCAAAGTAGAACGGAAACATTCATGGCTAAGATGAGCAAGCTTGTCATGATGCTCAAAAGCCAGTTCACTCCAGTTTCAGCCAGTATCGTTGGCACCTTGTTGCTCGCGATTGTTGTCCTTGGAATAGTGAATGTACAGGGAAAAAATCACCATGCAGAAAATATACCCATTGAAATTTTAAAGGCTATTCCCTTAAAAGCAGCCATTCAAAGCCACCCGGGAACAAACGGCATCGCCTATATTGTCCAGCAGGGATCAGAGAAAAATTTGGTGGTGCAGGTTCACGAATTGCCCGGTATCGAAGGTTCACAGGTTTACCAGGTTTGGCTGCTGAAAAACGGCACGAGGAAAAATGGCGGCATATTCAAGCCGGACGAAAAAGGATCCGGAATACTAACCTACCAGCTCGCCAAAGGGCAGACTTTTGATCAAATCGGCATCACCGTCGAACCAGACTCCAACAGCAGCCAGCCGAGGGGAGAAAAAATAGCCGGTTCATAGATGGTAACAGAAAAGGACAGATATATTGATATGCAGGATTTTTTTTATTTTTCAATCGGTTCAGTTTGTAGAGGATTTTTTTTAGAGTTTTTATTTAAATAAGGATTTTGAAGTCTTTTGGTGAATATTAAATATTAATCTAAAAGATGGAGGTTGTAGTGATGTTGAAACTGTTTGAATATAACTGGCAAGTTCGTGATGATTGGTTTTCATTGTGCGAAGACATACCGGATGAAGAACTATTAAAGAAACGGGTCGGTGGGTTCGGCAGTATCTTACATACCCTATTTCACATTGTAGATGTGGAATATATGTGGATCTTAGGTTTGAGAGGTGAACCAGTACCTGAAGAGCCATTATTTGAAGATTATGCTAGCTTACAAAAAGTGAAAAATCTTTCAGCTCAATACCACGAGAAAGTGAAGCCGTTTGTGACATCTTGGACGAATGAAATGGATTCTCGAAAACTTTCAGAAACTGATTTTAATGAAGAACCGATTAGCTCAAGAGACGCACCAATCAGGCGCCGAGTCATTGAATGTACACACGGAGAGATCCTACGTCATGTCATTGTTCACGAAATCCACCATATCGGCCAGTTATCTATATGGGCACGTGAAATAGGAAAGGAGCCAGTTTCCGCAAATCTGAGAGGAAGAGGGCTATTCGATAATTAAACTGCCTTTGCAGGATCAAGAAATGATTAAACTTATTAATAAATGAATGCTTTAATTGAATATATTTAAAGCGTGTTTTAATCAATAATTATTTCAAAACACGCTTTTTCTATTTATTTTTTATCAAGGTTTATAGAGTTAATTTAATCAAACTTGTTAATAAAAAATGTATAATGCTTCAAAAGGAATGAACCCGTTTTGATCAATATTTTTTCAAAACGGGTTCATCTTATTTAACACAAATTGTTTGTTTGCAAGGTGTTTTTGATCAAACTTTATTTTATAGCAACAGTTTGAACCAACTACATCTTTTTTAATATGTTTATGCTTTCATTAGATGGACGCCCAAAAGCATAATGAAGGAAATTACGATCATACATATCACCCATGACCAAGCTAGTGACATATTACCCGACTCAATTGCCATATAAATAGCAAGTGGAGTAGTTTGCGTTTTGCCTGGAAGGTTTCCCGCAAACATTAAGGTTGCTCCAAATTCGCCTAAAGCTCGTGTGAAACTTAAAATCCCGCCTGATACAATCGCTTTTAATGCAAGTGGAATTGATATGAAGAAAAAGACTTGCCATTCGTTAGCTCCATCAACTCGTGCAGCGTTCTCGATGTCTTCATCAACAGATTCAAAACCAGTTTTTGCCGATTGATACATTAAAGGAAATGCAACAACAGAAGAGGCAATCACTGCCGCCCACCATGTGAACATAACAGGTTGGTTGAAAAGCCATACAATCAATTGTCCTAACACACTGTTTTTACCAAACATTATGATCAAGAGGAAACCAACTACAGTAGGAGGTAGCACTAATGGTAAAAGAAGTACCGTTTCAAAAAACAATTTCCCTTTGAAGTTACGCTTTGCCATCCATTTGCCAAGTAGAATACCTGCTACTAGAACAATGATTCCTGAAACAAATGCAATCTCAATAGAAAGTTTAAGAGGTGACCAGAAATCGGTACTCATCTATTAATGAGCTCCTTTAAAGCCGTATTTTTTAAATACTTTCATTGCTTCATCGCTTTGTAAATAGTTATAAAAATTTTGCGCTTCTTTTGAATGCTTACTATCTTTGATAACACCTACTGGATAAATAATTGGTGTATGTGAATCATCTTTTGCTGTAGAAATAACATCAACTTTTTTCGATACTAGAGCATCTGTTTTATAAACCAATCCTGCATCAACATTTTCAGTTTCTGTGTAAGTAAGAACTTGGCGTACGTCATTTGCATACACAACTTTTGATTGTACATCTTTCCAAAGTTTCATGTTTTTCAATGTTTCTACACCATACTGACCTGCTGGGACAGTTTCTGGTGTACCAAGTGCAATCTTATTCGCTTTCTTTAAATCTTCAAATGAATGAATATTTTTTTCATTTTTATTAGGAACGATTAATACTAATTCGTTAGCTAAAAGATCTGTTCCTTGTTTTTTGTCGATTAATCCTTCTTTTATTAGTTCATCAAACTTATCTTCTGCTGCTGAAAAGAAAAGATCTACAGGAGCACCTTGTGAAATTTGTTGTTGTAATGCTCCAGAACCTCCAAAGTTATAAGTAATTTTGACATTTGCGTGTTCTTTTTCATATTTTTTTTGAAGTTCTTCTAATGAATTCTGCAAACTAGCAGCTGCAGAAATCGTTAACTCAACTTGTTCGTTTGTTTTTGTTTTGCTTTCTTGGCTGCTACAACCTGCTAAAATGCCAAAAAGTAATATCAATGTTGCAAATAAACCATAAAACTTTTTCACTTTGATTTAACTCCTTTTATAACTAGTTATAACAAGACATAGCTAATTATAATTAGTTATGTGTAAAAAAGGAATACTTAATCATAAAAAAAGTTAATGATGTTAAAAATGTTATCAATACGTTACTATTAATTAACAGAAGCATAGGAGGAGATTTTTTACATGTCACAAGAACATTCCTATACGATTGAAGAGGTTTCACAATTATTAAAAGTTTCGAAATTAACTATTTATGATTTGGTGAAAAAAGGAGAATTACCTATTTTTCGTGTGGGCCGGCAAATGCGTGTGGATAAAACAGACCTACAAATATATATACAAAAGAACAAAACTGGAGCAACTCCTTCTTCGAATACCCCATCGATAGCTACTCATACGAAAAAAAATAAGAAATTTATTATTTGTGGACAAGATTTAGTATTAGACTTATTAGGAAAATATATTGAGAAAAAACTATCAAATAAAGTGTTGCGCTCACATGAAGGTAGCTTTAATGGTGTGATGGCGTTGTATAATGGAGAATGTGATATTGCTAGTTTACATATGTACGATGGCGATACTGGGGAATATAATACGCCTTTTTTGAAAAAGATTTTTGTAAGTCACTCTTATATTCTCCTCAATTTGATTTCACGCCGAGCAGGCTTTTATGTTCAAAAGGGAAATCCATTGCAAATTCAATCATTTAATGATTTTAAGACCAAATCATTAAAATTGATAAACCGTGAGAAAGGGTCAGGTGCTCGTATATTATTAGATGAACAATTACGCATTCACCACGTATCCCCATCTTCTATTGAAGGATATTACAAAGAAGAAATGAGCCATATAGATGTGGCTTCTGCTGTGGCGAAGGGCCATGCAGATGTTGGAATAGGGATAGAAAAAATATCTAAACTTATAGAGGTTGATTTTATACCGCTTTTTAGAGAACGTTATGATATTGTCCTATTAAAAACACCTGAAAATCAACAACTGATTGAATCGGTGAAAGAGATTTTGACTTCGGTAGATTTCCAATCAGAAGTAGCTGCACTGGGTGATTATGACATAACTCAAATGGGACAAATAATATATGAAACACTTTAATAATGTTGAAAACCTATTGTATTAACTGTGAAATAAAAAAGTACTTGCTAATAAAAGCAAGTACTTTTTATATTGATTGGGAAGATTGTAATAATACTTCTGTTTCCGCATCAAAAAATAACAGATGTTGAGGTTGTAAAGAGAGTGTTTCACCGATTTGAAAAATATGTTGACCACTCCACTTAATAGTCCAAGTTTTATCGGCCAAGCGGACAATGATATGCGTTTCATGTCCTAGCTGTTCGATATTTAAAATAGGAAGATGCAAAACGTCTCCTTTTTGGAGATGCTCTGGACGAATGCCAATCGTCATTGGTTTATGTTGAGGTAAGCATGCACAAACTTCAGCTGAAAGTTTCATTTTAAATTGATTTTCAATAATGAGCGTTGAATCTTCAAGAACCGCAGTTGCCGTGTTTATAGTAGGAGAACCAATAAAACTTGCGACAAATTGATTTTTGGGTTGATTATACAATTCTAGCGGAGTTCCGATTTGTTGGATTCGGCCATTATGTAAAACCATAATCCGATCGCCCATTGTCATAGCTTCTGTTTGATCGTGCGTTACATATATGGTTGTCAACCCTAATTTATTTTGTAATTGTTTGATTTCTGTCCGCATTTGTGATCGTAATTTAGCATCTAAATTAGATAAAGGCTCATCCATCAAGCAAAGCGGGGCTTGGCTTACAATTGCCCGTGCAAGAGCAACACGTTGGCGTTGTCCACCAGATAAAGCATTCGGTTTTCGGTGTAAATAATGAGTCAGTCCAAGAAGTTCGACACTTTCTTGCAAACGTTTTTGCTGCTCTTTTTTATCGATTCGCCTTCTTTTTAAACCAAATAAAATATTTTGTTCTACTGTTAGATGAGGATATAGTGCATAATTTTGGAAAACCATTGATAGATTTCGTTCTCGAGGAGAAGCCGTATCTAATGTCTTTCCATTCATTTGTATAGTGCCACTTGACATTTTGTCCAATCCAGCAATCAGGCGCAGAAGTGTGCTTTTACCTGAACCAGAAGGACCAACTAGTACAAAAAATTCGCCTTTTTCAATAGTCAAATTAATATCTTTTAATACGGGTTGTTGGGAATTATATGCTTTTTGGACATGCGTTATCTCAATAAAACTCATTTGTTAAACCTCGTTTCACATGATAACTAAAACAAAACACTTTATGAAGTCTTCTATTGAGCTACCATGAAAATGAACTTCCTCAGTCTTCTTATTATGATGTAAGAAGTAATAATCACTGTCTTTAAAGGAAATATTGTTGCTTTTTTTACGTAATGATTTGTAAATTTGATATTGAGTTTAAATAATAAAAGTATTATTATTATAAAATAAAAGTTTATGGATGTTAAGTTATGCTAAATTGCTTACTTCTATTTCTTTTTTAATTTATTAATGGTGAGATGGATAAACTAGTAGGATGAACTGCTTAGATATTAGCCCGCCATAAAATAGTTTGTGTAAAGTCATACGCAAACTGTTTTATGGCGGGTTTTTTATTTTGGGGTAGTGAGGTCCCTTTAATTAAAATCTACCTATTAAACTCAATTTTATTAAGTCTCTAACTTCAGGAATAATGACTTAGTTTTGATATTTATAAGGGGGAGAGGATCAATTGACTTGGTCGGTTTTACACACAATTGGAATTATTGCTTATGCAGCCAGTGGTGCATTTGTTGCTATGGAAGCAAAATATTCTATTATTGGAATCTTTGTACTTGGACTTACAACGTCTTATGGAGGATCTGTGATTAGAAACATCGTTCTCGATGTCCCTATTTCTGATATATGGAATCGTCAATCCTTACTGCTTGTAATAATAACGCTATCTACAATCGTATTCATTGAGAGGAAATGGGTGCATCATTGGAAACGATGGGGATATTTCTTTGATTCTATTGGTCTTGCTTCCTTTGCTATAAGTGGGGGACTATTAGCAAAAAGTTTGAATTATGATCTAGGTATTATTGTAATAGCTTCAATGTTTACTGGTGTTGGCGGAGGAATGGTTCGAGATTTGTTAGCAGGTAGACCCCCACTTGCCTTAAAGGAAGAAATTCATGCAATACTTACGTTCTTGTGTGCTATTTGTATTTGGGCTGGTTGGAGCAGTCCTATTGAATTGTCGACCATAGTTGTTGTCGTTGTATTTATTCGTATGTTATCGGTTCATTGTAAATGGAGACTAAAACTTCCTTGCAATCAATCTGAAAAACATTTTTAACTCTATGACGATAAGAGGAGGGATATAATGAAGAAAAAAATGGAACATGCAATGAGTATGTTAATCCGCGAAATCCGAAAAGAGAATATCGGAAATGGTCCAAGAGAAATTAATATTCGTATTGTAGGTGCATGGGTAATTTGCGAGATGAAAGGTAATTTAACTAATGTTGAAAAGTTTATGATTGAATCAGAAGAAGGACATCAAATGGTTCATAAAGCAAGAACGACATTAGTGAAAAAAATTTATGAGGACCCTGAAAAGGTAGAAAAGCTTGAGGAAATAGTTCAGGCGAAACTTGTCAATGTTTTTACAGATATCAATATAGATAAAGATATTGCAATGACAATTTATGTGTTTGACAAACCTATTATGGACAATAGTAATAATAAAAATTAAATTTATGAAGCCAATCTTTCATGATTTCCTGTTGCAATTTTTAAGTTTGTAATCATCACGTATTATGGTAATTGAAGTAGTTCAAAAAGGTACCCTGTAGGTAGATACATTTAAAAAGTCTATCTATAGGGTACTATTTGTATATAATGAAAAATTGTTAAATACTTTTTTATAAAAAATGAATCCAATTTAAGAGGAAAGTAGACTGTTTGATAAATCTTATTTCTAAAGCTACAAATAAGTGAAAAAGTGAATTAAAAAGTATCAAATGTTATTATGAATTATGATATAATTTATACTTTTTTATTTAAGTTAGTTCAAAAAAAGTCGATGACTAGATATATCAGTATTTTTAACAAGAAAAGGAGTGACCTAAAATGGGACGTGTCGTAATATTTGCCGAAAAACCTTCACAGGCAAAGGCATATGCGGACGCTTTTAAAGTAGCGAAGAAAACGAAAAACTACATAGAATTACAGCCAACAGCTACATTTCCACAAGGTGCAACAATCACCTGGGGAATAGGCCACTTAGTTGAACTAAAACAACCTGCAGACTACAAACCTGAATGGAAAAGATGGTCACTTGCTCAACTACCAATGATTCCAGAAAAATATGAATTTCGCGTATCAAAAGGGAAGTGGGATCAATTTCAAGAAGTGAAACGACTTTTTAAGGAAGCAGATCTACTGATTAACGCATGCGATGTGGACCGTGAAGGATCTAATATTTTTTATTCAATATTACGTCAAACCGGTGTGCGCAATAAACCAGTACAACGATTATGGATTAATTCGTTAGAAATAGATGAGATTCGAAAGGGTTTTACGAATTTAAGAGATAACCAGAAAGACTTGCTATTATATCTCGAAGCACAAACTCGTCAAATCAGTGATTGGCTCGTAGGGATGAATGCGAGTCGGTTATATACGATGCTTTTAAAAGCAAAGGGACTTAACGAGACAATGTCAATCGGCCGTGTACAATCACCAACTGTTTATTTGATTTATCAACGGCAAATGGAAATTGAAAATTTTAAGCCATCTAATTTCTATGAGTTAACGGGGGATTTTTTATCCGAATTAGGTCCTTATAAAGGGAAAGCTGCTTTGAAAAAGGATAAGCGTGAAGATGCAGAAGCCATTTTAATGCAAGCGGGTATTGTAGAAAATGAACCTCTTCCGGGAACGATCAAAGATGTGAAAAAGGCTCGTAAATCGATTAAGCCACCAAAGCTACATTCGCTATCTACTTTACAAGCTAAAGCCAATAAGATTTGGAAATATAGTCCGGCAAAAGTGTTAGAGATTGTGCAATCTTTATACGAAAAAAAACTAGTTTCCTATCCACGTTCTGATTGTCAATACATTACAGAAGCTGAATTTGGTTATCTAGTTGGGCAAATTCCTGCCTATCAAAAAATAATCGGACAACCATTTGAGGTAGCCAATCACAGTCCTCAAAAACGCTATGTTGATAATGCTAAAGTTGAGGAACACTATGCTATTATCCCAACTAAAACAATTCCATCTGAACAAAAGGTTGCTGGGCTGCCACCAATGGAGCAGAATATTTATCTTGAAATCGTCCGCAGTATGCTTGCGATGTTCCATAGAGATTATTTATATGAAGAAACAACCATTATGACAGATGTCAAAGGCATTGATTTTAAAACAGTAGGCAAGGTTGAACTAGATAAAGGCTTCCAAGAACTGTGGCCTGTCTCATCCAAAAAGAAAAAGGAAGAAGAGCCCTTATTACCACAAGTCAAATCGCAAGAAATAGTTGAAGCACATATCCATATTCATGAAGGTACAACACAACCTCCAAAGCCTTATACAGAGGGACAGCTTGTACAAATGATGAAAACTTGCGGAAAGTTCATAGAGGATGAAGGAGAAAGCGATATCTTAAAAGAAGTGGAAGGCCTTGGTACTGAAGCCACGCGTTCTGGGATTATTGAAACGATTAAAAGACATGGCTATATTGAAGTAGCAAAAAATATAGTTATGATTACAGATAAAGGTCGTGTACTTTGTGAAACGATTGAGGGTTCGCTATTATCTAGCCCAGCAATGACCGCCAAATGGGAAACATATCTACGAAAAATAGGTAATGGGAATGGATCTCAAGAAGCATTCTTAGGAAGCGTTTCAAAATTTCTTCACCATTTAATAGAGGTAACACCTGAAAAAGTAGCAGGTACAAATATCCAAGCTGCAGTAGATTCGGCGCCTTCAAACGAACCAATTGTAGAATGTCCAATTTGCCATCAAGGAAAAATGCTTGCAAGAAAATCATTTTACGGATGTTCTAATTACAAAGCAGGATGTAAATTCACTGTTTCTAAAACAATAGCTAGCAAAAAACTTTCACCGAATCAATTAAAAGATCTTTGTCAAAATGGTGTGACAAAAGAGATAAAAGGCTTTAAATCCAAAAAAGGCTCAAGTTTTTCTGCAAAACTGAAGTTGGAGCAGGGGAAAGTAGTTTTTGAATTTTAATAGAACCTAAAAATAGCTATCAAAGAGTATTTTTAAAACATATAAACATTTGTATTGCTTAAAAAGAAAAGAATCCATTTTGAAAAATGATAATTCAATGTGGATTCTTTTCTTTTGTTTAAAGTGAAGTTTTATGTAAAAGATAGATTTACGCGCTAATTCATTGAGGGTGGGCAATTTATAGGAATAAATAATTCTAATTAAGACAAACTTTTATTATTGAAACTTAAACTAAACTTTTTATGTGAAAGAGGAAATATTGCAAAACAGGGAGCGAAATTAATAAGAGGGAGTTGTGTGTTTGTGAATAATGGGAATTGTGATTTTACACCGATGGAACAAATATTAAAAGAAGATATTCGGCAAGTAATAACGGCATTACAGAATAGTTTAGAAGAAATGGGAAGTGAGAATTATTGTCTTCTTGGAAATTTTGAAAGTATTAAAGAAAAATTTGGTAACATTGAAATGAAAGCTGCTACATTTTATCTAAACTGTTATCTGTCACCGTATACAGATAAATATCCAGAAATATCAATTTGTGCACAAAATCTTTCGAATTTAAGACATGGAGGATTAATCGTAATAGAGCGAGAAGATTCTCTGAAATCATTGATTCAACCAGGAATATCGATAAGAGCAGAGTTAACCCATTCCTTATTAGAATCAATTTTTTACCCAGGAAATCCATTACATGATGGTGCAGTTTTAGTAAGTCATAATCATATTGAGTCTGCAGCAAATGTTCTACCGCTTACACATAGATTAACAGGTGATAAAAAACTTGGTACACGACATCGAGCAGCATTAGGTTTATCTGAAAAAAGTGATGCACTTGTACTAGTAATATCTGAGGAAACGGGTAATGTATCATTTGCATTAAATGGAAACCTTTACCCAATTATTATTTAAGTCTTTATATTATCCATATGAGAAATGAATTTCTATAGGAATTATTATAGCTTCACGTAAGTCTTATAAACTTATGTGAAGCTAATTTTGTTGATTTGAAAAACAATAACTTAGTCAATAGGTCTTGGGCCAGAAGTTTTTCCAGTACTTTCTACTGTCATAATTGGACGAACGGTAATATCCCCCTTTACAAGTATTTGACAAGATAATCGTAAATGATCTTCAAATATATGAATATCCATTCCTTTATTTACAAAAGCTTTATGTTCTTTATTTGTTAATTCTAAATAATCTCCGCCCATTATCTCTACCCTGCAAGTCGTACATTTAGCATTACCACCACATCGATGTAGAATATTTACACCGTTATCCTCCAGTGCTAATACTAGCTTTTTCCCATTATCAACTTCAAAAGTTTTCCCACCAAATATAGTGACAAATGGCACTTATTATCACCTCATGTACATGATTAATTTCGAAATAGTCATTAATCTATTTATCGCCTTTTTGAGCAATCTTTAGACAGAGAATAGAAATCAAAGTTCATTAATTAAAAATATTATATCTTTTTATAAACCTCGGTAGTCTATATGGAAAATGAAAAAGAAAGCAATAAGAAATAATAAAAAACTAGTGAACTCAATAGGTAAATATGTTATTATTTAACAATAATGGAGGTGCTGATTTGGGCATTAGAAATTTGATTTTTATCCTGTAATTGCAATCTAAATTACAGGAGGAGAAATAAAATGAAACAATCATGGGTGAATGATTTTTATAAAGAGCAATTTTCAATGATGGAATGCAATCATATTTCAGAAGAACTATACAAAAAACAAATGATTGAAATTAGAGACCAGATTGGAGTACCATTCTATACAGTTTTGGAACTAGGTGCTGGATCAGGATTATTAGCAGATCAATTTGCAAAAGAGGGGATAACTGTAACAACTGTTGAACTTGTTCCAGAAATAGTCCAATTCGCAAAATCGGGTAACTCTAATTCAGTAAATATACTTTGTGGTGATTTTTATACAATTGATATTCAAGGGAAATTTGATTTGATTGGCTATTTCGATGGGTTTGGCGTAGGAACAGATGAACAGCAACTGTTTCTTTTACAGAGGATTACTAATTGGTTGAAGGATGATGGCTATGCATTGATAGATATTTATCAGCCATTATATTGGAAAAAAATAAACGGCCTAGAAATGATCCTCAATAAAAAACGTAATGTCCTAAGAAAATATAGTTATCAAGACAATGGAAATCGTATGTTAGATACATGGTGGAAAGCAGAGTGTGAAGATTTTGCAGTTACACAATCTTTAAGATGTTATTCGCCAGATGAGATATCTAAACTTTGTCAATATGCTGGACTTGAAATTGTAGCTATTTTCCCTGGTGGTGCAATGGATTATGAAAAAATGGAATACCATGAAAAGGTTGGTTTATCTGAATGCTTGTCCTATAGAATTAAGTTGAAGAAAATATTATAAGCATGTTTATAAGCATTAAAATAGACAAACACATTATTTTATGCGATAATGAAAATTGTGCTAATTAGCTAATTTAGAAGTTATTGGCATTCTACTATATGTTTTTGAAGATACTTATTCACACTGGCGTGACTATGGGGTCACAAGGACGCGAAAGAAGGTAGGGTTCGCGTTGCTTAAGTTAGAAAGCTTTCCAGTGGAATTTTACCGCGGCAAGAAAGATAGTCTTTCTCGTAAATATTCCCCGGATGATCGGGTTGAAATTAGAACATTCATAAATTAGCTAATATATTTAATCCAAGGGGTACGCTCAACGTTGAGTGTACCCCTTGTCCAATTTATAAGTAATTAAAAATTTTTTTGGAGAAATTATTCTAGTAAAATATAAGTAGTATCCCACTACTTGAAGATTTTTTTAGTATATTCTTTTTTGTCACATCGAAGCCTATAAAGTTGTTTACCAAGTATAAATCAGATGAAAGAAGACAATTCTATTTGATGGAGGTGAACTAATTTGACAAAGGATAAAAAGAAGAAAAATCAAACAGACCGTGAAGAATACGGTTATGGTTATGATCTTAGTCCTGATGACTTAGATGTGATTGGACAAAATAATGCGGCAAAAGCAAAAAATAAAAATGAAAATCAGGGTAATCCAACTAATAAAGAAACGCAATCAAAATTAAATGAATAATTAAAATGACAAATGCACGATAAAAGGAACAAATTCAAAGTTGTTTCTTCTATCGTGCTTTTTATGTTTTTATTATTATGAACGAATTAATTGAGATCGAATCATTTGAATAATAGATAAATGAATTTTCCCCATTTCTTCTGGACTTTCTTTTGCGTCATTTGCCAACCATTCTTCAATTACACCAAAAATAGCAGAAGTCATAAAAGATAGAAAATAATTGTTCAGTTGATTTTCTTTACTATTAAAGAAGTGATTAGTGTTTTGTTTAGCTATTTCTTTCAAGAGTTTTGTTAAAATCGTCTTTTTATAAAGTGTTTTTACTTCTTTTGAAAAAGAAGGATCACCTTTAGGACCTAATAATACTTTAAAAGCATTTGTTTCTTGACCAAAGTATGTAAACATTTGAATGATAGCTGGGTAAGGATCACCATTTTTTATATACATAAAGCCATCTAATGGTTCTATTTTATTTAGGCAATTTTGAAGTCCATCAAGAAGTCGTTCTTGAATTTGAGATAATAAGTCAAATTTATCTGTATAGTGAAGATAAAATGTCCCACGGTTAAGTCCAGTAACAGAAGTTAATGCTTGAATAGAAACACCGTGAATCCCACGCTTTGCCATAAGGTCAATGCATGCATCTTGTAATTTTTGTTTTGTTTGCAAAGTCATTTGCTCATGGATTTTCCCCATTGTATTTCCTTACCTTTCTTAATCCAAAATTGTCTAATAAATATTGTAGCATAGTTTTATTAAAGAACTGAAAATTATCAAGGAATTAATTACTATTTTAATTAATTCTTGATCATATAGAGAAAGACCTCTTTCAGACAGAAAGAGGCCTTAAAAACTTAGCAATCGCGTCCTTCGATTCGTATAGCTTGAATATCTCGGCAGTCTACGATAATTGTGGAAGGTGCTTCATGTGGGTTTTCAGGATCAAAGAAGTATGCACAACAATCATTTTCGTCAAAGAAGATAAATAGAACATCGTCAAAAACTGTACCACTTTTTAGGTAAAGATCGACTTCAGTTTGCACTTGTAATCTTCTTAATTGATCACATGCACAGCCTCTACAGTGGTTTTTCTCATGACATTTACGACAATTCTTGTGGTCATTTCTCGAGCTACTCAATCTCATCACCTCCTTCGAACTAATCTGTCTTACAATGATAATTTATGATTTTAAGTGAATAGCAGTTGTACACTTGTTCCCCTTATAAAAAAATAAAAAATAATTTTGTATTTGAGGCAATTTCATAATTCAAAATTTATATAAATTAAACGAACATTTCATGATATCCAATTATTTATTGTGGAGCGGAAGACGGCGACTCCTACGGGAAAAGCTTGAGCTGAAAGCCCCGCAGGAACGATTTAAAGGAACAAAGCCTAAGAGCGCCACGTCCTGTGGCAACGGCTTCGTGACCAACATCCTGTTGGCCCGA
>NZ_JBCMNM010000004.1:0-33715 GCF_050459865.1 Rummeliibacillus pycnus
AGGAGGCTTGATGCTTGCCCGCGGAAAGCGCCTGTCTGTAGCGAACATCCAAACTGGATATAGAAAAATTAATTTTGTAGAAATGTTAGTATTTTAAAACCGAAAATAGATTTATTAAATTGATTCACTTTCAAGTTTACTTATAAGTCGACAAGATTATGGCATATTTCTGACGAAAAGTAACTTTATATGACATATAAATAGATTCTAGATTATACTAATTAAGTATGTCTTACTCGTATTTCGATAGAGACAAGCGAACTACATAGTAGAAACATATTTTAATCTATCTCGTCTTAATAATTATTAAGATAGCGGATATTATGAATTATAAGAAATTTGGGTATTCTAATCACAAGGAGAATGTAGGAGGGTTATAAATGGCTTTTAGAAAGTTAGCGCTTATCGGAGTTTGTGCTTTGATGTTAGCAGCTTGTGGTAACGATGAAAGTGCTAAAGAAAGTAGTTCTGGCTCGACAAAAGATACTGATTACACATCACAAAATAATTCGATTAATCATGGAATAACAGATACAAAGCAAAACAGCACAGAATCTACGAAAGATTCTACAAAATCAATAACAAGTGAAGATTCAACAAGTTCTAATAAAGAGGCATCAACTTCTAACAAAGATGATCAAGTAGGATTCGAAATAAATTCTAATGGTGAGGTTGAAGAAGCGAAATCTATTCCAAAAGATGAAAAGAAAGCAATTATTGCCGCTTTCAATGAGAATATAGATGCATTTAATGACAAAGACATTAATCGATATGCAGCAACAATTGCTGAAAAACCAAAAGGCTTCAACCGCCAAGAAGATATTGATTATGCGAAACAAGTCTTCAAAGAATATGATGCAAAACGTACTGCCAAAAATGTAACAATCAAAAAATACAAACAAGATTATGCAGAAGTATTTGCAAATGTAAAAGTGTTTATGAAACAAGATAACAACTCATTTACTCAACCAACGAATCAAGTATCCGTAATGGTCAAAGAAAATGGCAAATGGGTAATCTCAGCTATTTATGTAATGGGAACAAAAGAATAGATAATATACTTAAAGAATGCAGAGGATTTTCCCTTGCATTCTTTTTTTATCCCGCATTAACGGGCAGTAAGACCCCCACCTCAAGATTGAGAGAGAAGCGAAGAAGATAGGTGGGGGATAACTGCCCGTAAAAGCCCGATTGGTTCAACTAACCATCAGTGGGGATGAAGAAAACCCCCACTGATGGAAGTTTCACTTTATTGGAATTTGACCTACAACAGATTATCAGCCACACTGAAGAGAAAATATATTATTTAACATTCATAGGGATATATTATAAAATAATAAATTAGGTAGGAGTGTGAATTCATTTATGACAACAGCCATTGTAACAGATAGTACAGCCTATTTGTCCCAAGCTGAACAACAACAAAATAATATTCACGTAGTACCGCTTAGTGTAATTTTTGATCAGGAAACATTAGCAGAAGGCGTCGATATAGATGTTGCTACTTTTTATGATAAAGTTCGCGAAGTAAAGGAGCTTCCGAAGACTTCTCAGCCACCAATAGGCGAGTTTGTCAATTTATTTGAAAAACTAGCAAACGATTATGACGAAATCGTAACGATCCATTTATCAAGCGGTATTAGTGGTACATATCAAGGAGCAGTCCAAGCTGGCGAAATGGTCGATGGCATTGACGTTTACGGTTTTGACACCGAAATTGCTTGCGCAGTTCAAGGATTCTATGTAATAGAAGCTGGAAAAATGGCTCAAGAAGGAGCTTCGGCGAAAGAAATCATCGCAAGACTGAATGTAATGAAAAAATCAATAAAAGCATATTTCATGGTAGATGATCTTTCTCATTTGCAACGAGGTGGACGACTTTCAGCAGCATCAGCATTAATTGGCGGCTTACTTCAAGTTAAACCAATCTTGCATTTCCAAGAAAAAGTCATCGTACCTTTCGAAAAAATTCGCACACGTAAACGTGCACTAAAACGAGTGGAAGATTTATTAGGTGAAGATGTAGCTGAACATCCAAATATCGAAGCAGTTGTCATCCACGCAAACTGTGAAGCTGAAGGACAAGAATGGTTAGATGCACTTAGCGAAAGATATCCATCTGTAAACTTCAAACTTAGCTACTTTGGTCCGGTAATCGGCACCCACTTAGGTGAAGGATCTCTAGGACTTGGATGGTATAGAAATTAATATTATTTTGGTTCGATAAATCCCATCATGCTAAATTGGTGGGATTTTTTTATTGGTAGATTTTGATTAATAGTATGAAAAAATGTTCGTAGTCTACATCTGTTTCCTCGTGTTCTGGACTAATTCACTCGTATTTTGATTGGTGTCCTCATTTTTAACTAGGTGAATCGATTTGTTCATTGTGGAGCGGAAGACGGCGACTCCTACGGGAAAAGCTTGAGCTGAAAGCCCCGCAGGAACGTAGTGACGAGGAGATTGAAGCCAAGCCCGTGGAAAGCGCCGTCTGTAGCGGAACATCCAAATCTGATTTTGAAAAGTTAATGTGTAGAAATGTTCGTATTTAAAAATCGAATATGGTTTAGGTTTTTATATGTTCTTGAATTCAGCCTTGAAAATCCCTCATCCCTCTTGCAATCCTTTTCTAAAATATGTAAAATAAACCCAATCCAACCCCAGAATTGGAGGAATCTATTGCACTTTAAACTCAACAAAACGCAACCAGCTCAAAAACTTTCATCCCCATCTAATTTAATCAACTACCAACTTCGTGATTTTCTAACTGGTCGTTTATGGCTACGTGACCATTCTCCATTTATGGAAGAAACGATTAATAAGCATGTCCAAATGGGATATATCCAAACGATTCCAGGTGTACAAACAATCGCTTCTACCAACAAACTATTCTCAAAAATCAATTATATTTGTAATCGATGTCAAAATCAGAATCCAGAATTCTTCGCGACTTTCAATTGTGCTAATTGCGAGCAAATTTGTGTTTATTGCCGGCATTGTATCAATATGGGGAGAGTGAGCAACTGTTCGGATTTAATGAAATGGTCTGGACCAAAGCGTAAGCTAAATCTACCAAACCATTCAAAATCAAACCACTCTCATATTTTCCATTGGGAAGGTACATTTACACCGCAACAAAAGAAGGCATCGGAGGAACTGATTGATAGCGTCAAAAAGAATCGATATCATTTGACTCATGCGGTATGTGGAGCAGGGAAAACAGAGATTCTTTTTCCAGCTATTGCAGAATGCCTGAAAAGGAATAAAAGAGTCTGTGTTGCAACACCACGAACAGATGTTGTTCTCGAACTGGCTCCTCGTATTCAAAAAGTGTTTCCGAATACATTTGTACAAGCACTGTATGGTGGAGCAATAGTTGAAAATCGCTTTTCTCCACTGATTGTTGCAACCACTCATCAGCTCTATCGATTTATAGAAGCATTTGATATTGTCATAGTCGATGAGGCGGATGCTTTTCCATATACATTTGACAAAACCTTGCAACAAGCGGTCAATAAAGCAAAGAAACCGGATGCACCAATTTTCTATGTAACGGCAACGCCTTCTGAGGATTTAATTGAAAAAGTGAAAAAATTAAAAGGGGGCTATTCTTTTATTCCAAGAAGGTATCATGGGCATCCACTTCCAATTCCCAGGTACGACACGCTTTTTAACTACCAAAAACAAATGGCAAAAGGGAAGATTCCAAAAAAATTGCAAGATTGGACAAATTTGCGACTCGCTAACAACCAGCCTTTTTTAATATTTTTCCCAACAATCGAACTAATGGAGAAGGCTGTACCATTATTTCAAAAATACGATCCACAAATTGAAGCGGTTCATGCAGAGGATCCTGATCGCAAAGAAAAAGTACTCGCGCTTCGTGAAAAAAAGGTTCCGGGACTGCTCACAACAACAATTCTAGAAAGAGGCATTACCATTCCAATGGTACAAGTGGCGGTAGTTGGAGCTGAAAGTGGAATCTTCACGTCAAGTGCACTGATACAAGTAGGCGGCCGTGTTGGTCGCTCGGCTGATTGTCCAACTGGAGATTTAGTGTTTTATCACCATGGCATTACACTTGAAATGGATGAAGCAAGAAAAGAAATCATCAAACTAAATAAAATGGAAGTGCTGACATAATGAGAATTAACTCCAACAAAATAATACCAAGAACTGTTTCGAGATGCTATCTATGCAGCACACTATTACAAAATAAACTCACTTGGTGTAAACTACTCTCCAAAACAATTGAACCAGTCATTTGCGAAAAATGCTTGAAAAAATTTAAACCTATAACACCCGAAAAACAAAAATATGATGATGTTATATCGCTATATCACTATAATCTTCCGATGAAAGATTTTCTACATCAATATAAATTTTTCAAGGATATCGTATTAGCTGAAGTTTTTCGTGAGCAAATTCACAACTTTTTGAGGGATAAACAAGCCATCATTGTACCAATTCCGATGCATCCAGAAAAACTAAAGCAAAGAACATTTGCACATATCGATGAACTGCTAAATGTGGCGAACATACCCTATACACATTTTCTTGAGAAAAAATCGCCAATCACTCAATCGAGCAAATCGAAAATAGAAAGGGAACAATCTGAGCAACTTTTCAATTTGAAGCCAAATGTCAAAATTGAAGCAGTTCACTATATTTTAGTAGATGATATTGTCACAACTGGTACCACATTAAAACTTGCGAAATCGCTATTACTAAAAGCGGGTGCAGAAAAGGTAACTTCTTTTACCCTTATCCAAGGGTAGGAAATCTCAAAATAAATTTCTCAAATTCACTCAAAAGGTATCCAAAGTCCTATTATTTTGCTATGATGAAATGAGAAAATAAGACGAATAATAGTACACTTGTAAAATATTGTTCGGTAATGTCGACAATATGAATATACGTAGATAGAAACAGAGTTGGAGGTACTATAATGGGTGAGTTACGGAATTGTCCAAAATGCGGAAGTTTTTATAATTATACTGGCGTTAGAGAAATTTGTCCGAAATGTTCGCAAGATGAAGAAAAAATGTACGAAGTCGTTTACCGTTTTTTGCGTAAAAGAGAGAACCGTGCAGCTACAGTAGATCGAATTGTTGAAGCAACAGGAGTAGAAAAAGAACTATTATATAAATGGGTAAGAAAAAATAGATTACAGCCTGCCCTATTCCCTAACTTAGGCTATCCATGTGATAACTGTGGTCACCTAACAACTAAAGGGAAGCTTTGTGAAAGCTGTACAAAAGATCTGAAATCGAATCTAAACAAATTTGAAGCAGGACGAGAATTCAGAGAGAATATTGCAAAAAATGACAAAGCTACCTATTTATCAGAACGTAGAAAAAAATAAAGACCTAAGTCTCCATACAACCAATTTGTGTGGAGATTTATTTTTAAAAGGAAAATAGCACTATATAGTGATTGCAACACTAGTAAGTCTTTCGCTTTTCTTATATTTGACTTAACATCCCCTTAACTTATCCGAAATAATGTGTAGACATTAGAACGAATAGAATGGAGGTTAAAGAGATGAAAATCTATAACTATGGTGTGAATAAGATAAATCCTTATCAAAATCAATCATTAAAAACAGATCAAGTGAAGAGAAGTACACTGAACGTAACTGACCAACTAGAAATTTCTTCAGCTGCGAAGGACCTTCAAGGGATAAAAAGCTATACTGATGAAAGAACAGAACATGTACAGCAACTAAAGGAACAGGTGCAATCTGGTAATTATAAAGTAGATGCTCAAAAGCTTGCATCAGATCTTTTAAAATATTTCCACAGATAAAAAAGGAGTATAAAACATGTCGATTGATCCACTTCTATCCATCATGGATAAACTCGAAAAAATGCACAAAAGTCTGCTCAAAGTTTCTTATCACAAAACAGAGCTGATTAAAGTTGGAGACATGGATGGACTCGATCAAATTCTCAAGGATGAGCAAACGCATGTAGCTGCCATTTCACAACTTGAGCAACAACGCCAGAAAACGGTAACGGATTACCTAAGAGCTAAGGGGATTGCTCTATCTGGTCAAGCTACTGTTGCCGATGTTTTGGAAGCAGCTAGTACGACTGAAGAAAAAACAAAACTAGAAGAAGCACGGAAAAGACTATTACTCGTTATTGATCAATTAAAAAATCAAAACGATTTAAACCAAAAAATGATTTTCCAATCACTGCAATTCGTCAATATGACGTTAGATATACTACGTCCACAACCAGATCAAATTAACTATTCTAAGACTCAAGTACGTGGTGGTAGCATGCAACAAACGCATTTTGACTCACAAGCATAAAAGCACCTTCTCAAAGGTGCTTTTTTTCATAATAAAAATAGGATTAGTGATTAATTGTAGATTACTTCTTCAAAATTACCAATAACATCCGATTAAAAATATATATATAAGGAATTTAATAGACAACTGCACATCGCAGCTATATATAGGAGGTAAAAGAATGGGCTCCACATTTATGGGACTGGAAACAAGTAAGAGAGGTCTAACTACTCAGCAAAGCGCACTTTATACTGTAGGGCATAATATAGCAAATGCAAATACATTGGGCTATTCACGTCAACGTGTCAATATGGAAGCAACAATGGGCTTCCCAGGTGTTGGGATGAACGCTCCTAAAATTCCAGGTTTTTTAGGTACGGGTGTTCAAGCTGGCTCAGTTCAACGTATCCGTGATCAATTTGTCGATAATCAATACCGTCAAGAAACAACTAAATTAGGTTTTTGGTCAGCAAAATCAGATGCTATATCTCAAATGGAAGATATCTTATCCGAACCTTCTGAATATGGGTTAAATAAAGCGTTCGATAATTTCTATGCATCATTACAAGATTTAAGTACAAAGCCAGGTAGTGCAGCCACTCGAGCAGTTGTAGCACAACGTGGTGAACACTTAGCGGATTCGTTTAACTACCTTAGTAAACAACTAACAGAAATCCAAGGGAATCTCAAAAACGAAATTAGTGTAGAGTCCGATAAAGTAAACTCAATTATTCAACAAATCGCTGCATTAAACCAACAAATCGGTAACATTGAGCCAAACGGTTATCTACCAAATGATTTGTACGATGCACGTGATTCGCTTCTAGATCAACTTTCTGAATATTTCAATGTAACCGTTGATTACACACCTTCAGGTGGTAATGCATTACCTATAGCAGAAGGCTCTATGAATGTCTACATCAAACTAGACGATGGTACAAAAGTTCAAATAGTAAACAAAAATCAAGGGGCTACCATCACGGCAAATGGATATAAACCAAGTTCAACAAACGCAGATGGTACTATTAATTATACTCTTGGTGCTTTCGATAAATCAGATACCTATACTCCATTTACAAACTTTACTGTCGATATGGCTGGTGCAACAACTTCCATCAATTATGATCAAATCGATGATGTTGGCTCTGGTAAAATGGCTTCTTTGATTAATTCATATGGATATGCGAAGAAGTCTCCTTTAACAGATGATGGTTCTGGTGGTTGGAATACGGCACTTGCTTCTGTATCATCTAATGAGAATTTATCGGATGGTGTATACCCAGATAAATTGGAAGAATTGAATCTATTAGCAAGAGAATTTGCGAAGAAATTTAACGACATTCATAAGGCTGGCTTTACATTAGCAAAAGATGGAGCACCTTCTGCACCAGGAGATAATTTCTTTGTAGATGGAAGTGACAGTCCAAATGATACAACCATCACAGCAGCAAATATTAAAGTTAATGCTGACATTTTAAAAGATTTAAATAAAATTGCAGCTTCTACTGGTGAAGGTGAAGAAGGAAATGGTGAAAACGCAATTGCATTATCTAATTTAAAAACCACAACAATAGCAGGTTTAAATAATGCATCAGCACAAACTTATTACGAAGGTATCATCGGGAACTTAGGTGTCCTAGGCCAAGAAGCATCAACGATGACATACAGTTCAACAACAATCCAGTTAAATATTAGCAACAGACGCGCATCAGTTAGCGCTGTATCGTTAGATGAAGAAATGACGAATATGATTACATTCCAGCAAGCATACAATGCTTCTGCTCGTATGATCACAGTAGTAGACGAAACACTAGACAAAATCATCAACGGCATGGGCCGTGTAGGTTTATAGGAGGTAAATAATAATGCGTGTAACACAATCAATGCTTTCAAACAACCTGCTGCGTAACTTAAACACAAGTAATAGCAAAATGGGCAAACTACAAGAACAGCTTTCATCAGGCTCTAAACTAACTCGACCTTCCGATGATCCGGTAGCTACAGTTAAAGGCATAGGTTATCGAACAACCCTTACAAAAAACGCTCAATATACACGGAATATGAATGAAGTAAACAGCTGGCTTGATGCGTCTGATGAATCTCTTGGACAAGTAGGTAGCGCCCTTTCAAGGGTTCAAGAATTAGTAACACAAGCATCGAATGGTACAAACACAGAAGATGATCGTGATAAGATGCTAAAGGAAATTGAACAAATCCGTGCTCAAATTCGAGATATTGGAAATTCGAAAATCGGCGATAATTATATTTTTAGTGGAACGAAGACGGCAACACCGTTATATGATAAAAATGGTTTTATCGGGGGAACTGTAAAGGATACAACTTCAACGAATGTAAACTTTCCAGTGACATTGGATACAACTAGCGGAAACTATCTGGATGTAAATGGCAATACAGTTAACTTCGTGACTGATGGAAATACACCACCAACATTATTAACAGAAACAGGAGCTAATGGAGTTCCATTTACAATAGATGACAACGGTTATCCTTTAATTCCAGCGCAATCAGGTTTTAGCTCAAATGTACCCATTGAACTTTATAGCGGTATCACATTAGATGTTAACACAGAAGGATATGAACTATTTCAAAAAATTGATAACATGATGGCAAAAGTAGAAAGTAAATTGAAATCCGGTGATGATTCAAAAGAATTAATTGGTGATTTATTAGGAGGAACGGGTTCTTCAAAAGATCAATCAGGTGCGACAATCCAAGGTGCAATTGGTCTTGTATTAGAAGCTCGTGCAACAGTCGGAGCAAAGCAAAATAGAGCTGAATTGATGGCAGATCGTTTAAGTTCTCAAGAAATAAGTGTCACAAAGCAAATGTCTGACAATGAAGATGTAGATTATGAAAAAGCTATCACAAATCTAATCACTGAAGAATCCATCCACCGTGCAGCTCTTTCAGTTGGAGGAAGAATCATTCAACCTACATTAGTAGATTTCATCAATTAATCAATAGTTTGGAAGGCTCTCGTATTGTGATAAGGGAGCCTTTTTCATAAGGATGTGAGAATTATGAAATTAGATCAAATTCAAATCCGTACAACTGATGCTAAATTAGATTTGCATATAATAGACCCTGTTCAACATATAGAGCAACCTCGAGCACAACAACATATCGAACAACCAGCTGCTACTCTTGAAATCCATTCAGAAGCTGCCAAACTTTTTGTCGATTCTTCACAAGCCCATCGTGATTTAGGATTACTGACACCAAAAGAATCGGTAGAGCAAAATGCACAGAAAGGTAAACAAAAAGCAATGGAGGGAATTGCTCGACGTGCAAGTGAAGGTGACCAGATGATGAATATTTCAAAGAACTCTGGTAACGCTATACAACAAATTGCAGCGAGCAAAGCAATTCCTGCCCCTCCTCAAATGGCAATCACATGGAAGCCATCGGTAGGAGCAGTTAAAATACACTATCAAGCAGGAAATCTTGATATTAATATTCAACCTCACAAACCGAAGATTGATGTTCAAGTAGGAAAGGTTGTTCATGATTATACACAAGGGGACGTAACAGGTACCTTAGTACAAAGACCTTCAGTAGAAACAACTGTTATAAAAGCAAAATAAGAAAGGTGTATGCTAAATTAGCGTACACTTCTTTTTTGTGTCACAAATTTGAATGGAAAACAAACACAAATTTTAGTGTGTCTATGCTAAAATAACAGTAGAAAAGAATTAGGAAGAGGGATGAAGCCAATGAAAATTGATACTAAATTCTTAGGACAAGTAATAGTAACACCAGAACAACTATATTCTTTTGAAGAAGGCATTCCAGGCTTTCCAGAAGAAAAACAATTTGCACTCATCCCATTTGGTAAAGAAACACCATTTATCCTTTTACAATCAACGAAAACTACACAAATTGGTTTTGTCACGGCATTCCCATACACATTTAAAGCGGACTATGCATTTGACTTATCCAAACAAGACGTAGAAGCACTTAAGATCGAAAAACAAGAAGATATTATTACATACGCTATCGTCACCTTAAAAGACACATTACCAAACTCAACCATTAATTTACTAGCCCCAATCGTCATCAATACGAAAACAAAACAAGGACGACAAATTGTATTAAATGAAAACAACCAAGAACTACTACATTATCCCTTATATCCAGTTAAAGAAGGTGTAAAATAATGCTCGTCCTAACGCGTAAAACTGGGGAATCAATCATGATTGGCGATGATATCGAACTGAAAATCATTTCAGTAGAAGGGGATCAAGTAAAAATAGGAATCGATGCACCTCGTTCCGTAAAAGTATATCGTTCGGAGATTTATAAAGCGATTAAAGAGGAAAATAAAGCTGCGTTGAATTCTTCCATTGATTTGTTGAATGAATGGAAGTGAAATTTAGTGGACTATGCATAAAATCTTTAATATTTTTTATTAAAAATATAAACCAACAATAATTTTTCTGATTTAAGTTTAGATAGTAAAAAATATAGTAATTTCTACTTAAGTAAATCAATTTAAAGGTAGAAACAGTATTATAAGATTCTTTAATCATAATATACAAGTAAAATATGTTTAATAAAAATTTCTCATATAAATTATAAGGAAAATAATTTTAAATTTTTTTCTAAAATAAACTAAAGAATATAAAATATCTAACGATATATTAAGTGTAAGGCAATAGCCGAGCAGCTCCACAGGGACGTGGAAGCAAAACAAATTCAAGGAGGAATCTCACAATGAGAATTCAACACAATATCGCGGCTTTAAACACACACCGCAACTTAGCAGCAAACAACGCTGCAGCTTCTAAAAACTTAGAAAAATTATCTTCAGGTTACAAAATCAACCGCGCTGGTGATGACGCAGCTGGTCTTGCTATCTCTGAAAAAATGCGTGGTCAAATCTCTGGTTTAGATATGGCTTCTAAAAACGCTAACGATTCTATCTCTTTAATCCAAACTGCTGAGGGTGCTCTTAACGAAACTCACTCAATTCTACAACGTATGCGTGAATTAGCAGTACAATCTTCTAACGATACAAATACAGCAGATGACCGTTTAAAATTACAAGCAGAAACAGATCAATTAGCAAAAGAAATCAACCGTATTTCTGATACAACAGAATTCAATACTAAAAAGTTATTAAATGGTAACTTAAGTGGTGCAGCTGTAGCAGGTACTCGTGATGGTACATTAACATTCCATATTGGTGCAAACGAAGGTCAAACAATGACATTAGATATTGCAAACTTAAATGCTAGTACACTATCTGTAGGTACAGGTGCTGGTGAAGCTGGTAAAGGTATTAAGATTTCAACACAAACTGGTGCAGAAGCAGCAATTACATCAATTGATAAAGCAATCAATACAGTATCTTCAACACGTTCAAACCTAGGTGCGGTACAAAACCGTTTAGAACACACAATCAACAACTTAGGTGCAGCTTCAGAAAACTTAACAGCTGCAGAATCTCGTATTCGTGATACTGATATGGCTAAAGAAATGATGACTTTCACTAAAAACAACATCTTAACTCAAGCAGCACAATCTATGTTAGCTCAAGCTAACCAACAACCACAAGGTGTTCTTCAATTATTACAATAATAATTAGCATCTTAAGCACTTCTCAATTGAGAAGTGCTTTTTTTATTAATGATTTCACAGTTTGAATTAATTTATATCATTTATATCCGATAATTATAGAAAGGAGCTATGATAATGAATGAATATTTAAAAAGTAACAGCGGTCTTGAAGTTGTAAAAATTAATGGGTATTTAACCCATAGTATATATAATCCTATAAAAGAAGCCGAAAAATTTGTAGAAAAGAATATAGAAGACGTACAAATACATTTTATTTATGGATATGGTAATGGCTATATTGTAAAGAAATTTCTAGAAAACAATATTTTTAATACAAGGTACATTATTATCGATCCTTTTATCGATATTTCATCTTTACAAGATGAAAATGCAGATTTTATATTTTTTCAAGATATTAATTTGTTGAAAGAAAAAATACGGGCTTATATTACTATAAATAATAATATTAAGGTTACTTGTTCTTTAAATTACGATAAAATAGATCCATCTTTATATCTAGATTTTTTAAATATGTTGAAGGAATTAATGAGTTTATCGAAAGTTAATGAAAATACCGTTCTTGTTAGAGCATATTTATGGTATGAAAACTATTTGAATAATTTGATATATGAAGATTCATCGATTGTTAATTTAAAAAAAATAACGAATATGCCGATAGTAGTTGCGTCTGGTGGTCCATCGTTAACTAAACAATTACCTTTATTAAAAAAGTATCGTAAGCATCTTATTTTAATATCAGCGGGATCGACAACTAATTCTTTAGTTTCTGAAAATATTATTCCAGATTTTGTTTTATCGATAGATGGGCATCTTAGAAATTATGAACACTTTAAATTATTAAATTTTGATGAAAATACAAAATTTATTTATAGTATGTATAGCTATCCTAAAATTAGAGAAAGTTTTTTAGAAGGTTATTATTTCTTAGACAAATCGGCAGAAACGTTAGGAACACATTTATATAAAAATAAAGGTGAAGAGACAGTTATTTTAAACGGTGGTGGCAGTGTCGCTCATTATGCGTTAATATTTGCGACTTATATTACAACAGGTCCAATTTGTTTAATTGGACAAGATTTAGCTTACACAGATGGTAAATCACATGCTAAAAATAATGTTTTTGCAAAAGAAATGACTAAACAGGAGAATGCTAATTTATTAGAGATAGAAGGCTATTATGGTGATACTGTATTAACTGACTATATGTTTTTATCAATGAAACGAAGCTTTGAAGGGTTAATGGAAAATATAGATAAAAATAGTATATATAATTGTACTGAAGGTGGAGCCTTAATTAAAGGAATGCCAAATGAAACATTCAATCATTTTTGTGAAATGTATGTCGAACTAGATAAAACATTCTCCTTTAAAAAAGTAGCTAAAAAAGGGCAAACAAACGTGTTGTTTAAAGCGTTAAAAAAAGAACAAGAAAATTATTTAGAAATTGAAAAAGCGATCAATAGTAATTTAACTTTAATTAAAAAGGCAAAAAAATTAAATGCTTATACAAACGATATTTTGAGAAAAATGGATAGAAATGATTTGGATATAAAAAAAATTACAGAATATACAGCTTTACCGATTGCATTTCAACCTATTAGTATTAATGTGCATCGTAATTTTAAGCGACATATTCACGAGACACAAAAAATGAAATTAATGCATTCTTTCGAAGAAAATGAATTTTTATATACAGAGATGAAAAATGTTTTATTGGTTGGAAAAGAGAAAATACATGAATATATTAAAAAAGTAGGAGAAAATGAACATGAACATTAATTCAGTAGAAGTTTTAGAGGAATATACTACTTATATTAGAGATTTACCTAGTGGTTTAAAGAAAATTTTAAATAACATAGAAATGGAAAATTATGAGGTTGTTCCTCATCAAATTTTATTACTTACTGAAGGAATGGAGTGGCTACTTTCTGCTAATCAGTATTTAATAAGTAATAATACAGTATCAGAAAATGTAATCGAAGTACTTAATCCGCATTTAGAATCTTTACTAAATGGGTTAGGGAAAAAAGACTATGTTTTAATTTCAGATATTGTTGAGTATGAGCTAATTCCATATTTTGAAGAACTAAAAGAATTAAATTAAGGTGATAACATGAAAAAAATACTAGTAACTGGGGCAGATGGATTTATCGGCTCTCATTTAACAGAAGAGCTTGTAAGTCAAGGATATGATGTAAGAGCATTTGTAAATTATAACTCCTTTAACTCATGGGGATGGCTGGATTCTACAGATAAAGAAATTAAAGAAAATTTAGATGTCTTTTCAGGGGATATTCGTGATCCTTTTGGTGTAAAAGAAGCGATGAAGGGTTGTTCGCATGTATTGAATCTTGCAGCATTGATTGCGATTCCTTATTCCTATCACTCACCAGCAACATATATTGATACGAATATTAATGGTGCATTGAATATCGTTCAAGCTGCACGTGAATTAGGCGTGGAAAAAGTAGTCCAAACTTCAACGAGTGAAGTTTACGGTACAGCATTATATGTACCAATCGATGAAGAACATCCATTACAAGGTCAATCGCCATATTCTGCATCAAAAATTGGTGCTGATCAAATGGCAATATCGTTTTATCGCTCATTTGATACGCCTGTATCCATTATACGTCCATTTAATACGTATGGTCCTCGTCAATCTGCGCGTGCAGTCATTCCGACAATTATTAGCCAACTTGCTAATGGAAAAGAAACAATTAAGTTAGGTGCAATTAGTCCGACACGTGACTTTAATTTTGTGAAGGATACCGTATCAGGATTTATTTCTGTTATGAAATCTGAAAAATCAATTGGTGAAGTGATTAATATCGGCTCGAATTATGAAGTATCAATTGGCGAAACAGCTGAAATGATTGCCGATATTATGAATGTTAACTTAACCATTGAAACAGATGAGCAACGTTTACGACCAGAAAAAAGTGAAGTTAATCGCTTATGGGCAGAAAATAAAAAAGCGAAAGAATTGCTCGGATGGCAGCCACAATACGGTGGTAAAGAAGGTTTCCGCAAAGGTCTTGAGGAAACAATTGAATGGTTTACAAATCCACATAATTTAGCTCAATATAAGGCAGATGTTTATAATATATGATGAATTCTAAATGGAAATACTTTGTAGATGAAGTGAAGGAACATTATGCTAAAGAATTTATACCACTACATGAACCAACCTTTAATGAAAAAGAACTTGAATACGTTACAGATTGTGTGAAATCTGGCTGGGTATCATCTGTTGGGAAATACGTTAGTCAATTTGAAGAGGATTTAGCAAAGTTAACAGGTGTAAAAAGAGCAGTAGCCGTTGTAAATGGTACTGCTGCTCTACATATTGCTTTAAAAGTTGCAGGTGTTCAACCTAATGATGAAGTGTTGATGCCTGCACTAACTTTTGTGGCAACGGCAAATGCTATATCTTATATTGGTGCAGTTCCACATTTCGTAGATGTTTCAAGAGTTTCATTGGGGCTAGATCCAATGAAGTTAGATACTCATTTGGAAAAAATTGCAGTAAAACAAAATGGTGAACTTATTAATAAAGAAACTGGGCGTGTTATTCGAGCGGTTGTACCTATGCATACATTTGGACATCCTGTTGAACTAGATGAATTACAAATTATTTGTGATAAATATGGTTTAGCTTTAGTTGAGGATGCTGCTGAATCACTAGGATCCTATTATAAAGGAAAACATACTGGTGGTTTTGGTCATGTAAATGCAATTAGTTTTAATGGCAATAAAATTGTAACAACAGGTGGTGGTGGTGCAATTTTAACCAATGATGATACTCTTGCTGATTATGCGAAACATATTACTACAACAGCAAAAGTACCACATCGCTGGGAGTATGTTCACGATGAAATTGCCTATAATTACAGAATGCCGAATATCAATGCAGCGCTAGGGTGTGCTCAGCTTGAAAAAGTCCCAACATTCATTAAACAAAAACGTGACTTAACCCATTTTTATAGTGAGTTGTTAGAAGAGATAGATGGAGTGCAATTGTTTAAAGAACCTGAATATGCTCAAAGTAATTATTGGCTACAGACTTTAATCATCGATGAATCTCAGAATAGGAACGAGCTCCTTAAATATTTTAATGAGAATGGTATAATGAGCCGCCCAATTTGGCAACCAATGCATTATTTAAAACAGTTTTCAGATTGTCCAAGAGATGATTTATCAGTAATTGAAAATTTGGAAAAAAGAATTATAAATGTACCAAGTACACCTGAGAAGTGAGGAATTTTGATGGAGAAACGGAAAATTTGTGTTGTAACTGGAACACGAGCAGAGTACGGTTTGCTTAGAAATTTAATGAGAAAAATCCAAAAAGAGGATTTATTTGAATTACAAATAGTAGCGACAGGTACCCATTTATCTCCTGAATTTGGACTTACTTATCATCAAATAGAGGAAGATGGTTTTTATATTGATGAAAAAGTAGAAATGCTTTTATCGTCGGATACTCCAATAGCTGTAGTGAAATCAATGGGTCTTGCAACCATTGGATTTGCTACGGCTTTTGAACGTTTACTCCCGGATTTACTGATTATTTTAGGGGATAGGTATGAAATGCTTGCTGTAGCTCAGACGGCTTTAATAATGCAAATACCTATTGCACATGTTCATGGGGGAGAAAATACATTTGGTGCATATGATGATGCAATTAGACATTCAATTACAAAGATGGCTACATGGCATTTTACTAGTACGGAGTCACACCAGAAACGGGTAATTCAATTGGGCGAGAATCCAAATAGAGTATTTAATGTAGGTGCAATGGGAATTGAACAAATATATAAGATGGAGTATTTAACTAAAAAAGAAGTTTATGATAATTTAGGTTTGGACGAAAATAATAGTATGTTTTTAATAACATATCATCCAGAAACAAATGGAGAAACAAATGGGATTCATGAGTTATTAAATGCTCTAAAGACGTTTAACGCAAATATGGTTTTTACAAAAGCAAATGCCGATAACGGTGGAAGATATATCAATCAATCTATTCAAGAATTTGTAGCACAGCATACCAATGCTAAACTATTTGATTCATTAGGTCAGCTGCGCTATTTAAGTTCACTAAAATATGCCGATGTTGTAATTGGAAACTCCTCTAGTGGATTAATTGAAGCGCCATATTTGGAGACACCTACCGTAAACATTGGAAGTCGTCAAAAAGGAAGAGAATGTCCTAACTCGGTTATTAATACAAAAATCGACTCTACTGACATTGAAAATGCTATTAAAAAGGCGTTGAAATATAGTAAATCTTTTGAACATATTTTTGGTAACGGTGAATCATCAGATTTAATCAATGACATATTAAAAACAAAAGAACATTATAAAGTTCAAAAGGAGTTTTATGATTTATGACACATACTTATATAATTGCTGAAGCAGGAGTCAATCATAATGGCTCTTTTTATTTAGCAAAGAAATTAGTGGATGCTGCAAAGAAAGCAAAAGCCGATGCGGTAAAATTTCAAACGTTTAAAGCTGAAAATCTAGTTACGAAGACAGCAAAACAAGCAGAGTATCAAATTGAAAATCTAGGAGAATCATCTTCACAATTCGAAATGCTGAAATCATTAGAATTGACTTATCAAGAGTTTGCTGATTTGAAACAGTATTGCGACGATTTAGATATAGAATTTTTATCGACACCTTTTGATTATGAAAGTGTAGATTTTTTAATTGATACGCTAGGGCTAGAAACAATGAAAATACCATCAGGGGAATTAACTAATTCGCCATTTATCCATTATATTGCAACCAAGCGACCAAAAATCATTATATCAACAGGTATGGCTAACATAGAAGAAATACATACAGCACTTCGGTTTATAGCATATGGTTTAGCATTTCCATCTGAACCAGTTGATATCCATGAAGTACATAAATTCTATAGTAGTCACGAAGCAAAGGCTATTTTAAAAAAATACATTACGATTCTACATTGCACAACAGAATATCCTGCTCCCTTTGAAACAGTTAACTTAAAAGCAATGAATCATTTAAAAGAAGAAACAGGTTTACAAATTGGTTTTTCAGATCATTCAAAAGGTATTTCGGTACCAATTGCTGCAGTAGCATTAGGTGCAACAGTTATAGAAAAGCATTTTACCCTTGATAGAACAATGGAGGGACCAGATCATATTGCTTCTTTAGAACCTTTTGAATTAACAGAAATGATCAAAAGTATTCGAGATGTGGAATTATCTTTAGGTACAGGAGTAAAAAAACCTGCTGATGTTGAACTGAAAAACAAGCAAGCAGCTAGAAAAAGTTTAGTAGCTACTTCAAATATTACAAAGGGTGAAATTTTTACTGCAAAAAATTTAGATGTTAAACGACCTGGAGATGGTATGTCACCCGATTCGTATTGGTCTTTATTAGGCAAAAAGTCTAGTAAAAATTATGAACAGGATGAATTAATTGATGAATAAGCCGATAATTATATTAGGTAATGGTGGTCATGCTGCCGTTCTTACAGATATTTTAATAGCTAAACAAAGAGAAATTCTTGGGTATACAGCATCAAAAAAAGAAGCAAACACATATGGCTTAAAGTACCTTGGAGATGATATCTCAATTGTTAAACAGTATTCACCAGAATCGGTTGAATTAGTTCTGGGAATAGGAAGTTTAAAGCCCTCTGAGTTTCGAATGGATTTATTTAATTTCTTTAAGAATAAAGGATTTACTTTTGCAACTTGTATACACCCTTCAGCCATAATCGCGAATAATGCATTTATAGCTGAAGGTGTACAGATTATGGCAGGTGCGATTATACAACCAAGGTCGATTATAAAAGAGATAAGTGTGATTAATACGGGTTCTATTGTTGAGCATGATTGCATGATTGAAAGAAGTATCCATATTGCTCCTGGTGTAGTGATGTCGGGGAATGTTCATATTGAAGAATTCTCACATATTGGAACTGGAGCGAAGATTATTCAGAATATTAATATTGGACATCATGCAATGGTTGGCGCAGGTGCAGTTGTCGTAAAAGATGTAGCACCAGAAAAAGTAGTAATGGGGATACCTGCAAAGGAAGTGAAGTACATTGAAAATATGGAAACAAACACTAGTGAATACAAAAACCTCGATACTTGAGACTATGAGAATTATTGATAATTCTTCGTTACAATTTGCTGTTGTTGTTGACGAGAATTTACATTTATTAGGAACAGTAACTGATGGAGATATTCGTAGAGGGTTATTAAACGGTATAAGTCTTAATGACGAAGTTGATTTAGTTATGAATTGTCAACCTATTATTTCATCCTCTGATAAATCTTATCACCAAAATGTAAACTTACTAAAAGAAAAGAAGCTAAGACAATTACCTATAATCGATCATACAAATAAATTAGTAAATATTATTTTCTCAGATGAACTAAATGCGACACAATATAAAACAAATTTTGTTGTATTGATGGCAGGGGGGCTAGGTACAAGATTACGCCCTCTAACTGATCATACTCCTAAACCAATGCTGAATGTAGGGAGTAAACCAATTTTAGAAACAATTATTGAAGGATTTAAAAATCATGGGTTTGTAAACTTTATTATTTGTGTGAATTACAAGAAAGAGGTTATTCAAAATTATTTTCAAGATGGCTCTGCATTTGGCGTGAATATTGAATATATCGAAGAGGAAAAAAGGATGGGAACTGCTGGAGCCTTATCATTATTAAAACATAAACCGATGGAACCTTTTTTTGTTATGAATGCAGACCTCTTAACACAGGTGAATTTTGAACAGTTATTACATTTTCATGAGGAAAATCATTCTGTTGCAACAATGTGTGTCAGAGAGTATGAATATCAAATTCCATTTGGTGTAATAGAGACAAATGGGCAAAATTTAATTTCTATTAAAGAAAAGCCGGTACATAAGAACTTTGTAAATGCAGGAATCTATATTTTAAATCCAGAAGTTTTGGATGTCATTCCAAAAGATCAATTTTTTGATATGCCAAATCTTTTTAATGAACTGATTGAGCAAGAAGAAAATACAACTGCTTTTCCAGTAAGAGAATATTGGCTTGATATCGGAAGAATTGCTGATTATGAAAAAGCTAATGCAGAAATGAGTAAAGGGATGAGTGTATTTGAATAATCGACCAACTTTTCTGGCGGTCATACCTGCAAGAGGAGGATCTAAAGGAATACCAAGAAAAAATATAAAGCTAATAGCAGGAAAACCTTTAATTGCATGGACTATAGAAGCTGCTAAACAATCAAAATACATTTCTCGAATAATTTTATCGTCTGAAGACGAGGAAATTATTAAAGTTGCACAACAATATGGTTGTGAAGTACCTTTTATTCGCCCTAAAAGCTTAGCAGAGGATGATACGCCTGGAGTATTACCAGTATTACATGCGATTGAACAATGTCCAGGATATGATTATGTCATTTTATTACAGCCAACATCCCCTTTAAGAACAGCAGAAGATATAGATTGTGCTATTGAAAGGATGCTTGATTCACAAGCTCTTTCCTGTGTGAGTGTAAAAGAATCTACTGAAAGTCCATATTGGACATATACATTGGATGATACTAAATCACAATTAAAGAATTTTATTGATGTATCTGATTTAAACATTTCAAGAAGACAACTATTACCTAAAACTTATGTCTTAAATGGTGCAATTTATATAAATTCTACTAAACATCTCTTGTCCAATAAATCACTTATTACAACAGAAACAATTGGGTATGTTATGGATGATTTACACTCCCAGGATATTGATACATATTTAGATTTTGATATATGTGAGTTATTACTTAAAAAGTGAGTAACAAAAATTGTAATCAATTATCTATTCAGAGTAGAAAGATGATTGAAGGAAAGTATACTTTTAGCTAACGTGCCAAGATACATATAAAATACATTAGACAATATGTTAGATTGCTATAAAAGCGACAATCTCCTCCGATAAAATAAGTAAGTGATTATTAGTTCAGGAGGATTGATATCAATGAAAGTTACTTTTAGTGAGAACTCAAAAAAAATACAATTTGTTGGAAATAATAATTCTTCCACTGTTGAGCATCTTCAAAATGATTCAGAAAAATATCAAGTATCAGAAATGACAGATGAAAATGGACACCCTACGAAACAAGCTTATCAAACAGCGGTCAATAAATTAAATGAATTTATGGAGTATAGTCAAAAAAATTCAAAATTTGTCTTCCATAAAGAACTTGATCGTTATTATGTAGAGGTTGTTGATGCAAAAACACAAGAAGTTATAAAAGAAATTCCACCAAAGGAATTACTTGATGCTTATTATGAAATGCAAAAATTAGTAGGGAAAATATTTGATACACAAGCATAATTAAGGAGGAAAATTTATGACTTCAGTAAATAACACAAATAGTAGTTCAAAAGTAGCTTATTCTTATTTGCAACATAAAAATAAAATCAGTGGTCTAGTATCTGGTATGGATATCGATTCTATCATGGAAAAGCTAATGAAAGCTGAAAGTGCTCAAATGGAAAAACTTCAGCAACAAAAGCAAAAATATGAATGGAAACGTGACGCATATCGTGAAGTGAATACAACACTAACAAGTTTCCAACAAGGTTTATTTGACAATTATGGTAAAAATAGCAATTGGAATTCAAAAACAGTTAATGTTTCTCCTTCCAATGCAATATCAGTAATTGCTACTCCAAATGCTAACGGGAATTTAAGTATTACTGGTTCACAACAAGCCACATCTGCAAATAATAATTATAATAGTGGAAATGTTAAACAAGTACGTGTAACAGAAGATACAAAATTAGGTACTATACAAGGGTTAGATGTAGCTAATCTTAATATTTTTGGGCAAACATTTACAACAGATAATTCTTTAAAAGATGTGATAAATGTATTAGATACTAAAGGTTATCAAGCTAGTATTTATAATGGTAAATTAAGTATCTCTGCAAAAGATAATGCAACACCTTTCGCTGACGATACAGAACAAAGTAACACCATTGCAAGTTTAAATCAATTAGGCTTTAATGCGAAAACAAATCAACAATCTTCCAAATTAACATTAGTTTCTGATGGAACTACTGCAACAACTTCAAGTAAGTTATCAGATTTAGGAGTTTCTGCAGATGGAACAATGAAGATTACTGTGGGTGGAGAAGTAAAACAAGTTGCTTATACGAAAGATGATACGTTAAGTTCTTTTATGACGAAAATTAACAAAGAAACTGGACTAAGTGTTGGTTTAGCAGACGGTGTAATCACTTTGTCTTCTAGTGACAAAAAATCCATTGTTGTTGATGGTGCATCATCTCCAATTAGTTTTTCAAATAAAGTAGTACCTTTACAAATTAATCAAAAATCTTCTCAATTAAAATTAGCTGATGGTACAGTTGCTACAGGAACAGTTAAAATGTCTGAATTAGTAGGTGTTAGTTCGCCAGGAACAATGACATTTACAGTGAATGGTGCTACAAAAGAAGTTTCTTATAATGCTGATGATACTTTAGATTCAGTACTATCTAAGATCAATAAGGAAACGGGTTTAAATGCAACGTTGAAAGACGGTTCCATTACTTTATCTTCTAGTAGTAATGCACAATTTAGCGTAGATAGCTCTCCATTTACATTTAATAATGTACTTGGTTCTTTAAGTGGAGATACAATATATTCTTCAGATGTGTCTTCAGCAGGAACTGCTTTAAAAGGTTCAAATACTGTTGGTGAATTACTAGGGACAAACTCGACAAATACAAATAAATTCACATTACGTGCTATAAAAGAAGATGGAACAACAAAAGATACAACAATTGAATTTAAAAATACAGATACAATCGATTCAATCATTTCAAAAATTAATTCATCTGGTGCTGGAGTAACAGCAATTTTTAACAATGGTCAATTGAATATTTCAGCTAATAACACAGGGACTCGAGATGGAGATAAAGCAGAAGTAAGTTTACTTGCAGATAAAAATGTAGGACAAGGTAATGCTTTATTTACTGCACTAGGTGTAACAGGAATTACTGATACAGCTGAAGAAGTAAGCTTAGCTGATGGTGGTACAAATGCAAAATTAACTGTAAATGGTGTAACCTACGAGCAAAAATCTAATATATTTAATATAGCTGGTTATACAATTACAGCTACCGGAGATCTAGGAAGCTATGCTGATGATGGTACATTTACACCTGGCACAGCAGTAACTGTAAGTTCAACAACAAATGCAGACTCTATTGTTGATAAAGTAAAAGAGTTTGTTGATACTTATAATGGATTTATTAAAGATTTAAATACTCGTGTAACACAAAAGAAAAATGTTACTTATTCGCCTCTTACAGATGCTCAAAAGGCTGAAATGACAACTGATGAGATTGCGAAATGGGAAGAAAAAGCAAAAGCTGGTTTATTAAAAGGCGATCCAAGTATCAATTCTGCCCTTTCTTCAATGCGTACAGATTTATCACAATATGGTGGTAAAACAGGAGATACTCTGTATAATATTGGTATTACAACATCAAAAACATGGACTGAAAATGGTAAATTAGAAATTGATGAAGACAAATTACGTGCTGCTCTTGAAAAAGACCCAGAAATTGTTTCACGCATCTTTACAGGGGATAGTGCTGCAGGTCAAGAAGGAATCGTTGCTAAAATGCGTACAGCTTCTCAAACAGCTGTAAAGAATATTGAAGTAACTGCAGGTAAGGCAACATCGATATCAGAAAAATCGTATTCATTAGGACGAACAATTTCTGATTTAGATACAAAAATTTCCGATTGGAAAGATCGCTTAAATGATATCGAGGAACGTTATTGGAATCAATTCTCTGCAATGGAGAAAGCGATTCAAAGAGCAAATAGCCAATCATCTATTTTCTCACAAGGATAATTAAGTAAGTATTTTGGGTTTTATATAAAAGGAGTTGTTCAATTTGTCAGTACAGCAAGCATACAATGCTTACAAACAAAACAGTGTTACGACCGCGTCCCCAGGCGAACTGACATTAATGCTTTACAATGGTTGTATCAAATTTATCCATCAAGGGAAAAAGGCGATAGAAGCCAAAGATATTCAAAATCGAAACAAAAATATTCAAAAAGCACAAGCTATTATTTCAGAATTAATGGCTACATTAAATATGGATATTTCAATTTCAAAAGAAATGTTCACTTTATACGAATATATGCATCGTCGTTTAACAGATGCTAATATTAAAAATGATTCTGCTATTTTAGATGAAGTAGAAGGATTGGTAACCGAATTCCGTGACACTTGGAAAGAAGTTATTAAGATTAATCGCCAAAAACAGTATGTCGGAGATCAATTTTAATGGATCTACTTCAAGAGTTATTACAAGTTTCAGCCCAACTATATAAGCACTTAACAAAACTTCCTCCAGATAAAGAGCGCGATGACTATATCAAGAAAATGGATGATTATTTAGACAAGCGTGGATCAATTATTGAGCAATTACAACAGCTAAAAGTGAATCCGTTACCTGGGCATCCTTTTGAAAAGCAGTTACGTGAGCTTGACAAAGGTATACGTGATCACTTGCAAAAAGCAAAAGATGAGATTGCACAAGATATAAAGAATCTGCAAAAATCAAAAACATCTGAGCGCCGATACGTCGATCCTTATGCTAGTGTTCGTGTCATGGATGGTACTTATTTCGATGGAAGAAAATAACTGGTAAAAATATAAGGGGTACTTAAATGCTCTGGTAAAAGCTAATTTGTTTTTACTAGGGCTTTTAACATTATTCCTAGCGTTTATAGAGATGAGCAATTTTGGAAGGAGAAGTATTAATGGCTGAACAATATAGTATAAATATTCCTGCACATCAAAATATTTATACAGGCACTTCTAATAGAGAATTAAGAATTGATTTTTCCACTCCACAGAATGGAGTAAATGAAGAGACAGGATTGGTTGTATTTGTACCTGGCTTCGGAGGAAATATTGATTCTAAGGTTTATAAAAAAATGAGAGAGGTAATGGCAGATAAATACAATTTAATAACTATTCAATGTGAATATTTTGGAAGTAAATATATGCAATCTGCTGAAAGTTTTAATGTACAAGATACTAAATTTATAGAATCACTTCTTTCAGAGAATGAGTTACGAATGATAAAAGAAAAACCATCAAACTTATTAAATATACTTTCAAGTAAAGATATAGAGTTGCATGTGCTAGCAAATATAAATGAGGACTTAGAAGAATTCAATGATATGAGTTATATGCAAGCCATTGATATTATAACTGCAATAGAATCTGTTAAAATTATAATGGCTGATAATGATTTGAAATTTAATGAAAATAGAATAATTGGATATGGACATTCTCATGGAGCGTATTTATTGCATTTATGTAATATACTCGATCCATATTTATTTTCATTCATAATTGATAATTCTGCATGGACTCAGCCAGTATACTTATCACATAATAGAATTTTAGGCCAAAAAGTAAATAAATTAACTCTTGTAGTAAAATTTGATTACATAGCTAAAAAAATATTAAAAGATGCGAGTAGATTAAATCTAAAATCGTTATATCAAAGTTATAATAATATGGCTCAAATTCTAGCTTTTCAAGGTGAAAATGATAAGATGTGGATAATATAAAATATAAATCTAACACTCATGGCTTAAATGCAGATTTTTTGGAGTTATTTTCTTTTGCTTTAACATTAGAAAATCCTCTATATAAAATTTCTGATAAGAAATCAAAGTATGAAATAGTTCTAGGAGAACTTCATTTAGAGGTAGATAATACTTTAGGGTTGCCTGTATTTAAAATAATCTAAATCTTATCATTTCTAAAATGCCGTGCAAAATAGTAGTGCTGATGGAAGAAATTATAAGGTGTTTTGCAGAGAAATGACAAACAATATTAGAGTAATAGTAAAATAGCTTATGATTTGCTCACATCGATTCCCCCCCTAGTCTTAATGGATTAGGGGTTTTACATATCGAATATATACTATTTTATAATAGCTACAAATCAATGAAAGATAGCTAATGAGTTGATCAATATACATATGACTACCCCATATTTTAGAAATTGTTCAATTATGCAGTTTAAAATAAATATTATATATTGTTTAATAGAAGAGTAGAGTCTAAAAGCTAAAGACGGTGAGTCCTCAAATACATTGGCATTTCCTTCGTGCGATGTGAATTCAGTGAAGTTCTTTCATATCCTGCTGGAAAATGCTATGTGTACTACATACAATGATTGAAATCTTATTAAAATTATTAGAATAAATATTAAAGAAAAATCCTTATTTTTCAACTAGAAAACAAATATGAAATTCAGCTAGATTATATATTTTTCACAGTTAACATGTTATATAATTTGAAAATTCTTATCAATGAAGGAGGAGAAAATATGAAATTTAAACGTAAGGAATCCTTTCGCCATGCACTTGAACGAAATGTGACGGCAGAGTGCAAAATTCCTTCTATAAAAGAAGATAACGAAGTAATCGTAGAAACTGAGTCTTGTCGTTTGGTAGACTTGAGCCCAAGTGGTGCAAGAATTGCAATGCCTGTCAGTTTACCGGTAGAGGACCATCCATTAAATGTAGAGCTAAACTTTGTACTATATGCGAAACCTATTTGTGTAGAAGGTATGATCAAGTGGAAACGAATGCAAGGTGATGAATTTTTATATGGTATTGATCTAGAAGCTGATGAAGTGATGATGGAACTGATTATTTCAGAGCTAAAATTGCGAAGGCGCCAAGAAGTGAAAGAAAATTTGTAGCATGAATATAGTAGTTCTCACAGAAAGGGGTTCCTTTTTGTGAGGATTTTTTTGTTGTTTTAATTAAAATGCCATGAATTTACTATGTCTCTTAAAATTTTATAGCTGAAGCCGATATGAAAATTATAAGTTTATATATTTTAAATAAGATTCAATAATACCAATTCAATTAGCAATAGCTAAGAAAAAGATTGCTAAAATAATAGATATTGAAAAGGGAGGATTCTTGTGCGTATTAAATCATTCGTTTCAATGGGCGTAGCCGCTATGTTAATCGTACCAACACTTATAACAGCAGCGAATCCAGAGCTGGCACATGCAAAAACAACTTCATCTAAAAAAATTAGTTCAAAAGCAAAGTCAGTAATTGCAAAAATAAATGAGATTAACCCTAAAAAGTCCAACTATATTGCAAAAACCAAATCAGCCATTAGTGCTTATAAAAAATTATCTAGTAATGATAAAAGAATGGTCTCTAACTATGCTGCACTCCAAAAACATTGGAGTAGAATTCAACCATCTTTAAAGAAAATTAATTACCTTAATAAAAAAGTTGCAACCTTAAATTCGAAAAACTATGCAACAAAAATTGAAACACTCAAAAAACAATACGACAGTCTAAACAGAATTGAGAATTCAGCTGTCCCAAAAACAACTGTTACAAAGTTAAACTATTATGCTAATTTAAAGGCAAAGTCAGTAATCGCACAGATTAAAGCAATCAATCCGAAAAAATCAGATTACATTGCAAAAACGAAATCAGCGATGAGTGCCTATAACAAACTATCTAAAACGGATAAAAAGAAAGTTACAAACTATTCAACACTCAAAAAACATTGGAATAACATTCAGCCATACCTTAAAAAAATCGATACGTTTAACAAAAACGTTGCTACATTAAGCACAAAAAATTTCACAACCAAATCAGTAACTCTACAAAAACAATATGATAGCCTAGACGCCATTACCAAAGCAGCTGTCCCAAGCACAACCCTAAAAAAACTAAGCTACTACACTGACGTCATCGGTACACAAAAATTGATGTTGATGTCAACAGGGACACCAGATGGAATAACCATTTTAAATATCATTAATTCTTATAAAAAATTATCTGGTGCTCAACAATCATTGTTAAAAGATCTGATTAGCGATAATCCAGTTGCCCAAGCAAACCTTGATAAATATTTAGCCCTTGAAGATATTGTTAAAGACGCTGCTGACATTGAAAAACAATATGCTGCATTAAATCCAGCAAGTAAAACTTACGCTAAAGATTTAGTGACGGTTTTTAATAATTACAGTGCAGTAAAGGATAATTCAAAAGTTTATACAGATAAAAATAACGTTGTTACTACATTTAAAGTAAGTGAATTTGTACCTCAAGATAATAAAATTAATGAAATTGGGATAGCTTACGACGCACAAATTACTGCTAAGAATAACTTTACTAATGCTGTCAATGGATTAACAGGCTCTTCAACTAATAGTGATGTTCTAAATGTTGTAACAAATTATAAAAACATTCAAGCAAAGAGTCCTGCTAGTTCTTCTGTATCTGGCAATTACCCATCGTTGGCACCGATTGATTTAGTAGATAAAAATGTTATAACAACTTATAACAAATATTCATCAATACCAGATATCGTTACAAATTTTAATGCATTACCTACGCTAACTTTAACACCGGGTTCTTTAACTGCCACTGAAGTATCAAAAGCAGCTGATACGTTGACTCAATACAATAAATTAGGTGCAGACCAAAAACTCATTGTACAAAATGCACTTTCCACAAATGGTAAAAGTTATACTTCAGAAACAAAAAATATTTCAAGCGCACAAGCGATTGATAAAAGCTATGCAGCAGCTTTAAAAAATAAAGCGAAGCCAAGTTATTTTGTAGATTTACTGAAAGTGAATAGCACATATGATACTGCTACACCAGAGGTAAAACGCTTCGTGGTGAATGCAGTGAAGATTAGTGATATACCAAATCTTCCAGAATATAAAGATGCTCAAAAAGAAGTTTTGGATTTTACAGAAAAAGTAAATGCAATACCAACTGCTACGACAGCTGACGATGCTATCAGTAAAATTGGTTTAGCAACAACTGAATATAATAAAGTCTCATCTAAACCATCGTGGTTAGCTCTTGTCGACAAAAACGTATTAAAAACGTATAACGACTATGCACAAGTACCAGATGTTTTAAAATTAGTTGCTAAAATTCCTTCTTCTATTCCTAATCCTTATACAGCAAATCAAATTGCAAATATTACGTCAGCAATTAAAGCGTACAAAAAATTAGGAACACCGCAAAAACAAATTGTGGATTCAAAGTATCCTACTTTCGCAGATATTGTAGCAGATGAAGCAAATATCTCAGCGGCACAAAAAATAGATAGTTCGTATTTGAAATTGAAAAAATCAAGCAGTACCTACACTAAGGATGCTAAAGCAGTTTATTATTCATATGATGATGCTTCATCTGATGTGCAAAAATATGTTGTAAATAGTGGGAAAATAAAAGGGCTTTTGACAGATATAAAAGGTTCTCAAGATATTGCTGATACTTTTGAAAATAAAGTGAAAGCGTTAAGTAAAAAAAGTGTAATTTCAGATGTAGAGGGTGCGGTTGATTACTATAATACGTACATCAGTACAAACCCTAAAGTCAGCAATCTAGTCGATAAAACCATCATGAAAAAATACACTGATTACGCACCTGTTTCTAACGTCGTTAAATTACTCAGCCTTATTAAAGAATCGAATGTTAACTCACCATCTGTTACGCCAACTGATATAAAGTATATTCAACAGGCAACGATCGCTTATAATGCATTAAAGCCTGATCCAAAAATGATTATAGATGATGCAGACCGTTCTAAATTCCCATTCCTTTATGATGGAAAATATATTATAGAAGCTGCAGCTATTGACAAGGCTTATGAAAAGGTTAAACCGACAGATGCTAAATATGAATTAGAAATATTAGATGTCTATTACAAAATGTATGACCGTACACCTGCAATTGTACAAAAATATGTGGCAAATAAAGCAGAGCTTGATAAAATTGGTACACGCTATGCACCCCAATTGACAATTGCTAGAGATTTTGAAACGAAAGTAAGACAAATGTCTCATGTAAGTGAATCAGGCGGTACACCAACGATTAAAAGTGTTCGTAGCCTTGAAAAATACTATGATGATAACATTAAATATAATAAAATCAATGCAAAATATAATATTCCATTATCAACATTGATTGATCCAGGAATATTGGAAGATTATCGTAAATATTCATTAGTTTTAAAAATTCAAGATATTGCTAAAACGATATATGTACTATATGGGAAATTATTTAATGCTGAAAATGTAAACTTCGATAGCGTTAAAGATGATTTCTATTGTAAAGATGCTACTGGTTCACTTCAGGATACAAGTCGTTGTCATCAAACAACAGATGGAAAGATAGATGCAAGCTATTACGCACCATTTGTAAAAGGTTATACAGATTCAGGGAAAAGAACAGGAAATCCTATTAAAATATCAAATGCAGAAGATATTCAGGCTATCTATAAAGCTATCGATTACTATCAACAATTAGATGCACCACAACTTGCTATATTAGAGAAGGCACCACAATCACAAAACGATCATTATTACGAAGATCGATATAACGTTAAATATGATGGACCTCATGATGAAGAAGACGATGTCCATCCTTCTATTCCAATGAGCGATGATGAAATTGAAAACTTCCTAAAAGCGCAAGAAATCGATAAAGAATATGAAGCGCTAAAACCATCAAGCAAAACCTATATTCAAGATGCCATTGCTTTGTATTACAAATTTTACAAGGCAGGACGACCGGTTCAAATATATGTGATTCACGAAAAAGATATCAACGCTTTCAGTTCAAGTTATGATACAGCTAATTTAATTAAAGGGATAGAAGATTTCACAAACAAAGTCAATAAGTTATCAAATACTAGTCCATTAAGCGACATAACAGATGTTGTTTCTCTTTATAACAAGTTAAACGAAGCTCAATTATCTGTCATCGATCAAGGTGTATTAACAAAATACAATACTTATGCGCCTATTGCAGATATTATGACATTGACACCATCAGCTCCAGCCATCGGAAGCACATATAAGGATGCGGATATTGATGCTATGCTAAAGGCGATTGCGATTTACAAAAAACTAGCAAAAGACCCAAAAGCAATCGTAACAAAAGCAATAACCGATAATGGTTCAACTTATAAATTTTTAACACATGAAACAGAAATAAAAGCAGCTCAAAAAGTAGATAAAGCGTTCAAAGCATTAAATAAAACAGATGACAAATATGTAATCAATTTGAAAAAAGTCATCAAAGATTATGATGCCTTATCAAGTACTGCTCAAGGATATGTAACTTCTAAAGCAGCTATTGAAGCAGCTAAAATAAGTGCTGTTTATAAAACACCAAGTGATGCAGCGAAGGCTTTTGAAAAATTGATTGTTGGAAATAATGAAGATGATCCAAACGCTTGGCTTAATATGGATAAAATTCCTTATAGTATAATTAAAGGAGCTGTTGACAGTTATGAAGCTTTAAGTTCTAAAGCCAAATCATTAGTCGACAGTGACGTCATGAAAATTTATAATAAATATGCACCAATTGTAACGGTAGCGGAGGCTTTAAAAAATGTAACTCCTGCTAATATGAGTAGTTTCGTCGATGATGATGCATCTACGGGATATTATAAAAAGCAATACCCAAAAAGAGATATAGGTACTGAAATTTTAAATGCTATTCAGGTATATAACAAACTAGGAGCAGACCAAAAAGATATTGTTAAAGCTGAGTTAGATGATGTACATGAAGCTTTATTAAATGAAATTGACAATATCAAAGCTGCTCAAGCATTAGATAAAAAAATTGCAGCGATTAAGCCTCAATCTTCAAGCTATGTAAAAGGAATTATCGATGCACAAAAAACATTAAATGTAATGCCAAGAGAACAGAGAGTATATCTTCAAAATGCAGCTATTCTTAAAGACTATATAGGAGATAGTACATCTAATACATCTCAAACTCAAAAGGCTATTAATGATTTAACAAATTTCGAAAAAGGTGTTCAACAAGTTGACCAATGGACTTCTGAAATCCAAAAAGATAGCAATGGAAATATCGTTGGTACATGTACAGATACATCTACGAGTACGACTGGTGCTTGTAACACTTTAATTACGAATAAAATGAAAGAATTAAAAAATCAATTTGATCAATTAAACACACCAAGACTCGTTGATGGTGCAGAAACCAAACTAGCGTCATTAATTGATCGAACAATATTAGCACGTTATCAATATTTCCGTACAATATATGATGTAATCGAACAATTATAAAAACAATTAATGATAATGTAATTTACTTACAAGTTTTCTGCTTATTTATAGCCCCTTAAGTTGGACAATAAAGTCAACTTAAGGGGTTTTTCTTTTCCACGAAATATAAAATATACATATTTTTTATTAACAGTTACAAATTTGTTCAAATTAAATAAAATTTCTAAATATTTACTTTTGTTATTCGATATTAGAATGAGAGGATGTATCATACATATATAGTAAGAAGGTGGAATTAGTGGAATATCGACGCAAAGAATCTTTTCGGCATGTTTTGATTCATGAGGTACCAGTAACCTACAATTGCCGTAGGGATGGGGTGAATACATATTATCAAGGGAAGATTATTGATATCAGCCCTAGTGGATTAAAACTTTTTACGGAAGAAAACTTGCCTTGTGAGCAAGGGGAAGTGGAGATGGATTTGTCATTTAAGTTATATACAAAACCGATCAATACAAAGGGAGATGTTCGGTGGAAGAAGACGGTTGCTGGTGGTTATCAATATGGTATTGATATGAACATGTTGGATGAACATCAAGAATTAATCATTTCTGAACTAAAATTACGACGATGGAAGGAAGTTTTTGAGGAGAAAAGACAAAATTCGTGATTTTATTTTGTAAAAAGTACGTAAAAAATTAATTTTTTTTTCGGTTTTAAGAAGGAGTTTTTGGGGAAGTGTAGAATATGTAAGTATGGTTTAAAAAAGGAGGAGTTTACATGCTAACATTTAACATTCGCGGTGAAAACATTGAGGTAACTCCAGCAATTCGAGAGTATGTTGAGTCAAAGATCCAAAAATTAGAACGTTATTTTAATAATGATCTAAGCGCAACAGCAAACGTTAATCTGAAGGTGTACAATGACAAGAATACAAAAGTGGAAGTAACGATTCCTATGAAAAACTTAACATTGCGTGCAGAAGAACGTCATGGTGATATGTATGCAGCAGTGGACTTAATCACAGCTAAATTAGAACGTCAAATTCGTAAACATAAAACAAAAGTGAATCGTAAATTCCGTGACCGTGAAGGTGTGGGTCTATATTTCGCTGCTGTTCAATCTGAAAACTCTGCGACTACTGTAGCTGATGCAGAAGATGATTTAACAGTTGTGCGTACAAAACAATTTGCTTTAAAACCAATGGATCAAGAGGAAGCAATCTTACAAATGAACCTTCTTGGACATGATTTCTACATTTTCACAGATGCTGAATCCGATGCTACCAATATCGTATATAAACGTAAAGACGGTAAGTATGGTTTAATCGAAACTAACTAAATTCATGTGTAATCTTCATAGGTTACTTAATATGGCCCAGCTGACAAACTGATCAGCTGGGTTTTTATCTAGCAATAAAGGAAAGGCAAGAATCCATATTTCAAGGACCGAGGATATTAAAAAGTCAAAATAAATGATTTTATCAATTAAATTTTGGATCTCTATCTATGGAAAATAGCTGTGACAAAATTAGAAGGGCACTGAAAAAGTAAAAACAGCTGAATTTTTATGATAAAAATCTGGAGTGGCTATCTTAATAGAAGTGGAATTAGCGGAAACTCCTGTGGGAAAACGGACTAGACGAGACCCCGCCGAGCGGAACGGAGTCTAAGAACG
>NZ_JBCMNM010000005.1:0-47208 GCF_050459865.1 Rummeliibacillus pycnus
AGCGTAATTAAGGAACGGAGTCTAAGAACGCCACGTCCTGTGGCAACGACTCCGTGACCAACATCCTGTTGCCCCGAGGAGGCTCGTCAGTTCGCCCACGGAAAGCGGAGCTAATTCCACTTCAAGTAAATGCAGCAATTCTATCCAAATTATTTCACTTTTTAGTTGATGAAACTTCTAAATGTTTTTGTAAAGAACTTGAAATTTGAGATAACTCTTTTTGGTCCGGGATGTAATACCAAATGCCATGGATGATCTTACCTTGTCCTTTTTCAAAATGAATTTGTTTGATATCACCTAGTGATTGTCGATAATTTTGCTGCAATTCTTTTATTTGATTGAACGTAAGATTTGTGGAGACGTTCTTGCCAAGAATTTTAAAAATGTCTTGATATATCATTAACGTCTTTAATGATGTACCTTTATCGATGATTGCTTGGATGACTTGCTTTTGTCGATTTTGTCTGCCAAAGTCGCCTTGTGGATCTACTTTTCGCATACGTACATAATCGAGCGCAGCTGATCCATCTAAACTAATCGTTCCCTTTTTAAAATGATGACTTCCTTGTTGGAAATCTATCTCATTTTGGACTTGTACATTACCAATAGTATCAATGACTTGTTTGAATCCTTCCATATTGACTTTAGCTACATAGTCGATTGGAATATCTAATAATTTTTCGATGGTGTTCATGGACATTTCCATACCGCCAAATGCATAAGCATGATTGATTTTATCTTTTCTATTTTTACCGACGATGGTTGTATACGTATCACGTGGGATACTAACCATTAATGTGTTTTTCGTTTGTGGGTTAACGGTTAGGACAATAATCGTATCTGAACGTCCGACATCATTTTCTCGTTCATCGACACCCAGGAGTAACATAGAGAATGGATGTTTTTCTTGTAATACTACTGGTTGAGTGCGCTGTTCCGTAGGAGTATGTTTAATAGGTGTGTGGATTTCCTCAAATGTTGAAACAGCGTTATAATAAACATGATAAGCGAAACCGCCTATCGTCAGGATGACAATGAAAATGATGCCCATGCACCATTTCATTAATCTATTTATTTTCAATCGTACTACCCCCAAATATAGGATTTTTCTGAATGGATTGGGAATCTTGTGATTTAAAAATCTTATAAATAATATGGTTGCGATATTGCTTTAATGAGAGGATTTCCAATATATTCGTTAATTTATTCAAATTTCCCTGTATATTTTATGAATTTAATAGCTTTTTTTACTATTTAAAAATTAGGAAAATAATAGAATAATACTTATCGTTCATTTGCACTAAATCGTTAAACAGTGTTAAAATGAGGGTTGAGACTATATAGGATGTGAAAATGAATGCCCAGCATATTGAATAAAATTTTTGATCCAAATAAAAAAGAAATTAAACACTTAGAAAAAGTTGCAAGTTCAGTTGAAGCACTTGCTCAAGATATGGAAAAACTTTCTGATGAACAATTAAAAGCTAAAACAGATGAATTTTATAAACGATACTCAGAAGGCGAAGAGTTGGATAGCATTCGTCCTGAAGCTTTTGCGGTTGTTCGTGAAGCATCAAAACGTGTACTAGGAATGTTCCCATACCCTGTACAAATTATGGGTGGCGCTACACTTCATGAAGGTAACATTGCAGAGATGAAAACTGGGGAAGGTAAAACATTAACATCTACTTTACCCGTTTACTTAAATGCACTTACTCATAAAGGCGTTCATGTTGTTACTGTCAACGAATACTTAGCTAGCCGTGATGCTGAAACAATGCGTCCATTATATGAATTTTTAGGTTTAACAGTTGGTTTGAACTTAAATAGCATGAATAAAGACGAAAAACGTGAAGCTTATGCTTGTGATATTACTTATAGCACAAACAATGAATTAGGTTTTGACTACTTACGTGATAATATGGTTCTTTACAGAGAAGAACGTGTTCAACGCCCCCTTTACTATGCAGTAATCGATGAAGTTGACTCTATCTTAATCGATGAAGCACGTACCCCTTTGATTATTTCTGGACAAGCTAATAAGTCAGCTGCCTTATATAAACAATCAAATGCATTTGTACGTACGTTAAAAAAAGACGAAGAATACAATTACGATGTTGAAACGAAGGGCGTTACGTTAACTGAACAAGGGATTGAAAAAGCTGAAAGAGCATTTAATATTGATAACTTGTTTGATTTGACTCATGTTGGGTTAAACCATGCGATTAACCAATCTTTAAAAGCACACTCAAGTATGCATTTGGATGTCGATTACGTAGTGCAAGACGGTGAAATCTTAATCGTTGACTCATTCACTGGTCGTATTATGCAAGGCCGTCGTTATTCAGAAGGACTTCATCAAGCAATCGAAGCAAAAGAAGGCGTGGAAATTCAAAACGAATCCATGACTATGGCAACTATTACATTCCAAAACTACTTCCGTATGTATGAAAAACTATCTGGTATGACTGGTACTGCAAAAACAGAAGAAGAAGAATTCCGTAATATTTACAATATGTATGTGGTTGTTATTCCTACGAACAAACCGATTGCTCGTGATGACCGTCCTGATTTAATCTATGCATCAATGCAAGGTAAATTCGATGCAGTTGCTAATGATATCGCTGAACGCCATAAGAATGGTCAACCAGTTCTTGTTGGTACTGTTGCCATTGAAACTTCCGAGCTGATTTCACATTTATTATCTAAACGTGGTATTCCTCATAACGTATTGAATGCGAAAAACCATGAACGTGAAGCTGAAATCGTAGCAGAAGCAGGTCATAAAGGCGCAGTTACAATTGCTACAAACATGGCTGGACGTGGTACCGATATCAAACTTGGTGAAGGTGTCCTTGAAGTAGGCGGCTTAGCGGTAGTTGGTACAGAACGTCACGAGTCACGCCGTATTGATAACCAATTACGTGGTCGTGCTGGACGTCAAGGGGACCCTGGTGTTACTCAATTCTATCTTTCACTTGAAGATGAATTGATGAAGCGTTTCGGTTCTGAAAGTATGAAAGCCATGATGACTAAATTAGGTATGGATGATACTCAACCTATCCAATCTAAAATGGTATCAAAAGCTGTTGAATCAGCACAAAAACGTGTTGAAGGTAACAACTTTGATGCTCGTAAGCGTTTATTACAATATGATGATGTATTACGTCAACAACGTGAAATTATCTACAAAGAACGTTATGAAGTATTAGAAACTGAAAATATGCGCGGATTAGTTGAATCGATGGTGGATGAAGAATTAGTCAATGTTGTTAATTCTTATACAGCTGAAGAAAATGCAAATGACTGGAATTTAACAGGTTTAGCAAGCTTTGTAGGTGCTAATTTACTTCCTGAAGGTGTTGCAACAGAAGAAAATCTTCAAGGTAAATCTCCAGAAGACATTATTGAATTCCTTCGTGCTGAAGTGAAGGAAGAATACGACCGCAAAGAAGAAGAACTTTCTCCAGAACGTATGCGTGAGTTCGAAAAAGTTATCTTACTTCGCGGAATTGATTCTAAATGGATTGACCATATCGATGCAATGGATCAATTACGTCAAGGTATCCACCTACGTGCGTACGCTCAAACAGACCCACTTCGCGAATATCAATCAGAAGGTTTTGCCATGTTTGAAGCAATGGTTGATTCAATTCGTTCAGATGTCGCTAAATATGCGATGAAAGCTGAAATCCGTAGTAACTTAGAACGTGAAGAAGTGGCAAAAGGTGAGGCAGTTAATCCGAAAACAGAAGAAAATGGACCTGCTAAACGCAAACCTGTTCGTAAAGAACAAGAGGTTGGTCGTAACGATCTATGCCCTTGTGGTAGCGGTAAAAAATATAAAAACTGTCACGGTGCTGTTTAATCTAGCCCTTTCAGATTCATATAGTGCACTCTTCTTGAGTTCTTGTAACCACCGAGTGACATAGGCAAAGGGGCTGTCCAAAAGTAGCTTTTGGACAACTCCTTTATGCCTTTTATAGAAAGAAACTATTTTGGAGGAATTTAAATGATCGAATTATCAGATGTTCGAAATGAGTTAGATAATACTGCTAAGAAATTAGCGGACTTTAGGGGGTCTCTTTGACTTAGAAAACAAAGAGGCTCGTATTCAAGAATTAGATGAAATGATGCTTGAACCTTCCTTCTGGGATGATCAAAACAATGCTCAAAAAATTATCAATGAATCAAAAGGCTTAAAAGATATTGTCAATGAATTTTACGTACTAGTCGAAACACAGGAAAATCTTGAAATGACTTTAGAGTTATTAAAAGAAGAACCTGATGAAGAATTGCAACAAGAGCTTGGCGATGAAATGAAGGAATTCACAAATCGTACTACAGAGTTCGAATTACAATTGCTTTTAAGCGGCGAATACGATAAAAATAATGCAATTATAGAATTGCATCCAGGTGCAGGTGGTACTGAATCACAAGACTGGGGCTCTATGCTTTTGCGTATGTATACACGCTGGGCTGAGAAACATGATTTTAAGGTTGAGACATTGGATTATTTACCAGGTGATGAAGCAGGTCTAAAATCCGTTACGCTTGCAATTAGAGGGCATAATGCATATGGCTATTTAAAAGCAGAAAAAGGCGTTCACCGCTTAGTTCGTATTTCTCCATTTGATGCAGCTGGTCGTCGTCATACATCCTTTGTTTCTTGTGATGTTATGCCAGAATTCGATGACGAAATCGCCGTTGAAATTCGTTCAGAAGATTTGAAAGTGGATACGTATCGTGCATCAGGTGCAGGTGGTCAGCACATTAACAAAACAGAATCTGCTGTCCGTATTACCCATTTGCCAACAGGCGTTGTTGTAGCATGTCAAGCTGAACGTTCACAAATTAAAAACCGTGAAAAAGCAATGAGTATGCTACAAGCAAAATTGTATCAACTCAAAGTAGAGGAACAACAAGCTCAATTAGATGATATCCGAGGTGAGCAAAAGGAGATTGGTTGGAGTAGCCAAATTCGCTCTTACGTATTCCATCCATATTCAATGGTAAAAGACCACCGTACAAATACGGAAACCGGTAATGTCCAAGCTGTCATGGACGGCGACGTCGACCAATTTATCAATGCTTATTTACGTTCACAATTATAATAACGAAAAAACTGTGGAAGAATGAAAATGTTCTTCCGCAGTTTTTTGTTTTACCAAATATTACAACGCCCATTTACTTGTCAAAAGCGTGACCTCATTGTAAAATATAAAACAGAACATTCGTTCTTATTTTGGAGGTGGAATGATGTTAAAATTATCAAAAGAAGCAATCCAAATGTTAGAACAGGTCATTTACTTACCAATGGTTTTACAAATTCTACAAAGAGACTGTCAGGCGTTTGAACAAGGTGCATTTAAATTAAAACAGCCATATATTAAATTAGTCGAACAGACCATATCATTTGTTCAAAAAGAGTTAGCAGAGGCTAAGCGCTATTTACGTCAAAATCAGTTACAGGTATTCCGTGGTGAACGAGACGATTTGTTTTCAGAGTACATTTTTGTACGTCAACGTGCACAAGATTGTCGTCGCTACTCAAATATTCGGCTGCGCAATCATGTAGAAGATTTATTGTCCTACTATTTATCTAAGGCACAAGAAATAACTCGTTGCGAACAGTAGCAAGTATATTTTCAGCATATTGTTGCTGTAGCATATTATCCATATGACGGAAGTATAAAATGGATGCATAGTATTGCTGTCTTGATAGGGTTGTGAAACTAATTTGTTCTTCTGTATAGACATCATTTTTAAAATGTAGGCCTATACCTTGCTTGCCGATTGATGAGTGCCCTCTAAAATTTTGCCATAGAATCCATGTATTATGATTCTTTTTAGGCGAAGCAGTTGGAAAGAAAATATAAGGTTTATTAAGAGTAGATAAAATAATAGGTAATTTAATCATATTTTCTTCCTTATCAGCATTTACATTTATCTCTCTAAAAATACGATTGGAATAATTTAAAGTGGTATCTAGGGTAGTACCTAATGATGCACAAATCCGATTCATTAAACGTGTTACTGAACAGGGGACGACATAACATTTTTCTAACTCCAAAACGAACGAATAATTATGCCCATCCAGCACCATTGGTTTCATCATGCAAAAATTAGGTGTTAAACAAAAATCATAAAGACTTACCATTTTGTAGTTCATTTTAGTTCCTCCTTGTGATCAAATCTTTGTTTTGATGACGATACCAAAAATGAAAAACAGGATATATATTGTGTATAATAGCACCTACTTTCTTTTCTAAAATGTTATGAAAAAGTAAAAAAATTGCATATTCATGATGTTTTTTTTATACTATCAAAAAGTATTAAGAATAGAAAAATGACAAAAGTGATCATTTTGTTGGCAAAACGGGCTGTTTACTTGGACCAAATGAGCAGTTTGGTTGGACCAAAAAATTTTTAATAAACGGTTTTTATTATTTATTTTTTTCGCAAAATCTCCCAAGGAACTTCAGTTAAAATGACTTATATTGAAAAAAGACATCCTAAGGAAAATTGTTGACTATGCTCCTTCTAAAGATAAAAACCGTTCTATCAGAGCGGTTTTTTTATATAAATATCTAAAACGTACGTTCGCACTTTTCTCGATATTTTCTAACAGCTATGTTAAAATATAGCTACTAGATGGAGACAAGCAAGGAGGAAGAAAATAATGGGGCAGGAATTCGATTTGCACTCAGCCTACAAGCCAAGCGGAGATCAACCAACCGCAATTCGAGAGCTTGTTGAAGGGGTTCGACAAGGAAAACGGGATCAAACACTACTTGGTGCAACAGGAACAGGGAAAACATTTACCGTTTCTAATGTTATTAAAGAAGTAAAAAAGCCAACACTTGTAATAGCTCATAATAAGACACTTGCAGGACAGCTGTACAGTGAATTCAAAGAATTTTTCCCAAATAATGCAGTTGAGTATTTTGTAAGTTATTACGATTACTATCAACCAGAAGCATATGTACCACAAACAGATACCTATATTGAAAAAGACTCCAGTATAAATGACGAAATTGATAAGCTAAGACACTCTGCAACATCTTCTTTGTTTGAACGTGATGATGTCATTATCATCGCATCTGTTTCATGTATTTATGGCTTGGGTAATCCAGAAGAATATAGAGAAATGGTTGTCTCCATTCGAACTGGCATGGAAATTGAACGTAATCAACTATTACGAAAACTAGTGGATATCCAATATGAACGAAATGACATTAATTTTATCCGTGGTAAGTTTAGAGTGCGGGGGGATGTAGTCGAAATTTTTCCAGCATCAAGAGATGAACATTGTATCCGTATCGAGTTCTTTGGTGATGAAGTAGATCGTATTCGTGAAGTTGATGCCCTCACAGGCGAGATATTAGGTGAACGTGAGCATATAGCTATCTTCCCAGCTTCTCACTTCGTAACACGTGAAGAAAAAATGTTAAAAGCAATCGAAATGATTGAAAAAGAATTGCAAGATAGATTAAAACAACTTCGCTCAGAAGATAAACTTTTAGAAGCACAAAGATTAGAACAAAGAACGAATTATGATTTAGAAATGATGAAAGAAATGGGCTTCTGCTCTGGTATCGAAAACTATTCACGTCCTATGACCCTACGTCCACCAGGAGTAACACCTTACACCTTGTTGGATTATTTTCCAGAAGACTTTTTGTTAATAGTAGATGAAAGTCATGTTACATTACCGCAAATTCGTGGGATGTATAACGGTGACCAAGCTCGAAAAAATGTTTTAGTAGAGCATGGTTTTCGCTTACCATCTGCACTTGATAATAGACCGTTAAAATTTGAAGAATTTGAGAAACATATTCATAACGCCATTTATGTTTCGGCAACACCAGGACCTTATGAACTGGAACATACACCTGAAGCGGTTGAACAAATTATTCGTCCGACAGGTTTGTTGGATCCAGAGATTGAAGTACGCCCGATTGAAGGACAAATTGATGATTTAATCGATGAAATTCAACAACGTGTTGAACGTAACGAACGTGTACTAGTAACGACTTTAACGAAGAAAATGTCAGAGGATTTAACCGATTACTTAAAAGAAATGGGCATTAAAGTTCAGTATTTGCACTCTGAAGTTAAAACGTTAGAACGTATCGAAATCATTCGGGAATTACGAATAGGTACGTATGATGTCTTGATCGGTATCAACTTATTGCGTGAGGGATTAGATATTCCAGAGGTTTCACTAGTTACCATTTTAGATGCAGATAAGGAAGGTTTCTTACGATCTGAACGATCACTAATCCAAACGATTGGACGTGCGGCTCGTAATGCCAATGGACATGTCATTATGTACGCAGATCGTATGACGGATTCCATGACGAAAGCAATTGAGGAAACAAACCGTCGTCGAGAAATTCAAATGGCTTACAATAAAGAACATGGTATTACACCAAAAACGATTCAAAAGAAAATTCGAGATGTAATTCGTGCAACACAAGCGGCAGAAGAACCAGAATCTTATCTAACACAAGTGACGAATGGTAAAAAGTTAACAAAGGCAGAAAAAACAACATTACTAGAATCACTCGAAAAAGAAATGAAGGATGCAGCAAAAGCGCTTGATTTCGAACGTGCAGCTGAACTTCGAGATACTATTTTGGAATTGAAAGCGGAAGGATGAGCAGTTTGAAAAATCAAGAAATCGTTGTACAAGGAGCACGGGCAAATAATTTAAAGAATGTTAGTGTAAAAATTCCGCGAGACCAATTAGTTGTCATGACTGGGCTATCAGGTTCTGGTAAATCTTCACTTGCATTCGATACGATTTATGCGGAAGGTCAAAGACGTTATGTAGAATCTCTTTCAGCCTATGCGAGACAATTTTTAGGACAGATGGACAAACCAGATGTGGATGCCATTGAAGGACTTTCACCAGCAATTTCAATTGACCAAAAAACAACAAGTCGTAACCCGCGTTCTACAGTCGGAACAGTGACAGAAATCTATGATTACTTACGTCTACTTTTTGCGCGTGTCGGGAAACCAATTTGTCCAAACCATGGTATTGAAATTACGTCTCAAACCGTTGAACAAATGGTTGATCGAATTGTGCAATATCCTGAACGAACAAAGCTACAATTACTAGCACCGATGGTATCTGGTCGTAAAGGAACACATGTTAAATTATTAGAAGACTTGAAAAAACAAGGCTATGTTCGAGCACGAATTGATGGCGAGCTACGAGATTTAGATGACAATATCGAATTAGAGAAAAACAAAAAGCATAATATTGAAGTAGTCATTGACCGCGTTGTATTAAAAGAAGGTGTAGAGTCTCGTTTAAGTGATTCTTTAGAAACAGCTTTAAGATTAGCTGATGGCCGAGTGATGGTCGATGTGATGGAATACGAAGAATTGCTATTCAGTGAACATCATGCTTGCCCAATTTGCGGATTCTCTATTGAAGAGTTAGAGCCTCGTATGTTTTCATTTAACAGTCCATTTGGAGCTTGCCCACAGTGTGATGGACTTGGTACAAAGCTTGAAGTAGATGAAACAATGGTCATTCCAGATTGGGATGTAACGCTAAATGATGGCGCGATTGTGCCATGGAATCCAGTCAGTTCTCAATTCTATCCACAATTATTAAAGTCTATATGCGATCATTACGGAATTGATATGGATATACCTGTAAAGGATATACCAAAAGAGCAAATGGATAAAATATTACATGGCTCAGGAGAAGACTTCATTCATTTCCATTATGAAAATGAGTTTGGGAATGTTCGTGATCAAGATATTCAATTTGAAGGAGTTTTACGGAATGTGGAGAGACGTTATCGCGAGACTTCTTCAGATTATATTCGTGATCAAATGGAAAAATATATGGCACAGCAACCTTGCCCATCTTGTCACGGGCACCGTTTAAAACCAGAAACTTTAGCGGTGAAAATTGATGGCAAACATATAGGGGTAGCAACGGAGTTTTCTATTAAAGAAGCCTATACATTTTTCCAAGAACTCAAACTATCAGAAAAAGATATGCAAATTGCTCGATTAATTTTAAGAGAAATCCAAGAGCGACTTAGCTTTTTAATCAATGTAGGACTAGATTATTTAACATTAAATCGAGCAGCTGGTACTTTATCAGGTGGGGAAGCACAACGTATTCGTTTAGCGACTCAAATTGGATCACGTTTAACTGGTGTTCTCTATATTTTAGATGAACCATCAATTGGACTACATCAACGTGATAATGACAGATTAATTGCGACATTACAAAGTATGCGCGATCTAGGGAATACATTGATCGTCGTAGAACATGATGAGGACACAATGCTTGCGGCTGATTATTTAATTGACGTAGGTCCTGGTGCAGGTGTACATGGTGGAGAGATAGTAGCAGCTGGTACACCACAACAAGTAATGAAAAATAAGAATTCACTGACAGGACAATATTTAAGCGGACGTAAATTTATTCCGCTTCCAACAGAACGAAGAAAGCCAGATGGCCGTTTCCTAAAGATCAAGGGTGCAAAAGAAAATAACTTAAAAAATGTGAAAGTAGATATTCCATTAGGTGTTTTCACAGCAGTTACTGGTGTTTCAGGATCAGGAAAAAGTACTTTAGTAAATGAAGTGCTTTACAAATCATTAGCGCAAAAGTTAAATCGTTCAAAAGTAAAACCAGGTGAAGTAAAAGAAATTGAAGGAATCGAACAATTAGAAAAAGTAATCGATATCGATCAATCGCCAATTGGTAGAACACCACGCTCAAATCCAGCCACTTATACAGGTGTATTTGATGATATTCGTGATGTCTTTGCGGTAACGAATGAAGCAAAAATACGCGGTTATAAAAAAGGCCGATTTAGTTTTAATGTTAAAGGTGGCCGTTGTGAGGCATGCCGTGGTGACGGTATTATTAAAATTGAAATGCATTTCTTACCAGATGTTTATGTACCATGTGAAGTGTGTCACGGCAAACGTTATAATCGTGAGACCTTAGAAGTAAAATATAAAGAAAAAAGCATCTCAGATGTTTTAGAAATGACTGTTGAGGATGCATTAGAATTTTTCAAAAATATCCCGAAAATTGCACGCAAATTGCAAACAATTGTTGATGTAGGTTTGGGTTATATAAAATTAGGGCAACCTGCAACTACGTTATCAGGTGGGGAAGCGCAGCGTGTGAAATTAGCATCTGAATTGCATAAACGATCTAATGGGAAATCTATTTATATTTTAGATGAACCAACAACAGGGCTTCATGCAGAAGATATTTCACGGTTATTAAAGGTTTTACAACGTTTAGTTGACAATGGAGATACTGTATTAGTAATCGAACATAATTTAGATGTAATCAAAACGGTAGATTATATCATTGACATGGGACCAGAAGGCGGAGACAAAGGTGGTATCGTCATCGCAAAAGGTACACCAGAAGAAGTAATTGAAAAGGAAGACTCTTATACTGGGATTTACTTAAAGAGAATTTTACTGCGAGATCGCGACCGTATGAAAGAAGCAGTCGCTGGCGCTCAAAAATAGTTGTTAAAAGAAATTATTTTTCTGCGACGAGTAATCGAAGGAGCAATCTTTACCATCGGGAAAGCAAAGCTGATTCAACTTCAGACAAAACAGTTTTCACTATAAATTTTTTATTAAATTAGTATTTCAGTGCCCACGTATTCACAAAGCCACTGAAAAAGTAAAAATAGCTGTTTTTTATGATGAAAATCTTGTGGGATTATCTTAATTGAAGTGGAATTAGCGGAGACTCCTCGAAAAAGCATTTGCATTTTCTTCGTGTGATGTTAATTCAATGTAATGTTGGAAAATGGGATAGACGAGACTACGAGGGCGCTGAAAAAGTAAAAAAAGTTGAAAATTTATAGAAAAAACTTGTATAACTATCTTTGTTGATGTGGAATTAGCGAAGACTCCTGCGGGAATGCGAGCAAGACGAGACCCCACAGCGTAGCGAGGAGGCTCGTCAGTTCGCCCGCGGAAAGCGAAGCTAATTCCACATCATGCAGATTATATTTTTTATGAATACTGCATTATGAAATTGATTTAACTAAATCAATATTGTTTTACCCACGTTAAAAAGTTACCAACTACTCTATCTAAAAATTGCACCGTTCCTTCATCTGTTAGATTTCCTGAATCATCAAATTTGGTATGCACTTCCCCTATATATACATCATTCCCTATTAGGATTGGAGAAGATAAGCCTCTTGAAAATAAAATGTCGCGTAAATGCATTTGTGCTTTTGCAGTTCCCAATACTCCCATCGAAGCTCCCATAATCCATGAAGGTTTGCCAATCATAACTTGGTCTACGCGTGATAGCCAATCTATCGCATTACCTAATACACCAGGAATAGATCCATTGTACTCTGGTGTTACCCAAAGTACCGCATCGGCAGCTTTTACCTTTGCTTTAAAATCCACAACAGATTGAGATGGATTATTTTCATTATCTTGATTGTACATAGGTAAATCATTTAAAGTTAAGATTTCCATGTCAAATTTATCTGTATTATATTTTTTTACAAATTCAGCTAGTTTTTTGTTATATGAGTCTTTTCGGATACTACCTACAATTGCAACAACATTCATAATCATTCCTCCAAAAATAGAATTCATCATATCATTCTCTTTTTTATATTTTTTATACCTCATTCATGATTGATCATTTTGGAGTTACTTTTTTGTAAAGTGACACTTAACTAAGATATTTTAATATTTTTACTACATTGTACCCCGGCTGTGATTATCACCAAATGATTAAAGAGGTTTAATTAGAAGTATTAAAAGCCTATAAATCGGTAACATTGGTACTGATAGAAAATTATGGAGGGCGAAAAATGAAAAAAATATCGATGGTACTTGTCTTAGCAATTACGGTAATTTTATCTGCTTGTCAATGGCAAGATTTTAATTTTGGCAAACAAGAACTTACTGCAAATGATAAAAATGAAACAAAAATACCCGTTACTTCAGAAGTAAAGAGTAATGAAGAGTCGTCGTTAAGTAAAGGCGAGAAAATTGCAAAAATCCTCGGAAGTACGTCTTGGCAAGGAACAAAAGTATATGATAAAAACAATCATGATTTAACACAAGAAAATCCAAACTTTATTGGCCTTGCTAAATATAACGCTGAAGCATCGAGATACGAATTCTTTGATAAAACGTCAAAAGAGAGCCGCGATAATGGAACTTTCTTTATTACAAATAGTGGTAAATTTCGTGTTCTCAAATCTAAATCTAAAGGAACACAGAGTGCTGTAGAGTTAACTGAAGTAACTGAGGAGAAATACACTTATAAAAGAATAGGAAAAGATGCAAACGGAAAAGATGTAGAAGTTTTCGTGGAACATATACCTTATACTGAAAGTAAACTTGCTTTTTCTGAATCAGAATAAATATAAGAGGACATGATATTATTATAACGTTCCATATTATGGTGAATTGAACCAACATTCACTCAGTAACAAAAATGAAATGAAACGTTTCGTATTATCTAGACCAAAATAAAAAGAAAAAAGTAAATAAAAGGACATTACATAATTTAATATGTAATGTCCTTTCTTATATTTCTGGAACAAACTAAACGAGCGCCTTCAGCACTTATTTTATCCGGCTTCAGCGGCTAGACCCTCGAGTCACAACGCTTTCTCGGTCGAAAACTGTAAAGACGTTTTCGATTCGAAAGCTTTTGTGATTTTCGGGTCTAAACGAGCCGCTTCAGCACTTAATTTTACATTTTTTCTGGTGCAGAAACTCCGATTAGTTTTAGTGCATTTGCGATTGTTGTACGGACAGCTGTGATTAGAGCAAGGCGAGCTTCAGAGCGGTCTTTGTTGTCAGCATCTAGAACTTTTTCTGCGTTGTAGAAGCTGTGGAATGTTGCTGCTAATTCTTGGATGTAGTTTGCGATACGATGTGGTGCGCGTACGCGTGCTGCATCTGCTACGACTTGTGGGAAATCGCCAACTTTTTTCAATACTTCAATATCTTTTTCTGTTGATAATGTGTCAAGATGTTCAGTTGAAGGTGCAAAACCTTTTTCTGATGCTTGACGTAAGATTGAACTAATACGTGCGTGTGCATATTGTGCATAGTATACTGGGTTTTCATTTGATTGTTTAACAGCCAAATCTAAATCGAAATCTAAGTGAGTATCGCCAGCGCGCATTGCAAAGTTGTAGCGTACTGCATCTAATCCTACTTCTTCTACTAGTTCACGTAATGTTACTGCATTACCTGTACGTTTAGACATTTTGACCTTTTCACCATCACGAAGAAGGTTAACCATTTGGATTACTTCTACTTCTAATGTGTCGCGGTCATATCCAAGTGCTTCGATAGCTGCTTTCATACGTGGGATGTAACCGTGGTGGTCTGCTCCCCAAATATTGATTAGTTTATCAAAGCCACGACGTAATTTATCTTCATGGTATGCGATATCTGGTGTTAGATAAGTGTAAGAACCATCTGATTTGATAAGTACGCGATCTTTGTCATCACCAAATGGAGTAGAACGGAACCAAGTTGCACCATCTTGTTCAAACACATGACCATTGTCTTTTAGTTTTTGAAGTGCAATTTGTACCTTACCTTCTTTGTATAAAGAAGTTTCAGAGAACCATACATCGAAATCTACACGGAAGTCTTTTAAATCTTTTTGAAGTTTACCGAATTCGTGTTTTAAACCATGTTCACGGAAGAATTCAAAACGTTCTTCATCCGATTTTTCTAATACATCTTTGCCAAATTCTTTAGATAATTCTTGTGCAATTACGATGATATCTTTACCATGGTAGCCATCTTCAGGCATATTAGATTCTAAACCTAGTGCTTCACGGTAGCGTGCTTCTAGTGATTTTGCTAATTTTGTAATTTGGTTACCAGCATCATTGATATAGTATTCACGTGATACATTGTAGCCCGCAAAATCTAAAACGTTACATAGAGAATCACCAACAGATGCTCCACGTGCGTGCCCTAAGTGTAAATCACCAGTTGGGTTAGCTGATACAAATTCAACTTGAACTTTTTCACCTTTTCCAGCATTGGTGCGACCGTATTCTGAACCTTGTTCAAGAACAGTTGTAACAACTTCTGCAAGATAGTCTTTGCGTAAAGTGATATTCATGAAGCCAGGTCCTGCGATTTCTATTTTTTCAATGTCAGTACCTTCTGTATCTAAGCTTTCTAAAATAGCTTCTGCGATAGCACGTGGTGGTTTTTTGGCTAACTTTGTAAGTTGCATCGCAACGTTTGTTGCATAGTCGCCATTTTCTTTATTTCGTGGTGTTTCTAAGTGAATGTTCAAAGTACTTGTATCTTCTACAAGTTCTGCTTTTTGAATCGCTGCAACAAGCGCTTCTTTAACGGCTTGTTGAACTTGTTCTACTGCGTTCATTAATTTCCCTCCGTATAGTTCAGTTCTAAGGCATAGTCTCCGACGGATTCGCCACCGATTAATAATTCATATTGCAAATAAAATCGACCGTTTTGTAAAGATTCGGACGGTTCGAATTTCATCTCTTTCGTTAAAGTAACGATTGGTAATTGGCCATATTCACTATTGTAGTGACCTTTTTGAGCTTGTCCAAGTACAAAAGGCATGCGCATTTTAATATCTCCATTACGAATAATTATGGCATCTTCTTGGCCAAATCGTAGTGTCGTGTGCATCTGTTGCTCTTCCTGTACTTCTTCATAACGTAAATAGATTTGATCACGCTTTTTCATAATTGTACCTTCAGACCACAGTTCAAACTGCTCAGGCTCTGTACCCTGTTGTGTAACAGTTGTTATTATTTTTAATTTTACGGGTGCTGTAAGTGCATCTGCCATTTTACGATGCCTCCGTTTTCTTCTTAATATAACCTTCTTATTATAGGATAGGATTATACTTGTTTTCAAGATACAACATTCTAATAGAAGGCTATTATTTCTATGACATCTTGATAATAATACTTTTTGTTCCTTTTTTGTTGATAAGAAAGAATTTTTACCCAATTAGCTAATTAATGAATGCTATAATTAAGTATAACTTGGTGGTGATCTTCGATTGATTCTTAATTATATTATCAATTTCTCGCTATTATTTACTTTTGTGATCTTTTTTTATCTTGTGTATGAATTTCTAGAACAATTCCACGATTCACTTAAAGATTTACATCCTTGGATTGTTGGAGTATTATCAGCTATCACTGGTTTACTAATAATAAAAACTTCCATCCATTTTGGTAATGGTGTGATTGGAGATTTACGAAATGTCATTATTCTAATAGCTGGGTTAATTGGTGGTCCAATTTCAATTGCTGTTTCCTCTGCTCTTATTGGTTTGTTTCGAATTTATATAATAGGCATGACAACAACTTCCATTATTGCAGGTTTAAATACTATATTTACTGGATTTATCCTTGCATTGTTTGCTAAGTGGAAGCCTATTTCATATCGGAATATGCATTATTATTTAGCATATACAATCATTCAATTCGGTTTTGCTATTATTTTTTTAAGTAAAGATGAGAAAAGTGCACTTCTTGGAATTTCTACATTACTCTTTACTTCAATGCCTGCACTCTATATAACCGTTTTTGTTCTTAAACTATTTAGAAAACAATTTGAACGAATTGATGTAATTAAAAAGTTAGCAGATACCGACTATTTAACAGATTTACCCAACAGTCGAAAGTTTGAAAGTATAATAGACGAGTTTATAAAAAATAATGAACATTTTACTTTACTTTTAATCGACATCGATCATTTCCGTAAAGTTAACTCGACTTATGGACATCTAGTTGGGGATGAAATATTAAAACAAATTGGACAGCATTTAAAACAATTTGTTTTGGAACACGAAGGTGCAAATACTGCACGAATTAGTGGTGAAGAGTTTTATATCGCTTGTAAGCAAATTGCTCCAGCTTTCGGTTTGCAGTACGCACATGAGCTAAGTAAAATGATTTCTCAAAAACCTTTTCACAGTTCTGATGGACGCAAAATTCCGATTACAGTTTCGATTGGCGTTGCAAACTTCCCAGACAACGGAAAAAGCATCTCAGAGCTTGCTGCTGCAACAGATCAAGCATTGATGCGAGCAGTCTCACAAGGTAATAATAAGATTATTCATTATAATAACATTCATGCATAACTTAAGAAAGGATTTCAATTTCCAATAAGGAAGTTGAAATCCTTTTTTGTTTCCATTTTTTGTGCCTATATGAACCAGATAGGTTCTCGAGGTTTTATCTAAGTGAACCCTATAAGCTTAATAAATTCATCATCGCTATTAATAGACAAAATTCGTGCTTTTCTTCCGTTTAGTTTATCCAAACACTTCACATACTAGATTCAACGATAAGAAAGGAAGCGATTGGATGAACCGAGCTGAATATCATCGGCAGCGGAAAAAGAAACTAAGACTACGGCAAATAATAGTTTGGGTTATCGTATGCGCCTCAGCATTTGCAACCGCTCTGTTGTCACTCCGCATATATGCTCAAATTACAGGAGCTCCTTCCTTAACTGTCCCGAAAGCAACTATTTTCTTAGATGCAGATGGAGAGCAAATAGGAGATAAATTTGCACAACAGCGACGTTACTGGGTTGATCTTAATGAAATATCACCGTTTGTAACAGAAGCACTTATTGCAACTGAGGATCAGAATTTTTATAGTCACCATGGTTTTGACTATACTCGTATTGCTGGCGCTTTATTAAAAGATTTAAAAGCTATGGGAAAAGTAGAAGGTGCAAGTACGATTACTCAACAATATGCAAGAAACTTGTATCTATCACATGATAAAACATGGCTAAGAAAAATAAACGAGGCGTTATATGCCTATCGTTTAGAAACCTTTTATGATAAAGACAAAATACTTGAAGGTTACTTAAATACAGTTTACTTCGGTCATGGCATGTATGGGGTTGAAGCAGCCAGCAGGTATTACTTTGCTAAATCAGCAAAAGATTTAACGCTTGGAGAAGCAGCTTCATTAATCGCAATACCAAAAGGCCCTAGTATTTACTCACCTCTTGCTAATGAAGAAAAAAACCATAATAGACAACAACTTATTTTGGCATTAATGCAAAATCAAAATATGATTACGAAAGAGGCAAAAGAACGCGCAAAACAAGAGAAACTTACTTTCAAATATGATGAGTGGGATAGCGGTAAAATGAGTGCACCATACTTTATCGATACAGTATGGGCAGATGCGCAAAAAATATTAGAGAAGAGTGGTCGAAGCATTGAAGAAGGTGGTTGGACTATTCAAACAACTTTAAATCCTTATCATCAAAAAGCAGCTGAAGAAGCAATTGAAAAAAATCTACCTAAATCAGGGCTTGAAGTTGGTTTCATGAGCATGGATCCAAAAACTGGATATGTTACTGCATTAGTTGGCGGAAGTCAGTATGTAAAAAGTCCATTTAATCGTGCTACACAAGCGAAAAGACAACCAGGCTCAGCTATTAAACCATTCTTGTATGCTACTGCTTTAGAGCAGAATTTTTCACCTTTAACATTTATGAGTACTGAACAAACTATTTTCACATATGATGGCGGTCGCTCTGAATACGAGCCAAAAAATGTAAATGGCAAATTTGCAAATCACCCATTATCACTGGCACAAGCTATTGCGATTTCTGATAATATTTATGCGGTTAAAACATTTGAAGAAGTTGGCTATCGTAAATTCAAACAAATGCTTGATCGCTTTGGATTAGGAGAAACTGTGCAAAATACACCATCTGTAGCTCTAGGCACTACAGAAGTTTCCTTAATGGATATTACTTCTGCATACAATACAATTGCTGCAGGTGGCATTAAGAGAACACCGATTACCGTTCTATCAATCAAAGATGCAGATGGAAAAGTTCTATACAAATTAAATAAGCATAAGGAATCAAAAAGAATAATGAAAAAAGACGATGCATTCATATTAACACAGCTAATGACAGGCATGTTCGACCCTGTGTTTAATGATTATGCACCTGCAACAGGCATTAGCCTTCGAAACAGACAAACACGACCTTACGCTGGAAAATCAGGAACAACACTTACAGATCAAATGATGATTGGTTTTTCCCCTTCACTAACAGCTGGTGTTTGGAATGGTTACGATCAAGGAAAGCAAATGACTTCTGATGCAGATAGTCGTGCAACGAAGCAAATTTGGATTGACTTTATGGAAAATGCACATAAAGATATAGCAAGTGAACCGTTTATCGCACCAAATGGAGTAGAAGCAGCGATTATCGATGTAGAAACGGGTGGCATAGCAACAGAAAGTTGTAGTAGACAACGAGTGGTTTATCTAAAGAAAAAGGATATTCCAAAGAAAAAATGTACAGATCCTTCGATAATAAAAGATTTAACGAGGGATACTAAAGATACTTGGAGTCTATTTCCATTTTCATTCTTTGAATAATTTTTTCGACAAATAATCAATGGCTTTGCCTTAAGAGTATTTCGCTCTTTGGGCAAGGCTATTTTTATGGTGTTCAAAACTCAAAAATAAAAGCTTCCATTCCAACGAAGTCCGTTATCCGTTGGAATGAAAGCTTCTTTGCTTAAGAGAAGATGGGAATCATGGGCATGAGGATTGGTCCAGTTCAAAATGCCAAATGATGCTCATACAATTTCTATAAGCTTTTGTCCTAGCCTACTTTTGTAAGCTTTGTTTTAAGTTTACTTCCTGTCCATGACAGTTTCAATTATGTATTGAAAAGCTTAGAAAATGTCACAGATAATTTAAGGAATCACAATCTAAAAACCTAATTCTTTACGTAGAATAGGATCACTTTGCTGCCACATTTCTTCGTTAAAGTTCTTTAAGAATTCTCCTAACACTTGTTTAGAAGACGCATCCATATGATCTAAAATAATGTGTCGTTTCATTGATTTATCCATTTTATTAACATGGTCTGCTAGTATTTTATAGCCTCTACGTTTTTCACGATTAATCACCATTTCGCAAGCTGTTACACCTGCATAATATGCGCCTTCTGGTTTTTGTTCAATGGTAACCCATACTAACCAATATGGTTTTCCACCCTCAGAGTCGGCGCGGTCTACTGTAAATTTAATTCCTTTTTCTACTGCACTACGAGCATGCATAGCACCGACATCAACTTCTGCTGTTTTTTCGTTGATATCGATAATAACCGGTGAAACATTTTCAAGTGATAGTGAACCGATGCCAAATCCTTTGTGGCCATCAGTTGGATTGTTTTTTATAATTGTAAATTCCATTTTTTTAGATTTTTCTTCATTTGCCATTTCGCTAAATCCCTCCGTTCTGTTATTATAACGAATATACACTATATTTTACACGAGGAGGACTTAGAATGCCTGTAGTTACTATTAAAATGATTGAAGGTCGTACAGACGAACAAAAACATAACCTAGTTGAAAAAGTAACAGAAGCCATTTCAGAAACTGTCAATGCTCCAAAAGAAAATGTAACAATTATCATTGAAGAAATGAAAAAAGAACACTATGCTATCGGTGGCGTTCGAAAAAGCGAACAATAATAAATTAATTTTGGATTTATATCGTATACAAAAAGCCACATATAAGTATGTGGCTAGCCTGTAGATGAACTAGAAATATTATAGTTTGTCTACAGTTTTTTTCTTTATTATCTTATACGAGCAAAGTACACCGTTAATTTCCGCTGCGGGTGGCGCTTTCCGCGGGCGAGCGGTGAGCCGCTTCCTTCGCTACGCTCAGTCCAGGGTCTCACCTGTCTCGCTATTCCCGCAGGAGTCGCCACCCTCCGCTCCAATTAACTGAATCGTATTTACAATATTATAATTCTAGCGAATCTTTAAAACCTAGAAGAACATACATTCAAACACTTACAGTAGAAAGTTGTTTTTCCTAATAAACAAAATTCATCTGTTTCTGCCCAAAAGGATTTATGAAATTGATTCATTTGTCTTTTTTAAAAAAAGTAAGTGTATCCGACTGAAAAATCGAATACACTTTTGTTGATCAAAAAATTAGTTGACTTTAATTTGGGAAAGTGTGCCAATTATTTCAAAAGCGTCATCCATTTCTTGTTCTGTAAAATTTAATTTTCCTTTTACGACATGTATCTTTTCAATTTGTTCATTTTTAGGTAATTCATCAAAGTACAACAATGTTGAAACAAGCTCTAAGAATCTTGCACTTTTATTATTCAATATGTCAATAATTTGACCTAAATTTTGTTGCTCCTCGCATAAAGCATTGGAAAAGTCTTCCCCTTTATCTGTTACCTTATAGCAATATTGAACATATGAACCTTTGTCCTCCATTTGTTCTGTTAAAAAGCCCATCGTACATAATTCTTCCACGCGTAATGTAAGTTCTTCTGAATATGGTCCATAAATATGAAAATGATATTTTTCATGGAATGGAAATTGCATTTTCTTTGCGATATAAACCATCTTTTGCAATTTTTTGCGACCAGTGACCTGTCCTGCTAACGACACAAATTGTACTACTTTTGCGTGTTCTTCTAACACATTTTTCTCCTTTCGAGAAGATTTATCCTCTCAACACATTTAGTATTTGTTTTCGTAATGTTTTTTGTTTTCCATTTTGTAGTAACGCATCTTCTGGAAAATATAATTTATGATTTGAACGACGCTTACCTGAAATTGCATCGACAATTTCAGAACAACGGGATAATTCCTTAATGTCTCCATTTGGCATTAACAATTGGATAGGTACTCGTTCTTCCTCTTCACCTGGACGATAGAAATCATACGGTAAATCCGATATCGAATCGTGCACTAAATAATATTTTGGATTCATCCCTGCTTGTATAAATAAATCTTCCAAATCTCTTAGCTTTTCATATTCATTTGCCGGATCGAATTCAATGTATTTAAATAGTTTTCTATTGATAAAGCGACGACTTAAATCACTTAATATAGGATCATTTTCTTTTATCCACATTTGGAAATAGGTCAATAATATACTTTCATCCAGTGAAATATAATCTTCCAATTCAATTTTATTATCAAAAAATGCCTTGAAATGAGTAGGTTCTTGAATGAATTTATAGTTTTCTTTACTTAATTCTTTTGCACGATGCAGGATTTTAGTTAATATTACTTCTGCACTTCGAGATACAGGATGGAAATAGACTTGCCAATACATTTGATAGCGACTCATAATATAATCTTCAACTGCATGCATACCACTCGATTTAATCACTACTTGTTCTTCTTTTGGTCTCATAACGCGTAGTATTCTTTCCATATCAAAATGGCCATAGCTTACGCCAGTAAAATACGCATCTCTTTGTAAATAATCCATGCGGTCTGCATCGATTTGGCTAGAAATCATACTGACAACCTGTTTATTTGCGTATGTTTTAGCAATAACATCTGAAACCTTTTGTGGAAAATCTGAAGCCACACGAGTTAGTACTTCGTTTACTTCGGTGTTTCCCTTGATAATCGCCCTTGTAAATTCTTCATGATCCAAGTCAAAAACATGTTCAAATGCATGCGAAAACGGACCATGGCCTAAATCATGTAATAACGCTGCACATAGTACGACTAGACGTTCACTTTCATTCCATTCGGGTCTGCCCTTGAACACATCATCGACCATTCGACGTACAATTTCATAAACTCCTAAAGAGTGACTAAAACGGCTATGTTCTGCCCCGTGGAATACTAAATATGTTGTCCCAAGTTGTTTAATACGACGTAAACGCTGAAATTCTCTAGTTCCTATTAAATCCCAAATCACTTGATCTCGAACATGAATATAGCGATGTACGGGATCTTTAAATACTTTTTCTTCTGTTAGCTTTTTTGTCGCATAACTCAATTTAAGCACCTCCGCCCACACTCTTAATAAGTTACATAATGTACTATATTATTTCATTATAAATGAAAAAACCACCTTATTAAAAGGTGGAAAAAGTAGTGTTATGAGGATTTTTTTAATACGTTTTTATTATTATCCGATTTTGGATACTAGTTAATCGAGCCATCTCAGTATCTAAATTGATAACAAAAAAATAATTTCCATTCAGATATTTTATGATTTTCTGACCTGAATGATCATCCTCATTTTTATATTTTTTCTTGATAACTTTCAGGTAATTTGTTTTGTGATTTCAATTTGGCGATAATTTTAGGCATTAATTCTTCTTCTGTATGTGCTGCACATGGACGGTTATTTACGATTGTAAATGTTTTACGTAGTCCAGGACCACAATAGGATTGGCATTTAATATCTATTGTTGCATCAGGATCGATTGCTTTTAGCTTTGGAATTAATGTTTTTAAATTAACGGCCTGACATTCATCGCAAACACGAAATTCGTTTGCCATCTTGTCTACAACCCTTTCTATATCTCAGTTTAAAGTCTATGTAATAGTGTATCGCATTTTCTATCTTTCATTCAAGACATAATACTCACAAAGCTATTACAAGTTTATGAATAAAAAATATAAAAACTGTCTAGGCTAATCCTATGAATCAAATAGGAGGTTTCAAAACAATGAAAACAAGACAAGATGCTTGGTTACAAGAAAACGATGAATTATTAGCTGAAGCTGTTTTACGTCATGTTAAGGAAGGAAGTACTCAACTTACTGCTTTTGAAGAAGCAGGCGATGCGTTGAACCGTACTGCTGCTGCTTGCGGTTTCCGTTGGAATGCAGTGGTTCGAAAAAATTATGAGAAAGAACTTTCTCTTGCAAAAAAAGAACGTAAGGAAAGAATGCGTATTTACGGTGCTTCAGCTCGTAGAAGAACGGCTGGACTCTATTTATTACCCAATGAAAAACATCCTGAAGTAACACGCACGATTCCACTTTCTTCAATGTCAATTGATCTAGTTATTGCATACTTAATGCGTCTGCAACAAAGTGATTTTCACGATGAAGAAGTGACTAGATGGCGCCATTTAGCAAATATCGCTAATGATAAAGCATCACGATTGGAAAAAGAAGTGCTCCGTTTAGAGAAAGAACATCGTAATATGAAAAAAGATTATGATCAATTTATGCACGTGATGAATCGTGCAAGACGTTTAATGACACTTGGCACAGAAGATGAACATATAGCGCCAATCTTTACAATGGAGCGAAATGGAAATCTTGTTAAAAAAGAAGATGCATCAGTAGGCGTTGAAGAATAGGCTGTCTTATAAGCCAATAAAAAGCAACAATTAAGTATCTTTAGACAATAAGCCCTTTTCTCAAGAACAACTAAAAATTTTCTTATGAATAATTTAGATTCAAGCAAGAAAGCTGTCCAAAAGTGAGTTTTCCATTACTTTTAGACAGCTTTTTTAATTTTTTTATTATAAAGGATCTGTTAAAACGAGGAAGTTGGTCGGTTCACCCGTGGAAAGGTCCACGATGAGAGCGAACTGATAAAGTATCAACAGTTCAGCATTGATAAATAAATCCATTATTAAAAAGCAAATTTCCCGGGAAATCGACAGGATGTTATAAGAAACTATCTAAATTAATCATCCTTTTGACAGCATAGATTGATTTCTGTCGAGAACTCTTTTTAAATAAAAAGCATATAACTCCATTTCTTCAGTCTGCAATGTTCCCATTTTCAGTTCGTTGCATAAAGATGCTAATAACCTCTGTAAGTCTATCACTGTTTTTTGTACAGTTAGCGGTTCATCTAGTAATTCAGATAAAGAAGCCATCACTTCCGGTTGAATATCTGGATATATAAATTTCGTTTCTTCACCTTGCAAACTGATTTGATAAAAATCTCTTACAAGTTTTGCTCTTTCCACTCCGCTACCTTCAATACAAAGATAGATTTGCACCGCAATTCCTTGGCGCAATCGCCGTTGTGAAATCCCCGCAAATTTTTTCCCATCAATACTTAGATCATATGAACCTGGACAGTATGAACCCACAATTTCATATGCTTCAATTTTATCTGCAACCTGTGGAAATAATCGCTTGATCAATTCGACCATAATATTGTAACCTGTATTAATATCTATTTTGTCCTCTTGTTCAGACATAACAATTGAAATATTTAATACACCAGGGTCTAACACAACAGCTAGTCCACCAGAGTTACGAACAATTGTTGTGAAACCTCTATTATTTAATAATTCCATACCTTCTTGAATATGCGGTAAACGGTGGTCTTGAATGCCCAGAACAACCGTTTCATCATGAACCCATGTACGAATGGTTGCAGGTGATTGGCCCTGACCTACCAATTGGCAAAGTGTATCGTCCGCTGCAAATGATTCTAATGGCGAATGACCTTTCCCACTAACAGATTGATCCCAAAAACGCCATATTGATTGTTGTAAATAATCCTTCATCGATCGGTCTCCTGAATTAATTTTATGTTTGTATAGTAAGCATACAATATTTAGCCAAATATCTCATGTCAAATTCGTGAAACTAAAGCGTTGTTGATACTTCTACATCGCATTTATGTTAAAATTTATGTGAATGATTCTCAATAAAAAGGAGTGTCCACACTTATGATCGAAGCAGCACAAACACTAGATGGCTGGTATGTATTACATGATTTCCGCTCAATTGATTGGGCTTCTTGGAAGTTAGTTTCAGAAGAAGAACGTCAAGCAGCAGTTGATGAATTTATTAATTATCTAGAAAAAATTAATGAAGCGGATATAGCGAAAACAGGTAGCCACGCTTTCTACTCTATTCTTGGTCAAAAAGCAGATTTCATGCTAATGACAATGCGCGAAACAATGGAAGAACTACAAGATCTTGAAAACGAATTCAACAAATTAGCTATCGCTGATTTTACAATTCCAACCTATTCTTATGTATCTGTTGTTGAACTTTCTAACTACCTAGCTGGAAAACCAGCAGGAGACGAACCAGCAGAAGATCCATACCAAAATCCACATGTACGTGCACGTTTATATCCTGAACTACCACGATGGGAACATATTTGCTTCTATCCAATGGACAAACGCCGTCAAAAAGGTGCAAACTGGTACATGATGGAAATGGATGCACGTCGTGAATTAATGCGATCTCACGGCTTAATAGGCCGCAGCTATGCAGGTAAAGTAAAACAAATCATCTCTGGTTCTATCGGATTTGATGACCATGAATGGGGTGTAACTTTATTTGCACATGACGTTTTAGAATTTAAAAAATTAATTTACGAAATGCGCTTCGATGAAGTTTCTGCTCGTTATGCTGAATTTGGCGAATTCTTCGTTGGTAATTTTATGGATAACGATAAACTAGTTAAATTCTTAGCTGTAAAATAATTAATTATCAAATAGTCCAGCTCTCCTCTTAAATGAGATGAGCTGGACTATTTTAATACGCGAAGCGCTTATCCAATTCGGCAAGCTTTTCAATAATACTTTCTTCTATTAATGTATCATCTTCAATACTTTCATCAGCATAATGTGATAACAGCGGATGCTGTCCGATCATGACACTATGTTGAGCATTTTCAAACATCGTAATATCATTCGCATCATTGCCGAAAGCAATATACTTTCCTTTTCTTACACCTAGTTTTTGTAGTGCACTCCATTTATGAATACCACATGGGCTAATATCTAATATACCCTCTTGATGATGGGTATGTATAATGACATCTAATTTATCCAACTTTTTTCGTAAGGTCGCCATATTATAGGAAGTAAGAATAGCTATCTTTACAACATGTTCTAACTTTTCTAATGATCTATTTACTGCAAGTCTTTTGGTGTCTAAATTTTTTAAGATAGGGTGATCTACTGGACCAGTATAGGAATAATCCCATTCGCTATCAATTAGATACGTAGCATGATATTCTGCCATTAGTCTTTTTATATGCTCTAGGGTAATATCATCGAACTCCGCATTTTGCTTCACATTTCCATTCTCACATATTAAAGATCCATTTCCACCTATCATCTTATAACCATGGAATCTTTTATGTAATACTGGTAACATATCACGAATTGGACGAGCAGAAGCAAAAATCACCTCATGTCCTTTTTCTGTTAAGTGCTCTAAACTATATAAAATAGGTTCAGCAACGGGCTTACCTTCAAAACAAATCGTACCATCTAAATCAAAAACAAACTGCATATGAACGAACACTTCTTTCTGTATTATTACATCAATTACATTCTGACCCTACTTGAAAGTATACAAAAGAATCCATCTTTTTTCTTTCTAGTCACATTTGAAGGGACGTTTCATTTTATAAAATTATTTCCCTAGTTCCGACAAATTTATACACATATTATGGTTCTTAATTTCTTTAATTTTCATATATAAAGAAGAGGAGGTTATGTAATGCCTGTTGTGAAATCAACTCCAAGAGAACTGGTTTTATTAGCTAGACTCATCGGGCAAAGGTTATGAAACAACCACACAGAGCTACTTTTACCAACGAGCAAGTGATTCAGTTCAAAAGTTGGTCTAACGTGTGATTAATGGCGAACGTTTCCATCCTGCTACCCGAGCTTTATGGTTTTTCCGCCCTGAAGGTGATTGCGCAGATAACTGGTATGGCCAATGAAACGCTGGCCACTATAAAGCCCATTGCTTCTTTGCCCCATCAGTAGAGGATTGCCCACAAGTATAATAATTTGAAAGGAAGATGTTATGGTTCAATATTATTGGACACCCAATTATCCTACTGGTACACCGAATTATCCTAGTGGTACTCCACCATTTCCACCAGGTACCTCACAAGTGCCTCCTGGGCAACCTGGAACACCACTATTCCCAGCAAGAGAGCAATCATACATTGAAAATATTTTACGTTTAAATCGTGGAAAACCGGGGAATTTCCACTTTTCTTTCGAACATGCAGTATCTCCTACTGGAAACACCCTCACTGTAAGAGGAGTTGTTGAAGCTGCAGGACGAGATCATGTTATTTTACGAGAACTCGCAACGGATCATCGATATCTCTTCCCAATGATTTACTTTGACTATGCAGAATTTGACGAGCAAATGAATTACTTCCCTCAAACCCCATAAACATAAAAAATGCCCTGTGGTTTTTAAAAAACACAGGGCATTTTTACGTTTCTATTTAATTTCAAAATTTCACTAAAAACATTTTTACAATTAGCATTTTACATTTTTGGCCAAACTATTTTCCGATTTTCAAAGCAGATAAAATGACTAATAGCCATGAAATTAAGAATAGTACACCGCCGATTGGTGTAATCGCACCTAATACTTTAATTTGAGTAACAGCTAAAACATAAAGACTACCTGAGAACAAAATAACGCCTATGAACATTAGAATCCCAGCTCTTGATAAAAGTGGAGTTGGACCAATTAGACCTTTACTCATTAGAATACCAATTACAATCAAACCAACTGCATGGAACATTTGATATTGGACAGCTGTCTCCCAAACAGCAGCATACTGTTCAGTTAGGACATTTTTTAATGCATGGGCACCAAATGCACCGAATGCTACTGCTAGAAACGCAAATACAGCGCCTGAGATAATATTAAATTTCATAATTTTTTACATTCCCTTCTAGAAATCAAAAATAGAATCACCATTAGCATCGTCTTCTTCAAGCTTGTTTGCTGTTAAAGATTGAGGAACCTGCATAGAAGTTTGCTGTGGTAGCAATTTTACAGTATCCTGCATCATTTTAGGAATACTATCATTCTTTGCTAATTGAGATTCCTCATTATGTAATGCTACATCACATAATGCACGAATAGCAGCAAATTCTTCACGCATTTGTGCCTCACTTTTTACTGATTGCACTTGAGCTATATGTTTTGCTAATTCTGCTACAATTGCTTCATAAGAAATCATTTTTCTTTACCACTCTCTTTCAAATCAAACTTCAAGCAATCCATACCTGACGAATTTTTTACTACTACCGATGGAACCGCTTTGCTTTTGAATTGATAGGCACGACACCCTCTAGGTGTATTTTGATCCCAAGTTACGAAAAAGTGTCTACATTTAAAACAACTCGGTTGCATGTTATGTCCCCTTTTAAGTTCGTTCAAGTGTATTGAAAATACTATATTAATACAAAAATTTAAAGTGAAAATCTGATTTTGCCCGAAGTGGAATCAGCTTCGCTTTCCGCGGGCGAGCGGTGAGCCTCCTCGGCTGCAAACTTGCCTGTGGGGTCTCACCTGTCTCGCTTTCTCGCAGGAGTCTACGCTGATTCCACTTCAACATAGATAGCCCTACAAAATTTTTATGAAAAATGTTCTACCATTTAAACTTTTTCAGTTAGTACTTCATTTCACTCTACCATGATTGTACTCTTACGTGAAGTGCTAGGGCTTAGTGTTTACTCAACCTACTCACTATTTTGACAAATCAAAGTCGATTGGTTGTTGACCCCATTCGATAAGCTGACTGTTAATTTTAGAATAAGGACGGCTACCAAAGAAACCTCGATATGCACTTAGGGGGCTTGGATGTGGTGCTTTAATCATAACATGTCGACTTGTATCAATGAGTCGTTCTTTTTGCTGAGCAGGTCTCCCCCATAGCACAAAGACAATTGGTTCTTCACGTTCGGAAAGCTTTTGTATGACTGTATCCGTGAATAGCTCCCACCCATGATCCTTGTGTGAATGCGCTTGGTGAGCACGAACCGATAACACCGTGTTTAATAACAACACACCTTGCTCTGCCCATTTAATTAACGTACCATCACGTGGAATAGCGTAGCCTAAATCATCATTTAATTCCTTGAACATATTTTGTAAGCTCGGTGGATGTGGAACGCCTGGCTTCACTGAAAAACTCATCCCATGTGCTTGCCCTGGTCCATGATAAGGATCCTGTCCTAATATAACGACTTTTACTTTATGGTAAGGCGTATAGCGAAAGGCACTCCACATATCTTCCATTGGTGGATAAACTGTTTCTGTGAAATATTCCTGTTTCAAAAACTCTTGTAATTGTAAATAATAGGGCTTCTCAAATTCTGCACCGAGTACCTCTTGCCAATCATTATCAAAAATAATCTTCGTCATTCACTTACTTCTCCTTAAATTTTACTGTTACATCGTATCCAACTAAAGAAAACATTTCAGCGACTGAATTTTTAGCATTTTTTTCTGCAGTTTTGAGTATCCCTTGAGCTGTTGCTTCCTCAATCATTTGTTTTTTTGCATCTGCTGCTAGACTATAAGCTTCTTTCATATCTGGTTTACTACGAAATAGTCCTTCGCTAGAGAAAACTTGTACTTTATTAAAGTTAATTTCTGGTTCGCCTAAAATTTTAGCGGCTGGTAAAGTAATCGTAGCTGTTTTATGCTTTTCATCAATATCAATGCTTTTTTCGCTTACTCCTGAAAAATCAACTCCAGCCTTTACTCCGCCTGGAATAACAACCAATAGTTCACGTTTGGTTCCTGGAATATCAACACCTATTTCTTTCCCAAAGAGCTCATTATTTTCACGTTCAATCATGACCTTCGTATAAGCCTCCGCAGTTGTGAGCTGATTGAGATTTTGGATTTTTTCAACAAGTGAACCCTTTTGTTCTGCAAAACTATTTCCCTGTAGTAATTTCCATGTAGCAAAAGGTAAGATTAAAATCGCTAATATAATAATAATCGCAGTCCATATATACCATTTTTTAAATAACCCGATTAGTAAACTTTTTCTAAATCGTATACGAGAACTAGTAGCAGCTTCCATGATCGTCGCTGCTTGCTGCTCCTCTAAATGAAAGTCTTTTAGCACTTTTTCTAGCTCTTTATTTTTTCTTGTCATAGACTTCCCTCTTTTCTTTCTAACATTATACCTTTCTATTACTCTACTTTCTTTAATTGTAGCGAAAAAATCGACTTTTTGTCGAAATGTATGGTTACACAAAAATATTTCTTTTTTTACCAAAAATCATTTACGATACTACTGGAGGGATTTATATGGCAAATTCACAGTGGAAAGAAAAGTTAAGAAAGGTAACAGATACAACTGAAAATGCGAAATATGTACCTGAAAAAGCAAAGTCAGTTGGTATAGTCTTCTTTTATGTATTTTTTGCAATTATCATTGCTATGTTACTATTTTTTGTGATTGGTTTATTCCAACAAACTCATTATATTGCTGGTTGTGTTATAGCCATCATTAGTATCAGTTGTCTATACTTTTTATGGAAGATTATTCAGGCAGATTCACTCGAAAACAAAAACTGACCACATTAAATTTATGATTTTTGACTATTTTATTCTAGCCAGTTTTATACATATAATAAAAGTTAATCAAGATACAAATGTACCGCTTATTACAAAGCGATTAATGGGTAACCTACAATAGTTGTTGTCCGAAAAATTAGATAAAGGGGTCTTCAATATGTCATTGAAAAAAACTTTAACAATTGCTGGTTCTGACGCATCGGGTGGTGCTGGTTTACAAGCTGATTTAAAAACTTTCCAAGAACACGGCACATATGGTATGGTCGCTGTCACTGTAATTGCTACAATGGATCCAGATAACAACTGGTCTCATGGTGTATACACATTACCAACCGATGTTTTGCAAGCACAATTAAAAACAACTTTCTCTACAGGTATTGATGCATTAAAAACAGGTATGTTATCAACAGAAGAAGTCATCCAAACTTCAGGTGAAGGGATTAAAGCTTCTGGTGTAAAAAATGTAGTCATTGATCCGGTTATGGTATGTAAAGGTGAAGATGAAGTACTAAATCCTGGTAATGTCGATGCTATGATCACATACTTACTTCCACTTGCATTAGTTACAACTCCAAACTTATTTGAAGCAGGACAATTAGCAGGTATGAAAACGCCTAAAAACATTGACGAAATGAAAGCAGCTGCTGAAAAAATCCACGAACTTGGTGCAAAAAACGTTGTTATTAAAGGTGGCCGTTCAATCGATCCAAATAAAGCGTTCGACTTATACTATGATGGTGAAAAATACTATTTATTGGAAACACCAAAAATTGATACAACTTATAACCACGGTGCAGGCTGTACTTTTGCTGCTGCTATTACAGCAAATCTTGCAAATGGGCTTGATGTTAAAGAAGCAGTTGTAGAGGCAAAAGGATTTGTTGCCGCTGCCATTACTCATGGTTGGAAATTAAACCAATTTGTAGGACCTGTTATGCATGGTGCAGAAGGCGTTTACGGCGCTTCAGAAGTTACAGTTACTGAAATTTAATAGCTATTGTGCGAAAATGATAGCTTAACAAAACAGAGCTTCCACTCCATTTTAGGGTGGAAGCTTCTTTTTCATTTTATGATAGGACAAAAATTAAATATGCATTTTAATACCATTTTTTATATTGAATCTTCCGTCTTCCCCATGTATAAATTGTACTCAACAACAATCCAGCAGACATCAAGATTCCCGCTACCGCTGTTATTAAGCAAATCCATTCGTATATTGAATAACCGAAGATCTTCGTCCAATCATAATGATCATTCCATTCAATAACGACCAGATTCATACCAAAAATCCCAGATATAACTGAGAACATCGTTAAGATAAATAGTAATTGGTTTTGTCTTTGATCTGCAGTCTTTTGTTGATTAACATAAAGTGCGTCGAGCGTTTTGGCTACATCACCGAATAATTCATCAATTCGAAAGATACTCCGTAACCTCTTTGCCGTTTCTCGACTCGAGGAACGACTACTGACTTCTTGAAAATAAAATTTAGAGGAGAACATCGTGATTTGTGTCATTAACTTTTCAATATATATCTCGTCTTTTTTCCAGGCCAACTCACTATACCTGAATGATAATTCTAATAACGTTAACTTATAAAAATAATGAAGCAATACATTATAATAATGTATTCCCATAAATCTCACTCTGGCTTTCTCCTTCAACACATCATCTGCTTGCCGAAAAACAATGGTTGTTTGAACATGTTCTGTCGTTATATCACATAATTTTGGCATATAACGATTATTGATCTTCGTCTTTAAATACTCTTCCATATGTTCGGTATTTCCTGCAGAAATCAATGGTATGTCAGCCTCTGTATAACCATCTAATTGACTTGCTCGGTACAACTGTTCAATGGGTAACTGATCTTCATTTACTTCAATATAACTTGAAACGAGCATTCGCTCATCTTCAAAAAAAGGTAAGCTACCATAGTAACCATTTCGTATTTCATCATGAATGATATATGGCTGAATTTCTGGACATAGATAAAGCATGATAAAATCGTTTATGCTATGAAATGTAAAAGAAGATACATACAGTCGAACTCCTCTTTCATCCAAGGATTTCGGCTCAAGGATTCGAAAATGATGCATAAAATCAAGTGTTTCAGACAAGGAATAACCTTCTCCTAATTCAATTCGAATTGTCACAAAGCCCACTCCAAATGGACAAAGAACAACGTCCACACTTAAAATTTGAAAAGTATAATGTCGATCGTGTATAACCAACTCACCTTTTTTAGGCACAGTTTTTGAAAAACGGCGAAAAGCATCGTCTTCTAAACAATCCGGAAAAAGTCGGCGTTCTATGTAAGGCAAAAAATGCTGATTTAATGCAATGTTTGAAATATGAATGTCCCCATAATACGCTGACTGCTGGTCTTCGTCCTGTAAGTCAAAAAATTTATAGCCGTTAGCTAATAATTCTTCTGCTAACTGCTTATCCTTTTTTGCTATAAATAAAAAAGGCATCATAGATGTCATCAATGCTTTAGAAATATTACTTTCCTCATCTACATTTGGTATGGTTAGCTTCATCCTGATCATCTCCTAACACTAGTATTCCCATAGATACTTTGTTTATAAACATTGATTGGATAATCGATGTACCTTCTATCTTTTTATTCATTAAGTAAAGCCATTGCATAAAATAGACTTCTATTATTCTAAAAAGTGCTTAGCAATCGCTTTTATAAAAAGAATTCTCTATACTATAGAATAGATTCTATCTGTGGAAGGAGCTTTTAGATGGAAATAGTAGATACACAAAAACTACAAGAACTTCTTAATTCCTTTGCGAATAAAGATGTCTATATACACTTAGAAACAACGAATGGTGCATATGCAAGTCATTTCGATGAAAAAGTGTTTAATGCGGGAACTTTTATACGTAATGTAAAATTACGTTATGAATTAGGTAAAGTAACGCTAGATGCACCTCACCGTGTTGGTTTGAAATTACATGATGACGGCTGGTTATATGCACAGGGTATTACACACTACGAATTAGATGAACAAAATCGCTTATTAATGGCTGGTCATGGTTACGATGGCAAGTTGGCTGTTGCTTTAGAAATTAGCGAAACACCATTTGCATACTAGAAGGAGTTGATTTTTTGATGCTACAACCTGAACGTCAAATACTAGTCGTGTTCCCTCATCCTGATGATGAAGCATTTGGAGTATCTGGAACATTGGCACAATATGCACAAGCTGGTACACCGATTACATATGCTTGTCTTACTTTAGGCGAAATGGGCCGTAATCTCGGGAACCCTCCTTTCACAACACGTGAAGGACTACCACTTATCCGTAAAGAAGAATTAAAAGCTTCCTGTGAAGCCATCGGAATTAAGGATTTGCGTATGATGGGCTTACGTGATAAAACAGTTGAATTTGAAGATGATGAAAAAATGGTTCAAATGATGACCAACTTAATCAATGAACTAAACCCTTCATTAATCATTACTTTCTATCCAAACTATGCTGTACACCCTGATCACGAGGCAACTGCAAGAGCTGTTGTCCGTGCAGTACGTCGTATTCCAGAAGCAAATCGTCCACGTCTTTACGGTGTTGCATTCGCAAATAATACTTTAGATGATCTTGGTGAACCAGATATCATCAATGATATCCGCGATGTAAAAGACGCGAAATGGAATTCTATGAGTGCTCATATATCACAAACAGGATGGATGCTTCAAGAAGAAACAAAGCGTAGAGACGAAGGCGCAACAGATGAAAATAACTGGTTTGCGATTGAACGCATGTATTCTTATCGTTGGCATGAGGATTTTGAAGAAAGTTTTTAATTTATAGAAAAGAAAGGCTACTGAACAGTTCAGATTTATATCAACTGTTTGGGTAGCCTTTTTTGCACTATGTTTATGCAATTTTATACTTTCTGTTGATGATTTTTGTGTTACTAAACGTTCCCCGACTATTTGCGGAGGTTACTGCGACCTATTTTGGCGTAGTAATCGTAACTACAGTTCGCTATTGTTGTTTTATTTTAGTAGTTTGAATGCAGCATTGACGAAAATATTCACACCATATTGTAAGGCATCATCATCTACATCAAATTTTGGATGATGATGTGGATATGTGATTCCTTTTTCTTCATTACGTGAACCAATCATGAAAAAGGTACCTGGTTTTTCGTTTAAGAATGCTGAGAAATCTTCTCCACCCATTCTAGGTCCTTGAATTGAAATCGCTTCATCTCCATAAAGTTCTCTTACTGAATCTTCGATGACTTTGGTAATTTGGTGATCTGTTATGACTGGATCATATCCATACTCATAATCTAATTCATACGTAGCTCCATGCGCTTCTGTTACCCCTTTAATAACACGTTCGATACGCTCTTTCGCTTTGGCTCTTAGTTCTCCTCCAAAACTTCTGACAGTTGCACTGAGTTCCACTGAATCAGCAATCACATTAGATGCTACTCCTCCAGAAATTTTACCCACTGTAATAACGAAGCTTTCTAATGGATCAATATTACGTGACACGATATGTTGTAAATTTGTAATTACTTGCGCTGCAATAGCTATACTATCAACTGTTTGATGTGGAGAAGCACCATGGCCACCAAATCCTTGGATTTTTAAATTAAATCCATCAGGTGATGCCATCATTGGGCCATAAACAATTCCAATTTTCCCTACTGGTGTGTCCGACATAACATGAGCTCCAATGACTACATCAACACCCTCCATTACACCTGCAGCAACCATTTCTTTTGCGCCACCTGGCAACGTCTCTTCAGCATGTTGGAAGAAAAATCGAATTTCACCTTTAATTTGATCTTGCATTGTTGTCAAAATTTTCACTGTACCCAATAGCATAGCTGTATGTGCATCATGACCGCAAGCATGCATAACACCAGGATTTTCGGATGCAAATTCTAATCCTGTTTGTTCTTGAATTGGTAAAGCATCCATATCTGCACGAATCCCTAAAACTTTACCTGGTTGTGAACCGATTAAACGAGCCATCACACTTGTTTTCGTTGGTCTAGTAATCTCTAAATTGCCAAATTCGGATAGTTTATCATAGATAAATTGAGACGTATTCACTTCTTGAAAGGATAACTCCGGATGTTGATGTAAATAATGTCTCCATGCGACTACTTCCTTTACAATCTCTTGAAAATTCACCTTTGTTTGATGTAAAACATTCATTCATTTTCCCCTCCAATTTGATAATTCTTTAAAAATCCATTCGTTAATAGATGTAGATAGAATTTATTTTCATAAAAAGTTGTTAAATCTACATCTTTCACTATATGTTTAGTGGTAAAGAGAATATCACATATCTATAATTTCTCCTTTTAGATAGTTATCCCTTTTAGAATATCTTTTTTATGTGCAACTAAATCAATCTCATAAATCCATTTTTTTGTTTTTGGCCTCAATTTCCTCGTTGAAGTCTGTATCGCGTAGCTCACTTCGACTTAGTAGCACTCCAGTTTAGGTTAATGAAAAAATGTTTACATTCAATTAATAATAGTATAAATCTGCTTTCGCATGATGTGGAATTAGTTTCGCTTTCCCGCAGGAGTCTTCGCTAATTCCACATCAACAAAGATAGCTATACAAGATTTTAATTATGAATTTTGCATTATGAAATTGATTCAACTAAAAAAGCATCGATGAAAATATCTTTTTCATCGATGCTTCTTTTAAACCTTTTTTAGATAACCATGATTCAAACAAAAACCAAGCATAAACTTTTTCATTCCTACTGACTCAAATTCAATTTCAATCGAATCTGCAGCTAAACTCGTAATTCGCCCAACTCCATATAAATGATGAGCTACTTGAATACCTAGATCTAGTTCTGATTCATCAGTAATAGCATTTTCTAAAATTGGTCTATATTTAGGTTGTGTGGTCTTTTTCTTTTCCATCAGATCCCAATTCTCTTCAGGTGCAATAATTTTCCTCACGTTTTGTACAAAACGTGATTCTTTCACATGAGCACCATTCCGAACATTATAGGTTAATAATTCTAGATGGTGACGCGCTCGTGTCATTCCGACATAAAAGAGACGTGTAGCTTCTTCCATTTCTTCGATATTCCCTATTTCATATTCTTTTATGTCTTCGTTATTTGGGATAATTCCTTCAATTAAATCGATCATATACACACGGTCATATTCCAACCCTTTAGCACTATGCAATGTTGATAGAGTAATAACATCTTGTCCTTTGTACTTTTTCGACGTACGCATAAGCTGTTCAATATCTTTTAAACGATAGGCAAAAGACTCGAGAGTGGGTAGTTCTTTCGAAATTTGCTCTAATGTATTTAAAATATCAAACAAGTTTTCTTCATTCATCCGTAGATGCTCCGCTGCATTTTGAAGAGATTTGTCATACCCTAAATCTTGGCGAATCGTTTGGATGGCTTCATAGGGTTCCTGCATTTGAAGCTTGCGAATGGTTTGCTTTACCCGTTTCAACACTTGCTCTTGATATGGAGCATGGATGATTGTTTGTAAACGGTCAAATACCGATTCTTTGTTCACATGATTTTGCAATTGTACCATTTGATTTTTCTTAATATAGGCATTGATCTTCGTATAAACCTTTTCTAAAATATCTACTCGCGAATCATTATACGATAGACGCATAATATTCAAGATATCTTCCACAATCCAGTGATGGAAAAATTTTAATTCAACATCTTTCATATAAAAAGGGATACCTTCTTCAAAAAGCTTATTAACAAAAAGAATAGCTGAATTATTATTACGATATAAAATAGCAACCTCACATGGATTGTCCGCTTTTTGTAATTCATCCACAACATAATTCAATTGCAAATCGTAACGTTTTACATTATGAATTTCGATTGATTCACCTGAAGCATTTTCAGTAAACATTTTCTTTGGATATCGATTACGATTGCGTTTGATAAATTCATTTGCTGTATCTACAATTTCTGGAGTGGATCGATAGTTTTGTGCCATTGTTACCGTTTTAGCATTTGGATAGATTTTTTTAAAGTTCAGCAGCTTTCGTACATCTGCTCCTCGCCACTTGAAAATCGATTGATCATCATCTGCCACGACACAAATATTAAATTGGGGGGCTGCTAAAAGATAGATAATTTCATGCTGTATAACCGAGTTATCTTGACTCTCATCAGTTAAAATATATTCAAACCGTTGCTGGTATTTATTTCGAATAGATTCATCCTCATTTAAAGCTTTATAAGCATATGTCAACATATCATCAAAATCTAGTAGTACCAACTCTGGATTTTGAACCTTATAAGCTTCGTATTGCTTATACATTTCTACTAACCCAGGCATCATGATTTTCTTCTGAACCAGTTCCTCATCAGGAACCATTTTATTTTTCACAAAACTACTGTAAGAAAATAGTTCTTCCATTTCATCTTCAGAAGGGATAGTATTGCGATTCTGTATGAAGATATTCCGAAGAATCGTCTTTTTATCAAAGTGCCCATTACTATTCCCTTCAATAATTTCGAAGTTTTGGTGATGCATTGAGAAATACTCGCGTACAATTTGAAAAGCGATACTATGAATCGTCGAAAAGTGAACTCGATCCTTTATAATAGTAGAAAAAAATTGGTCAAAACGTGCAGCCATATCTACAGCAGAAGCTTTACTAAATGTAATGGCTAAGATTTTATGTGCCGGTACTTTTTTCACCAAAAGTAAATAACCAATTTTCATATTTAATGTAGTTGTTTTCCCTGATCCTGGGGATGCAAGTAATAATAAGGGGCCCTTTGCATAGCGCACAGCTTTTTGCTGCACCTCATTTAAGCATACGCCCGTCAATTCTTGCATCTTATCAAAAAAGTTCATACTTCTCGGACCTTTCTATCGTTTCTGTTATTTCTATTATAACTGATACATCACTATGTTATCTTTTGTCGTGAATTCTTAATTTAATAAATAAAAATTTAGAATTAACTTAAAATTTAGTAAATTTAGCGCTATAATAAGTTAAACTAAATTGATGCTTACAGAAAGTGGGAGGTCTCTAATATGACTGTACAAGAAGAAAAGACTGTACAGGTGGAAAACGTACTAATCGCCTATCAATTTTTAAAAGACGTCGTCGTACACACACCTTTACAAAAGAATGATTATTTATCCGAAAAATATGACTGTAATGTTTACTTAAAACGCGAAGACTTACAACTTGTTCGCTCTTTTAAATTACGAGGAGCTTACTATAAAATCAAAACAATTGAAGTGGAAGCCCGTGAAAAGGGCGTTGTTTGTGCTAGTGCTGGTAATCATGCACAAGGTGTTGCTTATGCTTGTGCACATTTAGGCATCCATGGACATATCTTCATGCCTACTACAACACCAAAACAAAAAATCGACCAAGTTCGTATGTTTGGTCGTGAATTCGTCGAAATTATTTTAGCTGGGGATACTTTCGATGATTCCGCGAAAAGCGCAATAGAATTCTCAGATGCGGATGGTCATATTTTTATCCACCCATTCGATGATGTTGATATTATTGCCGGACAAGGAACAGTCGCTGTTGAAATTATGAACGATATTGAAGTACCAGTAGACTACATTTTTGCTAGTATCGGTGGCGGTGGTTTAATATCAGGAATTGCTACTTATGTGAAAAACCTTTCGCCTCAATCATCTATTATCGGTGTTGAGCCTGCTGGTGCTGCCAGCATGAAAGAAGCGCTTGCTCAAGATCATCCTGTTGAATTAGCTCATATTGATAAATTTGTTGACGGAGCTGCTGTTCAATGTGTCGGACAAAAAACATTTGAACTATGCAAAAAATACCTAGATGATATCGTTGTAGTGCCAGAGGGTAAAGATTGTACAACAATTTTAGATTTATACAATAAACATGCCATCATTGCAGAGCCTGCTGGTGCTCTATCTGTTGCGGCACTTGATTATTACAAAGATCAAATCAAAGGAAAATCCGTAGTCTGTGTCATTACTGGTGGTAACAACGATATTAGTCGAATGCAGGAGATTAAAGAAAAGTCACTTATTCATGAAGGGTTACTCTATTATTTCCTAGTTAGCTTCCCACAACGTGCAGGTGCACTTCGCCAATTTCTAACTCAAGTACTTGGACCAGAAGATGATATTACAACATTCGAATATACTAAGAAAAACAACAAAGAAAGTGGTCCTGCATTAGTCGGTATTGAACTAAAACACCCTGAAGATTACGCAGGTTTACTTGATCGCATGAAACAGAACGGCTTCTCATTCAAAGAGGTAAATAATGATAGTACGTTGTTTGCATTATTAGTATAAGAGAGCGATCAGTACTTAGACATTCAATATATTGACATAACAAAGCCCCCAAAGAAACTATACTCTTTGGGGGCTTATTTAGATAGAATAGCTATTTTTTAGGCTGTAGCATTACACTTTTTATATTGTTCAAACTCATGAAGAATCTGTTCATGCATCACTTTTGACTTTTGCACACTAATCCAAAAAATATCGAAAGAGTATCCTGTGGCCGTTGATTTCCATTTATCAAGGCGCTTTTGGATGTCTTGTCCGTATTCTACTGATGTAGAAATAACCGTTGCTTTACCGATTCCGGGATAGTACATGCGATGTATATCCTCAATCTCATACCAATATATTTTGTGATTACTAAAGTCAACGAATATCCCTTCTTCATCCCAACAAATCCCTCTGTTCTTCATTCGAGCGATTAAATAATAATACCCTAAAAATGAAAATGAAAAGTAGACAAATATACCGACAATAAGCATAACTAGTTGACGCCATGTCCAATTATATAAATCTGGATTGCTGGCAATTTGAGCAACAACACCTACAATTGTTAAAAAACCTAGAATCAATAATAAAATTGTACTCCAAAAATTCGGCAAAAATTTATTCATATAAAAGCTCCTTGCTTTGCATATAGGTTTATCCTAACGGTGATTTTTAATCTTTTTTGGAAAAGCAACCACATTACATCTTAACTTCTAAAATGTCGTTATTTAGGAGGTCTAAAGATAATCCGTTTGCTTTCATGTTCTAATTTGATTCTATTATAACGGATATTTAACAGCAGAGCCTTGATTGTATATTAAGTTTGAAAAATTTATATCTTTTTAGCTATTTAAGGGGTTTTAACAGAAGCTTTAGTAAAAATTCCCCCTAGGTTACTTTTTAATAGATCCATTTTTTGAGCTAAGAATTGAGGACATATTAGTTTACTTAAGATGATCACTCGTCCATATGTTGATAGACTTATTCTTTTACTATGCTTCATTTAGTCTATTTTCGACTTTGGAAATACTGGTCCTCTCATTCAAATCCTGTACTATGTATGAAATCTATAAAGAAAAACCTGCACAACAAATTCGTGCAGGCTTTCATTCCATATTAAACACTTAATAGAGTTCTGTCCGACACCATTTTTTCTCCACGAATACGTTGGAATTGGTTCATTAAGTCGTCTATTTCCAAGTCTTTTTTCGCTGAAGGTTCTACCTCTAAAATAATTTGCCCTTTATCCATCATGATGAGACGGTTACCTAAGTCAATTGCTTGTTGCATATTGTGAGTTACCATCAATGTTGTTAGCCTATCTTTTTCAACCAGTTGCTTTGTTAAATTCGTAATTAACTCCGCTCTTGATGGATCGAGTGCAGCAGTATGTTCATCTAACAAAAGGATATTTGGTTTGGTGAAAGTGGCCATTAATAGTGACAACGCTTGTCGTTCACCGCCAGATAGTAGACCAACTTTTGCATTTAAACGATTTTCTAGATTAAGATTTAATGTTTCTAGAGATTCTTTGAAAAATTCACGACGTTTTTTATCTACACCGATGCGTAGAGATCGTTTTTGATTACGTGAATAAGCAATTGCTAGATTTTCTTCAATTGTCATCGTCGGAGCTGTACCAGCCATTGGGTCTTGGAATACGCGGCCGATAAAGCGGGAACGTTTATATTCTGGAAGACGTGTGACATCATTGCCATCAATTCGAATATGGCCAAGGTCGGGCATCAAAGCACCAGAAATCATATTCATCATAGTAGATTTGCCTGCACCATTACTACCGATAACAGTGACAAAATCACCTGCTTTTAGATCTAAGTTAATATTGTCTAAAGCGATTTTCTCATCGGGCGTTGCTTCGTTGAAAATTTTATTGATTCCTTCTAACTTAAGCAATCGACTTCCCCTCCTGTTTCACTACTGCGGTAGCACGTTCTGTTCGACGTTTGGCAATACGAACTTTTTCTTTTTGTTTAGCTCTTATTGTAGGAACAACTAATGCAATCACTACAATAACAGCTGTTATTAATTTCATATCACCAGTGTCTAAAAACTCGACTTGTAATGCTAATGCCAAAACGATTCGATAAATAATAGCTCCGAAAATCACAGCTAATGTAGTACGGACAATTGTTTTTGTGCCAAAAATAGCCTCACCAATAATAACAGAAGCTAGACCAATGACAATCATCCCGATTCCCATACCAACATCGGCGAATTTTCCGTATTGAGCAATGAGCGCACCTGATAATGCAACTAATCCATTTGATAAACCTAAACCCAAGATAATCAGTGTATCTGTACTTGCAGAAAAGCTACGAATCATTTTGTCATTATCACCTGTTGCACGAATGGCTAAACCAACTTCTGTTTTTAAGAACCAGTCAAAGATAAATTTAATAGCAAAGGTCAATATGAACATGATAAAAATAGTACCCCAAGTATTCGGAACATGTTCTATTCCCATACTCGATAACATACCGTTTAAAGTTTTATCTAGCCCAAGTTTTTCCCAAAAGCCAAAGAACAATGTGAATAGTGAATCAGAGTTTGCGAGTGGAATATTCGGACGCCCGACAGCAGTATCTGTCGTCATCCCCATAATTCGCAAATTAATGGAGTATAAAGCAATCATCATTAATATCCCTGAAAGTAGTGAATTGATTTTTGCTTTTGTGTGTAGAAGGCCTGTAATTGAACCGGCAACAAAGCCAGCTAATGTTGCACATAGTGTGGAGATAATTGGGTTGTATCCTAGTGTAATCATCGTTGCTGCTGTTGCGGCGCCAGTCACAAAGCTACCGTCTACTGTTAAATCAGGAAAATCTAACACTCGGAATGTTAAATACACCCCGAGTGCCATTATTGCATAGATGATCCCTTGCTCCACTGAGCCAAAAATTGCTATAAACATATAGAATCATCTCCTATCTATTTGACTACTTCTGCTTTCCATTCATCTTTGATGTCTACGCCGATTTTATCTGCTGTTGTTTTGTTGATTTCTAGTTTTAAGTTTGCTGGATAAGCAACTGATATATCTGCTGGTTTTTTGCCGTCTTTTAAAATTTCAACAGCTTTTTGACCTGCTTCATAACCAATATCGTAATAGCTGAAGCCGTATGCGCCAAATCCACCGCGTTTTACTGAATCAAGTTCTCCTACCATAACAGGCATTTTCTTGTCATTTGCCACATCTAATACTGATTCAAGAGCAGATACTACTGTGTTATCTGTAATGATGTAGAATGCATCTACTTTACCTACTAATGATTCAGTTGCTTGTTTTACTTCTGCTGATGTTGAAACAGACGCTTCTACAATTGTAATGCCTACTTTTTTTGCTTCTTTCTTCACGCTATCTACTTGTGCACGTGAGTTTTGCTCACCTGAGTTGAACACCATACCAACTTTTTTAGCACCTAATTGTTCTGATAAGAATTTTACTGTGTTTGGAATTGCATCTGGGTGAGTATCAACAGTACCTGTTACGTTACCACCTGGTTTTTCCATTGTTTTTACCAGTTCAGCACCAACTGCATCTGTTACAGAAGTAAATATAATTGGAATATCTGAAGTCGCTGCGGCTACTGCTTGAGCACTCGGTGTAGAGTTAGCAAAGATTAAATCTACTCCACTCCCTACTAAGTTGTTTGCAGCTGTTGTATTAAGACTTGGATCACCTTGAGCGATTTCAGTTTGATAGTCAACTTTTAATCCAGCATCTTTAAGCGCAGCTTTGAACCCTTTTGTTGCCTCATTTAATGATGGATGCTCAACGATTTGTGTAATTCCGACTTTATATGTTTTTCCGTCTGCTGCTGCTTTTTCATCTTTTGTATCAGATGATGCTCCATCTTTACTACCACATGCAGCAAGTGCTAATACGATAATCGCTGACATTAAAACCAATGCATACTTTTTCATTTTTTTCATGAAATATCCCCCTTAATTTCTTACTCTTTTTTATTTTTATCTACTGAAGCAACTAATTATTGTTATATTACAGAAGGCTTTTAGAATCGTCAATAATATTATGAATCTTTAGACTATTTTAGCAGACTGAACTTCAACGCTTCAATGCGCTAAACCGTTTGCGTATAAGGATTTCGTTTACCTTCTGTTAATTGTGTCTATTTTGTGAATTATTTTAAAATTAAAATTTTCACCTATTTATTTCTTATTTAACAAATGATAGGTTTGACATTTTTATTTATTATATTTACAATATTGTTTTGTTTATAAATAATATCGTGGTTCGAAACCATCCCACGTTAAAAAAACTAGGAGGAACTTAATAATGAAGACAAAGTCTTTAGCTATCAGCGCAATTATCGCTGCTCTTTATATTGCAGTTTCAATGCTTATTGCGCCCTTCGGCTTTACAAATGTCCAATTTCGTATATCAGAAATGTTCAATCACCTTGTTGTTTTCAATAAAAAATATATGATTGGTATTGTAATTGGTGTATTCATCACTAATTTGTTCTCACCACTCGGTACGTATGATTTAGTATTTGGTGTGGGGCAATCAATTCTTGCACTTGGGATTACCATTTTCTCTGCTCGCTTTATTAAAGGGCAACTATCACGTATGATTTTTAATACGCTAGTATTTACGATTACTATGTTCATCATAGCTATTGAATTAAATTTTGTTTTACATTTACCATTCCTATTTACATGGTTAACTGTAGCTGCTGGTGAATTCGTTGTTATGGCTGTGGGTATTCCTGTAATGACTGCATTAAATAAGCGCATTAATTTTAGTAAATTAATTGAAGACTAATATTTCATAAAAAGAAAAAGAGCAATTCCATGTTATTTTCACATGGTATCGCTCTTTTTTTATAGTCGATCAGTTTATGCTACAACCGGTTACTTCAAATTGACAGCCAAAAGGCACTTTTATAGCTTTTGTTCCTTCAGGTCCTCACGAAGTTTTGCTTTCAGGAATTTACCGACAGATGTTTTTGGAATTTCATTTAAAAATACAACGTCGTCTGGTACCCACCATTTTGCAAATTGACCTTCTAAATAAGTAAGCAATTCTTCTTTCGTGACTTTGCTTCCTTCTTTCAGAACTACACATGCGAGTGGTCTTTCTTGCCACTTTTCATCTGGCATGGCAATAACCGCTGCTTCAAACACGCCTTCATGTGTCATCAACGCATTCTCTAAATCTACGGAAGAAATCCATTCGCCTCCACTTTTAATCAAATCTTTTACACGGTCAGTTATTTTAATATAGCCCTCCGGAGTCATAACTGCGATATCACCTGTATATAGCCATCCGTCTTTAAATGCTTCTGCTGTTCTTTCGTCATTATAGTATTCATCCGCAATCCATGGTCCTCTGATTGTTAACTCTCCCATTGTTTGACCATCCCAAGGTACTTCCCCATCATCATTCACAATACGGGTTTCAACTAAAGAGACTGTTAAGCCTTGTGTTGCACGGATATCCAGCTTCTTCTCTTTTGACCACTGATCCATTTCAGAAGTATAAGTAGAGAGACTAACGATTGGTGTTGTTTCCGTCATACCATAGCCTACTATAAAAGGTACTTTATATTTTTCTTCAAAGGCTTGGATTAAACCTTTGGGCGACGCAGAACCTCCACATACAATAACGCGTAATGAAGTGATATCTCTAGGATTCTCTTCTAATTCCTTCAATACTCCTAGCCAAATAGTCGGTACACCTGCGGTTAATGTCACTTTTTCTTGTTCAATTAAGTCTAGTAATAATGCAGGAGTAAACATTGGTCCTGGTAATACTTGAGTTGCCCCAAAATTTACTGCAGCAAACGGCATTCCCCATGCATTAACATGAAACATCGGGACCACTGGCATTACTACATCATTCTCACGAAGCCCTAGTGAATCTGCTAAACCAAGCGCTATACTATGAAGCACTAAACTACGATGAGTATAAACAACTCCTTTTGGGAATCCTGTAGTTGCACTTGTATAGCACATCCCTGCAGGCATATTTTCATCTAAATCTTCAGGAAACTCGTAATCCTCGCCTGCTTCTGCAAGTAATTGCTCATATGAATGAACATTTTCCAATTCTGTTTCAGGAAGTGCTAGTCCATCCTGCATTACAACAATATGTTTGACAGATTTCAACAATGGAATTGCTTTCTCTACTAATGGGAATAAATCTCCATCAATTAATAAAATTTCATCTTCTGCATGGTTAATAATATAAACAATATGTTCAGGTGATAGTCGAATATTAATCATATGCAGGATTGCTCCTGCACAAGGAACCGCAAAATATGCTTCTAAATGTCGGTGATGATTCCATGCAAATGACCCTACTTTTGTGCCTTTTTTCATGCCTAATTTCGTTAAAGCTTGTGCTAACTTTCTAGTACGTTGTCCAAATTCCTTGTAAGTTATACGATGAATAGTATTTTCTGCAGTTCTTGAAATAATTAATTTCTTTGGAAAATAACGTTCTGCCCTCTTTACAAAGTCTGTTAATACTAATGGTGTTTGCATCATACTCAACCAACCCCTTTGTTTGTTATAAGTACTCTTTCAAGGATCGCTAATGTTCAGGAAATCTCCTAACGATAATCTCGATTAGTATTGACATTTCTATCAATCTAATTAATATTTATGATTTTTTAGAGAATTTATGAATGGACAGTATGTAGAAAATACTGTTTCAATACAAACATTAATAGTATTAATCTGTTTACTGAATGATGTGGAATTAGCTTCGCTTTCCGCGGGCGAGCGTTG
>NZ_JBCMNM010000006.1:0-47707 GCF_050459865.1 Rummeliibacillus pycnus
CTAATTCCACATCAACAAAGTTAGCTATACAAGTTTTTTATTAATATTCATATATTTTTTATGATTTTGCATTATGAAATTGATTTATTTGAACAATTTACTTCTTATCCATTTATTAAGTAATGCAAAGTAAATATCACGTTTAATCTTTTTAATTTTGGGAATACCATAAGTAGAATCCAAAATAGGAGGAGATTGAAATGATGAATAACATTTCAGTGGAAAATGCAGTACAAGCAAGAAGTCAAATTGAGAAATTAGAGTCACAAGGCTACAACCGAGATCATATTTATGTTTTCGCGCATTTCGATGAACGAGAAGAAAATATTACAGATGCGTTAGATACAGCAGAAGTAGGTATGAAAGATCAAGGATTTTTCAAATCAATGAAAAATTATATGATTTCCCGTGGTGACGAACTACGCAGTCAAATGGAAGCAATTGGTTTAAGTAAAGAAGAAGCTGCTGCAGCTGAAAAAGAATTAGACAAAGGAAAACTCATTATTATAGCTAAAGAATTACAATAACTAAAACTACTCTCCCTTAATTTTACTGAAAATAAAAGAGCGCGTTGTAAGTCTTTACGCGAGACTTACAACGTGCTCTTTTTTATTTTAAAAACTACTTATGTTAAATAACTAATTTTTTTTCTAATTTCTTCAACATATCGACTGTCATCGCATCTAAATCGTATTGTGCTTTAAATCCCCATTCTTCTTTTGCAGCACTTGCATCAATTGAATCCGGCCAGCTTTCTGCGATTGCTTGACGAATTGGATCTACATCATAGTCCATTTTGAAGTTAGGCACTTGTTTGCGAATAGATGCTGCAATTTCTTCTGGTTCAAAACTCATCGCTGTTAAGTTGAACGCATTACGATGGATTAATTTATCTGGATTTGCTTCCATTAAGTCAACAATCGCTTGCAAGGCATCTGGCATATACATCATATCCATGTAAGTATCTTTCGCAATATAAGATGTATATTTTCCTTCTTGTACTGCTTTATAGTAAATATCCACAGCATAGTCAGTTGTACCACCACCAGGAGGCGTAACATTCGAGATTAAACCTGGGAAACGGACTCCGCGGGTATCTAAACCAAAGCGGGTGTGGTAATAGTCGCATAATAATTCACCAGCTACCTTGTTCACACCATACATCGTTGTTGGACGTTGCAAAGTATCTTGCGGTGTATTATGTTTTGGTGTTGACGGACCAAAAGCACCGATAGAACTTGGTGTGAAGAATTGTAAGCCTAATTCACGAGAAACTTCTAATGCATTAACTAGACCACCCATGTTTAAATTCCACGCAAATAATGGTTTTTCTTCTGCAGTTGCTGATAACAATGCTGCCATATGCATCATTGTATCTGCAGAGAAGTCTTTTGCAATTTCGTGCATACGCTGTGCATCCGTAACATCAAGTATTTCAAAAGGTCCTGATTGTGTTGAAGCTTTTCTTATATCTGTTGCTAATACATTATCTTGGCCATACTCATCGCGCAGTTTCGCTACTAATTCTGAACCGATTTGACCGCACGCACCAGTAATCATGATTTTCTTCATTTTATTTCCTCCTTTTGTCAGCTACATCTGTGTTTGTGGAGTAGACATATATTACTCAAATACAATTGTATTTTTGGAATGCACATATTAAACCATTTATTTCAAGGTTTATCAATGTTTTTCGTTAACCAGATTATATAATGTATTTTATTAAAATACAATATCTGTTTTCCAACAATGCACATACGCGAAATGAGACTTTTCTGAAAATTTTACTTATAATGGTTAAAAAGGAGTGAAATTCATGCAGTTATGGAAATTAACCCTCATTTATTTATTTGCAATTATTGCTTGTACCTTTTTACTTTTAATGGATATTCCTAAATGGGGAATTTTCATTTTACTTTTTCTTTATGTTTTTTTATTCACCATGTATCCTCACTTCAATGCTCTTTTATGGACCAATAATCTAAAAAAAGTCGAACGCTTCCTTGAGATAAATAAACATAAAGCCTTATATGCCTATCCATACGCCATCGCCCATCATTCCGAATCCGAGCAAAAAGTGGCTCTACAAAATATTATCACCACTTATAAGCAACCTTATGTGAAACATAATTATGCATCTATACTTGCTATTCTTGAGAATAATTATGATCAAGCCCTATTTGAAGCAAAGCAAATTAAGAAAGAGCCTTTTCAAAGTTACATGGTTGCGCATAGCGAAGCATATCTAGGGAATTTTGAACAAGCAGAAGCTTTGCTGCCAAAACTATCACAAAAATGGATGTCATCTTCAATTGAAAGTTTGATTTCTTTTAATAGGCAGGATGAGGAAAATTTTAAACACTACTCCACAGAAGCCATTAAACAAGCTCGAGGTATCCAAAAGTATTTACTTGTCCACAGTTTTCAGGAGATGGAAGGAAAATTGAAATGAAAAGAGGCCATCTCATTATATCGAGATGGCCCTTTAGTTTTTTATTTTTTACTTACTTTTTTGAAAAACTTGTATTTAATTTATTTTTTCATCCATTCAGGTTTACCGAAACCTTTGAAGTCAGAGTCGATTATTTTTTCAAATTCAGCTGATTTTACGACTTCGATAATATCATTAGACAATTGAGAGTTTTCATCTGCTTCACGTACTGCTACAACATTACGGAATTGGTCTGGCATGTTTTCTAGGAATACAGCATCTTGTAAATTCATACCCGCAGCTAATGCAAAGTTACCCGGAACACCAACAAGGTCTGCACTTTCAACAGCACGTGGTAAACCAGCTGCTTCAATTTCTTGGAATTTTAAGTTTTTAGGATTTTCTTTAATGTCTTTTGTTGAAGCTTTTAATTGATCGATTTGATCGTTAATTTTAATTAGCCCTTGCTCTTGTAAAGATTTTAATGTACGTGCTTCATTTGAAGGATCATTTGCAATTGCTACTGTCGAACCGTCTTTAATTTCATCAACTGTTTTATATTTTTTCGAGAAGAAGCCCATTGGTGCAGTTGGTACGATAATTAATTTTTTTAATTTTGTACCGTTCTCTTTGTTAAAGTTTTCTAAGTATATGGAGTGTTGGAATAAGTTCGCATCAATATCGCCTGAATCTAAAGCTTTGTTTGGTTGAATATAATCACTGAATTCTACTACTTCAACTTTGTAGCCTTTTTTCTCAAGTCCAGGAACGATTGCTTTTTTCAACATATCACTATAAGGACCTGCTGTTGCACCGATTTTAATTTCTTTTGTTTCTGTTGCTTTGCTTGTATCCTTTTTCGCATCATTTCCGTTCCCGCATGCAGCTAGAGCTGTTGCTAGTACTATTGTTAATAAACCAAGTAAAATTTTCTTCATTTAGAAGCCTCCTAATTATTTGTTTTTTATATTTAAATCAATTTCATAAATCGATTTTTAAATACGAACATTTCAACACATTAAATTTCCAATATTCAGATTTTAAAGTTCCGCTACAGACGGCGCTTTCCACGGGCTTGGCTTCAATCTCCTCGTCACTCCGTTCCTGCGGGGCTTTCAGCTCAAGCTTTTCCCGTAGGAGTCGCCGTCTTCCGCTCCACAAAAAAATAAACATAATTTAATGTTCGGATATTTAATATAAATTTTGCATTATGAAATGACTTAAAACAGATGACATATTTTGATATTGGCGTCTTTTTTCTGCTCTTGAAATGCATAACCATTAAATATCGAGTGTTAACCTTTTAATAAATGTCTTGGCAATTTGAGAAGAAGGCTTGTTTTTAGGTCTGACCCATCCATAAGAAACGAGCTTATTTTCAGGGGTTTCCAAATCAATTGTCACGATATTGCGTTTGTAAATTGGATTTTTATCAAAAGAAAAATCTAATCCGAGAGTAACGGCTAAACCTTTTTCAATGGCATTATTTATTGCTACAACATTATTTGTCACAAATAGAATATTTACATCATTACATTTCGCAATGTTTTCATCCATAAATTGTTGGATAATGGCATCATCATAAAGTACTAATGTTTCCTTCATTAACATTTCTGGAGTAATTGATTTTTCTCGGGATAATTTCGATTTACTATTAACAGCAACAACCATTTTCCCTTCCAACACCATTTCGTACACGAGATCGCTATTTTTAGGTAAATATTCTTCATTTAGTACCATTAAGCCCATATCGATTTTATCCGTAAGAATATTCTCGATAATCTCTTTTGGCCCTTGCTCAGATATTTTAATTTTGACATCTGGAAAATCATTTTTAAAACCAGCAACAGTATCCACCAGTAAGTGCATTCGTCCAGGAATGGTTGCAATTCTTAATTCACCTGAAAGTGTATTATTATAAGTGTCTACTTCCTCTTTTAATTCATTTATTTTCACTAAAATCTCTTTTGCTTTTTCAATGACGACTTTTCCTTCCTCAGTTGGCATTGCACTTTGTCCACGAGACCTTGTAAATAATGTGACACCTAATTCTTTTTCTAATAACGAGATGGATTGACTGATTGCAGATAAAGTAATATGTGATTTTTGTGCGGCCATTGTGAGTGAACCAGATTTTGAAACTTCTATAATATATCGTAATTGCTCAAGATTCATTTTTTTCTCCTACTTAAGTTTTACTTAATTATTAATTAGTATATCCAATTTTCCATTAATAAGATACGGTGCTAGAATAAAGGTGCAATCAAATAACAATAGTAATTTTAAGTTTAAAGGAGAGAAATACAATGGATTACAAGCATATCACTGTAGCTGGTAGTGGCGTTTTGGGAAGTCAAATTGCCTTCCAAACTGCTTTTAACGGATTTAATGTATCTGTTTATGATATTAATGATGAAGCATTAGATCGTGCAAAAGAAAGACTTAATGATTTAAAACCAAGATACCAAGCAGATTTAGAAGCTACCCAAGAAGAAGTTGATGCAGCTTATGGACGCATTTCTTTCTACTCAAATTTAGCAAAAGCAGTAGAAAATGCTGACCTAATTATTGAAGCAATACCAGAAATAGTTGAAATAAAAACAAACTTTTATAAAGAATTAGCGAAGGTTGCACCTGAAAAAACAATTTTTGCAACAAATTCTTCAACTATGTTACCAAGTCAATTCGTTGAATATACAGGTAGACCAGAAAAATTCTTGGCTCTACACTTCGCAAACGAAATATGGAAAAATAATACCGCTGAAATTATGAAACACCCAGGTACTAATACAGAAGTTTTTGAAGAAGTCATTGAATTTGCAAAAGCTATTGGAATGGTTGCTCTGCCTATCCATAAAGAACAACCTGGATATATCTTAAATTCATTATTAGTACCATTTTTAGATGCGGCTCAAAATCTATTAGTCAATGGCATTGCAGACCCAGAAACTATCGATAAAACATGGATGATTGCAACTGGAGCTCCAAACGGCCCATTCGCTATTTTAGATATAGTCGGAATTAATACACCTTATAATCTTTCCCTTGCAAAAGCTGAAGCAGGGGATAAGAAAGCTGCTAAAGTTGCAGAGTATTTGAAAACAGAATTTCTTGATAAAGGTAGACTAGGTATACAAAATGGAAAAGGATTTTATGAATATCCAAATCCTAGTTATATGAATCCAGACTTTTTGAAATAGTTTAATACTCACTATTGAACAAAAAAAACCAGTGTCTATAATAGGCACTGGTTTTCTTATGAGAAATATATAAGTTCGATTATTTAATCCTACCAATGTAAAGTAAGTGTGGTGAAACCCCTAAAATATAAGGGTCTGTTGCTCTTTCTATTATTAAATCGATTATTTTTTTTACTTGATGTTCACCTTTATCTCTCCAATAATCCCAACTATCAGTATTTAAAATAGAGCCTGCATTGGAACCTATTAGATCTATTGTTTCAAATCCTTGTGATTCCATAAAAGGCTTAATGTCTTCAATATCAAAATAGTACGCTCCTGTAAAACGTCCTTCATCTGCGTGTCTAAAGCTACCTGTTTTAGAAAATTCGATAATGGAGTCCATGTTATTATTGGGTCTCCAATTCTCTGGAAATAAAAGCGATGTTAGGATATGTCTAATTCGAGGCATAAAAGCAACAAAAACCAGTCCACCTTTTTTTGTCACTCTTTTTAATTCTTTAACAGCTTTAATACGTTCATTTTCTTCCTGTAAATGATACATTGGACCAAGCATTAATGTTGAGTCAAACTGTTCATCATTAAACATATTAAGTTCTCTGGCATCAGCTGCGTAAAATCCTTCAAATTGTCCTTCTAAATTAAGCTCATTTGCTTTTATTTTAGCAATATCGACCAATCTTGGTGTTAAATCAGTTAGTGTAACCTTATATCCTTCTTTAGCAAGTTCCATTGAATATTTACCTGGTCCAGCACCATTATCCAGAATATGTCCTGACTGAGGTAAATATTTTTTTATATAATGCCAATTCACCTGAAATTCAATCGGTTCACGTTCTAGTCTTCCCCACTCATCAAATTGATTGTAATAGTTTATTATCTCATTCATCCATCCACCAACTTCCAGGTTTTAACCTTACTAATTCGTTGAAAGGGATATAAATCCTTCTTCAGATATAATAGAAGGACAAAAAAGCTTTACTCATTGTTGAATTAAAATGCCCCATTAATACAATGAGTTCAACAAAAAGGACTTTAATCCTCTATGGATTAAAGTCCCGTTAAGAAAGTAATTCTTACTAAAAATCATGCCTATTTATGATAAGCTCATCGTAATACCTTTTTATACAACTTTTTAAAATTTAGTCCTGATCAAACCACAGTGGATCTTTGTTATCAACATCGCCATTATAATTGATTAAAATTTCATCTCCTGCTTTTATATCTGTATAAGCATAGAAGTCAAATGTGTGATTTTCAAAACTAATTTCATAAATTGCATTGGGTTCATAAGAATGGTTAAATAACATTCCATAACCAAGAAGGATAGCAGAGTGATTTATCCCATACTCAAAAGCGTAATCAGCCAGTAAAGTTTGCTCTATATACTGATGCTGGTCGTTTGGATAAGAAATTACAGGTGCTTTATGTAAAAGCTCTCCTTTTTTGATATCAACTGTAGCAAATACCCCTCTATTGAATTCTCCATCACTTAATGGAGATGTTTTTACCTCGATCATGTTTGTTCGCCTACTCACTTTTATAATTTTCTTTCTAACTGTAACATTAATTTGAACATTGAGCTCTCTTTATTTCGAAAAATACCCCGCCCGATTATAACACCAACAATACCATATTGTTCAACAAGCTGTACCCAGTTTGACGGTCAGGATGTCTCCATTGATTGTTAGTAGCGTATTTGGTGCGATACGGTTAAATAATTACATAATTTTTTGCTTTCCGGAATTATCATAGTTATTTTTATTCTTTCTTTCTGATGATACGATATTTGATGATGCAATAGTTAGTGCGATTTTACGAATAAAACCAGCTATTAAACCAATTCCTATAAAAATATAAAAAATAGTAAAAATCTTCCCAAAGTCCGTTTGTGGACTAAAATCTCCGTACCCAACTGTCGTCAATGTGACAACACTAAAGTATAAAGCATCTATAACACGCATTCCTTCTATCGTACTATAAAAAGTAGTTCCTATTGAAAGCGTTAAACCTGTTAATACAAATAACACTTGAAATTCTTTATCTTTCCACGCCATAAAAAAAGCTTTTAACATTCGGCTTAAAGTAAGTAAAAATGCAATCATGTGACGCTCCTTTCTTTATTTAAAGCTGTTTTCGTAAACTTTGTTGTATTTAAGAATGTGATAAGTTGATTTCCGCTCCAGGATGCTCGCTCCAATCAACTTCTTGTTTCTATAGTTCGCCTTAACAATACCTTTTAAAAAACAACAATCTTTTAGAAAAGAGCCATCATTTTATGGAAGTCAATGGTAAGTCTATCACTTTTCTGCTTTTTAAAAAAGGAGCTACTTCAATTCTCTTCACTTGTAACTTATTCCATAGTCATTAAAAAGCTATTCTTTCACAATCTGTCTAGGAAAGAATAGCTTTTTTCGATATATAAATTTGGATTAGACAGCCATCATGTACCATAAAAAGTTTGGTAAGGACGACCTGATGTGACCACAGTTTTCTATAATTCCAAGAAACTATTGATTTGAAAGGATTCGACTAACGACTCGTTTACTTGGTCGATTTAGTCTATTTTCTGCCTTCTCATCCATTGTGTGGCTATCCACTTTTCTCCCTTTACAACTGGCGCTCCTCCGTGCAACGTTAATTCGTTTAACATTTGATCGTTATAAAAATATTCAAAGTACACCGCCATGCCCTTTTGCGGACTAACAGAAAAGTTTAGTTTTGAGAAAAAGGTGCTTCCTCCCCCCTCCACATCATTTAAGTAAATCACAAGTGTTGCTATTCGATTGTTACTCGCTGCTTTGCTTGTAGAAGCGAAAAAATCAAAATGTTCTTTGTACTCTTGACCCGGTTGGTAGTTCAGAATATGAAGCCCTTCCCCATTCTCTATCGGAATCCCCATAATGACAGATACCCTTTTTTCCACCCTCGCAAGAATATCATTGTTGATGTCTGTTAAAAACGCACCGCTGCTTGTTCGTATATCACTGACTTCTCGGGTTCCTCCGATTTTTGAACGCTGAAGTCGGTCTTTTGCCATCTGAATTAGTACATCGCACTCCTCATCATCCAATACCGATCCTAAAACTACGACAAGTGGTTCTTCTAATCTAGCAATGATATTAATCTCTCTGTCTTCTGTTTTTATTTTATTTCCAATATGGTTAAAAATAGTTACTTCTTTTATATATGCATCTTTAAAAACCAATGTCTATTCACCAACCTCTGTTTTTTGTCGAAATATTCACTTATTTCAACAAAAGGGTTTCCATTTCCTTTCAATTTTTCACTGAGCAAAAAATTTATTTTATATTCTTCATTTCCTTTCACATTTATAAGCTTTTACCTATAATGAATTGAGCTATATATTCTCATTAACAAGCAAAAAAGAACGAATTCCACCAATCGGAATTCGTTCTTTTAATATAATTACAATAACTAACCACGTAACCGCTCACAATGTGGTAAGTGTATGTGGCAACACAAGTGTACTGCTGGGATTATTACATTAATGTATTCATTTTTCTCTAACTTTTTGAGAGTTACATCATTTCACTGTCCCTGTCCTATCAACATTCTTTTCCAAAGTTATCAAGCAATGCACGCACTTCATCTGTTGATTTCGTGTTCATCAATTGATTTCTTAATTCAGCAGCTCCAGGGAAGCCTTTGACATAAATTTTGAAAAAGCGATGAAGCCCTGTGATTGAACGTGGAAGTGCTTCCGCATATTGATCTTGAAGATCAAGCTGCAGTCTTAGAAGATCAAGGTATTCTTTACTGCTATGCTCTTTTGGCTCTTTTTCAAAAGCAAAAGGATTTTTAAAAATACCTCGCCCGATCATAACGCCATCAATACCATATTGTTCAGCAAGCTGAAGCCCAGTTTGACGGTCAGGAATGTCTCCATTGATTGTTAGTAGCGTATTTGGTGCGATACGGTCACGTAATTTTTTAATTTCCGGAATTAGCTCCCAATGCGCATCTACTTGGCTCATTTCTTTTCTTGTACGTAAATGAATAGAAAGGTTCGCAATATCCTGTTTTAAAATATGCGTTAGCCACTCCTCCCACTCATTTACATCCTTATAGCCCAGTCGTGTTTTTACGCTGACAGGCAGTCCGCCCGCTTTTGCTGCTTGAATAAGTTCTGCAGCAACGTCTGGACGCAGAATAAGTCCACTACCTTTCCCTCTCGATGCCACATTCGGTACAGGGCAGCCCATATTAATATCGATGCCTTTAAAACCTAGCTCTGCCATGCCAATACTCATTTGACGGAAATATTCGGGATTATCCCCCCAAATATGTGCCACCATTGGCTGTTCATCTTCTGTAAACAGCAAACGGCCACGCACACTTTTCATGCCCTCTGGATGACAATAGCTATCCGAGTTTGTAAACTCTGTGAAAAATACATCCGGTCGACCGGCTTCACTTACTACGTGACGAAAAACAACATCTGTCACATCTTCCATTGGTGCAAGTACAAAAAATGGTCGTGGTAAATCACGCCAAAAATTATCTATCATTTCAAACTCAATTCCTCTCACTATGGATACAACTTCAAACTCTCGGTTAAAAAATATAATAAAGACAAATGTTCCACTTCTTTTACACTTATATCATGCTTAATAACTTACTATCAAACACAAGTACATTTGGACATTTATAATTTGTGAAAATCGACAATTTTTATTTTAACGAAAATCTGTCCGGAATGGTATTTTTATAAACAAAAAAGCAGATGGTATAGATTTTTTCTATATCAACTGCTTTTCTATTATACCAACTCCAACCACGCGACCGCTTCACAATGAGCCGTATGTGGAAACATATCAACTGGCTGCACTTCCTGCGTCTTATACCCACCATCTTCAAGAATTCGTAAATCTCTTGCTAATGTGGATGGATTGCATGATACATAAACAATGCGTTTTGGACGTTGTTCTAAAATCGTCTTTAATAGTGCTTCGTCGCAACCTTTTCTCGGCGGGTCGACCATCAAGACGTCAGCAGTTTTGCCTTCTTTGTACCAGCGTGGAATAACATCTTCAGCTGGTCCTGCTTCGAAGTAAGTGTTATCAAAGCCATTTAGTTTAGCATTTCGTTTAGCATCTTCAATCGCTTGTGGGACGATTTCGACACCCATAACATATTTTGCTTTTTTCGCCATGAATAGTGAGATGGTACCGATTCCGCAATATGCGTCGATGACTGTTTCTTTGCCTGTTAATTGCGCGTAGTCTAATGCTTGTTTGTATAATACCTCTGTTTGGATTGGGTTTACTTGATAGAATGATCGGGCTGAAATTTCAAAGCGTACATCGCCGATATGGTCTTCAATCGTATCTTGTCCCCAAAGGTTGATGGTTTCGTTACCAAAGATGACGTTCGTTGTTTCTGGGTTAATATTTTGCATGATGGATTTTACATTTGGTACAAGTTTGCGAATAAGCTCAATTGCTGCTTCAGCTTGTGGGAATTTGCGCTTTTTCGTAACAAGTACAACCATTACTTCATCTGTTGAACGTGCTTTACGAACAACGACGTGACGTAGCATTCCTTGTTTTGTTTCTTCGTTATTAGGTTTGATGCCTAGTTTCCAAAGTTGTGGTTTTAAGCCTTCTAAAACCGCATCAGCTTCTGGTGTTTGGATACGGCAGCGGTCTGTATCGACAATGGCATGGGATTTTGTTTTGTAAAACCCTGCGATTGGCACATCACCATTTAAGCCAAATGGGATTTGGGCTTTATTACGATAATTCCACGGGTTGTCCATTCCTTTTACTGGATGAACAGGTGCATCAATTTTACCAATTCGTGTCATCACATTTCGAACCATTTTTTCTTTCCATTTTAATTGGCCTTCATAAGAAAGATGTTGAAGTTGGCAACCACCACATTGCGCGTAGACACCACATTCAGGCTCCACTCTTTCTTTCGATGGCACTTCTATATTCACAATTTTAGCGAACCCATAATTTTTTAATGTTTTTAAGACATGGACTTCTACTTGTTCATCAGGCAGTCCACCCTGGATAAAAAGCGGATAGCCATCGACTTTTGCGACACCCGCCCCGTCATGTGTTAAATCTTCTATATAAACCGATAATCGGTCATTTTTCTTTACTGGTGCTGTCATTCGTGCATCCTCCGTTTCAGTCCTTCTATTGTATCATGACCTAAGCAAAGAAAAAATCCAAGAGCTTCTAATTGCCCTTGGATTCAGAACTATTTATTTCTCATCCCTTGTAACTGCTCCATCTTTTGAAGCGACGTAAAAGCCAATGACAATTGAGACAATTACTACAATAAATGGTCCATAAAAAATAAGGATTTTTTCCATTTGGCTTTTCCCCCTTTAAGCATGGTGGTCTTCTTTACCTCGTACATAATCCTTATCAAACAAGAACAATTTTAGAACCAAAAACAATGATGGTATGAGTAACAATAACCCTAGAACGAAAGCAATAACTAAAGCAATCGCCATTGCCTGATTCGTAAAGGAATCGTATAAAGTAAGGTATGGATAAAGTAAGTACGGATAATGTGAAATGCCATACCCAAAGAATGCGAATGCAAACTGCCCGATCAACAGCCACACTGCAAGGCCGTAATTACGTTTAAGACCGATAAACCAAACGGTAATAACGAACATAACAGCTGAAATCGCAAACAGATACCAAACATCAACCATTCTGTTAAAATGCTCGATATTGTGCTTTTGTAATTCAACCATAATTCCGATTACTGAAATCGCTAATGGTACTGACCAAATAAGCGCATATTTTCGCAATAACTTCGTCGCTTCTCTATCTCCAGCTTTATGGGCATACCAAGTAAGAAACGTTGCTGAAATATAAAGAACTGCAGCTAATGCTAACAAAACGATACTCCATGTAAGGGAACTCGTAAATAATGCACCATAATCCAGTTCAGGGTAATTATCGATTATGTTGATAAAACCACCTTCAGAAATGGTCAATACGACGGATAATGCTGCCGGTATTAATAAACCCGACATTCCGTACATGAAGGAATAGCCTCTATGTCCCCTCGTACCATACGATTCAAATGCATAGTAGCTTCCTCGAATAGCGAGTAAAGCAACCGCAATACTTGCAGGAACCAGTAAAGTTGTGCCATAGAAGTATGCTGTTTTAGGGAAGAATCCGACCATCCCTACAAAGAAGAAAACTAAAAAGACATTGGTAATTTCCCATACAGGCGATAAATAGCGCTGAATAATATTTGTTAAAATATGCTTCTTCCCGATTAGCAAGCTGTACGCATTAAAGAATCCTGCACCAAAATCAATCGAAGCGATGATGACATAACCGAATAAGAATAGCCACAATACGGAGATTCCTAGTACTTCTAAACTCATGAAATACCACCACCCTTTTCAGTATGACGATCTGCAATTTCCCGTTCAATCGGATTCTTTTTGAACATTCGACGAAGTACTACAACACTTCCGATTCCAAGAATCAAATACACTAGGCAAAAGAGGAGTAACATTAAATCCACATGCTGACTAGAGGTTGCTGCTTCTGCAACTTTCATATACTTCACTAAAATCCACGGTTGTCGCCCTACTTCTGTTAACCACCATCCAGCTTCAATTGCTATCATAGATAGAGGTCCACCAGCAACTACAACCCACCGGAACCATCTTGAATGGATAAAACGCCATCTTCTAATTTTACCAATCACATAAACGGCAGATACGCCTACCATAAAGAAACCAATCATAACCATTAAATCAAACAAGAAATGAATATAAAGTGGTGGCCTTTCGTCTTCCGGGAACTCATTTAACCCTGTCACTTCTGCGAATGGATTGTTGTGCGCTAAAATACTTAAAGCATAAGGAATTCGGATGGCATATTTGACATCTTCTCCATCTCTAAGACCGAATACTAGTAGTGAAGCACCTTTTTCTGTTTCAAAATGCCACTCGGCAGCAGCTAATTTTTCTGGTTGATATTCTACTAAATATTTTGCAGAGAAATCACCCACAACAGCTGTTCCGATGGAGAACACCAAGCCCAGTTTCATAAATAGATACAATGATTTTTTATGATAAATATGGTTAGAGCCTTTTATCATTCTAAAAGCAGCAATTGCTGCTAACACAAATGCAGTGGTCATATAAGCTGTTAGTAACACATGCCCGACTTTTGTTGGCATTGCTGGGGTGAACATAGCTACGAGCGGCTGAATGTTTACTATTTGGCCATTTATGACTTCAAATCCTTGTGGCGCATTCATAAATGCATTCACCATTGTGATAAAAATCGCCGACATGGAAGCACCGACAGCTACCGGTATTAATAATAAAAGATGTTTCTTTTGATTTTCGAAGCGATCCCATGTATATAAGTATATTCCTAAGAAAATGGCTTCAAAGAAGAAGGCGAAGGTTTCTAAAAAGAGTGGTAATGCAATGACATTACCAGCTAGCTGCATAAAATTTGGCCATAAAAGCGATAATTGTAACCCTATTGCTGTTCCTGTCACAACACCCACAGCTACAGTAATGACAAAACCTCTTGCAATACGTCTAGCTAGCAAAATATAATGCTCATCCTTCTTTTTGATACCTATCCATTGAGCAATCATTATCATGAGTGGAACACCGACACCAATTGTGGCGTAAATAATATGAAATGTTAACGTAAGCTCCGTTAATAGGCGGCTAAAAAACACCGCATGATCATTAACCATCCTTAAACCTCCTTAATGTCCAAAAATTCTCCCAAGGATCGATATCAACATAATCCCTGCAACAATAAAACTAGTACAAATCAACTTTTTCTCATGTTGTTTATACACGGCGTTCTCTCCTTCCTTAGTCATAAACTAAGTTTCATTTCTTATGAGATTCCATTGTGTAATGATAAAAAGCTCAACATCCTTTTTTATGTGTCATCTACCTTTAAAATGCTTTAGCATTAAAACATCTTTACTTTAACAGTAGTCCTGCATTTCAAAGATCAATTTCTTTATTCTTTAAAAGCTGAACACCTTAGTGCTTCACTTCAAGAATTAAGGGAAGATGCTTATGTAACCACTGCAATAGAAGCTGGTGGTGCAATAACGCATAGTACTAATATGGACAAAGCACTCAAAGATAATGCAGATGATGCATTTTATGAAGGCTCTAATTTAAAAAATCTAGCGTAGCTTGAAAAGAAGCTGAGGCTTTTATTAATTATGTTCACTTTAGCAACACTACTTTAAAAGAAGGTACCTTTTTCTTTTCTACTAAATTTAGAGGAATTATCGCAGTTGATGTTGCTCATGCAACACTTTGCCCATATTGCATAGATGTCCATACAAAAATGCTTCTAATAAAGAATTAGCAGAAGCATTATTAATCACATCTGCATTACTAGCTGATGATTCATATATGGCTAATATGATTGCTAGTTATACCGAATAAAGTAACATTTTAATCATTAGCCTAAGCGAGCTACTTTTAAACACAAAAAAGGCTAGAAAGTGCTTCATACACTTTCTAGCCTTTTACTATATCCTATTAATTTTTAGGTCGATCTATTTCACGTATTTCATTAATTGGTACAAACAACTCAATATGACGTTTTAAATTTTTGAAATCTGCTGGTGCATCCCCACCATATTCTCCATCTAAATTCAGCTGTATTTTTTCATCTGAAGTAATTTTAATCTCGCTTGCTTTAGCATAAATGATATGAGGATCCTTCATATGTTCTCCTCTACTTGCAAGCGTTACGATTTTCACAAAATCTGCTATATTACAGTTTTTCAAAATGAAAATAGAGAATAATCCATCATTGAGACTTGCATCTGGTGCAAGCTTTTCAAATCCACCAACAGAATTTGTTAATGCGATTAATACCATCATGGCTTCATCATCAAAAACTTCTCCGTCAAATTCAATACGCATTTTTGTTGCTTTGATGGACGGTAACATTTCAATACCTTTCAAATAATACGCAAGTTGTCCCAACATTGTTTTTAGTTTACTTGGCACTTCATAGGTTAGCTCGGTAATTCTACCCCCACCAGCAATATTGATAAAATAACGATCATTTACACGACCGACATCTACAGGAATGCTGTCACCTGCAATAATAATATCAACCGCTTTGTCAATGTCTCGTGGAATATGGACTGCACGTGCAAAATCATTTGTAGTCCCCATCGGAATTAATCCGATTTTTGGTCTATGTTCAAATTCACTAACACCTGCGACGACCTCATTTAAAGTGCCGTCTCCACCTACAGCGATGATAATATCAAATTCTCTTTCGACTGCATCTTTAGCAGCAGTAGTTGCATCGCCTTCACATGTTGTAGCATGACAAGATGTTTCATAGCCTGCAACTTCTAATTTTGCTAATACGTCAGGTAAGTGCTTTTTGAAAATCTCACGACCTGAAGTTGGATTATAAATGATACGTGCTCGCTTCATAGTTATACCTTCCTACTCTTGATATTTATAATATATGATAACGAACTCTTTACAAAATGGTTTCCTAGCTTTGAATAAAGTAGAAAACAGGCTGTCTCATATAGTTTATGCTGAGGCAGCCATTAAATTGAATTCGTATGAATTAAGGACCTTCATATATTTTATACCGAAGTAGTCATGTACTGCAAATGTCCATTTTACGAAAGAGCTAAAATGAGTGCTCTACTAATATCTTCGTAAACCCATCCCCAGAATTTTTCATTTGTTGTATTTTCCTTTATAATGCCTGCAAATAATGCTTTTTGCTTCTCTGCAAATGTTGAATCATCTTGTGCAGGGAGCTCACTTTTCTTTTCTAAAACATATTCCTGTAGCTGCGGTGCACGTGGCCCCCATTTACCAATTACATTACCTTGATCATTTAAGAAGATATAGATCGGAATAGAGCGGCCACCATTCGTTAAATATTGATCCATTAATTCTAAATTTTGATCACGAAATACTGCTCGTACTTCCAAATTTGTTTCTTCAGCAATACGACGAACAATAGGGTTGTTCATCATCGCATCACCACACCAATCTTCGGTAATTGCTAAAATATGTGGTTTCTTCTCGTTCAATAAAGATAGAAAGTTTTCATCATGTGGCATTTGAAATTGATGATATACAGTAAAACTTTCCTCTTTTAATGTTGTCATTTGCTCCATATAATCCTTAATCAATAAGCCTTCTTCAAAATATTGTTGCTCTGTTTTCATATTCAATCTCCTCCTAATATCAGTGTAATAGGTTCTCTTTTTTTTCGCAAAAATACAAACCTAGAATTTAGAAAATTCCATCATTTGTTTATGAACTTATATTTCTGTAATATTATTCATTGAAATAAGGAAAGGATTGAAATTCGTTGAATGTTCAAAGTCTTTTAAAGGGACACAACTTTTTGTTTTTTGGTTTATTAGCTCTTTTCATTCCATTCTTACCTGTATTTTTAAAAGGACAGGGTTTAACGACAAGCGAGGTTGGACTAATTATTGGGGCAGGTGGTTTTGTTACCATCATCGCACAGCCTTTATGGGGAATGATTAGTGATAAAACAAAGACATTGAGAAAAGTTATGCTTCTATTAATATTTTTGACTGCAGTTTGCGGTTTTGCCTTATTTAATACGAGTAGCTTTTGGGGGCTAGTTATTGCAGCAATGTTAGTTTACTTTTTTTTAATGCCACTAGATCCTTTAACTGAAAGCTTAAACTATACAATGACCGAAGCCGCAGGAACTAGTTATGGTTCTGTACGTACATATGGGGCACTTGGTTATGCAGTTTTATCGTTAGTTGTTGGCTATGTGATGAAGTGGTTTGGTATGAATAGTATTTCTATTCTTTTTGTGCTCCTTGGTGTCATTTGCTTCATCATTATGTGGAAGCTCCCTGATGCACCAACCTCCTCAACACCCGTTACAATTGATGGTTTGAAAAAGATTTTAACGAATAAAGAAATGATATTATTTTTAATATTAATTTTCATTAGTTCCATTCCTGCACGTATGAATGATACTTTTTTAGGTATTCATATTGATACATTAGGTGGAGATACATCACTTGTTGGAATTGCATTTTTCATCTCGGCAGCTACTGAGATTATTGTATTTGCCCTAAGCTATTTATGGCTACGTAAGGGAAAAGAATTACTAATTATAACGATTGCCATCTTCTTCTATGCGCTTCGCTTTTTCTTATCAGGTTTAGTAGACAGCCCTGTTTTATTAGCAGTAATTCAAAGTCTACAAGTGTTCACATTCCCAATCTATTACACTGCCGCAATTCAATATTTGTATCAAATAGTTCCTCGAGAATGGAGAGCTACTGGACAAACTGTTTTAGCGTTACTGTTCTTTGGAATCTCAGGGATTATTTCTTCTTCAGTCGGTGGGTTTATCTATAATGCTTATGGTGGACATGTTTTCTATTACACTATCTCAGCTGTTTCCTTTATAGCAGGGGTGTTTGGAGTTGGACTATCACTCCGAAATAAGAAACGGATTTCTTAAATTTGAGGAAAAGCGGGACAGTCGAGCTCCTCTACTTTAGCAACACGTAGGAAGCAGTGCAAATCAACTAGCTTATTTCTCTATATTTATTGTAAAAAAAACCAACAAACAATGTAGTTTGTTGGTTTTTCCTTTTAGATAACCTTTTTATTAGCGTTTTTGGATTTCTTCTAATAAAAGTTTGTTAATCATTTGTGGGTTAGCTTGTCCACGAGAAGCCTTCATAATTTGACCTACTAAGAAGCCAATTGCACGGTCTTTACCGTTTTTGAAGTCTTCGATTGATTGAGCGTTGTTATCAAGAACTTCTGTAACCATTTTAAGAAGTGCGCCTTCATCAGAGATTTGAACAAGGCCTTTTTCTTTAACGATTTTTTCAGCGTCGCCGCCATTTGTAACAAGTTCTTGGAATACTTTTTTAGCGATTTTAGAAGAGATTGTCCCAGCAGTGATTAATTTCACCATGCCAGCAAGTCCTTCTGGAGTAAGTGCTGTTTCTGAAAGTTCTTTTTGTTCAGCATTTAAATAAGCCGAAACTTCACCCATTAACCAGTTAGATGAAAGTTTTACATCCGCACCTGCAGCTACAGTTGCTTCAAAGAAATCAGCTGTTTCTTTAGAAAGTGTTAATACATGTGCATCGTAAGCTGGTAGGCCGAATTCAGTTACATAACGTTCTTTACGAGCATCAGGAAGTTCTGGAATCATCGCTTTTTCACGTTCTAACCATGCATCGTCGATTACGATATCAACTAAGTCTGGTTCTGGGAAGTAACGGTAATCATCTGTTCCTTCTTTAACACGCATTAAAATTGTTTTACCTGTTTTTTCATCAAAACGACGAGTTTCTTGTTTGATTTCGCCGCCAGCATTTAATACTGCAGCTTGACGTTGTTCTTCATATTCAAGACCTTTACGTACAAAGCTAAATGAGTTTAAGTTTTTCAATTCAGCTTTTGTGCCGAATTCATCTTGACCATAAGGACGAATTGAGATGTTGGCATCACAACGTAGTGAGCCTTCTTCCATACGCACGTCTGAAACACCTGTGTATTGGATAATGGCTTTTAGTTTTTCAAGGTAAGCATAAGCTTCTTCAGGAGTACGCATATCTGGTTCAGATACGATTTCAACTAAAGGAGTACCTTGACGGTTGTAATCGACTAATGAAGAGTTTTTGCCGTGAGTTAATTTACCAGCATCTTCTTCCATGTGGATACGAGTGATACCGATACGTTTTTTCTTGCCACCTACTTCGATTTCGATCCAACCATTTTCACCGATTGGTTTATCAAATTGTGAAATTTGGTAAGCTTTCGGATTATCAGGATAGAAGTAGTTTTTACGGTCAAATTTTGTATGTTGGTTGATATCCATGTTTAGTGCAAGAGCAGCACGCATCGCAAAGTTGACAACTTCTTTGTTTAAGACAGGTAGTACACCTGGGTAACCAAGGTCGATTACAGAAGTATTTGTGTTTGGTTCTGAACCGAATTTATTTGGTGATGGTGAGAAGATTTTAGATTGAGTTTTTAACTCAACGTGTACTTCTAAACCAATGACTGTTTCGTAATTCATATTATTTTACCTCCCAAGTTTGAGGCGTTTTTTCGTGGAAGTCTGTAGCACGTTCGAATGCATCTGCCACGCGGTAAACTGTGCCTTCTTCGAAGTATTTACCAATAATTTGTAAACCTAATGGAAGACCATTGTCAAAACCACATGGGATTGAGATAGCAGGTACACCAGCAAGGTTAATAGGAACAGTTAAAATATCGTTAGCGTACACTGTCATCGGATCATCGATGTTTTCACCAAGTTTGAATGCAGGTGTTGGAGATGTTGGTCCAACGATTACATCATACTCTTCGAATACTTTATCGAAGTCTTGTTTGATTAATGTACGTACTTGTTGTGCTTTTTTGTAGTAAGCATCATAAGTACCAGCTGATAATGAGTAAGTACCAAGCATGATACGACGTTTTACTTCATCACCGAAGCCTTCAGCACGAGTTTTCGTGTAAAGTTCATCTAAGTTATCTGCTTCAGCACGATAACCATAACGGATACCATCGAAACGAGAAAGGTTAGAAGATGCTTCAGAAGAAGATAAGATATAGTAAGCAGCTAGTGCATATTTTGAGTGAGGAAGTGATACTTCATCAACTGTAGCACCTAGTTCTTTTAATTTTTCGATTGCATTTAATACTGATTGGCGTGAAGCATCGCTAACACCTTCAGCTAAGTATTCTTTTGGTACAGCAATTTTAAGTCCTTTAATGTCACCAGTTAATTGGTCAACATAGTGAGGTACTTCTACATTTGCTGAAGTTGAATCGTGTTCGTCAACGCCTGCGATTGCTTCAAGTAATAAAGCATTGTCACGTACATTACGAGTAATTGGTCCAATTTGGTCTAAAGAAGATGCGAATGCAACTAATCCAAAACGAGATACGCGACCATATGTTGGCTTCATACCTACAACACCACAGTAGGCTGCTGGTTGACGAATTGAACCACCTGTATCAGAACCAAGTGAGAATGGTACTTCTCCTGCTGCTACAGCTGCTGCTGAACCACCTGAAGAACCACCTGGTACATGAGCAAAGTTCCAAGGGTTGTGAACTGGTTTGATCGCAGAGTTTTCATTTGCAGAACCCATTGCAAATTCATCCATGTTCAATTTACCGATTGTTACCATACCAGCTTCTTTTAATTTGTTTACAACTGTTGCATTGTAAATTGGGTTGAAGCCTTCTAGGATTTTAGAAGCACAAGTTGTTTCTAATCCTTCTGTAACGATATTATCTTTTACCCCAATTGGTAAACCGTAAAGTGGTCCACGGTTTTCAAATGGCACTTCATCCATTTCTTTTGCTTGTGCTAATGCGTTTTCTTTATCTAATGCTAAAAATGCACCTACTTCGCTATCAACTGCATCGATGCGGTTGTACGCTTCTTGTGCTAAGTCAGCGATTGTGATTTCTTTGCTATGTAATAGCTCTTGTAATTCTGCCGCTGATTTTTTGAATAGTGACATTCTTGTCCCTCCTAACGTTAGTCTTATTCTGTAATGATTGGTGGTACTTTGACTAAGCCATCTTGTTGTTCTTTGACGTTTTTCATCATAACTTCACGATCTAAACCTTTAGCTGCTACGTCTTCACGTAATACGTTTACTAACGGTAATACGTGAGTAGTAGGTTCTACATTTGTAGTATCTAGTTCATTTAATTGTTCAGCGAAGTCAGTAATTGCACCTAGTTGAGCTGCAAATTTTTCAGCTTCTTCTTCTGTAATTGCAAGGCGAGCAAGATTCGCTACGTGTTTCACTTCTTCTTTTGAAAGTTTTGCCATTTTTCACACCTCCGAAATCAATAACCATACCGATAATAATATCATTATTCTAAAGAAATGCGCAAGACACTTCTATTCACTAAAGCGCGTTTAAATGCTTGAAAATAAAGGGTTTGATTCCCCCTACGCAATGTAAGTTGATTAGTTATTATTATATCGATAAATTCAATAAAAAATTGTCCCATTAAAAATTATACAATTTTTCGTCACAAAGAAAAGTATTGCCATTAATTTCAAAGATTAAGGCTTTGTTTAACTATACATCGCTTCTCTAGCTTCATCTAAGAAAAACTTCCGTTCTCTAGTGAGGACAAGTCTGGCTCGTTTTTTAGGTACTGAAAAAGTGTTTCAATATAAATATTAATAGTATTAATCTGCTTGCTGAGTGATGTGGAATTAGCTTCGCTTTCCGCGGGCGAGCGTTGAGCCTCCTCGGAAGCCCGTACCGTGCTTCACTGCGGGGTCTCACCTTTCTCGCTTTCCCGCAGGAGTCTTCGCTAATTCCACATCAACAAAGATAGCTATACAATATTTTTACTTTTTCAGTGCCCTCGCTCATTTTCCCTCAGGAGCCACCGCCTTTCAATCAAGTAAGATACATTAAAAAAACAACAATATCATGTAACAAAGCCAAAATAAAAAGAAGTTGACCCATCTTTTTGGGTCAACCTCTTTTACTTAGTCATTATAAATATGGATATATGGTTCGTCTGTATTTGCTTTTTTGACAACTAATGCTTCTGGACCATTAATAGATGTAACATTCACTTCTACTTGTAAACCTTTTGGGAATTGATCCATTACTTCTCCTGCCATATATTGAGTAAAACCAATTATTTCTGATGAACCATAGAATTTTATAGGTATTTGGATTTCTAGTTTTTGAATCTTATCATTTTGATAGAATCCTGTACCAATGATATTAGTATAGTTAGAAAAGTATTTATCAATATCTTGTTTGAAATAATTAAAGTTTTCGTTGATATCACGGTATTTGTTGTTTGACTCACTTGTTGGGAAAAGAACATATTCCTCATTAACCTTTTTCCAATCTTTAATTTGAGCGCTACCTTGATCAACGTTTGTGTAAGCAAAGTATGTTCCTGGTACGATGGCAGATCGGCTTTGTTGTTTAAATAGACCGACAGTAATCGGAACTTCTGATAGTCCATCTATTTGACGTAAACGTTTTACTACTTGTGAAGCGATTTTTTTGCCTTGTGCTTCAAGTTCAGCTTGTGGAATGTCTTCCTCATAGGTTGCACCATATTGTTCTTTTTGGTAGTAGTAAACTGAATTCAATGCAAGTCCAATTGAAACCCCTGCTAGTTTTACTTTATTCTTACCTGTTTCTTGTAAGTAGTTTTGTTCTACAATATGCGCCAAGTAAATTGGCGCTGTTTTTGCACGTTCTGTAGGAGACATATTTTTTGTCGTTTTTGGATTTAGCCCCGCAGGATCTTGGGAACTGCGAGCTAACCATGAATTAACAGTATTTTTATCTAAATATTGTCCCTCTTGGAAAAAATATTTATCTGGATCAAATGCTTGCTGAGATAAACGTAATAGACCACTTTCGGCCTCTTTTACATCATATTTTGTATTAATATTTGAAACAATTAAACCTCTACTTGCGCTTTCTTTATATGGTAAAAGTGTACGGTAGTATTGGTTATCAATTTGCATACTAGGAATGATTGTTGTTTCTTCTTTATCTTTCGAATTCGTTGATTGTACAACTTTTGAATCTTTTGTCAAAGAAGGTAAACTACAGCCTGCTAGCATAGCTGTTACAACCATAGCTGGTATCCAGCGAAGTCGGTTCATTGTCTTGAATGCTCCTTTACTCTGTTAGTTCTTCAATAAGACGGTCTTCATTCCACACTTCGATGCCAAGTTGTTCAGCTTTAGTGAGTTTTGAGCCTGCCTCTGCTCCGGCAATGACAAGATCTGTTTTTTTACTTACGCTACCTGTCACTTTTCCGCCTAGCTCCTCTATTTTCTCTTTTGCTTCTTCTCGTGTCAATTGTTCTAATTTACCAGTTAACACAATTGTTTTGCCCGCAAATGCACTGTCAATTTCTTCAGCATTTACTTTTTTACCTAAATAAGTCGTATTAACGCCAGCTTCACGTAAACGAGTGATTAATGCTTGTACATCTTCACTATCAAAGTACGAAACAATAGAGTCCGCCATTTTTTCTCCAATTTCAAAAACATTGACTAATTCTTCTTCGGTGACATCCATTAATCGATCCATTGTTTCGAACTCTTCGGCTATTAATTTTGCTGCTTTTGCACCCACATGACGTATACCAAGTCCAAATAATAATCGCTCTAATGAATTCTTCTTTGATTCTGCAATAGCATCCACTAAATTCGTTGCAGATTTTGCACCCATTCGATCTAGCTGTACAAGTTCTTCAACTTGTAGATGATATAAATCAGACACGTCTCTTACAAGCTCTGATTTTAATAATTGTTCTACTACTTTTTCACCGCAGCCATCAATATTCATAGCATTACGTGATACGAAATGCGCCATACCTTCTGAAATTTGGGCAAAACATTGTGGATTCACACAACGTAAAGCGACTTCACCTTCGATACGGACTAATTCACTATCGCATACTGGACAATGAGATGGCATTGCAAAAGGTTCGATATCTTCACTTCGTTGGTCGAATAATACAGACACAACTTCTGGGATAATGTCGCCAGCCTTACGAATAATGACTTTATCTCCGATACGAACATCCTTTTCCCGGATAATATCTTCATTATGCAATGTAGCACGTTGTACCGTTGTTCCTGCTACTTGTACAGGCTCTAAAATAGCTGTAGGAGTGACAACACCTGTACGGCCAACCGTTAAATCGATATCTATCACAGTCGTTACAACTTCTTCTGCAGGGAATTTATACGCGATTGACCACCTTGGAGCTTTCACTGTGTTCCCTAATTCAGCTTGTTGCACATAGTTATCTACTTTAATAACAATACCATCAATTTCGTATGGTAATGTTGGTCGCTTTTCTGTCCACTCTTCAATATAAGCCATCACTTCTTGTATGTCTTTGCAATTGCGTCGTTCTTGATTTGTTTGGAAGCCTAGCTTATCCATATAATCTAGAGCTTCACTATGACTTGTTAAACCATATGATTCACCACTGCCACCAATCGCATAAATAAAAGTAGCTAAGTTACGACTTGCTGCAATTTTAGGATCAAGTTGTCGTAAAGAGCCTGCTGCAGCGTTACGTGGATTAGCAAATAGTTCTTCGCCCTTTTCAGCACGTGCTTTATTTAAATTAGTAAATGAACGTTTCGGCATATAACATTCACCACGTGCCTCAATTGTGATTGGCTCTTTTAAACGAAGTGGTACAGAGTGAACTGTTTTTAGATTTTCGGTAATATCTTCACCAATTGTACCATTACCTCGAGTTGCCCCTTGGATGAAAACTCCATCTTCGTAACGTAATGAAATAGCTAATCCGTCAATTTTCAATTCACATACATAAGAGAAATGATCCCCGATTACAGATCGAACGCGACGGTCAAAATCATTCAAATCGCTTTCGTTAAATGTATTACCTAAACTTAGCATTGGATATTGGTGCGTAACTTTTTGGAAACCAGATAAAATTTCCCCACCCACACGTTGAGTTGGTGAATCTGGATAGATTAAATCAGGATTTTCTTTTTCTAATGCTATTAGTTCATGTAGAAGTTGATCATAAATTGCATCCGGTACAACCGGGTTATCTAATACATAATAGGCATGTCCATATTCATGAAGAAGCTGATTTAACTCTGCTACACGCTTTTCCAATTGAATTCTATCCATTCTTTTTCCTCCATATATGATTAGACTTTTTCGATTGGTGCAAATTTCGCTAATAATCGTTTGATCCCAGTTGGACTTGGGAATGCAATATCTAATTCGGTATTTTCGCCTTCACCACGTACTCCAACGACAGTACCGATTCCCCATTTTTTGTGTGAGGCTTTATCGCCAGCCTTCCACCCAATTTGGTCGCCACCGGTTTGTTTATACGTAGGTGTAATGGTTGTTTTACGGGTTTGTGGTGTTGTAAAGCCTGAAGTACGACGTGTTGATGTACCGAAACTATTACTTGTATTAGGTGAATGACCATTTTGTATAGAAATTTCATCAAGTATTTCCGTCCCAATTTCTTGTAAGAACCGTGATGGGCGGTTGAAACTACTGCGTCCAAAAATTGTACGAGATTGCGCACATGTTAAATATAATTGTTGTTCTGCTCTCGTAATCCCCACATAACATAAACGACGTTCTTCTTCCATTTCATCATCATCTTGCAATGATCGTGAGTGTGGGAAGATATTTTCTTCCATTCCGATGATGAAGACAACTGGAAATTCTAGACCTTTTGCAGAGTGCATCGTCATTAATACGATTGAACCTTTTGACTCGTCTTCCTTATCAAGTGAATCAATATCTGCAATCAATGCTAAATCTGTTAAGAATGCTACTAATGATTTATCATCACTTTGCTCTTCGAAAGCTTTTGTTACAGATAGAAATTCATTAATATTTTCTAAACGACTTTCCGCTTCGATTGTTTTTTCATTTCTTAACATGTCACGATATCCTGATTTATCAAGAACTTCTTCTACTAGTTCTGATATAGACATAAATTCTTGCATTTTAGTAAAGTTTGAAATCATTGTGTGGAAAGCAATTGCTGCATTTGTAGCTTTTGCCGATAATCCCATAAAATCGACTTCTTTTAATGCATCGAAAATAGAACGATCTTGATCAATTGCAAATTGTGCCATTCGTTCAAATGATGTTGCACCAATGCTACGTTTCGGTTCGTTAATAATCCGAGCTAAAGATAAATCATCATCATTATTCGCAATTAAACGTAGATATGCGAGTAAGTCCTTGATTTCTTTACGATCATAGAACTTTGTGCCACCGACAATGGTATATTCCATATTCGATTTCACTAGCATTTCTTCCATTACACGAGATTGAGCATTTGTACGATACAAAATAGCAAAATCATCTAATGAGCGATTTTCTTTTTCCATTAGCTCTTGAATAGTCTTAACGACAAATTGAGCTTCTTGTTTTTCGTCATATGAGCGACAGAGCGAAATTTTCTCGCCTTCCTCGTTATCTGTACGAAGTTTTTTTGGATAACGACTGGCGTTATTTTTTATGACGTCATTAGCCGCTTGTAAGATGCGAGAAGTAGAACGATAATTTTGCTCAAGCATGATTGCTTTAGCAGTCGGATAATCTTTTTCGAAAGATAAAATGTTCTGGATATCGGCACCACGCCAACGATAAATGGATTGGTCAGAATCTCCTACTACACAAATATTTTGGAATTTCTTAGCTAGCATTTGCACTAAACGGTATTGTGAATGGTTGGTATCTTGATATTCATCCACATGGATATATTGGAAACGATTTTGATAATGTTCCAATACATCAGGTACTTCTTCAAATAAACGAATCGTTTGCATGATCAAATCATCGAAATCGAGTGATTGATTTTTGCGCAAACGTTTTTGGTAATTTTCATATACTTGCGCTACTGTGCGTTCGTAAGGATTAGATTCGTTTACTTGTGCTTGATATGCTTTGACATCAATACATTCATTTTTTGCTGAGCTAATAGCATTTAACATTGAGCGTGGGTCAAATCGTTTCGAGTCTATATTTAGCTCCTTTAAAGCATTTTTTATCACTGTGAGTTGATCGGATGTATCAAGAATTGAGAAGTTTTTGTTGAAGCCAATTCGATCGATATCTCTTCTTAAAATACGTACGCACATAGAGTGGAAAGTTGAAACCCACATACGTTCTCCTGTGCCATTACCAAGTAATCCATCAATTCGTTCTCTCATTTCACGCGCGGCTTTGTTGGTAAATGTAATCGCTAAAATTTTAGATGGATATACTTGTTTTTCAATAACTAAATATGCGATACGATGAGTTAGCACGCGCGTTTTACCAGAGCCAGCACCCGCCATAATTAGTAGCGGACCCTCTGTCGTTTTGACAGCCTCTTCTTGTTCTTTATTCATACCTTTGATTAAGTTCTTCGTTAGCTGTTCCATAACGCACCACCTTATACAAACATTTGTTCTTAATTATACTATATTATTTTATATCTTTCACTGCTTTTACGGTTTGTAATGCTGTTTTTAAATCGTCATAAATAATATTCCCTACAACAATTGTATCTGCATATTCAGCCATTTGTTTAGCTTGAGCTGTAGAAGTAATGCCACCGCCATAAATTAATTGAGTTTGTTTTAATTCTTGACTAATCTTTTTGACTAATTGCGGATCACCATATGTGCCGCTATATTCCATATAAAATACAGGTAGTCTAAAGAAATTTTCAGCCATTCTTGCATATGCAATTACATCATCTTCATCTAAATCTGTTTTTGCACTAGATAATTTAGCTGCTTTACAATCTCCATTTAAGATACAGTAGCCCTCTGCAACTAGCTCGTCCCACATCATTATATCCCCAAATGCTTTGATCGCTTCATGATGCAAGTCTTTAACCCAAGCTGTGTCTGTGCTGTTTAATACGGTTGGAATCAAATAATAATCGTAACCTGGAGTTACAGATTCTAAGTTAGAAATTTCTAATGCTACGGAAACAGTGAAACGACGAATACGAGCGAGTAAATCTAACACGCTGTCAATTGTTACATCGTCAGTTCCTCCCACTATTATTGCATCTGTACCTGATTCACATAATGCTTCTAGTTCTTCATCTGTTATATTTTTTGCTGGATCAACCTTGAACACATGCTGCCAGTTTTTTATCTCCATTAATTACCCACCTATCTATATTTCTTTCTGTTAACAGTATACACAAATCATACTTATGGCTCTATTCGCGAATTAGTTTTATAGCTAGATTATTCATAGATTCCTTTAAAACAAGTCGAAAGTAAAAATCAGTTTTTGTCTGAAGTGGAATTAGCTCCGCTTTCCGTGGGCGAACTGACGAGCCTCCTCGCTTTGCTCCGGGGTCTCGTCTAGCTCACAGGAGTCTCCGCTAATTCCACTTCTACTAAGATACTTTCCTGCAGGAGTCTACGTTGATTCCACTTCAACATAGATAGCAATGCAAGTTTTCTCTTTAGATATCCGATGTTTAAATATGATCATCTACAATAGCAATTTCATAAAAAGGAAAAAACTGAACAGAATCTGTCCAGTTTCTCAATCCTTATTTTCTTCAAAACGAAAATATGTCTTATTTAGGTGCTTGAAAGGGTTTTTCGTCTGGATAAAGACGTCCCAACATTTCGTCATACGTATCATTACCATAATCAAAACATCTGCGTACACGAGAAATGGTAGCCGTAGATGCACCTGTTTCTTTTTTTATGGTTTCATATGTTTTTTTCAAGCGTAATAAATGCGCTACTTCAAATCGTTGCGCTAATGATTGGATTTCACTAATTGTGCATAAATCATCAAAAAACTTATAACACTCTTCAAGATTATTTAGTTCTAAAACGGCTTTGAACAATTGGTCTGTTTGATGGCCTTTAATTTTTTCGACTTGCATAAATTTATTTCCTCCTCCCTATTCGGGTGCCTAACGACTTTTTTCTCGTCCAGGATTGGAAGGTGTAGGATGATCCCCTGATGGACAAAATATACATGATTGTAACATGTCAAAGAGTTCGCAGCTTCCCTATGACAACGGTCTATTATCATTTATATTTTAACATCATAGATATACTAATTTCAATTTAACACTTTAAAGTACGACTATCTCATAACAGATGGAAATAAGACTTTTTTCTTCATTACATCGAAAATACCTCGTTGTGTAATTCGAATATAAGGTAAATGTGTTGACTGTAAGAATAATAGAGTATAGATTGCATCTCCATGAGGATATCCTCGTTCTGCTAAGGCTGCTTTTAAAGCTTTTTCTTGCTCCATTAGTTTTTCTAATGGCTCTTCAGATAAGCCTCCACCAATTGGTAATGGTAATTTTTCTACTACCTCACCATTTTCTACTATGACAATTCCACCATTCATTTCTTTCATTACGTGGAATGCTTGAAGCATTGCTTGAACATCCTTACCTATTAAAATTATATCTCCTGTACAAGAGTAAGACGAAGCGAAACCTTGGAGTTTGTTTGCAAAGCCTTTAATTAATGTATTCACACGCCATTTACCTTTACGGTCAACAAGCATTAAATAGCATTCATCATGTTCTTCACTTAAATGTCCATCATTTGTATGAACGGAAACCTTGTATGGTTTTGTGATGACATCATTGACCATCTCAATACCAAATGGCATTGAAAACTGGCAATCTTCATCTGATAAATCAAAGTCTAAATCTAATGAACCTAATGCTGAGAAATCAACTTCCTCTAATGAGCAAACCTTTTCACCATCACGTTTTAGCCAAACTCCTTTTGACAAAACGCTTAAAGGTACAGGATGGTATTCATCTTGTAAAATATTCAATGTTGCATAGCGACCTGTTGCGATAAAGCCATGTAAATCCGTCATATTGTAATAACGAGCTATATTGTAAGATGCCATTTGGTATGCATTAATTGGGTCTACACCTGCATCAAGCGCCACTTGAATACATTTATCCATAATCCCATCTACATAAAATGATGGTGTCGCCCCATCAGTTGTCATCATTAGGTGGTCAAAAATATCTAAATCTTTATCTACAATTTCTTTTAATAAATCAGGTAGATCTGGACGGATTGAGGAATGTCTTAACGTTACAGCATAGCCATGAAGAATTCGATTTTCCACTTCTTCAAGTGTCATCGATTCATGGTCACCATCTGCACCAAATAGTTTTAATCGTGCTAATGTTCGAGAAGAAGCTCCTGGTAAATGGGTTTCTATTTTTTTACAATAGGCTTTTGCCGCTTGTAACCAATAAAGCATTTGATCATCTCCAGCCACTAATCTCGGCCAGCCAGTTAACTCTCCTCCTAATAATACATCTCTGCGTTCAAACCATTCATGAATAGTCGTTGTGGTAAATAAATCATGTTCATGAAGTAGTTCTGTTTGAGAATCAAAGCGAACCCACCAATAAAATGAAAATGGTAATTGCTTTAGTTGATCTATAATTGAAAACGCTTTCTTATTGCTGAGTTCTAAAAATAAAGTCATATTGTCTGATATGAAAGTAGTAGTACCTAGCTGTGCAGAATAATCCGCTAATGTTTGGGGATTATAAAGTTGATATGGATGTACATGCGGTTCGATATAGCCTGGAACAATTGTTTGTCCCTTTGCGTCTACGATTTCCGTCCCCTTTGTATTAACGGGCATTTTAGGACCTGCATAAACAATGCGATCCCCTAAAATCCAGATATTCCCTTGCATCCATCGTTTATACATGCTATGTAAAAAACGAGCATTAGTTATTACAATACTGGGTGCTACCTTTCCGTCTATTACAGCTACTTGTTGTCGTATTTCTCCAATTTTCCATGCTGGTTCAAGCATTGCATCCATCTCCTTTCTTAAAAGTGTGTGCTTTTTTGGCACGATTATTTTGTAATTGAAAAAAATTCAATTTGTATTTTTGGTATTATAAGGTATATCGTATCATAGCACTTTAGGAAAGCAAAGCATTATGATTTGAATAATTACTATTTCAACTGGAGGTTAAATTAATGCCATTAGATGAAAATTTAAGTACTCGGAATGCTTTTTCTCGGTTCGCCTGTGGTGCTACTATGACAGCGTTTGGTGTTGCTAAACTCTCTCGTAAACCTGATTGTATGAGAGGTAGGGCAATGGTTATTTTAGGAGCCATGAAAATGGCAGAAGGTATTCTAAAATATTGTCCTACAAAAGCAATCTTGAACAACTCATTAACTTCTCTTTTCAATGAATTTCAATCAAGCAATTCCAGCTCCTCTTCAGGTGGCTCATCAGGATTAGGTGCTGCCGCTTCGGCTGCTATGGGTGGTATGAATGGAGGTTCTTCTTCTGGTTCTTCATCTAGTTCTTCATCTAACTCCTCATCAGCCGGTTCAGGATTAGGTGCTGTTGCTTCAGCTGTTATGGGTGGTATGAATGGAGGAGGTTCTTCTTCTGGTTCTTCTTCTGGTTCTTCTTCCGGTTCTTCATCTAACTCCTCATCAGCTGGTTCTGGATTAGGTGCTGTTGCTTCGGCTATTATGGGTGGTATGAATGGAGGAGGTTCTTCTTCTGGCTCTTCTTCCGGTTCTTCATCTAACTCCTCATCAGCTGGTTCTGGATTAGGTGCTGTTGCTTCAGCTGTTATGGGTGGTATGAATGGAGGAGGTTCTTCTTCTGGCTCTTCTTCTAGTACGGGATCAGGCTCTAATACTAATCCTATAGCTGATGTTGCACAATTGATGAAGGACTTTGCAAATACTTCTTCATCAAACACATCAGGTAACCAGCAACAAAACAATCAAAATAATCAACAAAACCTACAAAATCAACAAAATCAACAAAACCAACAAAATCAACAAAACCAACAAAATCAGCAAAAGCAAAATAATGCTAATATGCAAGCCGGCTCAAATAAACAATCTAATACTAACCAACAGTCAAATTCAAATCAGCAAACGAATAAGCAACAATCGAATTCGAACCAGCAATCTAAACCTAAAGGTACGACAGGACAATCATGATGCAAACTGCCCGAAAATTATTCGGGCAGTTTTTATTTAATATAACCTCAAGCTTGGTCTGTTTTTATATTTCTCCAACCAATATCTCTACGATAGAAAAAGCCATTCCATTCTTCTTTTTCTAATCCTTGATAAACTTTTTCTTGTGCTTCTTTTAATGTTGGCGCTTTTGAAGCTACTAATAAAACACGACCACCATTACCTACATATTGATCATCTTGGAGTTTTGTTCCTGCATGGAATACTGAAAATTCTTGTGAAAGATTTTTTAAAGAAGGTAATGGATTCCCTTTTGTAACATCGCCAGGGTAACCATCAGAAGCTATAACTACACCTAACACCGCTTCGTCAGACCATGATAAATCAAATGGCTTTTCATGCATTAATGCCATCATGAATTCTCCAAAATCAGATGACATTCTTGGTAATACTACTTGTGTTTCAGGATCCCCAAAACGAGCATTAAACTCAATTACCTTTGGACCTTGATTCGTCAAGATTAATCCTGCATATAAAATCCCTGTAAAAGGAGTTCCCTCTGTTGACATCGCTTGAACGGTTGGTACAACAATTTCGTTATATGCACGTTGCACCACTTCATCAGGAATTTGTGGTACTGGTGAATAAGCTCCCATTCCTCCCGTATTCGGTCCTTGATCTCCGTCATATGCTCGTTTATGATCTTGTGCAATGACCATTGGATAAATTTGTCCATTATGAACAAATGACATATAGGAAAATTCTTCACCATCTAAAAATTCTTCAATCACAACTTTGGATGAAGATTCACCAAATCGTTGATTACCAATCATATCACGAACTGCATCGATTGCTTCTTGTTCACTCATTGCAACAATAACGCCTTTTCCAGCTGCAAGTCCATCTGCTTTCACAACGATTGGAGCACCCATTTTCTGAATGTATGCAACTGCTTGTTCTGCATCTGTAAATGTAGCATAAGCCGCAGTTGGAATATTATATTTTTGCATAATTTCTTTCGCAAAGGATTTACTTCCTTCTATTTGAGACGCAGCTTTAGTTGGTCCAAAAATCAATAAACCTTGTTCGTTAAATGCATCAACAATTCCTTCAGCAAGTGGTTGTTCTGGGCCAACAAAGGTTAAATCAATAGCATGCTCTTTTACAAATGTTATTAACGCATCAAAATCTGTTGCAGCGATATTCACACATGTTGCATCTTGCTTCATACCATCATTACCGGGTGCAACAAATACTTCTTCAACAGAAGGTGACATTGCAAATTGTTTGGCAATTGCATGTTCACGACCACCACTGCCTATAACTAAAATATTCATCGGAATTCCTCCTTATGTAAGAAAACACGCTCAAATTGCGGGCGTGTTCCTTTTATGAAATATTTGTGGAAATTTTAGAATGTATATTCTTTCACTTAGTGCTATGGACACTGAAAAACTATTTTATTACTCGTTTTTATATTACAAACCCCTTTAATTGAAGTGAAATCAGCTTCGCTTTCCCCTGGCGAACCGACGAGCTTCCTCAAACCCAAAAGTGATTAATGTTTGAAATGACGTACCCCAGTTGTCACCATTGCAATTCCATATTTGTTTGCAATATCGATTGAATCTTGGTCACGTTTTGAACCACCTGGGTGGATAATAGCAGTAATCCCTGCTTTTGCAGCTTCTTCAACTGTGTCTGGCATTGGGAAGAAGGCATCCGATGCTAATGCTGCTCCTTTTGCCTTTTCGCCTGCTTGTTCTAGAGCGATTTTAGCAGAACCAACGCGGTTCATTTGACCAGCACCAACGCCTAAAGTCATTTTGTCATCTGTTACAACAATGGCATTTGACTTAACATGTTTTACAACGGACCAGCCTAGTTTTAACGCTTCCCATTCTTGTTCAGTTGGTTGGCGTTCAGAAGTTACTGTAATTTCTGCTTCGTCAAACCCTTTGCGATCTGGTTCTTGAACAAGTAAACCACCTTCAACAGATACGGTATTGAATTGATCAAGTTTTTGTTGTTCAAATGAGATTGTAAGTAGACGAACATTTTTCTTTACAGTTAATTTTTCAATAGCTTCATCTGTAAATCCTGGTGCAATAATGATTTCCAAGAAAATTCCAGCAAGTTTTTCAGCTGTTTCTGCATCTACATCACGATTCAGTGCCACGATACCACCAAAAATTGATGTCGAATCTGCTTCGTATGCTTCGTTAAATGCTTCCGCAATTGTTTCACCGATACCAACGCCACATGGATTCATATGTTTAACTGCCACTGCTGCTGGTTGTTTAAACTCTTTAATGATTTGAAGTGCTGCATTCGCATCTTGAATATTGTTGTAGGAAAGTTCCTTACCATGTATTTGTTCGGCATATGCGATAGAAAAATCAGATCCAAGACGTTTTTGATAAAATGCTGCTTTTTGGTGAGGATTTTCACCGTAGCGAAGAGGTTGTTTTAATTCATAAGTTAGTGTTAATTGATCTGGGAATTCTTCACCAACGTAGTTTGTTAAGTAATTTGAGATATATGAATCATACGCTGCTGTATGACGGAATACTTTTGCTGCTAAACGACGGCGTGTTTCAAGCGTTGTTTGACCATCTGCTTTTAACTCTGCAAGCACTGCTTCGTAGTCGTTCGCATCTACGATAACTGTTACGTATTTTTGGTTTTTAGCAGCCGAGCGTAGCATTGTAGGGCCACCGATATCGATATTTTCAATCGCATCAGCAAACTCAACGTTTGGCTTTGAAATTGTTTCAACGAATGGATACAGGTTTACACATACAATTTCGATTGGTTCAATGCCATGTTCTTGCATTTGAGCTTGATGCTCAGGATCATCATATTTTGCAAGAAGACCACCGTGAATCATTGGGTTTAATGTTTTAACACGTCCCCCTAAGATTTCTGGGAATTTTGTTACTTCATCTACAGATGTAACAGTTACTCCGTTTTCTTGTAAATGTTTTTTTGTACCACCAGTTGATAAAATCTCGTAGTCCAATGCCTCTAATTCTTTCGCAAATTCTAAGATGCCTGATTTATCAGAAACACTAATTAATGCACGTTTTCCCACAATAATTTCCTCCTTGAGTTTAAGCCAACAATGTTTGTGTTGGTATGTAAATTCTGGCGAAGTCAATCACATTATTAATCTAATAATGATTGCAATGCAGCTGGGTAAATCTCATGTTCTACTTCATGAATAGCTTGCTCTGTCTTATCTCGATTACCTTCAATCACGTTAACGGCTTTCTGCATAATAATCGTACCTGTATCCATACCTTCATCCACATAATGAACCGTGACCCCAGTAACCTTCACTCCATGCGCCATAGCTTGACCAATGGCATCTTTTCCAGGAAAAGATGGTAGTAAAGATGGATGGATATTAACAATCTTCGAAGGGTATGCGGATAGTAATGTTTCTCCTATTAATCTCATATAACCTGCAAGCACTAGACATTCCACCTGTTTCTCTTGCAGGTTTTTTAACACTTCTATTTCATAAGCTTCCTTCGAATCAAAGTCTTTCGGATTCAACGCTAAGACAGGTATCCCTTTTTCCTCGGCTCTTTTTGTCACATATGCGCCTGGTTTATCTGTAACGACTAATTCAATTTTTGCATTTAACTTTCCAAGTTCAATCGTATTTTGAATCGCTTGGAAGTTTGTACCGCTCCCAGAAGCAAATACCGCGATAGATACCTGTTTCTTCATTATGCTAAACTCCCATCATGATCGCCTTTGAAAATAACTCCTTCTCCTTCTACTACACGACCAATGGTATAAGCTTTTTCACCATATGCTTCAGCAATTTCAATAACGCGCTCTGCTTCAGAAGCAGGAACAGCTAATACAAATCCAATCCCCATGTTGAATACATTAAATAAATCACGTTGTTGCAAATTACCTTGTAGTTTTAGGAATTCGAAAATTGGTAAAACAGGCCATGTTCCTAAATCAATTTCCGTTGCAAGTCCTTCTGGCATCATACGTGGAAGGTTTTCATAGAAACCGCCTCCTGTTACATGTGCCATACCATGAATTTCAGACTCTTTTAACATTTCAAGCACTGGCTTTGCATATATCTTTGTTGGTGTGAGAAGAGCTTCGCCAATTGGACCAAGATCTTCGAATCCTGCTACTACTGTATCTGGTGTTAAGCCCGCATCAGCAAAAACAATTTTGCGAACTAATGAGTACCCGTTGGAATGTACACCGCTAGAAGCAATACCAACTAATACATCCCCTGCTATAATGCGTTCGCCTGTTACGATATTTGCTTTTTCAGTAGCACCTACTGCAAAACCCGCTAAATCATATTCACTCTCATCATAAAGACCTGGCATTTCTGCAGTTTCTCCACCAATTAAAGCAGCGCCTGATTGTACACAACCATCTGCTACACCTTTTACAATCTGTTCAATCTTCGCTGGTTCAGCTTTACCAACAGCCACATAATCCAAGAAATACAGTGGTTCAGCCCCTTGCGCTACAATATCATTAACGCACATAGCCACACAGTCAATCCCGATCGTATCGTGTTTATCTGTCATAAATGCCAATTTTAATTTTGTACCAACACCATCTGTTCCAGAAATCAGAACTGGTTCTTTTAAGTTTAGTTCGGACAAATCAAACATGCCACCAAAGCCACCAAATGTACCTAGGATGCCTTTTCTTGCTGTACGCTCAACATGAGATTTCATACGTTGTACAGCTTCATAGCCTGCTTCGATGTTTACGCCTGCTTGTTCATATGCTTTTGACATGATTCTTCCTCCTCAAATTAATGTACCAATTCTTTTTCGTGTGGCAAGATTGTATCTGGGAATATTTCTGTAGGATACTTACCAGTGAAGCACGCTAGACAATGTCCGCAATTTTGGCCCTCATCCGTTCTTCCAATGGCTTGAACCATTCCTTCCACAGATAAGTAAGTTAACGAATCTGCTCCAATTGCTTCTCGTATTTCTTCTACACTATGACAGGATGCAATGAGTTCCTCATGCGTTGATGTATCAATACCGTAGAAACATGGGTTTGTCATTGGCGGTGAACTAATGACAACATGTACCTCTTTGGCACCTGCTTCTTTCAACATATTTACAATTCTTTTAGAAGTCGTACCACGAACGATTGAGTCATCCACCATTATCACTCTCTTGCCCTGAACAACTTGACGCACAGGAGAAAGCTTCATCTTAACGCCTCTTTCACGCATTTCTTGAGAAGGCTGGATAAATGTACGACCTACATAGCGGTTTTTAATTAATCCTAATTCATAGGGAATACCACTTTCTTCAGAAAAACCAATCGCAGCGGAAATACTAGAATCTGGAACACCTGTTATGACATCTGCTTCAATATTCACTTCTTTTGCGAGCTGTTTTCCTAAACGTTTACGTGCCATGTGGACATTGATGCCATCAATATCTGAATCAGGACGAGAGAAATAAACATATTCCATTGTACAAATAGCACGTTCTGAAGGGTATGCAAACTTTTCTGATTTCAAGCCTTCATCATTGATCGTAATTAATTCACCTGGTTCCACAGCACGAACAAACTCTGCTCCAATGATATCGAAAGCACAAGTTTCTGAAGCAACCACCCAAGCGTCATCTAATTTTCCAAGTGATAAAGGACGTAAACCATGAGGATCTAAAGCTACTAGCATTTCATCTTCTGTCATGATTAAAAAAGCATAAGCACCTTTTAATAACGTTAAAGCATTTTGGGCACGATCATTCATAGAGCCAAAACCACTCCGCTTCAATAAATGCGCTAACACTTCCGTATCAGAAGTAGTTTGAAAAATGCTTCCTTGACGTTCTAAGTGTTTTTTCAAATGATTCGCATTTACCAAATTCCCGTTATGCGCAATTGAAAGACTGCCTGTAGATGAATGGAAAAGCAATGGCTGTACATTTTCAATTCCACCGCCACCAGCAGTTGCATAACGAACATGTGCAATGGCTGCTTTTCCTTGTAGCTTATCTAACTTATCTCCATTAAAAACTTCGTTAACTAAGCCTTCCCCTTTAACAGCTTGCAGTTTTTCACCATCTGTGACAACAATACCCGCACCTTCTTGACCACGATGTTGAAGAGCGTGTAAGCCATAATAACTCATTTGGGCAGGATTTGGATGACCCCAAATACCAAACACTCCACATTCTTCGTTTAAGCCTCTGATTTCACCAAGCATGGGATAGCTCCTTTCCAAGCATCTTGGAATTCTGAAACTGAACCCTCAATTAGGATTTCGCTATTTTCGTCACGAATGATTAATTGCGGATTAGATAACACATTTCCAATTTTAGTTGCATCTTGAACAATTGCTTCGAATGCATCTGCATTTTCTTTGTTTACTGAAACTAAGAAACGAGATTGAGATTCACTAAATAATGCAGTAACTGCTGAACCGCTTAAAATTACTTCTGCACCAAATTCAGTTCCAAATGTTGTTTCTGCTAACGCAACTGCAAGACCGCCTTCAGCCAGGTCATGTGCAGATTCAACAAGATTTTGTTGGATGGCATGCAATAACGCTTCTTGTCTTGTCGCTTCCACTTCTAAATCAATTGTTGGTGCTAAACCAAAAATACGACCGTTATTTTGTAATTTTTGAAGTTCAGAGCCACCAAATTCAGTTTTTGTTTCACCAATCAGGTAGATGAAATCACTTGCTGCTTTTACTTTTTGTGTAGTTGTATGTGCTAGGTCTTCAACTAAACCAACCATACCAATTGTTGGAGTTGGATAAATTGCAACACCACTTCGTTCATTGTAAAGGGATACGTTCCCGCCTATGACTGGTGATTCTAATGCTTCACATGCTGCTGAAATACCATCTGCTGATTTTTCAATTTGCCAGAAGATTTCTGGTTTCTCTGGATTTCCGAAGTTTAAGCAGTCCGTAATAGCTAAAGGTTTACCCCCAGAACATACAATGTTACGCGCTGCTTCTGCTACTGCAATTTTCCCACCAACTTCAGGATCTAGATAAATATAACGAGAGTTACAGTCTGTTGTCATTGCAAGTCCTTTGTTTGTACCTCGAACACGTACAACTGCTGCATCAGATCCTGGTGCTACAACAGTTGATGTACGCACTTGGTAATCATATTGGTCATAAACCCACTCTTTTGATGCAATGGTTGATTGTTTCAGAAGTGCAAGTAATGTTTCTTTGTAATTTTCTACAGTTAGCTCTTCGTTTTTCATCTGTTGGAATTCAGTGAAGTACGCTGGTACTGCAGATGGTTTGTGATAAACAGGTGCATCTTCAGCTAAAGCATCTGCTGGTACATTTGCTACTACTTCACCTTTATGAATAAGACGAAGCATTTTATCTTCTGTCACATGCCCGATCGCTACAGCATCTAAACCGTATTTTACAAATAGGTCGATGATTTCTTGTTCTTGCCCTTTTTTCACAACAATTAGCATACGTTCTTGTGATTCAGAAAGCATCATTTCATAAGGTGTCATGTTTGTTTCACGTTGTGGTACTAAGTCTAAATTCATCTCTATACCAAAACCTGCTTTTGAAGCCATTTCAGCTGAAGAAGATGTAAGTCCTGCAGCACCCATATCTTGTATCCCTACAAGAGAGTCATACTTAACAAGTTCTAAGCAAGCTTCTAATAGCAATTTTTCCATGAATGGATCTCCAACTTGGACAGCTGGTCGTTTTTCCTCAGAAGATTCACTTAATTCCTCTGATGCGAACGTTGCTCCATGAATACCATCTCTACCTGTTTTAGCACCAACATACATTACCGTGTTACCTACACCTGAAGCAATCCCTTTTTGGATGTCTTTATGGTCAATTAAACCTACACACATAGCGTTAACTAATGGATTTCCCTCGTAGCATGGATCAAATTGAATTTCTCCACCAACTGTTGGAATACCGATACAGTTACCATAGCCTGCAATCCCTGCTACTACTTCTTCAAATAAATATTTGACACGTTTGGATGCATCTAGTTCCCCAAAACGTAGGGAGTTTAACATAGCAATAGGACGAGCGCCCATTGAAAATACGTCACGAATAATACCGCCTACACCTGTAGCAGCACCTTGATAAGGTTCAATTGCTGAAGGATGGTTGTGTGATTCCATTTTGAAAACAACCGCTTGCTCATCACCGATATCAACAATCCCTGCTCCTTCACCAGGTCCTTGCAATACGCGAGGCCCCTTTGTTGGGAATTTACGAAGGACAGGCTTTGAGTTTTTGTAAGAACAGTGTTCGGACCACATTACAGAGAAAAGACCTGTTTCTGTCCAATTTGGTGTACGTCCTAGAATTTTCTCTACTAGAGCAAATTCTTCGTCTGACAAGCCCATTTGTGCGTATAGCTTTTGCTCTTTAATTTGCTCAGAAGTTGGTTCAAGCTTGGTTGACATATGATTCCCTCCACTGTTTGACAATTGATTTGAATACGGCAAGACCATCTGCGCCACCGATTAATTCATTCACTGCACGTTCTGGATGAGGCATCATACCAAGAACATTCCCTTTTTCGTTGATAATACCAGCGATGTTTTCTAAACTACCGTTCGGATTTTCACTTGCATACGTAAAAACAATTTGGTTGTTGTCTTTTAGTTGCTGTAAAGTTTCCTCGTCACAATAGTAATTTCCTTCACCGTGTGCAATTGGTATTTGAATAACTTCGTCTAAATCATATTGGTTTGTAAATAATGTATTATTGTTTACTACTTTTAAATCTACTGTACGGCACATGAATTTAAGATTTTTGTTTCGTAACAAAGCTCCAGGAAGTAACCCTGCTTCTGTTAAGATCTGAAATCCATTACATACACCAAGTACTGGCTTACCAGCTTCTGCAGCTTTTACGACTTCAGCCATTACATTTGAGAAACGAGCAATTGCACCACAGCGAAGATAATCTCCATAAGAGAACCCCCCTGGCAATAAAATACCGTCATACCCGCTTAAATCTGTTGCATCATGCCAAACGTATTCTGCTTCTTCACCGAGTTCGTCTTGAATCGCGTGATACATATCTAAATCACAGTTCGATCCTGGAAATACGAGTACTGCGAATTTCATCTTTAGTTAGCCTCCTCGATTTCGTAACGGTAATCTTCAATTACTGTATTCGCTAGTAGTTTTTCACTCATTTCTTTTACAATGCCATCGATGTCTCGTTCAGAAGGATCGATTTGTAATTCTAAATATTTACCAATGCGAACATCTTCTACTTCGTTATATCCCATTGTGTGCAGGGATCCTTTTACTGCTGAGCCTTGTGGGTCTAACACGCTTTCGCGAAGTGTTACGTAGATTTTCACTTTTTTCATTTAGAAACTCCTCCTAGACGGGATAATATGATTTCATATACTTCAGTTAAGTCACCAAGATCACGGCGGAATACGTCCTTATCAAGATGTTGCTTTGTTTTTGCATCCCACAAACGACATGTATCAGGTGAAATTTCATCTGCTAAAAGCACCTGACCGTTTTCATCACGACCAAATTCTAGTTTAAAATCTACTAATATTACATCAATATCATAGAAAAATGGACGTAGAATTTCATTTATCTTTAAACCATTGTCGTAAAGGGCCATCACTTCTTCTTTAGAAGCGATGCCCATTACGTCAATATGTTCTTCCGAGATAAACGGGTCTCCAAGGTCATCATTTTTGTAATAAAATTCTACGATTGGACGTTTAAGAGGTGTTCCTTCTTCTATTCCTAATCGTTTCGCAAGGCTACCAGCTACGATATTACGTACTACCACTTCGATAGGAATAATATCTACTTTTTTGACAAGTTGTTCGTTGTCTGAAATTTTCTCAACGAAGTGTGAGTCAATACCAGCTGCTTTTAATTTGTCAAAGATCAATGATGTAATGCTGTTATTTAAAACACCTTTACCTGCAATTTCTGCTTTCTTTTCACCGTTGAATGCTGTAGCACTATCTTTGTATTCAACAAACAAAATATTTTCATCTTCTGTTGTATACAATTTTTTTGCTTTTCCTTCATACAAAAGTTGACCTTTTTCCACTGTTTATTCCCCCGGTTTAGGTTTAGTTATTTAGTTTAATCCTAGACGATCGAAAATCATGTCCACTTGTTTTAGGTGGTGATGGTAATCGAAGCAATCATCTAGTTCTTCTTTTGAAAGATAAGAAGTAATTTTTTCATCTGCATCGACAAGTTCGCGGAATTGAATTTGTTCATCCCATGCTTTTGCAGTCAATGGTTGAACAGTATCATATGCTTCCTCACGTACAAGACCCTTGTCGATTAAAGCAAGTAACACACGTTGTGAGTAAATCAAACCAAAAGTGCGTCCCATATTACGTTTCATATTCTCTGGGAAGACTGTTAGGTTTTTCACGATGTTACCAAAACGAGTTAACATATAATTTAAGCCGATTGTTGTATCAGGTAAGATGATACGTTCTGCAGAAGAATGTGAAATATCACGTTCATGCCATAAAGAAACGTTTTCGAAAGCTGTCACCATATGACCACGAATGACACGAGCCATACCAACCATATTTTCAGAACCGATTGGGTTACGTTTATGAGGCATTGCAGAAGATCCTTTTTGACCTTTTGCAAAGAATTCTTCTACTTCACGAGTTTCTGATTTTTGAAGTCCGCGGATTTCTGTTGCAAATTTCTCAATAGAAGTAGCAACCAATGCAAGAGCTGCAATATATTCTGCATGGCGATCACGTTGCAATGTTTGTGTAGAAATTGGTGCAGCTTGTAGTCCTAGTTTTTCACAAACGTATTGTTCAACAAATGGCTCGATATTTGCGTAAGTACCTACAGCACCAGAAATTTTTCCTGTTTCAATTGTTTTAGCTGCTGCTTCAAAACGTTCTAGGTTACGTTTCATTTCTTCATACCAAAGGGCAAGTTTTAGACCGAATGTAGTTGGTTCAGCGTGAACACCATGAGTACGTCCCATCATAACTGTAAATTTATGTTCTTTTGCTTTTTCAGCAATAATATCGATAAAATTACGAATATCTTTTCTTAAGATTTCATTTGCTTGTTTTAATTGGTAAGAAAGAGCTGTATCTACAACGTCAGTTGAAGTTAAACCATAATGTACCCATTTACGTTCTTCACCAAGTGATTCAGATACGGCACGCGTGAATGCTACGACATCGTGACGAGTCTCTTTTTCAATTTCTAAAATGCGATCGATATCAAAAGTTGCGTTTTCGCGAATCTTCGCAACATCTTCTTTTGGAATTTCACCAAGTTCTGACCATGCTTCACAGGCTAAAATCTCAACTTCTAACCATGCTTGGTATCTGTTTTGTTCTGTCCAAATTGCGCCCATTTCAGGACGAGTATAACGTGCTATCATTATTGTCTCCTTCTACTCTGCCCAGATGGCAGAATCTTCAATTTCTCTAATAGTATGATCAAGATCATCCGTCATTATTGTAACATGTCCCATCTTCCGATTCTTCTTTGCTTCTTGTTTTCCATAAAGGTGAATAGACCAATCTGGATATTTTAGTAAAGAGTTCGTAACAGGCATGACATGTTGCCCTAAAATATTGACCATAACTGAAGGGCTCCAAAGTTTTGGCTTACGTAAAGGCCAGCCGCAGATTGCTCGAATGTGCTGATGAAATTGCGAAATGTTACAAGCTTCGATTGAGTAATGACCAGAATTATGAGGTCGTGGTGCTAATTCATTGATCAAAATCGTTCCATCTTCAAGGACGAACATTTCAACTGCTAGTGTTCCAATTAGTTGGAGATAATCTGCAATTCTTTCTGCTGCTTCGATGGCTAATACCGCTGTCTTATTGTCAATTCTAGCAGGCACAATAGTTTCATGAAGAATATGGTTGACATGAATGTTTTCCCCTATTGGTAAACAATACGTTTCACCCTGTTTATTACGTTGAACAATAACGGAAACTTCTTTTGTAAAAGGAACAAATGCTTCTGCTACACATGCTGAATGTTCGAATAATGATGCTGCGAGTTCTAACTCTTCAGATGAATGAATCGTTTGTTGCCCTTTTCCGTCATAACCACCACGAGCCGTTTTTACAATACAAGGATAACCAACTTTATCTATATTTTTAACTAATTCATTGAAGTTTTGACATGCTATATAATTTGCAACTGGACAACCCGCTTCACTAATGGTTGATTTTTCTTGAATACGATCTTGTGTAATTTTGATTAACTCAGCACCTTGAGGTACATATGCAATTTCTGTTAATCGTTTTAATCCTTCATAATCGATATTTTCAAATTCAAATGTGATGACGTCACTAACTTCTGCTAATTCTTCAAGAGCAGTTTCATCATTGTAAGGAGCTACAATTCGAATGTCTGCAACTTGACCACACGGCGAATCCATAGTTGGTTCTAATACAGCAATTTTAAATCCTGCTTCTTTTGCTGCTAGTGCCATCATACGCCCAAGCTGACCCCCACCAATAATGCCAATGGTTTGGCCAGGAAAAATGGTTTTCATCACTGTAACTCACCTGTGCTTTCTAAAGCTTTCATCTTCATCACTTGTCGTCTTGCTTCTATTTTTTCAGTAATACTTGAATCAGTTATTGACAATATTTGCGCTGCTAACAATCCTGCGTTAGTTGCTCCAGCTTTGCCGATCGCAACGGTTGCTACAGGAACACCTCCTGGCATTTGCACGATGGATAGTAATGAATCGATTCCATTTAATGCTTTAGATTGAACTGGTACGCCAATAACAGGTAATGTCGTTTTTGCAGCAACCATTCCAGGTAAATGAGCTGCTCCTCCAGCACCAGCTATTATGACTTGTAATCCTCTGTTACGAGCTTCCTGTGCATATTCAAACATTAAATCAGGTGTACGATGAGCAGAGACTACCTTTTTTTCATATGGAATGTCTAATTCATCTAAAATCTCACATGCATATTTCATAGTTTCCCAATCACTTGAACTTCCCATGATTACGCCAATTTTTGGATTCATGTAATGTACGCCTCCTGTTAATTGCGCCTCGGCTAAATTTTTCTGATTTTGATTTGTTGTTCGCTCTACGTGCAAATAAAAAATCCTCAGCTACCCCAATTCACACATTATTACCATGCGTGAAAAGCAGATACCTGAGGATTTTGAAATGACAGGACTATGAAAGATAGACTTTCCCCTGTACATTATTCCTAAAGTTGCTTTCCCGCATAGTCCAGCATTTACGGTGCTGGGTAGAGACACTAGAGCCAATCCTCTAGCATATATGGGGATTCGATGTTTTTCTACTCACATTTTAACAAGAGAAAGATTACAAGTCAATAATAAAATACGAACAATGAACTTTTTGTTTTATTTCATCGTTCGTATTTTGGTTGTTTTTTATACTATTCTCCTATAGACATCCCTTTAAATTTAATAATTTGACGAATCGGAACAGGTTCTCCATTCACCATTTGAAAAAGCGGCTCCTCTTTTCTTCCTACAGGCATATAGCCTTCTTGCTTCATTCTTTCCAAACATTCATCAATTGTTTCTGTTTCTTCTACTTCAAACCATACTTGTTTTTTAGCCAAAGTGTCACTTCCTTACATAGATCTTCTCTTATTATAACTGCTATAACAGTTTTCATAAAAAAAAATACACAGGATTCAATATCCTGTGTATTTTCTTTCTTCAAAAAATCTCTATCTTTTTTCCTTGTGGTTGGATACGTGCAACTCCAGTTGATAAAGCAGCAAGTCTTACTGCATTTGCAACAGTATCCGTTACACGTGTATCAAAAATCTCCGGTACAATTCTTCCATTTTTCAAATCTTGTTCAGTAATAAGAGAAGCAATTGCACTAACTGCTGCTAATTTCATTTCTTCATTGATATCTGATGCACGTACATCTAATGCGCCTCTAAAGATACCCGGAAATGCTAGCATATTGTTTATTTGGTTTGGATAATCTGATCTCCCCGTTGCAATTATTCGTACTCCCCACTCATTAGCATGGTCATATGTTATCTCCGGGTTTGGATTTGCTAATGCAAATACAATAGGATCAACATTCATAGACTGAATCATTTGCTCAGTTAAAACATTTGCTACAGACACCCCAATAAAAATGTCTGATCCTATTAATGCATCTTCAAGTGAGCCTTGTAATCCCTCTAGATTACTATACTTTGCAATACGCTCTTTCATTGAATTCATACCTATTTTACGATCCTTATGAATAATTCCCTTAGAATCACAAACTATCATATGCTCAAAGCCTAAGCTGCGTAATAAGCGTAAAATAGATATTCCTGCAGCACCAGCTCCGTTAATAACAATTCGAACATTTTTAATATCTTTATTAACAATCTTCAACGCATTTAATAAACCTGCACCAACTACAATTGCTGTTCCATGTTGATCATCATGGAATACAGGAATTTTACATTCTTCACGTAAACGCTCTTCGATAACAAAGCAACGTGGGGCTGAAATATCTTCTAAATTAATAGCACCAAAGGTTGGACTAATCGCTTTCACGGCTTGTATAATTTCTTCTGGCTCTTTTGTATCTAAACAAATCGGAAAAGCATCTACATTTGCAAAGCGTTTAAGTAAAAGTGCTTTTCCTTCCATCACAGGTAATGCGGCTTCTGGCCCAATATCCCCTAAACCAAGTACAGCTGTCCCATCCGTTACTACTGCCACTAAATTCCCTTTCATCGTATAGTCATAAACAGCATTCGGATTTTTTTCAATTTCAATGCAAGGTTCTGCAACACCTGGTGAGTAGGCTAGACTCAAGTCATCAATTGATTCTACCGGTAGCTTAATTTGTACATCTAATTTACCATTCAAATTCTTATGCAAATCTAATGCCCGTTCTCTTAAACTCTTCAATAGTCATCCAACCCCTTTTAAGTAATAAAACATTCTTCAACAAAAGATTTTTGAGCCGAAAATCAAAATAAATTCTTTGCTTCACGTTTCGTTTTAACTCGTAAAGTCATAAAATTCGTTACGATTATAAAAATAAATACTAGTGTACAATGATTTGTTTGTCAACATTATTTTGAATATTCAATTTATTTTAGTGATTTAGTCTACTGAAGAATTACTTTATGAAATTATTATATTAAATTGTTTAGCTACTTATTAATTCTTAAAGATAAGGTGTGTTAAACTATTAGCGAACAGCATCATTCAAGCGGAATTTTTATGTGTTTTCATTCTCCATAATACAAAGAAAACTTGCATGTTTTATATGAAATGTCGAATACAGTCACAGGTTGTTTAAATTCTTTTTGGAATGGAGAAAAATTGACAATTTTTTTGTGGCTTGTGGCAATTAGAAAGAAGAGAAAACTTTTGAAGATTCAATATGAAAAGGGAATACTTTTTTGGAAATAAAAAAGGTACTACCGATAAAATCAGCAGTACCTTAGTAGGCCTAGCAACGTCCTACTCTCGCAGGGGGACAGCCCCCAACTACCATCGGCGCTAAAGAGCTTAACTT
>NZ_JBCMNM010000007.1:0-34861 GCF_050459865.1 Rummeliibacillus pycnus
GTATTAGTTTGACCCTGTGTATTGGTTTGATTTTGAGTATTGCTTTGACCCTGTGTATTGGTTTGATTTTGAGTATTGCTTTGACCCTGTGTATTGGTTTGATTTTGAGTATTGCTTTGACCCTGAGCATTGGTTTGACCCTGAATATTGGTTTGATCCTGAGTATTGATTTGACCCTGAGTATTGGTTTGACTCTGAGTATTGGTTTGACCCTGTGTATTGGTTTGACCCTGAATATTGGTTTGACCCTGTGTATTGGTTTGACCCTGAATATTGGTTTGACCCTGAGTATTGGTTTGATCTTGAGTCCTTGTATTATCTTGAGTTTTTAAAGCTTCTGGACGCTTTTTATATTTCTTTGCGGGTAATCGAAATAAAGACTTAGTTATGGTTGACCAACTTAGATCTGTTGCAATATTCATATATGGAACTCCAAATATTCGGATATTTGATAAAAAAAGAAGTGTAAAGAATAGTGTTAAAAAAAAGCCAAATAACCCGAATAATGCAGATAATAAAATAAATAAAATACGCAATGCACTGACCGCTGTTACTAGTGATTGGTTAACGAGTGTAAATGTTGCAATGGTCGAAGTAGCTATAATCACAACCATCGCCGGACTTGTAATACCTGCTCGAATAGCAGCATCTCCAATAATTAACCCACCTACAACACCAATCGTACCACCTAGGACGAGTGGAAGACGTAAGCCTGCCTCACGAAAGAGCTCAAACAAGGCTAACATAAAGAGCATTTCAAGTGATGCTGGGAAAGGAAGTCCTGTACTTGATTGAACGACTGTTGCTAAAAGTTGAAATGGCAACTGATTTTGATGAAAAGTTGTTAAGGAAAGCCAAAATGCTGGTAGAAGTGCACCAACTAATAGCCCAACAACTCGCATTACTCGCTGAACTGAACCATAGATTACTGGATATTCATTATCCTCACTTGTCTTTAATAACAAAAATAAATTGACTGGGGTAACCATTGCATATGATGTTCCATCAACAAAAATAATGAATCTTCCTCTAACAAGAGATTGAACAGCATAATCTGGTCTCCCCGAATATTCATGTCTCGGGAACAAAACGGCACTCTTATTTATACGTTCCATAAATAAATCAGCACTAAATACAGCATCTGTATCAACTTTATTAATCTGTTCTTTTATTTCATTTAATATATCTTTATTTGCGATATCGTCAAAGTAAAGAATAGCCACCTTCGTTCTTGAACGTTTTCCCAATTCAAACTTTTCCACGCACAAGGAATTGGTTGGCAAGCGTTTTCTTACTAAAGCAATATTTACAGCGAGATCTTCAATAAAGTCATCCCTTGGCCCTTTTATGGTTACTTCTGTACGTGTCTCTTCAGGATTACGATTTGGTTTTTTGGAAATATTACTGGAAAAAAGGAGCTCTCCTTCTTCGAAATAAAGTAGAACAAAACCTGTATATACTAGTAAAATCGCTTCTTGTTCATCCTTTACTTTTTTTAAATCTGGAACATATAATTGCGACTCCACTTGTTTTTCTAGTGTTTCATCGGTCAAATTACTACATAAGAACCCAACACGTGGGACAATGACTTCATTTAATAACTGCTGATCAATCATTGCTTCACATGTAACGAGATGTATTGTATGATTATCAAATTTATACTGTTGGAATTTAATATCTGCAGAATTCTGAAATAACTGCTGCAATGAGCTCATATTCATTGAGTTTTCACTTGATTCGATTGTTCTCCACCACTTTTCTTGTCATTTTTATCTTTATCTTTTGTGGGTGATTTTCCGGATGTCAATGCAACAATTGCTAAGAATAAGGATAATATGATAAAGAAGAGAAAAGTACTTATTAAAAGATATTTTCCATTAATTTTTATAAAAACGTTATCGCTCAAAAGCATTAACGATAAACAGATGAAAAAAAAGGGCGGCGCAAGCTTAGACCAAACTTGTTTTTTATCTCCTGACATATTCAATATTTCTGAACAAACATATATGATAAATCCTACTCTTAAGAATGTCCCCGTTAGCCACTGATAAATAGAGAAGAAATCGATATGTTCAATAAAACGCCCAATTGTCGCTAGACCCCATTCTTCATAAGCTGGATACCTCTGCTTTGATGCTTCCGTTGGCCCAAACTCTGTAATAGCACCAATGAGTGGACCTGTAGTTAAGCCCACTAATATGAGGAGCATTATTGCAAAATGATACCATCGCATCCGATTTTGTATTTGATGCTGAAGAAATAGAAGCAGCAGTAACTCAACAAATCCAGATGCAGGGTATACCATTCCCATTAAAACTGGCTCTAACCCATGTTCAAAAAACGGTTGTAATAGCTCATGATTCTTCACTTTTATATTGACAAATGCAACAAAAAATCCGAAAATAACTACGCCAGTCAATACAAATACGTTTACTATGACAATAGTTTGCAAACCCGATGAAGCAAGAAAAATAACAAGCGCTGTAAAAACGACTAACAACAAGACAGCTGGCGTATTCAGTAAAAAGGTTGTCGAAACCCAAAGCAACGTTTCTCGCATCGTAAACGCTGCAAGTAAGAGTAAATAGAAAGCTGTACTATATAAGACAATCGATGATCCAACTTTTCCTATTTTTTGTTTTAACCAATCTTTAATCGGCTCTTGGTTAGATTTATTATGGACATAAACTATAAGAAACAACCATATAAAGGTTACAAATGCCCCAAGTAAAACAGATGCCCATCCATCTCTTCCAGCAGATTTTAATATTGATGGAATAACGGTTACATGATTTTTCAAACCAATGAACGTCATCGTCAAGAATACAACATGTAATATACTAATTGTTCCCGTATTCTTCATTTATTTACCTTCTATCGTTTATTTATAAGCAATAGTTTTGACAACAATTCATAATTTTATAAGTTATACATGGAGAATGTTTCTAAAATATAGCTATTCATAAGTCAGCTTATATATATTTGAATATTAAAAAATCCTCTAATCAAAAAAATGATTAGAGGATGATTTTCCAAGGGAAAAATTGGGTATAACTAATACTAGTTCTACTCCCTTATATTCACAGGCCCTTATTTTATAAGGGTTTGTGTTTTGTTTTGTACGCCCTCGGAGGGAATCGAACCCCCAGCCTAAGAACCGGAATCTTATGTTTTATCCGTTAAACTACGAGGGCAAAAAAGTATTTGCGACTTATCTATTATACAAATTAATCAGGAACAATTCAATAAGGTAAAAAAACAATCGTAATATTTGACCTTTATTGACCATAATGTGTATGATAAAGTTACAGCTGAGATATGCATTTAGAATTTCAGCATAGAGAACACGAAATTACCTTATTAATTTGAGGAGGCTATTCACATGAATTTAATACCTACAGTTATTGAACAAACAAACCGCGGTGAACGTGCTTATGACATTTACTCACGTTTATTGAAAGACCGTATCATTATGCTTGGAAGTGCAATTGATGACAATGTTGCAAATGCAGTTGTATCTCAATTACTATTCTTAGAAGCTGAAGATCCTGAAAAAGACATTTACCTTTATATTAACTCACCAGGTGGAAGTGTAACAGCTGGTATGGCTATCTACGATACAATGCAATTCATTAAACCAGACGTACAAACAGTTGGTATGGGTATGTGCGCATCAATGGGTTCATTCTTACTTACAGCTGGTACAAAAGGTAAACGCTATGCTCTACCAAACTGCGAAGTGATGATTCACCAACCTCTAGGTGGTGCACAAGGTCAAGCAACTGAAATTGAAATCGCTGCAAAACACATCTTAAAAACACGCGAAAAATTAAACGGTATCCTTTCAGATCGTACTGGTCAACCAATCGAAGTCATTGCTCGAGATACAGACCGCGACAACTACATGACTGCTGAACAAGCAAAAGAATATGGTCTAATCGATCACATCATGGAACGTAACGAATTGAAAAAATAATCTATATCAACGGGAACGGCAAGGCTCAAATAGGGTCTTGCTGTTTTTTTGTTACTATCCACGGTTTCTGTGGTGTTATCCGTGGTTCTGGCATGCGTTCCGCGGTTTCTGGGCCTCTATCCACGAAATTACAAATTTTATCCGTGTTCCGCACAATTCACGTCTTTGAATTTTAGCGAAATTGGACAATAAAAAAAACGCGATGGGAACAATTGAATTGTTCTACATCGCGTTTTTTAAATATATTAGTCTTCGTTTTCAATAATTTTAACAAGTTTTTCTAATGCTTTTTCTTCGTCACTACCGTCTGCACTTAAAGTTACTGAAGTACCTCTGGCAATAGCTAGGCTCATAATACCCATAATACTTTTTGCATTTACTGTTTTATCGTCTTTTTTAAGGAAGACATCAGCGTTGTGACGATTTGCTTCTTGAACGAATAATGCTGCTTGTCTTGCTTGTAGTCCTGATTTTAATTTTACTGCTACTTGTTTTTCTACCATGATAGCTCCTCCTTTATTAATAGGCACATGATAATTTTGGATCAGATAATCGAACTTATTTAATCGGCTCGGATACGCTTTCACAAGTTATCGTAGTTTCTTACCGTAAGCTATCTATCCATTTATTCGAGTTTGTTTGTTGAAATGATGATTTCACTATATTTTTAGTTTTTCTCCACGTCTTAGAGCATCAGCAATTTCATCGATTTTACGAAGACGATGGTTGACACCTGATTTACTAACGACACCTGTCGATACCATTTCACCAAGTTCTTTTAATGTTACTTCCTGATATTCTACCCTTAATCTTGCAATTTCACGCAGTTTTTCTGGCAATTGCTCAATACCCATCACGTTGTCAATATACCGTATATTGTCTACTTGTCGAATAGCTGCGCCAATTGTTTTATTTAAATTGGCTGTTTCACAATTGACCAGTCTATTGACACTATTTCGCATATCACGCACAATTCGTACATCTTCAAATTTTAGCATGGCTTGATGAGCACCTACAAGACTTAGAAAGTCTGATATCTTCTCAGCTTCTTTTAGATACGTTACAAAACCTTTTTTACGTTCAATTGTTTTTGCGTTAAGCTCAAAATGATTCATTAAGTCCATCAACGCTTCCCCGTGTTCTTTATATAAAGAATATACTTCTAAATGATAAGAAGACGTTTCAGGATTATTGACAGAGCCTCCCGCTAAAAAAGCTCCTCGTAAATAGGCTTTTTTATTATCCGTTGTTGCGATTAACTCTGCTGCGATCGTATGATTAAAAAGAAAATTTCCTGATAGAATATGTAACTCTTCCAGTAACTCTTTTGAACCTTCACGTACTCTACAAATGTAAACATTATTTTTCTTCAGTCGCATTTTCTTACGCACTAAGAGCTCGATTCGATAGTTATATAATTTCTTCATGATGGTGTACATTCTACGAGCAATTGCTGCATTTTCAGTTTGCACATCAAGACTTAATTGGCGATTAGTAAATGACAGAGAACCGTTCATTCTAATAAGGGCAGATAATTCAGCTTTTAAGCTTTTATCTTCTGCTTCAACTTGAGTTAGTTCTTTTTTTGTTTCCGAAGCAAATGACATATCGATTCCCCCTCTCTATCATTAATCTATTTTACGCTAATTCGACGATTTTTGCTTGTTTTGTTGATAAATAGTCGCATATGCTACAAGCCATGCAGCTACTCGGTTTGTATCATGACGCACAACACCATCATGAATGTTCGCAATATCCTTCTTTACTACTTCTAGCCCCATGCTTTCTAGGCGCTCCACATCAAATTGTACGGGTTCTGCTGATTCTTTAATATAAGCTTCCCTTACGGCTTTCGGTACTTCTTCATCGTTAATTAATATCGTTTGTATAAAATTCTTACCAACATGTTCATAAAGCGCTTGTACATGATCTGCAGCTGTATAATTTGACGTCTCGCCAGCTTGAGTCATTAAATTACAAATATAAATTTTATGACCTTTTGCTTCTAGTACTGCCTTTTTGATCCCTTCAACTAGGAGATTTGGTAGAATACTAGTATACAGACTTCCTGGTCCAATAATAATTATCTCTGCATTTTCAATAGCATTCACAGCTTCTTGTAATGGCAATACGTCCGGTGGTGATAAAAATACTCGTTTAATACGTGTATTAAACGTTGGAATTTTAGATTCACCTTTCACAATCGTACCATCAATTAATTCAGCTAGTAATGTAATACGTTGATTAGCTGCCGGCAAAACTTTACCATGTACATTTAGTACACGACTCATTTCGCGAATAGCATGCGAAAAGTCTCCCGTTATTTCAGTTAATGCCGTAAGCATTAAGTTTCCGAGAGAATGCCCGCCTAATTCTTCTTTCCCTTTAAAACGATATTGGAACATCTCTTCCACTAATGGCTCCACTTCAGATAATGCAGCAATAACATTCCGAACATCCCCTGGTGGTGGGATCGCGAAGTCATCACGGATTCTCCCTGAGCTTCCGCCATCATCTGCGACAGTTACGATTGCAGTCAAGTCAACTGGATACTTCTTTAATCCTCGAAGTAATGTAGACAGACCCGTACCTCCGCCAATGACAACAATCCGCGTTTGGTTTTTTTTCATAAGGTTATCCCTTTCTTTTTGCAATATCCCGATGAGTAATCACCATCGGAGCGTGCTGATCAAGGCGGTTACCAAAGTACTCTGCTAAAGTAACCGAGCGATGTTGTCCACCCGTGCATCCGAAGGCAATAATTAATTGCGTTTTCCCTTCTTTTTTATAAAGCGGTATCATAAATTCGAACAAATCGGTTAATTTTTCAATTAATTTGTTTGTTTCTTCATACTTTAATACATATGATGAGACTTCCTCATCTAATCCCGTTTTAGGTCGAAGTTCCTCTATATAATACGGATTTGGTAAAAAACGGATATCAAAAACCAAATCTGCATCAATCGGCATGCCAAATTTGAACCCAAACGACATAACATTCACTGTGAATGTTTTAGAATCTACACCTGAAAATTGTGCAATAATCCGTTGGCGTAATTCCCTTGGTTTCATACTCGACGTATTATATACATATTGAGCACGCTCTTTGACATCTGCTAATAACGCACGTTCATCATGGATTCCCTTTAGAGGTAATCCATTTTCTGATAGTGGATGTGAACGTCTTGTTTCCTTGTACCGGCTCACTAACGTTTCATCATCTGCATCTAAAAATAATATCTTTATTGCAACAAGGTCTTCTCTTTCGATACGATCCAATGCTTCGATTAATGTTGAGAAAAAGTCACCACCACGCAAGTCCATTACAGCTGCAATACGAGAAATTTCTTTTTTAGATTCTTTCATTAAATTTAAAAAAGTCGGCAATAATGCTGGAGGTAAATTATCGATACAAAAATAACCCAAGTCTTCAAAACTTCTAATTGCTACTGATTTTCCTGCACCAGACATTCCCGTTATTATTATTAACTCGTTTACTGAATGTGGACTAGTCATTCCTTTCATCCCCTTCACACGACATCTGTATTTTTTCTTCTAACAATTGGAATTCTTCTGTATATGTAAAAGTTCCATATTGTGTACCAGCTTGTTCAACTGCAAATAATAAGTTCGTGCGATCTCCCTCTGCCATTGGTAAAGTTTTAAGCTCTTCTATATGGTGCCATTCTAAAACACCTTCACGTGTCTCTTTATATGGTATTCCATTTAAATCCTCTGCTAAAAAAGTGAAAAGCATCCACTCATTTACCATTTCTTCTTCTCGTCTGATTACCATTGTATAAACACCTTTTAGATGCGGATTTATTGCAGTAGTACCTGTTTCTTCTCGAAATTCACGGCTTGCTGCTTCGAAAATAGACTCTCCACTTTCAATTTTCCCCCCTGGTGCAACATACCAACCGCGTCGTGGTTTCTTTAACAAAAGTACTTTGTCGTCTTTTTTTACTAATAAATTGGCGATTCTTTGCACACACGACACCTCATTTCTAACAATTCTTATAATCTTTATTATACATATATCAACTGCTTGAGTACAAAGGAATAATCTGAAAACACAATTTCATGACGTCACTTATAAATAAATTTGTGGGAACTCGTCAATAAATAAGATAAAGTCTTTCCTAAGCACTACTAATACGCACTAAAAATCTTTTTCATAAAAAAAGAGGCTGCTTCATACGGTCGAGGGAACCGATAGAAACAGCCACAACAATATTCCTATTATAAAAAGGGGTTATTACACTTTTTACTATACACAATCATTATTTCAAATTAATGACAACTATATTAAATAAAGATTAAACCCAATTAGTGTACAGAAAATTTTTCTTTTAGTTCTTCAATGTAGTGTTGAACAGATTGAGCTGCAATACTCCCATCACCAGTTGCTGTAACGATTTGTCGCAGTGTTTTGTCACGTACATCACCAGCAGCATAAATACCTGGTACGGATGTTTCCATTTCTGCATTTGTCTTGATATAACCTGTTTCGTTAAGAATTCCTAAGTTTTCGAATGGTTTTGTAAGTGGTAGCATACCGATGTAGATAAATACACCATCAGCTTGAACTTCTTGTTCACTACCGTCTACAGTAGAAACAAGTGTTACACTGCCTACTTTACCGTCTTTTTCATGAATTTCTTTCACGGTATTATTCCAGATAAAATCTATTTTTTCGTTTGCAAATGCACGATCTTGAATAATCTTTTGAGCACGTAATTTATCACGACGATGTACAATCGTTACTTTTTCTGCAAAGCGTGTTAAATACATACCTTCTTCAACTGCAGAGTCTCCTCCACCTACAACAATCAGGTTTTTATTTTTGAAGAATGCACCATCACAAACAGCACAATAGCTAACTCCACGGCCTCCAAGTTCTTTTTCACCTGGAATACCCATTTTTTTGTATTCTGCACCTGTTGTAATAATAATTGAACGTGTTTTATATTCTTTTGAACCTGCTTTAATAATTTTGAATTCTTCGCCATCGATGATTTCAGTTACATCACCATAAGCGTATTCTGCACCAAATTTTTTGGCATGTTCAAACATTTTTGTAGATAATTCAGGTCCTAAAATTGATTCAAAACCTGGATAGTTTTCAACTTCTTCTGTGTTGGCCATTTGTCCACCAGGGATTCCTCGTTCTAGCATTAAAGTAGAAAGGTTACCTCGTGAAGTATAGACTGCAGCAGTCATTCCTGCAGGGCCGGCACCGATAATCACTACGTCATAAATTTTTTCTTCTGACATGTCTGTTCCTCCTAAGTTGTTCATGATTCATTAGCTTTAATCTTAGAGTATAGTCAATGTCCATGACAACATATCTGCCTAAGAAAAAGGCATTACTTATCGAAAAGAGGCAAAAATTGTATTAATTCGTTCACATATTTTGTTAAGGTCGCTGTGGAAATACCATAATATGCTGCGACAGACTTTTTGGTTACATTTTTCATACGAGATGATTTATACATATATTCTGTAGCTGCAGCTAAAGCATTAGGATTCTTAAACGGATAACCATTCTCTAATGCACGTTCACATAATACAAACCACATTTGAAATAAAAATGTATCATTTAATTTCATTGGTTCTACGAATTTGTATAATATTTCAGCCACTTCTACAGAACGTAAAAAGGGCTTTACTGTGCCATCATCACTAAGAAAATCATGGTCCATTGTATAGGCTAAAAATAATTTTTCAATCGCTGAATAATTATCAACTTGGATCCAACTTGGATGAGCAAGAATTTCTTGTTGATGCGGTGATTTTCCAACTAAAAATATTCCTAATAAACGTTCACTTCTATATTCGCTCTCCAGTTTTTCCACGATGAAATCACGATTCAGTTCAATCGAATTAGCATCAAGCTCTGTATGTTTCATCGCCCAAGGCTCATACCCATCTTTTTCAGGATCAATCTCGATCAATTTTGCCCAAGTTGACCTTGCTTCTTCTTCAAATCCCGAGAAATAAGCGGCATGAGAAAACCAAAAATAATAACCAGGATCATCTTCAAAACCTTGTCGCTTCATAGATCGCAACCATTTATAAGCTTCTTGATAACATCCAATAAGTGCAAGCGTTGCACCAAGTTTATAGCGATGTTCGAAAGAGAACGGGCTAAGTTTCACTAGCAATTCGGTTAAAGCTTGTAATTCTTCTTCATCTTTTTCGTAATAAGCCATTACCGTTAAATTGCACAGAGCGTGTAAATTCCCATAATCCCCCTGTAATACTTCATATAATAATGCTCTTGCTTGTTCAGATTCACCTTTATAAAAATACGCAAGCGATAAATTATTATAAGCTGCCCAGAAATCTGGTTGATCTATTATAATATTCTCTAAAATCTCAATCGCTTCATCCAGTTTTCCTAGCTCCATTAATTTTCTTGCCTTCTCTTGTAAATAAACAACTTCACGATTTGATGGACTACCAGGAGGGGAATTTTCCTCTATCGATGTGGCGAAGTCAATTATATCTATTGCTTCGTCTGCATATTCTCCCATTTCATCAAGACGCAAATATTCTTCGGCAAAATATTTTGCATCTTCAGTCAATCCAACTTGTGCAGATCCTTCTGCTAAAAACAATAAAATTTCAGGTTCATTTGGATCAATTTCATTTGCTTTTCTTAATAATTCTAGCGCGTGATCAATACGACCAGCTTCCATTTCAACGATAGCATACTGTAGTAAAATTAAGGAATCCTCTGGACTAAGTTCGGCTGCTCTGCGTAAATATTTAAGTGCTTTTTCATCTTGGTCACGATTTAATGCTTGCACTGCTTTTTTATAATAAAATTCACCATTTGGAATAAAGGACACAACATTTTTTCGTGTATTTTTTTCACTTTTCATATCCTAAAATTTTCCTCCGAAAAACAATAAGGAACGTTTTATACGCTCCTTAGACATAGTATCCTATATTATAACATAGATTAATGTTTTTCATGGCGTTTTTGAAGAACTTCTAAAACTTCATACAAATCTAACTTTTGTTCTTGTAGAAGCACTAATAAATGATATATTAAATCAGCTGCTTCCCATTTCAGTTCTTCAGGATTGCGATTTTTTGAAGCAATGACTACTTCTGTTGCTTCTTCGCCAACTTTTTTACAAATCTTATCTACACCTTCGTTAAATAAATAAGTAGTATAAGCACCTTCCGGCATTTCTTCTTCTCGGCCTTTAATAACATTTTTTAACTTTTCTAATATATCAAGAGAGCCAATTGAAGATTCCTTTTCTTTTATTACTTCAGTGAAGCAAGAGACTGTACCGTTATGACAAGCTGGACCATTTGGTAAGACTTCCACAACTAATGCATCCTGGTCACAATCAGCACGCATCGCAACAACTTTTTGAGTATTACCGCTTGTTTCTCCTTTATGCCAAAGTTCTTGTCTTGAACGACTGAAAAACCATGTTTCGCCAGTTTCAATCGTTTTCTCTAAAGATTCCTTATTCATATAAGCTACTGTCAATACTTCTTTTGTTTGTTTATCTTGAACTACTGCTGTGATTAAGCCTTTTTCATCAAATTTGAGATTTTCAATCATCGTACTGCCACTCCTCGTTGTTTTAAACTTACTTTTACTTCTGCAACACTTGTCTCTTTATAGTGAAAGATCGAAGCGGCTAGTGCTGCATCTGCATCCACATCATGTAATACATCGTAAAAATCATCTGCTTTCCCTGCACCACCACTTGCAATGATTGGCACATTGACAGCTTCACGAATTGCTTTCGTTAAAGGTAAATCGAAGCCATTCTTTTCTCCGTCTTGATCCATACTTGTTACAAGTAATTCTCCTGCACCAAGTGCAACGGCTTCTTTAGCCCAGGCTATTGCCTCTTTATCGGTTTTATTTCTTCCTCCATGCGTATAAACCATCCAAGTACCATCCTCTTCACTCCACTTAGCATCAATGGCAACAACAATACATTGAGCACCAAAATAATCAGAGCCCTCTTTAATCAATTCAGGACGATTAATAGCGGAAGAATTAATTGATACCTTATCTGCCCCTGCTCGTAACAAACGTTTCATATCTTCTAATGTTCTAATACCGCCACCTACTGTAAATGGAATGGCAAGAGATGCTGCTGTTTTGCGAACAACATCAACCATTGTTTCGCGGCCTTCGTGTGAAGCAGAAATATCAAGGAATACGAGCTCGTCAGCACCTTGCTCGTTATAAAACTTTGCTAATTCCACTGGATCCCCCGCATCACGCAGAGAAACAAATTGCACACCTTTTACTACTCGACCTTCTTTGACATCTAGACATGGAATAATTCGTTTAGTTAACATTATTCCACCTCCTTTAATGCCTCTTGTAATGTAAATCGTCCTGCATAAAGTGCTTTTCCGATAATTACACCATTAACAGTTGTATTCTGTGCCGCCTCTTTGACTTTTGCAATATCTTCCAACTCACTAATTCCACCTGAAACGATAATATTAGCTTCAGTTGCCTGCGCTAACTGAATATTCGCCTCAATATTTGGGCCTGCTAGTGTTCCATCTGTTGCAATATCAGTGAAGATAAAATATTTTGCGCCTGCTTTTGCAAAATCTTGTCCAACTTCGATAGCTGATTGATTAGAAGTTTCAATCCAACCATGCGTTGCAACCATACCATCTTTAGCATCTAACCCTATTACAATTCTCTCAGGACCGAACTCTTTGATAAAATTTTTAACAAGTTCTGGTTCACGGATAGCTAGACTACCAATAATCACACGATCTACACCATTTTCTAAATAATAGCGAACATCTTCTTTAGAGCGAATTCCACCACCAATTTGAACCTTTAATGGTAGCTCATTTGCGACACGTATAACTTCCGTAGCATGTCTACGTTCACCATCTTTGGCGCCATCAAGATCGACCATATGTACATAGCTTGCGCCTGCCTCTGCGAAACTCTTTGCCATTTCAAATGGAGAGTCTGCATAGACAGTTTCTTGATTGTAATCACCTTTCAATAGGCGGACACATTTGCCCCCTCTCATATCAATAGCAGGGAATATTTGAATTGAACTCATGATACGGCAACCCCTTTCGCAACTGCATGAATCCATTGTTGTAATAAGTAGACACCACATTCACCTGATTTTTCTGGGTGGAATTGCATTCCTGTCACATTACCTTTTTGCACGATTCCAGGAACTTTCACATCTCCATATTCCGCATAAGCAATTAAATTTTCTGCATCCATTTCTGTTGCAAAATATGAATGCACGAAATAGACATATCGTTCATTTGGTAATTGCTCTAACCAATTTGGTAATTTTGTAAATTGTAAATCGTTCCATCCCATATGTGGTACTCTGTATGAATTCCCCATTGAATCTTTGCCAGAGAATTGTTTAATACGTCCTTTGAAAATACCTAGTCCTTGCCATAAGCCATTTTCTTCACTCTCTTGAAAAAGGAGCTGCATTCCTAGACAAATACCAAGAAGAGGTTTTTTTGATGCTATTACTTCTTTAAAAAGAGATTCAAGGCCCGTTTCTTGTAATTTCTTCATAGCATCTTGAAATGCGCCAACACCTGGTAGTATTAGAGCATCACATTGTAATAAGCTTTTTTGCTCAGCAGAAATAACAACTTCACAACCTAAACGCTTAATCGCTTGTTCAACGCTAAAAAGATTCCCCATTCCATAATCGATGACGCCGATTTTCATGTTAACAACCCCTTCGTTGACGGTACTTTTCCCTTCATTCGTGGATCAATTTGTATAGCATCATCAATTGCTCTTGCTAAAGCTTTAAAGATTGCTTCTATAATATGGTGTGTATTATGACCATAGGGAACGATGACATGTACATTCATCCGTGCTTCCAACGCAAATTTCCATAAAAATTCATGAACAAGTTCAGTATCAAATGTACCCACTTTTTGTGCTGGAATTTCAGCACGGAATTCTAAATGCGGTCGATTTGAACAATCAATTACTACTTGTGCAAGTGCATCATCCATTGGTACAAATGCATTACCGTAACGTTTTATTCCTTTTTTATCGCCAAGCGCTTCTTTAATTGCTTGGCCAAGTACTATACCTAAGTCTTCTGTTGTATGGTGATCATCAATTTCTGTATCACCATGTGCGATGATTTTGCCATTGAAAAGTCCATGTTTCATGAAGAGGTCAAGCATATGGTCCATAAAAGGTACACCTGTTTCGACAGTGGCATTACCTTCTCCGTCTAAATCGATTTCAACAGCAATTTGAGTTTCATTCGTCTTACGTTCTAGATTTGCATAGCGTGCCATTCTAATCCTCTCCTTTACTCCATCCTCTTGACTCTACCGCTCTGGCATGACCTTCTAATCCTTCAAGACGAGCTAATCTAGCAATTTTTGGCGCATTATCTTTCCATGTTTTTTCTGTATAATACACAACACTTGTTTTTTTGATAAAATCATCTACATTTAACCCACTTGCAAAGCGAGCAGTACTATTGGTTGGCAATACATGGTTCGTACCTGCAAAATAATCACCGACTGGTTCCGAGCTATATCTTCCTAAGAAAATTGCACCTGCATTTCGAATTTGTTTACTTATCTCTTCTGCATCTTCAGTGACAATTTCTAAGTGCTCAGGTGCTAATTGATTGATTGCATGGATTGCTTGTCGCATGGATTCTGCTATATAAATTCGGCCAAAGTTTTCTACAGATTGTCTTGCAATAGCCATTCGTGGTAAGGATTGTAATTGTTCTTCTATTTGTGCTTGTACATTTTCAGCAAGATGTTTACTTGTTGTCACAAGAATTGGACATGCCATTACATCATGTTCAGCTTGTGATAATAAGTCCGCTGCGATTTCATCAGCATAAGCCGTTTCATCTGCAATAATGGCAATCTCACTTGGCCCTGCAATCATATCAATTGCTACTTCACCGAATACTTCACGTTTTGCTAATGCTACGAAAATATTCCCTGGCCCTGTAATTTTATCTACTGCTTGAATGGTTTCTGTACCATATGCAAGCGCACCAATTGCTTGAGCTCCACCCATTTTATAAATTTCTTTGACTCCTAAAATAGAAGCTGCCGCTAGAACAGCTGCTGGAAGTTTCCCATCATGATCACATGGGGTTGCTAAAACAATTCGTTCAACACCAGCAACTTGAGCTGGAATAACATTCATTAAGACAGAAGAAGGGTAGGCTGCTGAACCACCTGGAACATACAAACCTACAGAAGCAAGTGGTAAGATACGTTGGGCTAACCATGAATCATTTTCAAGTTTTAGTTGATAGCCACTACGTTTTTGCTGCTCATGATATAGACGAATATTGGCAGCTGCCTCAGTTAAGTCCTGAACTAATTGGGAGTCCAATGATGCTACAGCTTCTTCGATTTCCAGTTCTGTTACACGTAAGTTATCTAATGCAATACCATCCCATTTTTTACTATAGGCCTTAACTGCGGTATCTCCTTTTTGGCGTACATCCGCTAGAACTTGACGAACCGTTTTTAATTGTTCCTCATTACCACCTTCTAATGGTCTTTTTAATGAAATATTATCTGTTAACACTTCGATTTTCATAGCAAATCCTTCTCTCATTTCACACATTTTTTGAGTCGTTTCACTAGATCTATAATCCGTTCATTTTTCATACGATAACTAACCGGATTTGCGATTAATCTTGATGAGACATCTGTGATAAATTCGTATTCAACAAGTCCATTTTCTTTTAATGTTTGACCTGTAGATACAATATCTACGATGCGATCTGCAAGACCAATCATTGGAGCTAATTCGATAGAACCATTTAACTCAATGATCTCTACTTGCTCTCCTTTTTCGCGATAGTAATTCGATGTAATTGTCGGATATTTTGTTGCTATACGAGGTGCAATTTCGTTTAAAGTTGTGTTTGGTAATCCAGCAGATGCAATATGGCATTTGCTTATATTCAAATCAAGCAGCTCATGTACTTCCCGATGTTGTTCTAGCAATACATCTTTTCCTGCAATCCCTATATCCGCTACTCCATGTTCTACATAAGTCGGGACATCCATCGGTTTAGCTAATATAAAGCTAATTTTCTCTTGTGGTATTTCAATCATTAACTTGCGTGACATTTCAACATTTTCAGGTAATTCAAATCCTGCTTCGATTAACATTTCATAGGCTTCCTCGAAAATACGACCTTTTGGCATAGCAATCGTTAACTCATTCATGTACGATTCCCCCTTGTCCAATTCGTACAATTTCCTCAAAGTGAGTCTCAAAGGCTGCTAAATTTTCTAAGCCTTCCATTGATTGTAATGTTGTACGTTTTCCTTGAGCACGCAGTTTTTCTGCTGTATAAAGTGCTTCAGCAAGTTGTGGTGCAACAAATAATACAAGAACCTCAGCAGTATCATTTACTTTACGAGAAACCACTTCCAATAAATGATCTACTCGAAGACCAAATCCAATGGCGCCAACTTCTGTTCCAAATTCCTTTAGTAATCCGTCATATCTGCCACCATTTCCAAGAGGAAAACCAGAACCTGTTGCAAAAACTTCGAATAGCATGCCTGTGTAATAATTCATATGACTTGTTAAGGTGAAGTCAAAAGCAATGTAAGAAGTAGCATCCGCAATTTCTAAAATAGATGCTAATTGTTCCATATAAATAAATGCATCTTTTTCATAAACATATTTTGAAATCTCACGAATACTTTTCATCTCTGAAGCATCTTCGATAAAGGATAATAATGTTTGTTCATTTTCTGTCGGTAAGTTGTAAGATACAACTGCTTCCTCAAAACCTACGACATTTTTGTATACGAGCAAGCTATGTAATTCCGCAAACTGTTTTTCGTTTTGTACATTTTTTTTGATAATGGCATTCAAAATACCGGCATTACCAATGGTTAGCTTAAACTCTTCTACCCCTAATGCTTTTAATAAATGAATAGCTGTTAAAATGACTTCAGCATCTGCATATACAGATGAATCGCCAATAATTTCAATTCCCATTTGTTCAAATTCTGCAGGACGTCCACCTTCTAATTGTTGAGCCCGAAAGACATTTGCAAAATAAGAAAGGCGTAATGGAATTTTCTCTTTTAATAATTTTGAAGTAGCGACACGCGCAATGGGAGTCGTCATATCTGGACGAAGTACCAATGTATTCCCTTGACTATCTACTAGTTTAAAGAGTGAAGGATCCACTATTGCTGAAGCTTTACCTACTGTATCGTAATACTCTAAAGTGGGAGTTTGGATAAAGTCAAACCCTCTTAAACGAAGAAATTCACGGCCAGTTTGGCGTATAACTTCTTTTTTTTCAAATATATTTGGAAATGTATCGCGCATTCCAAGCGGTTTTTCAAACTTTCGAATTGGTGACATTTTTACACTTCCTCGTTTATATACTTTAGTTCGCTAGAGTGTTAGAGTGATGATGTATGAAAGTATTCTATAATAAGATATTCACTTAGTCAAGTATCCACAGCAAATATGTGCATAAGTTATGACTTTTTAGAATTTACTGATTCTTTTAGAGCTAATTCTTCTTTTGTATAGATAATTCGCATCGGATTACCTCCAGCAAATGCACCTGAAGGTATATCTTTATTCACTAATGTCATTGCAGAAACAATGGCATCATCCCCAATGACAACACCAGGTAAAATCGTCGTATTCGCTCCAATCATAACTCGATCACCTATCACTACATCACCTAGTCTATATTCATTCACTAAGTATTCGTGCGCTAAAATTGTTGTATTAAAACCAATGATCGTATCACTTCCCACCTTTATTCGTTCGGGAAACATAGTATCTGGTGTTACCTTTAAAGCAAACGCAGTTTTCTTTCCAACTTCCATTTTCAAAAAAGTTCGATATAGCCAATTTTTCACAGATAGAAAAGGCGTATAACGCGCCAATTCTATTACAATAAAGCATTTAACTACTTTCCAAAAAGATACTGTCTTATAAATTTGCCAAAGTGATGTTGATCCTGACACAGGATATCTTTCTGTTCTACGCATTAATTTGTCCCTCTACGATTGCTAATAAATCTGACATGTGATGCAACATATAATCTGGTTTAAATTGCATTAAAAACGCTTCTCCTCTCATAGACCAAGCTACACCTGCCGTTCTAACTCCAGCATTTTGACCACCTAAAATATCATGTGAATTATCACCAATCATCAAAACATCTTCTTTTTCTAAATTCATTTTTTCAAGTGCTAATAAAATTGGTTCTGGATCAGGTTTGACATGTTTTACATCATCCATACTAACCACAACTTCAAATAAGTCTTCAACACCTAAAAGTCGAAGTCCTTTTGATAATGAGTCAATACGTTTAGTTGAAACAATGGCTAATCGGATTCCCTTTTTCTTTAAAACTTGTAATGTGGATTTTACGCCTACAAATTCTTTTGCTAATTCATCATGATGTATATCGTTCCATTGGCGATATTGTCGAATCCATTCTTTTGCTCTCATGGGATCAATTGTAGAAAATGATTCGACTAATGATGGCCCAATAAAAGGAATCATGTCTTCTCTTGTATATTTCCCGGGGAATTCCGGTTCTAGTACATGTAAGAAAGTTTGTATTATTAATTCGTTTGTATCTAGTAATGTACCATCAAAATCAAATAGTAATCCTTTAATTTTTCTAGTTGTCATATAATTACAGCCCCTTTTTCTTGTTGAATAGAATATGGAAATATTATTACAAATACAATCATTTATTTCCATTATTTACACTGAACATTTATAAATATTGATTTTTTGTTGGGCCGAAAACCAGCTGCAGAGACCTGGAGTGAGCGTTAGAAGGAAACTGAAAAAGTGTAGTAACACAAATATTTATAGTATATATCTGATATTGAATGAAGTGGAATTAGCTCCGCTTTCCGTGGGCGAACTGACGAGCCTCCTCGCTTCACTCCGGGGTCTCGTCTAGCTCGTTTTCCCACAGGAGTCTCCGCTAATTCCACTTCAAATAAGATTGTTACACAAGATTTTTATTATAAACTTTCATATTTTTTTACTTTTTCAGGCTCTCAGCGTTAGCGAAAAAGTTTTTTTGCGACGAGTAACCGCAGGAGCAAGGCACTGAAACGTTTTCGTTGGATAATTTGAAATTCCACCAACATTTGCTCAGAACCATTTCTAGAAATCCCACCAACTCATCCTATATTTTTGCCTCAAAAAAAGAGCCGAATCACCATGGCCCCCTAATCCTTGTAATAGAGGAAATAGGAATGTAGCCCATAGCAATATCGGCGTATTATAAAGTCATTTTTCTATTCATCTTTATATCGAACAACTGGTTTAATAGTGATTCTTCGATAGATAAGTAAAATAGCTCCAGCTACAAGACCAATTAGTGAAACAATTTCTGCTATACGGAAATCACCGATAAATAGACTATCGGTTCTCATATGTTCGATAAAGAAACGACCAAATGAATACCACATAATATATGTTAAGAATATTTCTCCACGACGTAAGTTCGCTTTACGTAGTAGTAGTAAAATAATTAAACCAACAAAATTCCATATAGATTCATATAAGAATGTTGGATGATGATAGAAACCATTGACATTCATTTGTTCAATAAGCCAATTCGGTAAATGAAGTCCTTCTAAAAATGAACGATCTACGACACCACCATAAGCCTCTTGATTGATAAAGTTACCCCACCGACCAACAATCTGACCAATAATTAGGGAAGGTGCTAAAACGTCAGCTAGTTTCCAGAAACTAATTCCTCTTTTCTTCGAGAAAACAGTAGCTGTAATGAATGCACCTATTAGCGCACCATGTATTGCTATACCACCATGCCAAATCTGAATAATTTCGCCTGGATGTGCAGCATAATATGGCCATTCAAACGTTACATAATATATACGGGCACAAATGATTGAAATAGGTACTGCCCAAATAAGCAAATCTGTTAAAAGATCTTCACCAAAACCTCTTTTCACCATTTCTCTTTGCCCTACAAAGTAGGCAATAATAATCCCACAGGCAATGATGACGCCGTACCAGCGTACCGAGATTGGACCAAGTTGCATTGCAACAGGATTTATAGTCATTAAAATTGAATCCATATAATATGTTACTCCTTTCAACCCTACTAAAAATCTTATCTATTCTTAGGCTTCGTCTTTTGCTTCTATAACACTATCTAATCTACGTGAAAATTCTTCAGCTGCATTTATACCTAGATTTTTTAATCGATGGTTCATCGCAGCAACTTCTATAATAACGGATAAGTTTCGACCAGGTCGTACCGGAATAGTTAACTTAGGTAGCTCTGTATCGATAATTTTCATTGTTTCTGTTTCTAAGCCTAAACGGTCGTATGTTTTTTCAGAATCCCAAGTTTCTAAATCGATTACTAATGAAATACGTTTATGCTTACGTACAGCACTAGCACCAAACAATGTCATAATATCGATGATGCCAATCCCACGAATTTCAAGTAAATGATCGATTAAAGGTGGTGCATTTCCGATTAGAGTATTTTCACCCTCTTGTCGAATCTCAACACAGTCATCCGCAACTAAACGATGGCCTTTTTTTACAAGTTCAAGTGCTGTTTCACTTTTCCCTACGCCACTTTTACCTGTAATTAAAATACCAATACCATATATATCTACTAACACGCCATGTACAGCAGTTGTTGGTGCTAAACGGCTTTCCAAATAATTTGTCAGTAAGCTTGAAAAACGTGTGGTTGGTAATTTTGTCGTTAATACAGGTACATGATGTTCTTCAGAAGCTACTATTAAAGCTTCTGGAACTTCCATATCGTGTGAGATAATAATTGCGGGCGTATCTTGAGAACAGAGATTATTCATCCGATCAAATTGAACTTCTCGGGATAACATCTCAAAAAATGATAGCTCTGTTTTCCCTAAAAGTTGCACACGTTTGGCAGGATAATGCGTAAAATATCCTGCCATCTCAAGACCTGGACGTGAAATATCGCTTGTTAAAATATGTCGGCCTATTCCTTCCTCACCACTAATAAGCTTTAGATTCAATACTTCCATTATATCTTTCGTACAAACCTGATCCAAAGCCATCATCACTCCACCTTCCAAATAGCCATAAATATAAACAATCTGAACATATTTTAGCATAAAATTAAGTGCGGAGGCTGCTTGTAAGCGCGAAAATCGTAAAAGCTTTCGGAATCCGAAAACATCTCTTCCGTTTTCGTCCTTGAAAGTTGTGAATCGAGAATATATGACCCACAAATTACAGACGCTTAAAAACGGAACATGTTCGTTTAGTTAAGCCCTATTATCTATATAAATTACTATAAAAAGCCGAATAAGTTCTTATTCGGCTTATCACATATTCATCGCAATAAAAAAACTAGCTTTCCCCTCAATGAAAGCTAGTTAAAAAACCTTATTTTTTTTCAGAAAGCCATTTAGCCACAGCGTCTAAATCAGCGCCTGAAACTAAACCAGCAGGCATGCTACCTTTACCATTTTTCAAAACATCTTTGATTTGATCTTCTGATAAAGTAGCACCGATTTTTCTTAGGTCTGGGCCTACAGCTCCTGAAAGATCATTACCATGACAAGAAATACATTTTTGTTTTGTTATTGCTTCTGCATCAACTTTTGTCGTTTCGGTAGTTTTCTTTTCAGTTGTTGCTGTGTTATCCGTTGTTCCTGTCTTAGTTTCAGTTGTTGTGGTTTTATTAGTAGTACCACAAGCACCCATAACTAATGCAGAACCAAGTAACATTGCAAGTAGTGCTTTTTTCATGAAGAACCCTCCTATAAAAATTTATAATAACTTACGTAGTAAGTATACCAAATACATGTATAAATTAAACCTGACTAATTTAAATATTTGTGTCTCTTTTATGCCGGATGAACTATAGTTAAAGGTTCACTCTTTATGTATTTTACACTTATAAATGTTTATATGTCCTTAATATTGGAAAATGAATATACTTATATACCCCAGTTTAAGGCATTTTTTATATTTTTCATATGAAAAATTTCCGTTTTGTTTTTTGAACCAATTTTCTCTAGCAAATTGAATTGGACCACTTATTTGCCGCTTTGGAAATCTCTAAAACGTCATCAATATTAATTTCTAATTCTTCTGCTAAATTTGTTAACATTTCTAAATCCATGCGTTCTAAAGCAATCGCTAATTGTAGATAAGGTTGCATGATTGAGTTACTACCTGATATCGTTTCAACTATTTCATCTGATAATGGTAATTGTACAAGAATGCTATTCATCGGTCTTTGTAATAATGCATCGATTAAAGAAAACATTCCCACTAAAAAATACTCAGAAGTATTTCGTTTTCTATTATATTTTGCCAATAATTCGCATATTTTTGCACGACATAAAGAAGTTTTCATTAACTCATCGAATGTATCACCTGGATTATATTTTTGAGACTCACGATAAGTCAAAATGCTAATCCATTTTTTTAAATCATCAAATCCTAAATGTAATATTGCTTGCTTAATCGACCGTATTTTAGATTTAGAACGTTTTGAAGAAGAATTGATGAGTTGCAGTAGTTTATAGGATAATGCTACATCATGCTCAATTTCTTCCACAATATGGTCAATATCAGGTTCTTCCATACGAAGCAAGGCAATCACTCGGAAATATTGCAACAAATTCGCCGGAATTTCATTTCCACGAATAATTTGTGGTTGCATAAAGAAATAACCTTGGAATAATTTATACCCTATTTGAATTGCCTCTTGATATTGTTCCCTAGTTTCAACTTTTTCTGCAAGCAAGGCGATATGGGGGAATCCATTTTTTACACGTTCTTCAATTTCACGTCTTTCTTTTTTAGAAGAATTTAAAAAGTCAACTTTAATAATATCTGTATATTTAAATAATTCTTTATAGCATTTGACATCATTTTGTAAGATAAAATCATCTAAAGCAATTCGATAACCTTGTGCTTTTAGTTCCTTCACACGCTGAACTAACGTTTTAGTGATTGGTATATCCTCAAGAATTTCAATGACAACTTGTGAAGGATTAAGATGTTCAAAAATATCACTCATTAATAAATTTTCGGTGAAATTGATAAAGCACGGCTTGCCATTTGACAATTCTTCAAAGCCGATGGAAAACAATGAATTGATGATGACATCAACCGTAGCTAAATCTGAATCAATTTCTGGAAATTTATTCTTTCCATTTCCATTTCTATATAACAATTCATATGAATGGACTTGTTCTAAGGTGTTAAAAATTGGTTGTCTGCCAATAAAAACCTCCATCAACTTTCTCCTTCGCTACATTTTTACTATTATTATAGCATTTTTTTCAAGAAATTTGATTAATATATTTCTTCTCCTTATTTCCATCATTTTTCTAATAATATTTCCATAGTCTCTATTAAACTCTACTGTTGTTTTCTACTGCTTTTTATTAGATTCAAGTACTAGTAATTTAATAACAGTAGATTATAAAAAAGAGATATTACACAAATGATTCTTCATTTGTGCAATATCCCTTTTGGATTACTATTTTTCTTCTGCGAAGACTATACCCCATTCGTTGCGTTTCGAAAGCATTTCTCTCGCTAATTCTTTGGCTCCTTCAAGGCTATGGCTTGCTGCCCAACCACACTGTACTTCGTTACAAGCTGGTACCTCTGTAGCGTTGATAACATCGTTAAAAGTTTTTTCTAGTATATCTAATACTTCCTTATAATCGGTGTGATTAATCATTGATAAATAGAAGCCTGTTTGACATCCCATTGGACTTAAATCCACAACATGATTTGTATGGTTACGGATATTTTCAGCCATTAAATGCTCGATTGAATGCAGTGCTGGCATATTCATATGTTCTTTGTTAGGTTGCTTAAAACGAATATCATATTTATAAACTTCGTCTCCATTAATCCCTTGTTTAATACCTGCAAGTCGAACAAATGGTGCTTGAACTTTCGTATGATCCAGATTAAAACTTTCCACATTTAATTTTTTCATTTATTAACCTCCTTTAATTATTTATTTATTTCTATTTTATCATTTTTCTGAAATTTTAGAATAAACAAAAACACCTCAATGTTAATTTTGGAGATTCGTTGTCCAATAGAAACATAAGGTGTTTAAGGTATGATTATTTTTTAAATTTTGTTCGAATAAGACCAATAATGGCTGGTAGGATGGATACAACTACGATACCTAAAGTAACTGCTGAAAAGTGATCTCTTACGAATGGAATATTACCGAAGAAATATCCACTAAATACTCCGACTAGCACCCATAAAAGTGCACCTGTAATATTATAAGTAATAAAATGACTATAGCGCATTTTACTAGCACCTGCTATAAAGGGTATAAATGTTCGAACTACTGGCATAAATCGTGCGATCACAATTGTTTTACCACCATGCTTGTCAAAGAAGTCTTGTGCTTTTTGCATACGTTCTTTATTAACAAAGCGCCCTAAAAAGCTATTTTCAGGTATTGATTTTCCAACCTTACGACCAATTTCGTAGTTTAAGGAATCACCTAATACTGCAGCAGCAAAGAATACAGGTATTGCAATCCATATATTTATACCACCATTCATTGTTGCTAAAGCACCACTTGCAAACAGCAAGGAATCGCCAGGTAGGAACGGCATTATCACTAAACCTGTCTCAACAAATATAATTAAAAAAACAATTCCGTAAACCCAACCATGATATTGGGTAACAATGTCACTTAAATGCACATCAATATGCATTATAAAATCAACCAGACTTCTTAATAAATCAATCATTACTTCCACTCACAATCTTTAATATATCTTATTATCATACTGTTTTATCTATTTGCTGTCACGATTTAAAAACTTCCTACTTTAATAGTAACGATTGAGTAAAAGGAATGTTGCTAAATCTAATGCATATTTACATTAAATTTACATTAAAATTGACCTACTCTTATAGATATTTTTTAAACCAGTCAATAATTTGTTCAAGACGTTGTTGTCTTAAATTGGGTATACCTACTCTAGATAAGTTATGATCCGCATTTGGAAAGCGTACGAATTGAGTAACTTTCCCCATGGACTTTAATGTGATATATAGCTGTTCAGCTTGTTCTATTGGACAGCGGTCATCTTTTTCGCCATGCAGAATGAGTAAGGGCGTTTCAATATTTTTAGCATATTTTAAAGGTGAATGGTTCCACAATGTCTCTACATCATTCATATCTTTACCAATTTGCCATTCTGTAAAGTAATATCCAATATCAGAAACACCAAAGAAGCTAATCCAATTGGAAATAGATCGTTGTGTGACAGCTGCTTTGAACCGTTTTGTATGCCCTACAATCCAGTTTGTCATAAAGCCACCATAACTACCGCCAGTAACGCCTAACCGTGTTTCATCAATCCAGTCATTATGAGCAAGAACATCATCTAACCCTGCCATAATATCTTCATAATCACCACCACCATAATCATTTCGACAAGCATCTACAAATTGTTGACTATAGCCATGGCTACCACGTGGATTAACATACAATACACCATATCCTTGTGCCGCTAATAACTGCAATTCATGGAAGAAAGTATTTGCATACATTGTATGTGGCCCACCATGAATTTCAACAACCAATGGATATTTTTGACCTTCTATATAATTAGCAGGCTTCATCAACCAACCGTAAATGGTCCATCCTTGATAACCTTCATATGAAATTTGCTGTGGTTTTACAACATTTACTTCTTCTAACCACACATCATTAAAATGTGTAATCTGCTGTCTTTCTCCTAGTGAAATTTCATATTTGAATAATTCACCGGGGAAAGCTGGATTACTTATAGCAAGTAACGCAATTTCCCCATCTCTTCCCACATCATACCCATAAATATGTTCATTTTCAGGACTAGCAGGATAAATGGCACCTTCTAATGTTGCATAGTATAAACGAACGTCGCCGGAAGTGGATACCTGAAAGTATAGATCATTTGCTTCAGTCCAGACTACACTTGGTGAAGATACACTTTGTTGAACATCTGCTACGGAATAATCACCTATTGGTAAATCAAGTGATGTAGTTAAGTTCCAGTAGTATTGTTGTTCCACATCGTAAATATAAAGAGAAGAATGCCCTGCGTTTCGATAAGTAAAGTCACTACCAGCAAATGCAATATAACGATCATCAAAAGAAAAAGTAGCGCCTCCGAAATATCCTTCTTCATTGGCAATGATTGTTTCTTTCTTTGTATCGATATCGATTAATAGTATTGGTGAATGCCAATCATTATCTTTATCTTCTACACGATTAACTCCAACTACTAGAGAATGACCATCATGAGATATCGCCTGCAAACTATAATCATATGTATCTGTTATAAAACGTGTTACCTGATTATCTGCAAGTTTTATCTTTCCAATTTGGCTATATCTTTTTTGTTGAATCAATCCTACACCGTTCATTTTATATTGCATTCCTTTAACAACATAAGCAGTTGGAAATTCTTCTTTTTTCTCTTCTAGTTTATCTGTGAATTCTTTACCTTCTTGAACATTTGCAGCAAACCAAATTTCTTCATTATTTGAATCCCAAAGATATGAATTTACCCCATCCGCAAAATGGGTAAGTTGGTTTGCTTCTCCTCCATTTTTTGAAAGAATAAATAACTGTTTTTGTGTATTTCTCGTAGATAAAAATGCAATTTTCTTACCATCTGGTGACCAGCTAAGTGAAGAAATACGTTCTTCGCCAAATGTCCATTGTGTTACTTCATTAGACGCAACTTCGATATGAATCAAATAGGATAGGTATTTATTTTTTTCTTGATCCATAATCGTACGAATCGCAACTGCCTCCCGACCATCCGGTGATAATACAGGTGATGATACTGAAGTTAAATTGTATAAATCTTCTCTTTGAATCATTCTTTTCATTACTTATACACCCCTTTTTAATATTTCAGGTTACTGTAATTTCACTATAACTCATGCATATACATAACGTAAATCGTTATCATTAATACTAATTAATAATCATTCAGAATATTTCTATCAATTAGTACCACATGTCCATTTTTATTATTTGTATTTTGTGGTACGATTATGAAGTTACAATTTTATAGCATCGAAGGAGTTTTAATTATGAACAAAAAACCACAGCTCCAACGAGGGTTGGAGTCGCGACATATCACGCTAATGTCGCTCGGTGCTGCCATAGGAGTCGGTTTATTTCTAGGTTCTGCAGGCGCTATTCAATTAGCTGGTCCTGCTATTTTAATCGCTTATGCCCTTGGTGGTATCGTAATTTTCATTATCATGCGTGCACTTGGTGAAATGGCGGTTGAAAACCCCGTCGCCGGATCCTTTAGTCGCTATGCCAAGGACTATTTAGGGCCACTTGCGGGTTTTATAACCGGATGGAACTATTGGTTTTTATGGATTGTGACTTGTATGGCTGAAATTACTGCAGTCGGAATATACATGCAATTATGGTTCCCAAGTTCACCTAAATGGATGTGGGCACTTGCTGCACTTGTTATTATGGCAATAGTCAATTTAATTGCAGTAAAAACATTTGGCGAATTTGAATTTTGGTTTGCTTTCATTAAAATTTTTGCAATTATCGCAATGATTGTTGTTGGATTAGGGATTATCCTATTTGGCATAGGTAATGGTGGTATAGCTGTTGGCTTTAGTAATTTATGGAGTCATGATGGGTTTATGCCAAATGGTATCAAAGGTATTTTCATGTCATTACCTATTGTTATGTTTGCATATTTGGGAGTAGAAATGATCGGGATTACTGCCGGTGAAGCAAAGAATCCTAAAAAGGTCATTCCTCATGCAATTGATACTGTTCTATGGAGAATCTTAATATTCTACATTGGTGCGTTAACAGTGATCATGTCCATTTATCCATGGAATGAAATTAACACAAACAACAGTCCATTCGTTTTAATGTTCGATCAGATCGGAATACGCTACGCAGCAGGGATTATCAATTTTGTCGTTCTAACTGCCGCACTATCAAGCTGTAACAGTGGAATATTCAGTACTGGCCGTATGCTATTTAATCTAGCTGAACAAAATCAAGCACCAGCAATCTTCAAAAAGGTTGGACGAGGTGGAGTACCAACGCTAGCAATATTAGCTTCTACATTTGTATTATTATTAGGGGTAGTTTTAAATTATTTTGTTCCAGAAAAAGTATTCACTTGGTTAACAAGCATCTCAACTTTTGGTGCTATTTGGACTTGGATGATTATATTAATCAGCCAGATCAAATCCCGTAAATCGTTATCTAAAACGCAAATTTCTAAACTATCATATAAAGCATTTTGGTATCCATTCGGATCATATTTTGCAATAGCATTTCTTCTTTTAGTGGTTGTCCTAATGGGAATATTCCCAGACACACAAATTGCATTAATTGTTGGTCCAATCTGGATATTAACATTAGTTATTTTGTATTTTGCAAAATATAATAAAGCATAATATAAAATTAATGAACTTTTGGCTACAACAAAAAATATGCCTATCAATCATAAAATGATTGGTAGGCATTTCTTCATTTCTTTGGTAAAAATTCTGTATTATTCTATCTAGATCCGACGGATATTCCTTATGTTATTTCAGGACATAACGAGCCACTTTTGCTTTTATATACGGGAAAGAGCTTGTTCTTTCAAATTACGGCGCAAAATTTTGCCAGTAGTATTCTTAGGTATCTCATCCAATAAAATAATTTCTTTTGGACATTTATATTTTACTAGATGATTTTTACAAAATTCATGTAAATCTTCTATAGTAGTTGATTTGTCTTTCAATACAACATATGCCAGTACTTCCTCACCTAAATTCGGATCAGGAATACCCACCACTGCTGCTTCTAGTACGCCCGGATTGTTATAAAGTACTTCTTCAACTTCACGTGGATATACATTATAGCCACCTACAATTATCATATCTTTTTTACGATCGACAATGAAGAAATATCCATCCTTATCCATTCGAGCTAAATCGCCTGTGTATAGCCATCCATCACGAATCGCTACTGCTGTTTCTTCAGGCATTTTATAATAGCCCTTCATAACATTAGGACCTTTTACTACGAGTTCGCCAACTTCACCTACTGGTACCTCTTCACCGAACTCATTAAATACTTTGTTTTCTACATTCATAATATTCGTGCCAATTGATCCCGCTTTTCGCTCATTATCTAATGGATTGAAGCAAGTAACAGGGGAAGCTTCTGAAAGCCCATAACCTTCTGATACTCGAACCTTAAATTTATCTTCAAAATTATGAAGTAATGCCACTGGCATAGATGCTCCACCTGAAATAGCTAAACGTAATGATTTTAAATCATCCGGATTGCCATCAGGTGATTGATACAAGAAATTATACATTGTCGGAACTCCCGCAAAAACTGTCGGCTGTTGTTCTCTACCAATTCTAAAAATTTCTTTTGGACTAAAGTTTGGAACAATAATTAATTGAGCCGATTTTAATAACGGCGCATTCACTACCACAGTTAGCGCAAATACATGAAATACGGGTAATGTGGTAATAACTCGATCATTCGCATTCATTTCTAGATAGTTAGAAATGTCACGAGCATTTGAATATAGGTTTTTGTGAGTTAACATTGCACCTTTTGGATGGCCTGTAGTGCCTGATGTATACAAAATAATCGCTGTATCATCATCATCAATCTCACTTGGTTTTACACTTGGTTCTGATTGAGCAATTAATTGTGTGAACGAATTTACTCTTTCCTTCACACTCTGTGGTAACGTTTTCATTTTCTCAGCTGTATCTGGTTTTGTTTCACAAATAACATACGTGTGAACATCAGGAAATGCTTGCACCCCAGCCTCTACTAATGGTAGTAATGCGTCTAAGGCAATCACTACTTTAACATCACCATTACGAATAATATATGTAATTTCGTCTGGTGTATAAAGTGGATTCACAGGTATCGCTGTTGCTCCGATTCGCATTGTCGCATATAAAGAAATCACAAAATGAGGTGTATTGCCCAATAAGAACGCAACATGATCCCCTTTTGCTACCCCTAATTCCTTTAATGCTTTTGCCAATCTAGAAACTGCATCTTCAAATTCTGCGTAGGTCGTATCCTTTCCCATAAAATGATACGCTACTTTGTCTGCTTGCTCTATAGATGTCTTATAAACCGCTGATACTAAATTCATCTCCCCATCCCCTTTTTTCAGAATAAAATGAATAGTCATTCATTTTCCATCCAAATCTATTATATAGAAAATAGAAAAATAAAACAACAGACAGCCATTTTTAGCCATCTGTTGTTTTTCTTCCTATATCATTGTCCTATTAAATTGAACGAATATGCGATAAGTAACGCCAACGTATTAAATAGAAATAGCATAACTGCATACATGTAATCAATGCTAGTACTAAGAATATCTCTTTTAATATTGATAAATCTGCAATCCCTTTCCAGAACACTTGTAGCGCTATAAAAGCAAATGTACTATGAAGCATTGCTAATCCCCATGGTAAAAAGAACTGTGGTATTAGCTGATTGTTAACAATCTTACGCAATTCTTTATCTGTAATTCCCATTCTACGTAATGCATCAAATTGTTTTTTATCTTCTTCGAGTCCTGTATAGAGCTTAAAGTATATGAAGCTTCCTGAAGAAAGGAAAAAGACAGCTGCAGCTAATAAACCGATAAATAACAACAAAGCAAATGTTGACCGAATGAATGAATAATCTAAGCCTGGATTTTCAAAGTAAAAAGGTAAATCATTTTCGTGGTTTGTCATATAGGCTTCTGTCATAATGGCATCTAGATTTGTACCAATATCTTTAGTTTCAGTCCATTGAGGTACATAGAATACAAATATATGGTTAGTCGATTGTTTTGCATCGGCACCTACCATCGGTTCCCTGATTAAACGAAAATCTTTGTCACTAACGATAATAACGTTTGTCCCAAGTTCAGTAGGAGAAAAAAGCACCTTAGGATATACATGGTTAATAACAAGTGGAACACTATTTTCTTGTAAAACCGTTTCTACTTTTTTATTCTGTAGTTCTTTTATGGAATCCTCTGAGTAGCCTAAAAACATTGCATTACCGGGTTTTAAACTTACTACTGGATAGCCAAAAACAAGTGCAAGTCTGTTAATATCTGATTGTGTAATAATTTTCACAGGTTTTTGTGTATAGGAGGAGGTTTGACGCTTAATATCAAATTTGTTGAGATGATAACTAAGACCTTTTTCCTCTAATTCACCAATTAATCCTGTAATATGTTCTTTCTCATATGGATTATCCAATTTACTTGAATATACTAACCCTAATGGATTCAATTGATGATATTGATGAGTAAATGTAGACATCGAACTTAATGTTCCAATAGCTAAAAAAGCTACTGATGAAACCATACAAGTTACAAAGAACATTCTTGAGTTTTCTCGCATAATTGAAGAGATCTTGGCCAGAGAAATAATACGGTATTTATGCCAATACCATTTTTTATTTTTGCGAATTCTAGATAATATAAAAGGTACGGAATCTGTAAAAAACAGATATGTCCCTATAATTGCAAAGGGAGGTGTCAAAGTAGCAAAAATAACTAGATATTCTTTTTGAATATTAGCAGCCATCACATACGATGCTAGTAAAAAAAGAATACCTGTAATCCCCTTCCACACAGAATATTTTGCAATTTGTTCATTTTTCCAATAACCACGTAATAGACTTACTAAATTATTATCTTTTATAAACATCACACTAATGTATGAAATAATTATAAATAGACTAGTAAACGTACCAATTGTCAACGCAAATGGTTTCCATGAGAGATACAATGGTAGACTATCAATTTGTAATATTTCACGTACAATCATAAAGAAAAACTTAGAAAAGGCATATCCAAAAACGATACCCACAACAATTGCAGCAAATCCAATAATCATCGTTTCAAATAAAATAAGTTTACTAAGCTGTCTCTTCTCCATTCCTAAATGTAGCAAAATGCCAAATTCCTTTGAACGTGCTTCCAAAAAAGCTCTCATCGAATAAAATAAGAAAAACAAGGTAAAGAGAACCAGAATAACTTCTGCTATAAACATCCCTTGAAAAGCAATTTCTCGTAAAATTTCATCTTCAACTTTTGGATGAAACATCAACATAGAGTAGATAAAAAACACCATAACTCCTGACACACTAGATAAGAAAAATGCTGCGTAAACACGGCAATTTCTTATGACATTACGGAAAGCGAACTGTCGAAAAGTCACCGACATGACCTCCCAGTAAGCTCAACACATTTAAAATGGCTTGGAAAAAAGTTTGGCGGTGATTATCTTTATAAATTTCATTAAAGTATTCTCCATCTTTTATAAAAAGCACACGATCACAGAAACTAGCTGCAATAGGGTCATGTGTTACCATTACAATCGTTGTGTTTTCTTGTTTATTTATGCGTCCTAATAGTTCTAATACATCTCTTGATGAATTGGAATCTAAATTTCCTGTTGGTTCATCTGCTAAAAGTAACGATGGTTTATGAATAATAGCGCGTCCAATCGCTGTTTTTTGGGCTTGTCCACCAGAAATCTCATTAGGGCGCTTACTAAGGATATTCTCAATACCTAATTGTCTTGTAACGTCCTTTAACCTACTTTGCATCACTTCGAGATCTTGATCATCAAGTGTTAAGGGTAAAACGATATTTTCTTCAACTGTAAGCATTTGCAGTAAGTTAAAATCTTGAAAGACAAAGCCAAGTTGTCGTCTTCTAAAATAAGCTAAATCATTTTTCTTTAAGTTATGAGGTTTTATATCATTTACAATAATCTCACCAGATGTTGGTGTATCAATGGTGGAAATCATATTGAGAAGTGTTGTTTTACCACTCCCAGATGGTCCCATCACTGCTAGAAACTCACCTTTTTCTACTTCGAAGCTTAGTTGATTGACCGCACGATGTGTAACTTTTCCTTCGTATACTTTCGTTACGTCTTGTATTTTCAAAATCGACATATACGATTACCTCAATTCTTTTACGAATGCTGGAAGTACACTCGAATTGATGTACCTCTTCCTACTTCAGAGACAATTTCCAAACGATGGCCAAGCTTATCACAAACCTCTTTAGCCAAATATAAACCCATTCCGGTTGATTCACCTGTTTTACGACCATTTTCGCCCGTAAAGAATGCTTTTGTTACACGCTTTAGATCAGAAGGTGGAATTCCTATTCCCTCATCTCGAATGGTTAATATTATTTGTGTATCCTTAATTGTGGCAGATAAATACAATTTCTTGCCATCTTCGAAAGTATATTTCACTGCATTTGTAATAAATTGCCCGATAATAAACTTCATCCATTTTGGATCAGTTGGTACGATACAATCTTCTGCGATATCAATATTAGGGTACACATGATTGGTGATAAATAATCGTTTATTTTCATTCACTAAAGAGCTTACTAATGGACGTAAAGCTACCTGCTCAATTTTCATATCCTCTTCAAAAGTATCTAGACGTGCATTCATCAAAACGGTTTCAAGTCCGTGCTTCAAACGATCCACTTCTTCCTGAACACTTGTCTTATCTAGCTCTTCATTTTCTTGTAAAAGCAGTTCTAATACGCTAATCGGTGTTTTCATCTGATGTACCCACTGATTCATAAATTGAAGATGACGATTTTGCTGCGCATACAAAGCTTGAGCTTCTAATTGATAGATCTTATAGAGTTCATGAATATATTTTTCTGTTGCAATATGTTCTGGGGTTTTTGCATTATGTTGTAAGGCGTCTTCCATATTGTTAGGAAGTGTCAGTACTTTGTTATAGAATGATTGTCGCATTATATAACGAGTAGATAAGAAAGTTATTGTTAAAACAATTGAAATAATGATGGAATAAATAGCTGTATCTAGATTACGAAAGCCATCTAGCCTATATAACAAGAGGATAAATAATACGAGTAAAATATCAAAGATAATATAGCCGATATGATCTTTTATAAATAGTTTTATAGCCTCCATTTATTAATGCTCCCCTTCACACAGGACAAATCGATATCCGGCACCTCTAACAGTTTCAATGGTCGATTGAACTTGATAATCCGAAAGCTTTTTGCGCACTCTTGTCATGTTCACATTTAAAGTGTTTTCATCTACAAAAGCTTGGTCATCCCATAATTCTTCCAATAGTTTCTCTCGTGATACAACCTTGGGAGCTTGTCCCATTAATAATTCCAAAATAACACACTCTTTTTTCTGAAGCGGTATTTCAGCATTCTTCGTATGTAATTCCATACGTTCTAAAAATAGGTGTAATTGACCTAGCTTAACTGTTCTTTCTTCTTGCTTTGTCGCATATTCTCCGTAGGACCTACGTAAATGGCTTTTGATCTTCGCTAGAACGATTTCATAGTTAAAAGGTTTTGTAATAAAATCATCGCCACCATTCTCTAAAGCAAACACCTGGTCCATCTCGCCAGATCTTGCTGAGATGAATATTATTGGACAGGTCGTCAGCTGTCTTAACTGACGACACCAATAATAACCATCAAAAGAAGGCAAGTTGATATCAAGCAAAACAAGATGAGGATTGAACGCTTTAAAGTCATCAAGTATATTGTCAAAAGATTCAACTGTTTGAACATCATAGTGATACTTACGAAGGGTATCAGCTAATAATGTAGCAATTTTAAGATCATCTTCTACGATTAATATTCGATGTGTATTCATTTGTCTCTCCTCCATCTTATAAGTGTATTTTTATTTAGGAATTTTTCCGCCGACCGACCGGCCACCGAAAAAGTGTGTAATACAAAAATTTGTAGTATATATCCGCTATTGAATGAAGTGGA
>NZ_JBCMNM010000008.1:0-18950 GCF_050459865.1 Rummeliibacillus pycnus
GTCTCCGCTAATTCCACTTCTACTAAGATGGTCACACAAGATTTTTATCATAAAAATCAAGCTATTTTTACTTTTTCATTATCCTAGCATAAGCCACTTACAGGGTATCATCAATCGTTTTTTCAGAAGGAGTGTCGGGGCATTTCCCTTCACTATCATTTAACAGAGCTTAAAATTAATAAATAAGTTTTAAGAAGTCTTCTTTTGATACGCCACCAAAGTAAGTTGGAATATCGATTCCTTCTAGCGCTTCTGAAATAGTTTGTGGTTCATATTTTTTTCCATTAAGCACTTTTTCGATATCTTCCATTTCCCCAACACCAAAGAAGTCGCCAAAAATATGTACTTCTTCCATAATACCTTTGTTTACTTCTAAGCGTAGATCAATAAATCCAGAAGGGAATTTTTTTGTACGTTGGATATTGAATTTAGGTGATTGACCATAGTTCCAATCCCATTTTTGGTAACGTTCTTCGGATAGTTTATATATATTTTTCCAATCTTCTTCTGTTAGTTCATAATATTGAATGTTTTCTTCGCCGCCGAAAATGGATTTTAAAATTTCCATTCTAAATTCTTCTACGGTAATTGGATTGTCCATAAAATCTGCAATATTCGCTACACGTGATCGGACCGATTTAATACCTTTAGACTCGATTTTTTCTTTTTTCACTTTTAATGCAGATACTACAGCATCAATATTTGAATTATACATTAAAGTACCATGACTGAACATACGGCCTTTAGTTGAAAACATTGCATTTCCAGATATTTTACGTCCTTCTGCAAGGATATCATTTCGACCTGATAATTCAGAATCAATGCCTAATTTTTTCATAGCATCTACGACAGGTTGAGTGAACTTTTTAAAGTTTTGGAAGGACTCACCATCATCTTTTGTGATAAAACTATAATTTAAGTTCCCTAGATCATGATATACTGCACCACCACCAGATAAGCGACGAACAACAATGATATCATTTTCTTCTACATAATCTGTATTAATCTCTTCAATTGTGTTTTGGTTTTTTCCAATAATAATTGAAGGTTGATTGATATAGAACAGTAAAAATGAATCATCTTCAACATTCAATGTTTTTAATGCATATTCTTCAATCGCTAAGTTAATACGCGGATCGTTAATTCCTTTGTTATCAATAAAGTACATGACTTTCACTCCTTAAACAGTGTCATCAATTATTTTAACTTAAATTTTTAATTTTGTATTGACATTAACATCTGTGTTATAATACAATACATAATAACAAATCAGTAATATAACAGAAAAGCTAAGGAGGAGATTTTCAATGTTAGAAAATGTTGTTGAATTTTTCAAAAACTTACCTGATAAACACTGTGCAGAATGTGGCGAAAAAATTGATGAACAAAGCGAGTGCTATACAAACACATGCGAACATTGCAACAATCTTTAATCTTTTAGTATTTTTATATTACGTACTAAACGTTTCCCAAAAAACGTTTAGTAACTCACTCCCTCGTCTTTTGTCTGAACCACAGAAGATGAACTTATAAGTAAATCGCTTACACAAAAAAGCGTAAAGAGCCTGAACAACTCTTTACGCTTTTTTTACGCTTTAATATATTGATTGACTTTAGGCATAATTTTTGTAGCTAGTAATTCAATAGAGTGTGCCACTGTTTCAAACGGTTGGCCACCAATATCTAACTGTGCCAAAAATCGTGTATGACCGAGTAGCTCATGCTGCTTTAAAATCTTCTCAATTACTTCATCCGGGCTTCCTACAAATAATGCTGTATTAGGACCTGTCATTTTTTCAAAGCCTTCACGATCCAATCGAAATGCCATACCGCGTTGTTTATTGACGTAACCCCAATAGTTTTTGTAGTAGCCATAAAATTCATCACGAGCTCTCTGACCATCTTCTGCAAAGTAACCATGAGCAGTAACAGCCACTTTATATTGTTCTTTTGGATGTCCTGCTGCGATAAATTCACGTTTATAAGCTTCTACCAGTGGCACAAAATACTGTGGATTTCCACCAAGTATCGCAAGTGCTAACCCGGTACCAAAACGTCCAGCTCTCATTGCACTTTCGGGTGTACCACCAACACCAATCCATGTTGGAATTTCTGTTGTTGCTCGCGGTGAAATTTCTGCATTTTTTAATGGAGCCCTTAGTTGGCCTCTCCAGCTTAATCGTTCTTCTTTATTTAATCGTTGCCATAGCTCCAGATGCTCTTCAAATAACTCATTGTACTGTTCTAAATTGTATCCGAATAATGGGAACGATTCGATAAATGCACCTCTACCTGCAATGATTTCAGCTCGTCCATCTGATAGTAAATCCAATGTGGCAAAGTCTTCATATAATCGAACCGGATCAACAGTACTTAATACCGTTGTAGTACTAGTAAGTTTTATATTCTTTGTTTGCTGAGCAATGGCGCTTAGCATAACTGGTACAGATGAAACAGCATAATCTAAACGATGATGCTCTCCAACGCCAAATAATTGTAGTCCTGATTCATCAGCTAATTTTGCTGCTGCCATTACCTCTTTAAGTCTTTCTTTTGCCGATATAGTTTGTCCAGTGTATGGGTTTGGGCCGATATCAGCTAGGGTATATATGCCAAATTCCATTGTCTACTTCTCCTTATTTTTCAACAATTATACGATTGCCAGATGGATCAACTGTGATAAAACCATTTTCTGTTTTTTCGATAGGTGCTCCTATTGTAGTCAATCGGTTGATGACATCTTCATCACGTTCATCTAATTGCACTGTAAAGTTTTGCAATCCGACTTGATTTTTTTTAGGCTGTGGTGCACCTTCGCCATTCCATGTATTTAAGCCGATATGATGGTGATAATCCCCAGTAGAGATAAATAATGCTTGGCTTCCGTAGCGAAGAACAACTTTATAGCCTAATGCTGTATAAAATCTTTCTGCATCCTTCAAATTCGCAACATGTAAATGAATATGTCCCATCACCGTATTTGCTGGTAGTCCATTCCATTCACCATCTTGGCTTTTTTTAATATCATCAAAGTTTAAAGGCACAGTTTTCATAAAAACTTGGTCGCCTGTCCAATTCCATTCTTCTGGAGCACGATCAACATAAATTTCAATCCCATTATGGTCTGGATCACGTAAATAAAGTGCCTCACTTACATCATGATCGGATGCACCAAAATAGATACTATTAAGTTGGAAATACTTGATGATATTTGCTAAGTATTTACGGTTAGGTAAAAGAATCGCAAAGTGATAAAGACCCGTTGTTTTTTGTGGAGATTTATAAGCACCTTCAGGTTGAATAATAGATAAAATACTTGTTTTACCATCCGTTGTGAAAGTTACTCTGTCAGTTGTTTTCTGTAAAATTTGAAATCCAATTACTTCCGTATAGTATTTAGCAGAGCGTTCTAAATCTGATACTTTTATTTCAACATGTTTCACATACATATTCGGTTTATCATGATATTTCATTTTAAGCCCTCTTTTCTTTTACTTACTTTTTGTAACTTACTATATTTTAGTTATTAGATTATGTCAAGTAACTTTAACTTTTTCAGAGGACAAATTCATTATTATTCATAAACGTATTCAGTGGATTGCAACGGAGGGTGGCGACTCCTACGGGAAAGCCGGAGTCCACTGAAAAAGTGTAGTAACACAAATATTTATAGTATATATCTGCTATTAAATGAAGTGGAATTAGCTCCGCTTTCCGTGGGCGAACTGACGAGCCTCCTCGCTTGTGCTCCTGCATCTCTTCGCTAGCTTCGTCGCAGAGAAAATCTCGCTGTGGGGTCTCGTCTAGCTCGTTTTCCCACAGGAGTCTCCGCTAATTCCACTTCAACGAAGATAGCTATACCAGATTTTCTTCATAAATTACATCTATTTTTACTTTTTCAGTGCCCTCGAGCAACGAGAAGGAAGCGGCTCGCCCGCGGAAAGCGCTACCCGCAGTGGAAATCAACAGTCTTCTTTACCTCTAGTTTTTACAAAAGAAAGCTGTTGGTAAATTCTAATTGCAGATTGATTGTATTCTTCAATTACCAATTCGGTTGATTGGAACGGAGGGTGGCGACTCCTGCGGGAAAAGCGGGACAGTCTAAGACCCTGCAGGAGCAAAGCGACGAAGTTGCTTGGCGCCCGCCCGCGGAAAGCGCCACCCGCAGTGGAAATCTAATCCCTATGTCTCGTAAAAGAAAAAAGGCTGTAGACAAACTCAAAATCTCTTGAGTTTATCTACAGCCTAAGACCAGAAGAATATCTGGTCCCAAATTAATATACTAATTTATTTTTCTTACTCTGCAGCTGCTTCTTTTGAGTAACGTTTTGCAAATAGCAAAGCAAAGTATCCACATGTAATCGCTAAGAAGACAACCATGTATATCAATAAGATTCCGCTATTAAATCCGAAGAAGCCCATGTCTCCTGTTGAAATAGCTGCTTTAAAGCCTTGTACTGAATATGTCATTGGTAAAATTGGATTGAAAATATGCAATGCTTTTGGTACTAACTCTAATGGGAATGTACCTGCACTTGTTGTTAATTGAAGAATAAGGACAATAATAGCTAAGAAACGTCCTGGATCTCCTAATATTGTAACGAGCATTTGAACTAAAGCTATAAATGCATAACTTGTGATCAATGCCATTAATATAAATGCTCCAACATTGGCAATTTCAATTTTCAAACCAAATATAGCAATTGCTACAACAATTAAGGATTGGATTAAACCAACTACTGCCAATACAACCGTTTTACTTGCGAACCACGAGAAACCATTCTTAGGTTTGATTGCTGGTTCTACTAATGGGAACACAATTGAAATCAGTAATGCCCCAACAAATAATCCAAGTGATATGAAGTAAGGCGCAAAACCTGTACCATAGTTTGGTACTTTGTTGATTTCTTGTTTTTCAACACCAACTGGTTCACCGACCATATCATATGTTTTTTGTGTTGCATTTACACTTGAAGCTGTCTTATGCGCATCTGCAAGATTTGATTGTAATGTACCAGCTCCATCTTTCAATTCAGTTGTACCATCTGCAAGTTGTTGTGAGCCATCTGCAAGTTGTACTGCTCCACTTACTAACGACTCTGTTCCATTACTTAATGTTCCTAAACCACTTGCTAATTGACCTGATCCGGTTTGTAATTGACCAAGTCCATTATTAAGAGAAGCGATACCAGTATTTAGTTGACCTGCTCCAGTATCTAATTTTTTTGCACCTTCAATTGAAGTGCTCCAATTAGAAGCAAGTTTATCTGTACCCGCTGCTAATTGTTTTGTTCCTGGAGCTAATTCGCTACTGACAGATTTGTTCATCTTATCTAAAACAGTTGAAACTTGTGCAGCACCTTGTTTTAATGCTGTTAAATCGTTTGTTGTTGGTGCTTTAATGCCTACAACGCTGTTATTAAGTTGTGTTGTACCTGCACTTAACTTAGTTGCACCTTCATTTACGTTAGAAGCACCTGTATCAATCGCAGTTGCAGTTGCAAGTAACGTTTTTTCTTGATCTGCAGGAAGATTCATCGCTTTTATTTGAGCGATTAATTGTTTTGTACCTGCAGCAAGTGATTTTGTTCCTTTTGTTAAGTCTGATGCACCATTGTTAAGATTAGCTACTCCAGTTTGTAGTGATGAAATTTGTGATGGCATTTCTCCTAAGCCTTTAACAAGTTGTGAAACACCATTTGACACATTACTTGCACCAGGAGCTAATTGTGATAACCCTGAACTTAATGTACCGACACCATCATTTATTTTTTGTGCACCATTATTTAAAGCATTGATATTCGATGTGTTACCTTCTAATCCTGAAACTAAGGTTTCAGTTCCCTTTTTAAGATCAGATGATCCACTTTGTAATTGGCTTGAACCATCTTTTGCTGAATCAATACCATTTTTTAAATCGTTTGAGCCAACTGCTGCGGATTTGGCACCATCAGCTAATTGTGTTGCACCGTCTTTTGCAGACTTGATACCATCATTCAATTGATTAGCACCTTTACCAAGCTCACCGGCACCTTTTTCTAATTTGCCAGCACCATCAGCCGCATCTCCAAAACCATCGCCCATTTTTTTAATATTAGCATATAGTGTTTTGGCATAAGTAGCTGAAACTTGTTTGTTTACTTCTTTACGGACTAATTCCACCGCTGAATTACCAATTTGTCCACCTAAGAAGTTAAATCCTTCATTTGGTTTATAAATAATTTTCATTTGTTCAGGGTCATCTTCTAAAATTGAAGCTGCATTTTTTGAAAAATCTTTTGGAATAACAATTTCCAAATAGTAATCTCGATTTTTTAATCCTTTACTTCCTTGCTCTTGTGATGTTTCAGTAAACTTAAAATTCTTACTCTTGATCAGATTATCAACGAGTTCTTTGCCGAATTGTTCTTCCTTGCCTTCAATAGTAGCACCTTCATCATTATTAACGATTGCCACTGGCAGATCTTCTAAGTGTGCATATGGATCCCAAAATGCCCAAAGAAACATACCTGCATACAGAACAGGGACAAATAAAACGGCAATTATAGCAATCAGAACTTTTTTAGACTGAAAAATCTTACTCCATTCTGCTTTAATCACAAATTACGCCTCCTAAAAACTAATTGACCAATTCCCTCACTCGGTCACACTCTTGCAAAAAAAGAGTCTCACGGTAAGAGACCTCTGAAAATAGTATTTTGAAACAATAATGCAATTCTTTCTTCAGATAATTCCGAATCATGCGTTGCACCCCAGTCGGCTACAAAACCAATATATGCTTTAAATAATAAATATGCCACAAGTTCAGAATCACATGGGAGTAATTCTTGCTTACCTATTGCAATATTTATTTTCTCAGCAATATAAGAAACAATTTCTTTTTCTATACGAACTAACATCGTCTTAACAGTTGGTGTTCGAAGTTCTTTTTCTTCTTCTACCAATTTTGCGTAGAGCTGATGTACTTCTCTAAACTGCAAAATTTTCATTAAAACATTATGTGCATTTTCTTGAAATGGACGATCTGGTACAATTTCTTCTTCTGCTGTTAATTTCATTTCCGAAATCATTTTAACGGCAATTTCTTGAAAAAGAATTTCTTTATTTTCAAAAAAAGTATAAATTGTACCTTTCCCTACATTTGCAATTTTCGCGACTTGATCCATTGTTGTTGCTTTGTATCCAAAAAGAGAAAAGGATTTGGAAGCTGCTTCTAGAATTTCTTGTCTCCGATCCATTTTGTTTCTCACCTACTTTCTCCCTTAAAAATGACCAGAAAACATTTTCGGTCATCTGGTCATTTATTTTACACTTATAGTTATTTAGTTGCAAGTCATTTTTTAAAAAAATAATTAATGATCGTCTGCAGAAGAATCATTCATGTCCATTCCCATGCTTCCATCATCTTTATCTTCTTTTACTTTGCTCATATCAGGATTTCCTACCACAATTTTTTGTTTAGGCATAGTGTGTAAGCCACGTGCTGTTGTATGAGCGTACATGTAATAAACTCCATCATGATCAAATTTAGTGGTTGCTTTGTATATGCCATCCTTATCTAATTTACCTTCCAGCATTTGCCCATTATCACGATTGCCAGATTCCCATACTTCAAATTTTACTTCGTCAGCGTCATTCACAGCTTTGCCACCTTGAGTAACATGGGCAACTAAGTCTACATCTTTTCCTGCTTCTTCTTTTTCAGGTGTTTGGATATCAACTTTTACTTCAACTGAGGTTCCTTCATTATGTGAAGTTGAATCGTCTGTTTTATTTGCATTGTTACATCCTGCCAGAACACCAGCAATCATAACTAAACTAATTAATAACTTCTTCATCACTAAAACTCCCCTATTAATGGTATTTGTATCTTTACAGTTGTTCCTTTACCTAATTCACTATCAATTTGCCAATTTCCTTTATGATATTTTACAAGTTGATCGACAATTGAAAGACCTAAGCCACTCCCACCATCGCTTCTACTACGTGCCTTATTGACTCGATAAAATCGTTCAGCAATATGTGGCAAGTCTTCTTTTGGAATCCCAATACCATGGTCTTGAACTGTAATGACAGCAAAATCCCCTTCTTTTTTAGCACTCAAGATCATCTCTGTCTTTTCTTCTGAATATCGAAGAGCATTTTCTATTAAATTAATCAAAATTTGTTGTATTTTTTCTTCATCAGCACTGATAATAATTTCTTCATCAATATCTGTTCGTAAAGTGATTGCCTTTTGGTGCATTTGTTGCTGTGTTATATGCACCACTTCACGTATTGTTTCTGCAAGTGGTAATGGATATAAAGTTTTGGAATCTTGTTGGTCAACTGCTCTTGATAATTGAAGAAGCTCATTCGTCAATTTTTCCAATCGATTTGCTTCACGTACAATTAATGCTAATGTTTGTTGTCTTTGTGATTCCTCGATGTAGCCATGTTCTAAAGCCTCACCATAGCCTTTCACATAACTAATAGGTGTCCGTAATTCATGTGAAACTGTAGTCAAAAATTTCTTTTGTGCCTCATCCTCTTGCTGAATGGATGCGGCCATCTTATTAAAAGTTTGTGCAAGATGACCAATTTCGTCTTTGGAATTCACTTCAACACGAGTTTCATAATCGCCCACTGACATTTTTTCTGCTGCATTTTGTAATTCTTTTAATGGTTTCATAATATGTTTTATTCCTTTATATACGCCAAACCCTATTAAAAATATGAAAATCAATGCACTGCCTAGTAAAATAAAAACTTCTTTTGAAGCCATTTCTGTTATTTTCGCAAGAGGAAAGTAAATATAGATAATTCCTTCTAATCGATTTTGGTCTGTTAATGGAATAATTGCTGAAATTACTTGGCGATCAAATCGTTTTTCATAGCCTTTTTTTGTAATTGTTTTTCCCTCTAAAAGTTGTGCTCTTTCATCTGAACCAATCAAAGTGTCATAGTCGATATCGAATGGTACGCAAGCGCTTAACTCTCTGGGATTCCGAACCGCAAATACATTGACATTTGAATAGGAATTGTATTGGTTGATTTTGTTGATAAAATCATCTGTTACTTTTCCTCCATCATACATTGTTGACAACTTTCCACCAATTTCAACCATCGAATTTTCAACATCTTTTACATAAAGTCCCTCATATAAGAAATTTGTAAGAACATACATGAATAATATAGTGATAGCTAAAAATGCTACGATAATGGCCCAAATTCGTGTAGATAACTTCTTCATTTGGAAACCTCAAATCGATACCCTAGCCCCCAAACAGTGTGTATAAATTGTCCTGCTTCAGGACCAAGCTTTAATCTTAACGTTTTAATATGTGTATCGACCGTTCTAGTACCTCCACCGTAATTTAAACTCCAAATTATTTCCAGTAATTGTTCTCTTGTATAAACAACATTTTCGTTTTCCATAAATAAATGTAACAATTCAAATTCCTTTAAAGTTAATGGTATGACGTTACCCGATACATATACTTTTCGAGAAACCTCATCTAACTTAATAGGCCCCTTTAAGATAAGCTTGTTTGCAACTTCTATCATTTCTCCACTAGCTCTTCTAAGTACCGCTTGGATTCGTGCTACTAATTCATTTGAAGTGAATGGTTTTACAACATAATCATCAGCACCAATTGTTAATCCCTTTACTTTGTCCTCATTTGCATCCTTCGCTGTTAAGAAAATAATGGGAACATCTGATTTTTTTCTGATTTCGGTACAGACCTCAAAGCCATCCATCTGCGGCATCATAACGTCTAAAATAATTAAGTCTACTTGATACTCACTTAATGTTTTAAATGCATCATTTCCACCACTGGCTTGAAGTGTTTGAAATCCTGATTGACGCAGCATGACATTAATCAAATTTCTCATATCTTGTTCATCGTCTACTATAAGTATTGTCGCCATTTAACTGCCCTCCCTTACAAGTAATTGAAAAGGTCCTTTTCCGACATTGATCGTTTTGACTATCTTTCCATTTTGTAAAAAATAGATATGGTGATCATCATAGCCAGCAACTGCTACAAAGTTTTTAAATACATTCACAGAAAATGGATTCGCACCAATCTCCCACTCATGTTTGATTTTCCCATCCAATGTCACTTCTGAGAGTACACTATCACCATGGCTAATTACATAAACTCGATTATCATTCTTCACAAACCCAACAGGCATCATCGGCATTTTAATCTGTGATATTTTCTTACCCGATTCCAGATTAAAAATATCTACTGTTGAATTAGGTTTTATTCCCTCACCATGCCCCCCAAGCCAAAGTTGATCATCATTTACCACTACCATACCATTAGATGACTTTTCAATAGTCCATTCTTTTAGTGGTTTTAAACTCTTTGTTTGTAAAATGGAAAGCTTTGTATCTTTATAATTTACGACAAATAGCTGGTTGTCATGAATTAACATTGCCATCGGATAATTGTAAACTTTTTGATCAGCCATTAATTTACCATGTTCGTTATAAGCCGCTACCCGATTGGTTTTTCCATTTGCTATATAGATTTGATTATGTATCTCATCATAAATGGCATTAGTAACTCCAACTCCTGTATCAATAGAATATAGCTGCTTGCCTGTTGTTAAACTATAAACTACTGCTTTTTTCAACTGAAACCCATACAGCAATATTTGCTGTTGGTTAATCAATGTAGCACCCGTATATCCTTCCTCTAACTGCCAGGTTGAAAACACTTTACCTTGATCGTTAATAAAACTAATAGACGGAGCTTGTATATTTACCGATGCAATAAAATCCTGATTGTTTGAAATTGCAGGATAATTCTTTTGCCCACATCCCGTCAAAATCAGAACAAAACTTAAAAGAGATAAAACTATTAATTTTCGCCATCTCATAGTCAGCACCCCCTTCTCCAATTTTACTGTGAAATTGTGAAAAATAAATGAAGTACAATGGACAGATTATGAACAATTTATTTTAGGCATATTATTACTACTAAAAAACTCCATCTCACTTTAGAGATAGAGTTCTGTTTGAAATATTGAAGCTAATACTTCTGTTGCTGTTTTTTTCCCTTGAGCTATACAATCAGTTAGTCTAATGCCTTCATAGGAATTTCCTGCAAGTCGTACTGTTGGATAAGCAGCATGCAATTCTTTTTTTGCTTGATCCACTCTATCTCTATGACCAATTGTATACTGTGGCATCGCATCTTTAAAACGAGATACAATTGTATTAATTGGCTTTTCATCTACTTTCAACATGCCCTGTAAATCCTGTAACACGACTTTTTCAATCTCATTATCTGATAATTCAACGACTGATTCATCGCCAGAACGACCTAAATAACTTTTCAATAAAATGTAATCTTCTGGAATAGTATGTGGCCATTTACGGTGGGTAAGAGAACACGCAGTAATCGAATAATCACTATTTCGTGATACAACTAATCCATTACCATCAAATTTTTTCTTGATAGCATCTTTTGGGAAGACCATAGATACAGTAGCAATCGTATTGACAGGAATTTTGAGCAGACTCTTCAAAAGCCCTTCTTTTGAAAATAGTTTAGTGGCTGCATAGTGTGGGGTAGCGACAATAACACCATCAACAGGAATAGCATTTTGATTGTTTAATAGCAACATGATTCGATCTTGTACTTTAGAAATACTTTCAACTCGAACACCTTTATAAATAATTGCCATTTCTAACGATTTTTCTAATGCAATAATTAGGCTATCTAAACCATTCTCAAAAGTATAAGAAGTAGGTTTAAGTTTCCCCTCTTCTAGTTGATTATTTTCCTTCTGAATCCCTTTTATTATACTTCGATGCTCTCGACAAACTTTAGCTAGGGTTGGGATTGTCTCATGTAAACTTAATTGATCGATATCACCCGAATAGGCGACTGAGACACTAGGTTCGATTAAGTTTTCAACAACTTCCTCTCCAAATCGCTTGCGCAAAAATCCCCCTAATGATTGATCTTCTTTTACGTTGGATGGAGGAAGTAACAAATCACAAGCCGCCCTTACTTTGCCACTCCAAGATATAATATCTGATTTAGCAAAGGGTAGCATTTTGGTAGGTATACCTAATATTGAACCGTCAGGAATTGGAGAAATTTGCTTATTTACTGCAACATATGTTTTTCCTGGCACATTACTAATTAGCTGATTGTCTATACCTAATTGTTTTGCCAATTCTTTAACTATTTGATCCCGTTCAAAAAAAGAATCTGGACCTCTCTCAATGATAAAATTATCTTTTCGTACTGTTTGTATTTTGCCACCTAGTCTGTGAGTTGCTTCGATCAAGACAATTTCAAGCGGTAGCTTCTGATCCTTTGCCTGTTGTTGCAAATAGAACGCAGCTGTTAAGCCCGTAATCCCTCCACCGATAACGGCAACTCTTCGCTTTTGTTCAGTCACATCAATCATCACTTTCACTTTCTATTAGGCATGAGCTAACGTTTTTTGCACTACATCTGCCAACGCATCGATAAATAATGGATTGTCATTTGGCATTTTAGGACGATGATATTTTGCCCCTAATTCTTCACATACTGTTTTGCATTCATAATCGTTATCGTAAAGTACTTCTAAATGCTCTGCTACGAAACCTACTGGTGTGTATACAAATGAACGATATCCTTTATTGTTAAATAGGTCACGAGTTAAATCTTGAACATCTGGTCCAAGCCAAGGATCTTTTGTTTGACCAGCAGATTGCCAACCGAACTCCATATTTTTCACACCTGTACGTTGTTGAAGAATTTCGGCAGTTTCATGTAATTGATCTGCATATGGGTCACCCATTGCAATAATTTTTTCTGGAAGTGAATGAGCGCAAACGATTAAACATGCTGTTTCACGTTCTTCATTAGACATAGCAGCAAATTCTGCATTAATTTTTTCTGTCCAGTATTGAAGATATTTTTCTTCTTTATACCAGCTATCAATTGTATGAATTGTTAATTTGCCACCAAGTTCAGCAGCTTTATCCGTAGCACGAGTGTTATAAGATTTCGTTGAGAATGATGAGAAATGTGGTGCTAAAACAAGTGATACTGCTTCAGTAATACCATCATTATGCATTTGTTCTACAGCATCTTCGATAAATGGTGCAATATGTTTTAGACCGATATAAACTTTATATTCCACTTCATCTTGAACTACGTTTAAACGTGACTCTAATGCCTTAGCTTGTTTTTCAGTTGTTTCAGCAAGTGGTGAAATACCACCGATTGCTTGATAGCGTGTACGTAAATCTTCTATATGTTCATCACTTGGACGATGTCCGTGGCGAATATGTGTATAGTAAGGAATTAAATCTTCATCAGTTTTTGGCGTACCATATGCCATCACTAATAGTCCGATTTGTTTTTTCATTATCATGTCACCTCAGTAAGTATTATGAATGCGCTTTTATCTTTTGCGCACTATATTCGTGTATTAATGTAGTCAATCGTTTTAACACGTCTGGATCTACAGATGGGAATACACCATGACCTAAATTAAATATGTGACCAGGTACTTCTAACCCTTGATCTATTATTTCTTTTGTACGAGCTTCAAGTATTGACCAATCAGAAAGTAATAATGTTGGATCTAGATTTCCTTGTACTGGCTTTGTGATTCCCATTGCACGTGCTTCTCTAATTGGTAAACGCCAATCTAAGCCAACAACATCTAAAGGTAACTCTTGCCAATCTAATGCTAAATGGCTTGCACCAACACCAAATAAAATCATTGGTACACCTTCACCTTTTAATTCGTTGAAAATACGTGCCATAACAGGTTTGATAAAGATATTATAATCACGTTGACTTAGTGCACCTACCCAAGAATCGAAAATTTGGAACGCTTTTGCACCAGCTTTAATTTGAGCTTTCAAATCTGTGATAATCATATCGCCAAGTTTATCCATTAAAACAAACCAAGCTTCAGGTTGTGATACCATAAATGATTTAGTTAATGCATAGTTTTTAGAAGGGCCACCTTCAATCATATAACTTGCTAACGTAAACGGTGCACCTGCAAAACCGATTAAAGGTACATCTAATTGTTCTTCTGTCAATAATTTAATCGTATCAAGTACGAAAGGTACATGTTCTTCTGGATTAAATTCTCGCAGATTCTTTACATCCTTAGCAGAGCGAATCGGATTAGAAATAACGGGACCTACACCGCCCATAATCTTGACATCAACACCCATTCCTGGCAAAGGTGTCACAATATCTTTATATAAAATGGCAGCATCCACACCATAGTTCTGAACAGGTAAATGTGTAACATAAGCACATAACTCAGGTTGATGTGTAATTTCTTCTAGTGAATATTTTTCTTTTATCTTGCGGTATTCAGGTTGCGAACGACCTGCTTGTCGCATATACCAAACTGGTGTATAGGCTGTCCTTTCACCTCGTGCTGCGCGTAATAGCGTATCATTAAATGTTCTCATGAACAGTATTCAATCCTTTCATCAATTCAGTAATTATTTAATTCGACAATGATATCCATTTTCATGATAGACGTTTCTTTATGCGTTGTATAGTTCAACGGACTTTTTGTTAAAAAAATGTATAAAATGGTGACATCTTTTTGACAAAGTGCAAGTCATGATATTTTTATATTTACGGGATATACTATTATTAACTTTCACTGGTAAACTTTATACTTTTTGTTACGGAAGCGTATAATGAAATACAATGTTTACTTATGTTCCTAAAAACAAGAGATTAAAGAAAATATTAATGAGCCAATTTTATAATGCAAGAACATTTAATGTTTATACTTTTGTTCATTATGGAGCGGAAGACGGCGACTCCTACGGGAAAAGCTTGAGCTGAAAGCCCCGCAGGAACGTAGTGACGAGGAGATTGAAGCCAAGCCCGTGGAAAGCGCCGTCTGTAGCGGAATTCTCAAATCTGTATATTGAATGCTATTTTAAGTTAAATTTGTTTGTATTTATAAAACAAAAACAGATTAATGAAATTGATTTTAATAGGAGGAATTTATATGTTCTTATATTTAACTTCCGGCACACCTGAATTTATGGAGTCCCTTCAAAAGAAATATTCTAAAGAACAAATGATTGTATTATACGGTCAAGGAAATACGGTTTTACTTCATGAATCAGATAAAAAAAGTGTATTTGCTACACCTCGAAGCTATGAAATCATTAGAGAAATCAATAAGTTAGATGAACATGGATTTTTTGTTTTAAATCATATTCCTGTTAAAAGTGAAAGTCGTAAATTATTTGAAGATCGTTTTTATGATCGAATTCATACAATTGAAGAGGAACCCGGTTTTATCGCTTTTCGCTTGCTACGCCCACTACATGACGAAACCTATATTTCACTTACTGAGTGGAGTGGACCTCATTCATATGAAGCTTGGAAAGCATCCAACACATATAAGGAAATTTATGAAAATAATACATCAACTAATGGCGTTGATCGGAGTAATATTTTCACAAGTGCTCCTTATGCTAAAACCTTTATAACAAGTCGTCCCGAAGAAGAAGAGCTATAATTAATTAAAAGTCGAGTGTTTTACTCGGCTTTTTTTGTTATACTTGAATTATTCTGGAGTACAATTATTTTCCATTAAAATTTTAAAATTTTCAAACAGGAGTGATTAATATGTCAGAACAGTTATTACAAGTAATTTATAAAGAACTTGAAGATTCGTTTGATGAAATGCAAGCAATTCGTCGTTACTTACATATGCATCCTGAAGTCTCCTTTCATGAGTATAAAACTGCTGAATACATTCAAAATTTCTATAAACAATTAGAAATTCCGTTTGAAGCAAATTTTGGTGGTAATGGCATAGTTGCTCGTTTTTCAGGTGAAAAACCTGGAAAAACAGTTGCACTAAGAGCCGATTTTGATGCTTTAGCGATTCAAGATGAAAAGGAAGTTTCGTATAAATCAACTGTTGCTGGCGTATCTCATGCATGTGGTCACGATGGACATACGGCAACATTACTCGTATTAGCAAAAATATTATGGAAACATCGTGCAGAACTTCCTGGCACATATGTAATCATCCATCAATTTGCTGAGGAAGTTGCTCCTGGAGGTGCTAAACCAATGATTGAAGCTGGCTGTCTAAATGGTGTGGATGCAATTTTCGGTACTCATTTATGGTCTCAATTCCCTTTAGGCTCGATCAATTATCGAAGTGGTGCAATGATGGCAGGAGCAGACAAATTTGATATAAAAATTATAGGAAATGGTGGACATGGTGGTGCTCCACATACAACAGTTGATGCAGTTACTGTAGGTGCGGAATTAGTCGTCCAATTACAGCAAATTGTTGCAAGACGTATTAATCCAACAGATCCTGCTGTCCTAACTATCGGTTCCTTTCATTCTGGTAGTGCGTTTAATATTATTGCTGGAGAAGCAACTCTTACTGGTACTGTTCGAACATTCGATGTTGCAGTACGTGAACAAATTATTGAAGAACTGGAACGTGTGATTAAAGGAATTTGTCTTGCGGCAAATGCAGATTATGAGTTTCATTATTTAAGAGGTTATATACCTCTGATTAATCATGATAATGAAACGAAATTTGTCACTCGTATAGCAGAAACTATTCCCGGGGTAACGGAAATAACTGAAATGAATGCTGTTATGGTAGGGGAAGATTTTGCTTACTATGTTGAAAAAATCCCTGGTACGTTCTTCTTTACGGGAGCTAAACCGAAAGAAGGTACCGCATACCCTCATCATCATGCAAAATTTGATTTTGCCGAAGAAGCCATGCTAGCTGCTGCTAAAACACTTGGTACAGCTGCAATCCTTTATCATATTGAAGTCTAATAAAAATACAAAAGCTATGCATGATAATCTAATCACGCATAGCTTATTTACTATTGTCTATTAATAATAAAAATACTTAGTAATATTAGGATCAAACCAACAACTAGAGACCACGTAAAGGGTTCTCCTAAAAAGATTGTTCCAATTGCTACTGCCATAAGTGGTACTAAAAACGTTGCTGCTCCTACTTTACTAGCATCTCCAGAGCCCATCAATTTAAAGTAAAGTGCTGTTGCAACCGTTACAGCTAAAATACATGCAAATGCAAGGCAAAGAATAAAAGTACCGTTCCATTCAATGGCAGAAATATCTTCTGTTACTAAACCTGCAGTTCCTAAAGCTAAACCACCAATAATATTTTGAATAGCTACTAACCATAACCCATGTACAAGATTAGCAGTTTTTCGAACATAGACTACTCCAAGCGCCCAACCAATTGATGTTATCAACGCTAAAAATACACCCAATAGTGAGATATGTCCTGTAAAACTTTCAAAACTAACAACTACAACTCCTAAAAAGCCAAGTAACATCCCTGAAATTTTTGATTTCGTTAATGATTCTTTTAACCACAGCCATGCAAGTAAAACAACAAGAACTGGCTGTAAATAGACAATGACCGAAAATAGCCCGGAAGGTAAAAATTGTAATCCTATAATTTGAACTCCTTGGAATATAACTGTATTAAATAAAGCTACGATAAAGTATATGTACCAATTTCGTTTCCATTCTATTTGTTTCCATTGTGGTAATAGAAAAAGGGATAGCAAGATTCCCCCAATAAAAGCTCGCAATCCTCCAAATAGTAAGGGTGGAGTATAATTTAAAGCTATTTTGTAAATTGGCCAGCTAAAACCCCATATTGCTACTACAGCAATAATGTATACAAGCGTTTTCTTTTTTGACATCTTCTCCATAAAGTATCTCCTTTGTTGTTAAACGTGTGATTATTAGTTATCCTTCTTTCATTGCCGAAGATAAAATTTCATACGAACGTATGCGAGCTTTGGAATCATAGATATGTGAACAAGCCATAATCTCATCGACACCCGTTTCTGATACAAATGCTCCTAGATCACGAGCAATTGTTTCTTGATCACCGATAAATGAATAATAAAGAGATTGCAATACTGCTCTCTTTTCAGATTCAGACCAATAGTTTTCTAAATCATCAACTGGTGGACGTAATCGCTCTCTAGTACCACGAACAACATTTAGGAAATACAAATATAAGCTTGTCGCTGTTTTTTGTGCTTCCTCATTCGTTTCAGCAGCGATGACATTAACACAAGCGATTGTATAAGGTTCTTTCAATTGATCAGAAGGTTGGAAAGAATCACGATACATACGGAGTGCATCATGTAAATAAGTAGGTGCAAAGTGACTAGCAAACGCATATGGTAATCCTAACATTCCTGCAAGTCTAGCACTAAATAAGCTTGAGCCAAGTAGATAAAGTGGAACGTTTGAACCTTCACCTGGATATGCATGTACATGTCCTTGTGGATTATCACTTAAATATTGTTGCAGTTCTAATACGTTTTCCGGGAATTCTTCACCTGAACCTTGTAAATTTCGACGAAGTGCTTGAGCTGTGATTGGATCTGTTCCAGGTGCTCTTCCTAACCCTAAATCTACACGACCAGGATATAGCGCATCTAATGTACCGAATTGTTCTGCAATCACTAAAGGTACATGGTTAGGAAGCATAATTCCTCCTGAGCCTACTCGAATTTTCTCTGTGCCTTGTGCAATATGACTAATCAATAGTGATGTAGCCGAACTTGCAATACTTGGACTATTATGATGTTCTGCAAACCAATATCGTTTGTAACCCATCTTTTCTACATTTTGCGCAAGCTCTAAACTATTTTGAAAAGAATAAGCTACATCATGACCTTGTAGTACGGCAACTAAATCTAATACAGAAAGCTCAATATCCTTCAAACTCTTTTGATTTTCCACCTAAGATACACTCCCTTTAATAAATCTTTATATCTAAAAATATAGATATATTTTCCCCAAAAAAAGATCAGACTTTTATATATGCTTCTTAAGTCTATTTCATAAGTACCTAGTAATTATTTTGTACACAGCTCCAGATGGCGTTTTCCGTGGGCGAGCGTTGAGCCTCCT
>NZ_JBCMNM010000009.1:0-38401 GCF_050459865.1 Rummeliibacillus pycnus
CGTTGCCACAGGACGTGGCGCTCTTAGACTCCGTTCCTTATTCGTTCTCTGCGGGGTCTCACCTGTCTCGCTTTCCCGCAGGAGTCGCCATCTTTCGCTTCATAGATAATGTTCTAATAGATTTGGCATATAATAATGACCCATTTAATGTTCGTGTTTTTCATCAAATCTTTGAATCAAAAATTAATTCACTTACAATTCTTTTTGGATATATTCGCTAAATTCCTTGATGACTTTTTCATTTCTTCTATAATATGTCCATTTTCCAATTCGTTTTGATTCTAGTAAACCTGCATTTTGCATCATGTTAAGATAACTTGATACTACAGACTGCACAAGCTCTGTTTTTTCACGAATAGTACCTACGCATACGCCGCCTTCAAAGTGATCATTCTCTGTTAAATGCTGTTGGCGAGCAAAATGTTGCTCAGGATTTTTGAGCCATTCCAAAATCATTAATCGTTTTTCATTTGATAATGCTTTAAAAATTAGTATAGTTTCCATAGTTCCATTATATCTATTTTTCTAGATATATCAATTTATTAAATTGTATACAATCAAAAAAATCGACTAATTCCCTAAAAGAATTAGTCGATTCAAAATTATTTACTTAAACGAAGAGTTAATTCCCCTACGATTAATACGATTAAACCTTGTACATAGAAATAAGGCGTACCGATACCTGAAAGTAACACGATGATCGCTTGTACAATGATCATATAACGTACAATTTTCATAGTTGCCCTTTTCCGTGAATCCTGTGGTAAAGGATATAACATGTCCATCCGGAAATCTGTTGATGTTGTTAAAGCTTGCTTTAACTGGATAGCTGTTGCAAATGCAAGTGCCGCTGTCACTATAGCAATAGCAATTGGAATATGGATAAACGCTGCTGCTAAGGCCGACATCAAAGTTAAACGTAACCATAAATAGAAATGGTCATCTGTTCGAACAAAGGAACGAAAAACTAAGTATTCCTGCGTATTTTGTTTCGCATACGGGATTAATTTATAAGCCCAATCTAGCCATACACGACGTCTAATACTACCATGAATATTCGGAACATCTGTAAAGTAATTTGCGAATCTATAAATTCCCATCATACGATTTTCTTCTATTTGAACAAAATGCTCATATGGGAATGGCGTTTCATGTAATTTTCTTTTCCAAAACATTGGATAAGAAACGATAATTAAAAACATAATAATAATTGGAATAAAATGAACAGACAAAATAGATGCAATCAACACAAACGAACAAACCATTCGAACAATACGATCCATCCAAACTCTATGTCCTTTGTATGCCCATCGGTACGAAAATTCACTATGAATATTCCACCATTTAAGTAAGATTGCTGCTACTAATCCCATAATAATAATATTTGGTTCGAGCCCTGTTACTTGTCGAAGCATTGGCCATGTCACCATATAAAATAAGATAATTATTATAATTTGGGAACCAAATGTATATTTTAAAGCTTTATTAAAATATTGAGGTAATTTTGTTTCAAGAGGCAGTAAGTATACCTCATCCGGCTTTCGAATTAGTGTTACTGGTCTACTAAAGCCAAGAATAATCCCTATTATAGCTGCTGTTAGCCAAATTGCCGGAAAATCACTAGATGCTGTTTTTAGCCATTCGCTATATTGATAACCACCTGCACCAAGAACAAACATGATGACAATAGCTAAATGTCCTGTAAAAACAAAGCGCATATACTTTTGTACCTCACCCATATAGTGGGTAAATCTAGTACGCCAAACATCTTGCAAGCTATTCATCGTCTTGCTCCTTTGTCATTGCAATATACAAATCATCAAGCGTTGCATTTGGCATATTGAATGTTCGGCGTAAATCATCCATCGTACCATATGCACGCAAACGGCCATTATGCAATAATAGAATTTTATTGCAATGTTTTTCCGCTGTTGCTAATACATGCGTTGACATTAAAATAGCTGCGCCTTCTTTTTTCTTTGCATCCATTTGATCTAATAAAGATTGAATGGCTAAAGGATCTAGCCCTAAAAAAGGCTCATCAACAATATATAAAGAAGGATTAACTAAAAAGGCACACATAATCATTACTTTTTGACGCATCCCTTTTGAAAAATGTGATGGGAACCAATTCAATCGTTTTTCCATTCGAAATTCTTTTAGTAATGGTGTTACTCGTCCTTGCATTGTTTCTAGATCAATTCCATAAGCCATTGCTGTTAACTCTAAATGTTCTTTTAAAGTAAGTTCATCATAAAGCACTGGTGATTCTGGAATATAGGAGAAAGAAGAACGATATTGATCCATATCATCCTTAATAGACACACCATTTAGCAAAATTTCTCCCTTTTGTGGCGTCATTAATCCAATAATATGTTTAATCGTTGTACTTTTACCGGCACCGTTTAAACCGATTAAACCTACTAACTCCCCTGGTTCAATAGCAAAAGATAAATCATGAATAACAGGTTTTCGTGTATAACCACCTGTTACCGAGTGTAATTCTAATACCGTCATTCGAAGTCAACTCCTCTTCTTCTTACATTTTATCAAAAATTCCTCTTTCTAGCAGTTCTTATGTGGTAAAATGAATAGCAAAATAGTGAAAGGTGTGTTTTTACATGAGCGATTGTTTATTTTGCAAAATTATCGACGGCTCTATTCCAAGTACAAAAATCTATGAAGATGAGTTTGTCTATGCATTTATGGATATCGGTCCTTTAACAAAAGGGCATACGTTATTAATCCCAAAAGAGCATGTAGCGAATGTTTTTGAAATGTCCGAAGAAACAGCTGCAAATCTATTTAAAGTCGCTCCACGCATTGCGAATGCAATCAAAGATACGTTCAAACCAGCTGGTATGAATCTATTAAATAACAATGGTGCAGCTGCTGATCAAAGTGTATTCCACTTCCACTTACACTTTATACCAAGATATGATGAAACTGATGGTTATAAACCTACCTGGGTAACAAAACAAGATGAATTTACACCAGATATTTTAAAAGGACTAGCTGAAGAAATTAAAGCCAACCTAAATAAATAATAGGAATCAATTCATAAGATTGGAACTATTTGATAGCGCAGATGATGTTCTGCGCTTTTTATTATGCTTTTTTAGCAAATTTACTACCCTTATATTTATTCATATTCTTCAATGAGTCAATTTCATAAGTGCTTTTTTAGTTAAAAAATATTTTCTAAATAAACAATTTCATAATTCAACATTTATATAAATTATACGAACATTTCATGATATCCAATTATTTCATTGTGGAGCGAAAGACGGCGACTCCTACGGGAAAAGCTTGAGCTGAAAGCCCCGCAGGAACGTAGTGACGAGGAGATTGAAGCCAAGCCCGTGGAAAGCGCCGTCTGTAGCGGAACATCCAAATTTGAATATTGAAAAGTTAATGTGTTAATATGTTCGGATTTTTAAAAATCAAAAATGGATTTATGAAATAGTAATTTCTAGAAATAGCATAGAACAATCCAAATCCTATTGCCTTTCAAACAATTAAACTGTAAAATCATTATAAGTTTTCGCTTTCGATCATGAGGATACGGAAGGAGAACAAATAGTCGAGCTTAGGCATCTGAATAGGAGAGATGAGAAATGAATACGAAAAATTTAGTATTAATGGCACTACTTGTTGGTGTTGGGGCAGCTCTATACGTTGTCATTCCAGGGATTAATGGTGGTATGAAACCAGACTTCATGTTAACAATGATGTTCATCGGAATTCTACTGTTCCCTAGAGTGAAGGAAGTATTTTTACTTGCTGTAACTACCGGCGTAATTTCAGGACTATTTTCTACATTCCCAGGTGGATTTGTACCGAATATTATCGATAAATTTGTCACAGCATTCGTTTTTTACGCAATCGTTGTGTTATTGAAAAAAATAGCACAAAAAGTGGCAGTATCAGCAGTCCTTGCTGGTATCGGTACAATAATCTCAGGAAGTGTCTTTTTAGGTTCTGCAATTTTAGTAACTGGTGCTGATATTCCTTTCGGCGCATTATTCTTAACAGTAGTATTACCTGCTGTAGCCATTAATATCGTAGCATTCGTAATAATTTATCCTATTATTATGAATCTCGTAAAACGCTCTAAATTTACAACAGCTTTGAATCAGGCATAACTAACAAAGGAGTTGCCCAAAAGCTACTTTGGAGCAACTCTTTTGCTTTATATAATGAAATTCTAAGAGATATCTCATAGATAGTTTTCTCAAAATATGAGATATCTTCTTTTATTTTTTTAAAAACATGTTTTAATATAGTAAACGAGGGAAATACATATAGTGAAAGGAGACTGAATATTATGAAAGCCTCAACATTTTTCATTGGACTAACATCCGGACTTTTAGGTGGTGCTGCTGCAATATTATTGACAACTCCACAATCGGGAAAAGAATTACGTTCTTCTATTAAAGCTGCAAAAAATACAGCTAATAATCAAGTAAAAGATTTAAAACAACAAGTAACAAATATCAAAAATTCTATAAAAAATATTAAAGTTGAAGTAAATGAGACGATACCTAAGTTTGTAGAGGATACTAAATTATCTGTTTCTGAATGGCAGGAAGAAACAGCTCCTATACAAGAGCAACTACAGCAAGAAATCCAAGCTTTGCAAAACTCAGTAGAAGAAATTCAACAACAAGTGAATGCTTTTCAAAACAGAAAGGTAAAAAGTGAATAGCTTTATTCACTTTTTAATATTATTACACTAAAGTTTCTTTCACTAACATATCTTTATTCTATTGTATATTTCTGTAAGGCAATGATATAATATTAAGAAATTACGAAAGCGGTGATAGTTATGTCCGAAGAATTAATGGCGGCTAAACAAGCCATGCTCTATTCACAACGTATTGCTCAATTATCTAAAGCTCTCTGGAAAGCCGTAGAAAAAGATTGGCAAACATGGATTAAACCATATGACTTGAATATTAACGAACACCATGTATTACTAATTGCCAATAATTTAAAAGGTGCTTCCATCTCTGATATTGCTAAATTCGGAGTGATGCATGTATCAACAGCTTTTAATTTTTCGAAAAATTTAGAAGAACGTGGCTTGCTATCATTCTCTAAGCGTGATGATGATAAACGAAATACATATATTGAGCTCACCGAGAAAGGTCATTCATTACTTTTAGAGCTTTATGAAAACTTTAACCAAACTAGACATAGTGTGATTGAAGGTTCTGTCCCTTTAAAAGAAATGTACGGAAAATTCCCGCAATTTTTAGAATTAATTGCTTTAATTCGTAATATATATGGTGATGACTTTATGGATATCTTTGAAGATTCCTTAAAAAATATTGAAGAATAGTTAGACGTTCTAACACCCATAATGCAAATGCAATTTTCGGTGTTAGAACTTTTTTATACTTAACTCCCTTAACTTCCATTAATCTTATGTTTAATGTTCTTTTTCTTAAAAAAATAAGCTTGATTTTCCATTCAAAAAGCATTAATGTTATGTATCGATGATTTTATTTTATTTTAGAAATTGGAGATGCTAAAGTTGCATTGCTGGAAAACCATTAATGTACAGAAACAATACGGCCATGATCGTATTTTTTTATTTTCCACCATCTTTGTAATTATGGTCTTTTCTGTCTTTTATATTTCAATGACTGCTTATAAAGATAGCCCTATATCTGATCGATTATTCCCTCTATTTGTTTTAGCGTTTTTAATGATTTATCCCATTCATAAACTTTTGCATTTTTTACCTTTAATACGTTATCGCAAAAGATTACGCTTTTCTATAGAAAAACAATTTAAGCTTTTACCTGTACTAGCTATGCGTATTCATGAACCTATTTTAAAATCACGATATCTTGTTACGCTAATGGTACCTTTTATTATTTTGAACAGTATACTAATTATAGGGGCGATTAGCTTCCCTGCTTTTAGACACTATTTCTCTATTTTGCTTGCATACCATTGTGGATTATGCTTAATAGATTTACTGTATGTAAAACATTTAATTCGTTCACCTAAAAAAGCATTAATAGAAGAGACAGATAAAGGTTTTGAGATCCTCATACCTGTTTCGAGCAAATGATGACAAACTTGTCATCATTGCACCTCTTTTGTTATGCTATAGGGGTATAATAGAGGGGAGGAAAAGACTTGATCATCGCCATTGTCGTCCTATTCTCGGTGTTCTATCTGTTTCAAATAAATCGGATGACGTACGCTCTATGCGTACAGAAAGAGATTCCCGAGGAAAAACAACCTAAAATTTATCGCACAATTAATGTGCTTATAACAATTTTATTGATTTCATTTTACTTAGAAATGATGTTTACTCTATAAAATAGGCTGTGCATGGTCATGATACTTTCTTGTGCCCTGTCAAACTATAAGGAAAAAGACCATTTACCAAAAAGTAAATGGTCTTTTTGAATTATTAGTAACCTCCACCGTAGCTGTTGCAACCCATAAATGCTGCACCAACGATGATTAATAAGATGAAAAGAACAACCACTAATGCAAAGCTATTGTTTGAACTATAGTTACCACCTTGATAGCCTCCACTCATGTCTTACACCCCCTTTCTTAACTATCGTATGCACTGACGAAAATCATTCATAGGCGCTTTTGATTGCAACCTTTTCCATTTTTTTTCGTTGTATGTTATAGTTACATTTGCATAAGTAGAAGAGATCTAAGTTGGGAGAGATAAGGAAGATGAAAAAAACAGTTCTAACATTAACACTGGCAGCGTCTGTACTTGCATTGTCTGCTTGCGGTAACACTGGCAATGAAAAAGTTGCTACTAGTAAAGTAGGAGACGTTACAAAAGACCAACTTTACAACGAAATGAAAGATTCAGTTGGTAAATCAGCATTACAACTAATCGTTATCGAAAATGTATTAAACGATAAATACAAAGTATCTGATAAAGAAGTTGAAGCTGAGTTCAACAAACAAAAAGAACAAATGGGTAGTAGTTTTGAACAATCTTTAGCTGCTCAAAATATGACTGAAAAATCCTTTAAACGTGGCATCAAACTAAATCTTTTACAAGAAGCTGCTCTAGCTGACGGTGTAAAAGTATCTGAAGATGAAATGAAAGCTTATTACGAAGAAATGAAAACAGAATTAAAAGCTAGTCATATTCTTGTTGCTGATGAAAAAACAGCTAAAGAAATTAAAGCTAAGTTAGATAAAGGTGAAGACTTTGCTACTCTTGCTAAAAAATATTCAACTGACACAGGTTCACAAGCTGCTGGTGGTGAACTAGGTTGGTTTGGTCCAGATAAAATGGTCCCTGAATTCACAAAAGCTGCATATTCTCTTAAAAAAGGTGAAATCAGCGAACCTGTAAAAACTTCATTCGGTTACCACATTATCAAATTAGAGGATACTCGTGACGCTAAAGTTAAAGGTTCTTATGAAGATAACAAAGCAGCAATTAAGAAAAAATTACAACTTCAAAAAGCTGACCAAACACAGTTGGTAGCAAAAGTTTCAAAATTAATTAAAGATGCTGATGTAAAAATTGAAGATAAAGACTTAAAAGATGCGCTAGATCAATTTACAAGCGCAGCAGCAACATCTAAATAATTAAAAAAACTCGGACAAGCCATTGTCCGAGTTTTTTTTGCCTTCAGCCTAAACTACATAGCCTGAGGGTTATTTAAATCGTTATTCAATAGTGGGTTTATAGAACGAGCGATTATCAAGTGGAAATAATCGTTCTGTAAATTCTCCAGGTTGCGTTTTTCCGAGTGCGCGTTTTAAAGTGTTCATTTTTGCATCAATATTATCAATATAGTGTAACATTTCAGCTTCTTGAAGCATTGGCTTTTTAGGGCTACCCCATTCTTCTTTTCCATGGTGAGATAATACCATATGTTGAAGAAGCATTACTTCCTCTCCCTCAATATTCAGTTTTTCTGCTGCAAGTGCAATTTCACTCACCATGATTGAAATATGGCCAAGCATATTCCCTGTTACTGTATAACTTGTAGAAACCGGTCCAGATAGTTCTACTATCTTACCAATATCATGTAAGATTATACCTGAATACAATAAATCTCTATTTAACGTTGGATATAAATCCGCAATCGCCTTTCCAAGTTTTAGCATAGACACTACATGATCTAATAATCCTGAAGCATAATCATGGTGGTTTTTAGTTGCTGCTGGGAAAGTCATTACGGATTCCTGATTTTCCATTATTAAGTATCGTGTAAGACGAGAAATATTAGGATTCTTGATTTCGAAGAAAAATTCCATTAATTGATCAAATAGTGCCTCCTTCGGCGTTTCTGCAGATTGCACTAAATCTGTTACTGAGATATTTTCATCTGGATTTACTGGTCGAATTGTTTTGATACGCAGTTGCAATTTGCCACGATAATCATGAATTTCTCCACCAATGCGAACTATGCCACCTGCTTGATACATGTTCTCTTGCTCTTCTCCTGTATCCCAAAGCTTTGCTTCAACACTGCCACTTTTATCTTGTAATATGAGTGTCATAAATGGTTTCCCCATTGTTGTAACACCTTTTGTAGCTTGTTTAATGAGTAAATATTGATCGACTGGTGCTCCTGCTTGTAATGTTGCAACCCCATTCATACCGAAGTCAATCCCCTTTCATTTTTGAGTTCTGCCACATGGATGATATTTGATGTCTCCCATTGACCCAGCATGTCTTCATGACATGTAAAATAAAGTATTTGATGTTCGATTGCTATACTTTGTATTAATTGTACCATGTAAGCTATTCGTAAACGATCAAAATGGACAAATGGATCATCCATAATAATTGAGAATGGTGCAGATTGTTGTAATGATTTAGCTAATGCAAAGCGAAGAGCAATATAGGCTTGCTCTTTTGTTGCTTGGGACAATTCTGCAATTGAATAGCGAATTCCCTCTATTGATAATACTTCGAATCTTCCTTCTGTATTCATATAAAGTGACTCATATCGATTATTTGTCAACATTTTGAAGAATGATTCGGCTTGTTGTAATACTGCTGGAAGCTTTTCTTCTTTTAGTTGGTGAAGAGTTTCTTGAATCGCTGAAGTAATGAGTTTTGAAATTGCCCATTCTTTAGCACTTTCATTTAAAGCAGCTTTTTGTTGCTCAAAGTGCTGCAATTCATTTCCATATTGTTGATCTTGCAAAAGATGTTCTGTCTGTGCATAAAGAGTAGCTTGCTCTTTTAATAGGCCATTTTTTTGTTGCTGTAGCTTTAACCCTTCTTCTTTGAATTTATCTAATTTATTATTCGCATCCTGTATAGTCCATTTTGTCAAGAGTACTTGATCATCGAACATTTGAAGTTGTATATCGATTTGCTTCATCTCTTGCTTTATATTCATAAATTGTGAATATTGATTTGCAGCTTCATAATATTCATTCGAAGTTTGGACGCCAGCTTCTTGCAGTAATTTCTTCATTTCACCTTGATACGTATCATCAAGTAATTGTAACTCTTCTATTTGATGCAGCAATTGTTGTTGTCGCTTGAGTGAGCTCTCCATCAAATGTTTATGTTCCACCATCTGTTGATAAGTACGTTGCACAACTGTGGACAAATTTTCTGTTGTACAGGACATATTACAAGCTTTAGAAGCTTCTTGAAGTCGCTCTTCGCTAAAATTGAATAGTTGAGCTCTCTGTTTTGATTTTGTTATTAAACGACTATTTGTTTTTTGAAGTTCACGAACATTTCTAAATAACTCATTTAGTAATTCCGGTTGTAAATCTCCTGAAATTTGAAACCTAGCTAAAAACAATTTTAATTGTTCTTTACTCTGTACTACATTCATTTTAAGCTTACTTAATGATTTAGCTACTTGTTGTTGTTCCATTTCTTTATCTTCTAGTTGCTTCTCAACTAAAGCTACTCGATCATCGTATTGACGAATTGATTGCTCAAGGTGATCCATTTCAGCTGATTTCATACGTACGATCTGAATTTTTCTTTCATACTTTTCTTTATGAGTGCTGTTTTTCGTATTCTTTGATTGACGACCAAAGAATGCAAAAATTATAATAGCTGCGACCAATCCAATAATTAAAACTACTATTTCCCCTTGTAACACACCAAGTATTATTGAAATTACTGCTACCAAAAAACTTAACAGCCTCGCTAATTGATCTGATCCCTTATTACGCTGTTGTTGTAATATCGCCTTCGCTTCAACAGCTTCTTCCTTTTCCTTATACCAGTCATTCAGACGTGCTTTGTCTTGCTCAGTAGGCTTACCAGTATATAATTCATCAAGTCTCATCGATAATGTTTGAATTTCTTCTTGTAATCGATCAGCTGTGCGCTCTTGGAATCGATATTGTTCTTCTTGTTCTTTTAATTGCTTAATTAGACTTTGAAACTGATCATCTTGCTGTAAGGATACTTCTGTTTGTAAGACCAAATGTTGTTGTTCTTCATTTACTAACCCCAAAAGTTGGAATTGGGTATGCATTTCCTGTTGTAATGTTTGGATATCCCTATCTAATTGCCGAATCTGTATTTGCCATTCTCGCCATTCTCCATCACGATCAACGAGATCTTTTAATTTACTCAAACGATATTCATCGAACTCTGCACGTAAATCTGCCAATAACAGCTCGTAGTCATGATGAACCTTTTTTAATGTCGCTTCATTTGTTAACTTTCGGTCATGCAATTGTTCATAACGATTAATGCCATTTGCAGGGAACGATGTATATGAAATAGAGGATATTTGGGATTCTAATTTTCGTTTTTCATCCAATAAAGGTGAGAGCTGACGAAACTCATTTAACTGGTGCATATCTTTTTGAAGTCGTTGTTCCTTTTCTTGAAGATGAACTAATTCAAATTGAATTTCATCAATTCTTTTCATAGATGGTTCATAACTATCTAATTTTTTTCTTTCCTCTTTTAATTGTTGATCTTGTTTTACTAAATCCATTATCTGTTGATTTAAAAGAGGGACTTTGCCTGATTTTTTGAATAAATCGTGCTGTCTTTTTTCCAACTGTTCTCTAACATTTGATAACTGATCTGCTCCAGTAGTACCTGATGCTAGTAAAACACGACTTAACTCTTCTTCAGATAGATTTTCAATTTGTTGTAATTGATTCACGGAAAAGGAGAATACAGCTTCAAAGCTCTGACGATTGTACCCTCTTAATATTTTTGCAAGTAATTCTTCATTACCTTGTTCACCATTCGGAAGATAAACTGTAACATCTCCAGTTGCCTTTCCTTTAACACGTTCGATAATGCAATTTCCAAATTCTTGATCGACTAAATGAACTTGTCCTCCGTATTTTCCACCTTTTTTCGGCTCATAACGAAGTTGTTGCTGGTTTTTCTGAGGGAAACCAAAAAGGATTTGTAATATAAATTGTTGAATCGTCGTTTTCCCTGCTTCATTTAATCCATAAAAAACATTGATGCCCTTTGTAAGTTCAACCGTTATGTCCTCATGTTGACCAAAACCATAAATCAACAATTTCCGAATATACATCACAACACCTCTTATCCTTTATTCGTACTCATATTTCGCTTAAATAATTGTTTAGCCTCTAATACAAGATGGTTTAATTCTTCATTTGTTAGTTCTTCAAAATATCGACTACCTTTTGGATGTTGATACAAATCTTTTACTACCTCTTTCAGGTGTTGTGGATCCCACTCATTTAATACTTGAATCACAGATTCAGTCGCTATCGTCGGTTCATACGTATCGACTGTGTATTTATCAATTTCAAGAGCTTGTACCCATATGAAAGGAGTGTATTCCTCCTCTTGTTCACGGATAACCTCAAGCCATTCAGCAACGCTTGAATCTTCAAATAATGACATTCCTTTTTGATCAATATTCGTTAACTCAAGCCAGACAACACCAGCTCCATATTGCTTACGAAAATCCTCTATTGCTTGTCCACATACTCGTAGTACTTCATTCGCATGAATTAGATTTCCACAGTCCACCTCGATCTTTTCATAAACAATCGCTGAAGTCGGGATAAAAGTACAGTCTGCTGCAAAGTTTGCTATTGTCACATCATAAAATCCTTTTACTCCTTGTTCTTTACGATGTCTACTTTGAATATTCCCTGGATAAATAATAGGAGGATCTGTGTGCAAAACTTGGCGCTTATGTATATGACCAAGAGCCCAATAATCATAATTTTTTGATAGCAATTCATCAATCGTAAAAGGTGCATAGACGTCATGACTTGTATTACCTTGTAAGCTTCCATGCAACATCCCGATATGAACGGCATTTTGCTCAGTAGCAATTGGATAAGTATCAATCATTGCTTGTGGTACATGTCGTTCTGGATAACTAAATCCATATATTTTAACCTGTATATCCCGAACATTCAGTACAAATCTTGTTGTTTCTTTTGGCATAACAAATACATTTTCAGGTAAAGAAAAGCGTGTCCACTTTCCTTTTAGATGATCGTGGTTACCATAACTAATAATGACAGGAATTTGATGTTCAGATAGTTGTTCCATACCACTTTGAAATATTTTTTGTGCTCGAAGGCTTCGTTCTTCCCCATCATAAATATCACCTACTATAAGTACAAAATCAGGCTTTTCTTCAATTGCTTTTTGAATTAATGTCAAAAAAGCTTCAAATGTACTATTTCGTAATTTTTCAAAACCTTTTTCAGGCAGTTCAGACATTCCTTTAAAAGGGCTATCTAAGTGCAAATCAGCTGTATGAAAAAATCGAATCGAAGACATCTTAATACCCCTTTCTTGATACGAATATTTGTTCTTATTTTACCATAAATTTCTATGTATTTATAGCGTTTTATGCTCGCTAATCACAGTTTTTTATATACAAATAGCTGGCGTATTTTGTATACTGAATACATATTCATTATAAGGGGTGGGAGTTATGCAAGTTTTTCGTTTTACAGCTTTTGAAAAAACCGGAGAGATTATTAAAGATGAAACATGGGAATTCTCAGATGAGGCTACAGCGAAATTCCAAGGAGCAGAGAAAATCGAACAACTTGGGCTATTAGAAAAAACACATCGTTTAGTGAATTCAAGTGGTAAATTAATCTTATTTCATGTTTAAAACTATTGTGCTCTCTTTCCAGCAGGAGTCTTCCTCCGCTCTAGTAAGATGCACAATAAAAATCAATAATCTATCATAAATATTTCAAATACAAAGGGGCTTATCCACTTATTGGACAGCCCCTAAATTTTCAAGTCGAAAGTTATATTGAAATAGTCATAAACTTTATTTTCCCTCGAAATTAGCAGGACGTTTTTCTACAAATGCTCTGATTCCTTCCAAATGATCTGCTGTTTTACGCATTCTTATTTGAGTTTCAGCTTCCATTTCTAAAATATTGTTTAGCTCAGCTTGTTTTTGAGCATGTAGAATCTTTTTCGTTTCGATCATTGCTGCAAGTGGAGAGTGTAGCAGTTTTTGAGCTAATTGTCCTGCTTGTTCTATTGCAGTTCCATTTTCCACAACTTCATCGACTAAGCCTATTTTTTTAGCAGCTGCTCCATTTAAAACTTCTCCAGCCCAAATCATTTGTTTAGCCTTTGGAACGCTTAATCTTTCTTTCATAAAGAAATGACCTGCCCCGTCTGGAATAAGACCAATCCCAATAAAATTCATTGCCAACTTACAATCTTCTTCTGCAATAATAATGTCAGACGATAAAGCTAAACTAAAGCCAAGCCCTGCCGCTGCTCCATGAACTGCTGCAATCGTAACCATCGGCAAAGAATAGAATGACTTGACTATTCGTGAAATATCCACCATGATTTCTTCAATATCAAAGCTTTCTTCCCCATCATTTCCAAGCATCGCTTTAATATCTCCGCCAGCAGAAAATACTTTTCCACTGCCTTTTAAAATGAGTAACTGTATAGTCGATTCATTTTGTAATGCTTCAAAACAATTCGCTAATTCTCTAAGCATTACACCATCCATAGCATTCATTGATTGTGGTCGATTCAAACTCACAATCACTAGTCTCCCATTTCTTTCAACCGTAATCGTTTCAAATCCCATTCTAACACCCCTTGTTTCTTATGAATAAAATTTATGTTTACATTTAAATTCTATTTTTAATAATAAATACCTTCATTTTTTTTACTTTATTTAAATAGTTAAGTACAAATCACGAACAATCTTTTACCTTTAAAATGTTTTTAAAATATTAATTATGTGTTTTAACTCTTAATCTAATCCATGAAATTTCAACTAAACCCTTTAAGTAAATAGACTATTTTTAATATTTAAATATACAAATATGTCCTCCTCAAAAAGACGTATATTCAATTTCAAAAAACAATAAAAAGTTCGTGATTAAGCGTATTTTATTAGCATACAAAACATTAATTTTAAGAAATTTTGAAAATATGGTTGACATTCGTTGTTTTTGGTTTTAATATTGGATTAAATTTAATACGACGAAAAAATACGACGACGAAGACATGCTTAACGATTTGAAAATCCCACAGCGAGCTGATGGTAGGTGGAAATCAGTGATTTCAACGGTAAGTTCCACTTCTGAGTAGGTATTCTGAACATTCCAAAGTAGGTATACCCGGCCCATGCACGTTAAGCATATAGCAAAGACTGTCCACTATAAAAGGACAGTAAACAAGGGTGGTACCGCGATTGTTCATACAAGCTTTTCGCCCCTTACGACGGTAAGGGTGTGGAAAGCTTTTTATTTTTGGCTTAAGCGGCTCGTTTATTCCAATAAGCTAGTCACTTGTGCTGAATCAATTTTCCAAAAACGAGAGGAGCAATTATTCATGTTAAAAGATTACCAACTATTACGTATTCCGGGACCAACACCAATTCCACCAAGCGTTGAGCGTGCAATGGCTAAGCCAATGATTGGGCATCGTGGCAACGAAACTAGTCAGATGATTCAAAATATTAAACCTAGACTGAAAAAAGTATTTGGTACAACTGAGGATGTCATGATGTTAACAGGTAGTGGTACCTCAGGTCTTGAAGCTGCAATCGTAAACGTTGTGAAACCAGAAGATAAAGTGTTAGTTGTTGCTACAGGTGTATTCGGTAACCGTTTCACAAAAATCTGTGAAGCATACCAAATTAACGTAGAAGAATACAAAGTAGAATGGGGTACTGCATTAAACCCAGCTGAAATTGCTGAATATGTTAAAGCTAACCCAGATATCAAAGCTGTATTCTCTACTTACTGCGAAACATCAACAGGTGTTCTAAACCCAGTTGGTGAATTAGCTCAAGCAATTCATGCGGTAAATAACGAAACATTGGTCATCATTGATGGTGTATCTTGCATGGCTGGCGTTGAAACAAAAATGGATGAATGGGGCATTGATGTTGTTGTAACTGGTTCTCAAAAAGCATTTATGTTACCAGCTGGCTTAAACTTTATCGCAGCTAGCGAACGTGCTTGGAAAGTAATCGAATCTAATCCGAAAAAAGGATTCTATTTAGACCTTACAAAATATCGTGATAATTTAGCGAAAGACACTACTCCTTTCACGCCAGCATTATCACTATTATTCGGTTTAGAACAAGTACTTGAAAACTTCGAACAAGAAGGTCTTGAAAATGTATATGCTCGTCATCAATTAATGCGTGATATGACTCGTGCAGCTTTCAAAGCTTTAGATCTTCCACTATTTGCTTCAGACGAAGATGGTTCTCCAACTGTTACTTCTGTAAAACCAGAAGACTTTGATGCAGAAGCATTCCGTAAAGTATTAAAAGCTGACTTCAACCTATCAGTTGCAGGTGGTCAAGCAGATCTTAAAGGTAAAATCTTCCGAGTTGGTCATATGGGCTATTGCGCACCAACAGATGTACTTCAATATCTAGCTGCAATGGAAATTGCACTTGTTAAAGTAGGGAAAAACATTCAACTTGGTGCTGGTATTGCAGCAGCTCAGGCGATTTACTTACAAAATACAGCAGAAAAAGTTGCACAATAAGGAGAGATTGTAGAGATGGCTATTAACATTTTAATCAGTGACCCATTAAGCGAAGATGGTATTTACCCTCTTCGCCAAGAAAAACAACTAGATTTGAATATTGTGATAAACACTGGCCTTCCACCAGAAGAATTAAAAACAATTATTAAAGACTTCGATGTATTACTTGTGCGTAGTCAAACAAAAGTAACTCGTGACATTATTGAAGCTGCTGATAACTTAAAACTAATTGGCCGAGCAGGGGTAGGGGTAGATAATATTGACCTTGAAGCTGCTACTGAAAAAGGGATTATCGTAGTCAATGCTCCAGATGGAAATACAAACTCAGCTGCTGAGCATACAACTGCTATGATTATGGCACTAGCTCGTCACATTCCACATGCATTCTTATCATTAAAAGAAGGTCGTTGGGATCGCAAAAAATTCGTCGGTGTAGAGTTAAAAAACAAAACTTTAGGTGTTATCGGATTTGGTCGTATTGGTCAAGAGGTTGCTCATCGTGCAAAAGGTAATCGTATGAATGTTATTGCTTATGATCCTTTCCTAACTGCTGAGAAAGCTGAAAAAGCCGGTGTAGATTATGGTACTGTTGAAGATGTTGCACGAGTTGCAGATTTTATCACTGTACACACACCACTTCTAGATTCAACTCGTCATATGATTAATGAAGAAGTTTTCAATGTCATGAAAGACGGCGTTCGCATTATCAACTGTGCACGTGGCGGTATTATTGACGAAGAAGCACTTTACAATGCTATTGAAATAGGTAAAGTTGCTGGTGCTGCATTAGACGTAATGGAAGATGAACCATTCGTTGGCAACCGACTTCTTGACTTACCACAAGTAATTGCTACACCTCACCTTGGTGCTTCAACTATAGAAGCTCAAGAATCTGTTGCGATTGATGTAAGTAATGATATTTTAAGTTACTTTAAAGAAGGTACTGTACTTAACCCAGTAAATATGCCATCTGTTCCTAAAGATATGGTCGCAAAAGTAGAACCATTCTTTGATCTTGCCGATAAAATTGGTGCTTTCGTTTCTAATATAACAAACGAAGCAATTGAAGAAATTAATGTTTACTATTCTGGTGAACTTGCAGGATTTGACGTACGCCCATTAACTAACAACACAGTAAAGGGTGTACTTACTCGTAACCTAGGTAACCACGTTAACAATGTAAATGCTCGTTATCTAGCTGATCGAAATTCTATCAAAATTAACGAACATAAATCTACAACTGCAAAAGCATTCTTAAACTCAATTTCAGTTGAACTTGTAACGAAAAATGAAACTCATAAAGTAAAAGGTACATTACTAAATGGATTAGGTCCACGTATCGTACAAGTTGATGAATACGTAGTTGACGTTGTGCCACAAGGTCACCTAATCTTTATCAAACATACTGATAAACCTGGTGCAATAGGCCGTGTTGGTACACTCCTTGCTGAAAAAGAAATAAACATTGCAACAATGCAAGTTGGTCGTTCAAACCAAGGCGGAAATGCAATCATGATGCTTTCTGTTGATAATTCAGTAGAAAATGTTGAATTTTTAACAGATCAAGACAATGTCTTCGAAGCAAAAGCAATTAATCTATAATAATTGAAATCTCTCATTATGTATAAATAATCTGAAGCAGCCTCATTTTATACGGAGGCTGCTTCGTTATTTTGCATAATGTTATACCAAATGTTTTGTAGAATTTAGGAAATGAATAAATACATCTTGTTCTTTAAATTCTATTAAGTGGATTCCTGTGTCGGCAGTAAAAGTCTTAATGCTGTTTGCTAAAGATATGTTCATCGCACAGTTTAGCAAATTCATTATAGTACCTCCATGAGCAACAATTGCTATACACTCAAGATCTTTATACTCCCATTGGATCTTACTTAAAATACGTTCTACTCGATAACGAAAATCAATATCCGATTCCCCGCCTTCAATTGCTACATGCATCGCTCTTCCTTCTTTTGAATAAGGATATTTAATAGCAGCTTCCTTTCTGGACATTCCTGCCAAGACGCCATTATTATATTCCATTAAATCAGGTTCTACTATCAATTGACAATGAGACTTGTCCTGAAGAATTTCAGCTGTCTTGTGAGCTCTTTGTAACGGACTAGTTATTATAAGTTCCACATTAAAATGAGCAGAAATATAATTTGCCATTTTCTTTGCTTGCTCCAAACCAGTTTCAGTTAACGGAAAATCTGCACGGCCTTCATGTACGTCCAGTAAATCTGCTTGTGATTCTCCATGTCGAATAATTAATAATTTCAATTACATAGCCCCTTTTTATATTATGTATATTGTCTGTATGGCTAAGTCCAAAATCTTAATAAAAAAAGAGTAGCAAACTAGCTACTCTGTAAATTCAATTCAATCGATAAAGCACCAAAATCAATGTTAAAATACCTGCAACAATGGTCATCGGATCTCTCAATATTTTTTTCATAGTCTTCATTTCCTTCCCCCACGGTATGAACGACTTTTTTCTTTCTAAAGTTTCAAGCTTTTAAATTAAATTTCGTCTAATAATCGAATAAGTTCATGTAGTGAGTGAATTTCGTAAGTAGGTGAAATACCTTCAATAGGTTGTTTATCTTCACGATTAATCCACGCAGAACGCACTTGAACACGAGAAGAACCTAGTATATCGGTCATTAAATTATCCCCTACCATCATTGCTTCATCCGCATTTACATTTGCTATTTCTAAAACATGCTTGAAAATTGAAGCTGCTGGCTTCCCTTCACCAAAATCACCTGAAATAATAATGTGATCAAAATAAGGTACGATCTCTGAAGTAATTTGCAATTTCGTATTTTGCAAACTTGGTGCACCATTAGTCAGTAAAATTAGTTGATACTTTCCTTTTAACGTATCTAACACTTCAAATGTTTCTTCATAAACAAAAGGACTTTGTTTTCTCACTTCTACAAAGTATTCACCTAGGTCGGCTCCAAGTTCCTCATCATTTACACCAAGCTTTGCTAATCCTCCAGTCCAAGCATCTTTACGATAGTTTGGGACAATCTTTTTAAGTTCTTGAAATTGAGGTGTAGGGTCATTAAATGTACCCCATAACCCTTCGAATGGGTTTATTCCAATCATTTGTGTGTAATCAAATGTAGGATATGTACTATATAAATCACGCGCAGTTTGTCTTACAGCTTCTTCTAATTGCTGGACATCTACATCAACAATGGAAGCAGCTTTCTCACACGTTAATGAAAATGCTGTGGCAATACTTTTTTTATCCCATAATAACGTATCATCTAAATCAAATATTACAGTTGAAATGGTCACTATTTCGTTCGCTCCCTATCTTGTTTGTTGTTAAAGATATCGTAGCATACTTTTTAAGTAAATAAACGGAATTTTCTTTAACTTTTATTTTTTTAATTGTAGTAGTTTAATATGTAACTTTATTCTTCTCGTTTTATTTTATTATCAAACTTTATAATGTATACGAATTATCGTCAAATTCTTATTAGAATCGATTTCATACTGCAAAATTCATATTAAATATACGAACATTAAATGATAGCCAATTTTGTTCATTGCGAAAAAGTGTTAAATACAAATATTAATAGTATTAATCTGTTTTCTGGATGATGTGGAATTAGCTTCGCTTTCCGCGGGCGAGCGTTGAGCCTCCTCGGCAGCTCCTAAATTAGAAATTGGTGCTTTTATTATTCTTAACAAAAATCCCCTATCGAACAAAATCGATAGGAGATTCTTTTAGATATTAATAATATTTGGATTAATACATTAAATTACTCGCACCGAATAACTATGCTTGCCATCTCTTGATTTGATCCTCAGTCCCATATACAAAATGTCCTTTAAACACTTCATGCAACTTTTTCTCACCATTGACTTCTTCCTCTTTATATGGAATCCGTGTGCGCTTACTTTCTGAAATTGGATCAGGAAGTGGAATTGCAGATAATAATGATTTTGTATAAGGATGTATTGGATGATGATAAATTTCTTCTGATGTCCCTATTTCAAGTATTTTACCAGCACGCATTACAGCAATTCGATCACTAATATACTTCACCATAGATAGATCATGTGCGATGAAAAGATATGTTAAGCCATGTTTCTTTTGTAATTCCTTCAGCAAGTTTACAACCTGTGCTTGAATAGAAACATCCAGTGCTGAGATTGGTTCATCAGCAATGATAAAGCTTGGATTTAAACTTAGAGCTCGGGCAATTCCAATTCGCTGGCGTTGACCTCCAGAAAATTCATGCGCATAGCGATTCATATGTTCTCGGTTTAGGCCTACAGCTTCGAGTAAGTTACCAATACGTTCTTTACGTTCTTTTTTATCTTTGTATAAGCCATGAATATTAAAACTTTCTGCAATTATTTCCCCGGCAGTCATACGTGGATTTAACGATGCATATGGATCTTGGAAAATCATTTGCATTTCACGATTAAATGATTTTAAATCCTTATGATTCTTTTTATCATGCACATTTCGATCTTTAAAGATAATTTCGCCATCCGTAATGTCATATAAGCGAATAATGGAACGTCCAGTAGTTGATTTTCCACAACCCGATTCCCCTACAAGTCCAAGGGTCTCACCTTTATAGACATCGAAGCTGATATCATCTACAGCTTTAATCGATCCAAAATACTGTTTTAAATTTTTAACTTCTAATATTTTCTCTGCCATTTTGAGAATCCTCCTTCGCAAGATAGCCTTCAATACGCTTACGTACTTCTTCTGGCACAGGAACTTTTGGTGCATCTGGATGAAGAAGCCATGTTTTTGCAAAATGGGTTTCGCTTACACGGAACATTGGTGGCTCTTCTTCGTAATCAATTTGCATTGCAAATTCATTTCGTGGCGCAAAGGCATCCCCTTTTGGTGGATTGATTAAGTCAGGTGGTGAACCTGGAATCGTACGTAGTAGTTCGTCCACATTATTATCTAAGTCTGGCATTGAACCAAGCAAGCCCCAAGTATAAGGATGCTTAGGATCATAGAAAATTTCATTAACCGTACCATATTCGACAATTTGGCCAGCATACATTACAGCTACGTGATCTGCAACATTCGCAACTACCCCTAGGTCATGCGTGATAAAAACAATAGATGTATCACTATTCCGTTGAATATCCTTCATTAGCTCTAATATTTGTGCTTGAATTGTAACATCTAGTGCTGTTGTTGGTTCATCAGCAATAAGTAACTTTGGTTCTGCTGCAAGTGCTATCGCTATTACAGCACGTTGACGCATACCACCTGAAAATTCATGTGGATATTGTTTGAATCGTTTTTCTGGGAACGGAATCCCTACTTCATCGAGTAACTCAATTGCCCGTTTTTTAGCAGATTCACGTGTTGCATTTTTGTTGTGTTTTATAATAACTTCCATGATTTGCTTACCAACTTTCATCGTTGGATTTAAAGCAGTCATTGGATCTTGGAAAATCATCGCAATATCGTTACCGCGAATTTTCGTCATCTCTTTTTCCGTACATTTTATTAGATCCTTACCATTAAATAATATTTCCCCACTCTCATAAATCCCCGGTGGCTGTGGTACAAGCTTCATCAAAGCATTACTCGTTACTGATTTACCAGAACCTGATTCACCAACAATCGCAAGCGTTTGACCCTTTTCTAAAGAAAAGTTAACGCCACGAACAGCATGAACGAGTCCTGCATATGTTTTGAAATTGATTCGTAAATCTTTTACTTCAATAATCTTTTCGCCCATTCTATTCACCCTTTTCTATTTACGTAATTTTGGATCAAGCGCATCACGAAGACCATCACCCACTGCATTAAAGGCAAAAATCGTCACCGAGATAAAAAATGCTGGGAAGATTAGACGCCAAGGTGCTGTTTCTAAAGCGTTATTCCCTTCTGATGCCATTGTTCCCCAACTTGCCATTGGTGCTGGAACACCTAGTCCTAGATAACTTAAGAAAGACTCCGTGAAAATAGCAGTTGGAATTGTTAATGTCATTGTTACTAAGATTGCACCAAGTGCGTTAGGTACTAAGTGCTTCAGAATTATATGTTTGGTACCTGCACCTAATGTTCTTGCTGCAAGTACGTATTCTTGGTTTTTAATTGAAAGTACTTCCCCACGGACAATACGTGCCATATTCACCCACCCTGTTATAGAAAGTGCGATGATCATTGGTAGTAAACCTGGTTGTAGCACAACAAGTAAGATGATTACTACTAATAGATAAGGAACTGCTGTTAATACATCGGCAATACGCATCATAATATCATCAACGCGTCCACCTACTAAACCTGCGATAGAGCCCCATGCAACACCAATGATTAAATCAATAATCGCTGCTGTAATACCGATGAATAATGAAATACGTGCACCGAACCAAACACGGACAAATACATCACGACCAAGATCATCGGTACCAAACCAATGTTTCATTGAAGGGGCTTTATTATATACACCTAACTGTTCACGATAGCTGTAAGGGGATAACCATGGAACGATTATAGCCATCAAAATTACGAAGATTAATATGATTAAACCAACAATCGCTAGCTTATTATGCGAGAAACGATACATAACTTCCTTCCAGAAGGAAACGGATTTTTCCGCAAGTTTATCTGTTTCTGCATGATTTCCACCTACGATTTTAAACTTATCTTTTGCAATATTAGGCAGCTGTTGTGTCATGATTTTTTATCTCCTTTCAGCTTAATACGTGGATCGATGAATCCATATAAAATATCAACAATTAATACCGCGAATAACAAGATGATTGAGTAGAACACGGTTGTCCCCATAATAACAGTGTAATCTCGGTTCGTGATACTTGTTACGAAATATTTGCCGAGGCCTGGGATTGCAAAAATTTGTTCAACGATGAAACTACCTGTAATGACCCCAGCAAAAAGCGGACCAAGGTATGTAATAACCGGTAATAATGCATTTCGAAGTGTATGTTTGAAAACGGTTTCAAACTTTCCGATTCCTTTAGCTCGTGCCATCTTCACATACTCACTATTATTTTGTTCAAGCATGCTTGAGCGAGTTAGCTTGGCAATAAAACCCATATGAGTAATAGCAATAGCCAGTGCTGGTAAGATACTGTATTTGAATCCGTTCCAACCACTAATAGGTAGTAATTGCAACTTCAATCCCACAAAATATTGAAGTAATCCTGCTAGGATGAATGATGGTACTGAAATACCTAATACCGCAAAGGTTGTCGCAAGATAATCCGGAAACTTGTTATGATATAGCGCTGCAATAACTCCGATTAATATACCAAATCCGACAGATAACAGCATTGCTTCAATACCTAATGTCAAGGAAATTGGGAAGCTTTCAGAAATCATATCGTTTGTTGAACGACCTTTATATTTCATAGATTCACCAAAATCAAACTTTGCTGTCGAAACTAAATAATCTTTATATTGCACATACCAGGGGTTATTTAAGCCGTAAGATTCATTCAGCTGTTCTTGAATTGCTGGGGGGAAACTCTTTTCAGATGCAAATGGGCTACCAGGGGCAAGTCGCATTAAGAAGAATGTAATTGATACGATTACAAATAATGCGATGAAAATATAGACACATCTCTTTAAGATGTATTTGATCATAATAAATCCTCCTTTGTGTAATATTAGAGAACAAAGGGTTGCTTTATAATCGATTGACTCGACTATAAGCAACCCAATTGTCGTGCAATAGATGTAAATTACATATTAGCTAATACTAGCTACTAATATTATTTTTGAATATCTACAGCTTTAAGGTTAATTTCACCTAATTTATTTGGTGCCATGTTTTTCACATAATCTTTTTGTACGTAGTTGTTAACATAGAAGTAGACTGGTGCAATAGGGAATTCTTGAGTAAGGATTTTGTTACCTTCTTTTAAGTACTCAAGACGTTTTGCTTCATCAGCTTCTTTTGCAGCTTTTTCCATAAGTGATTTGTACTGTGGATTTTCCCAACCAGTATCATTGTTACCGTTTTTAGCAGTATCATAGCGTTCTAGGAATGTGTAAGCATCGTTGAAATCGGCAATCCACCCCAAACGAGCTACATCGTAATCTAGAGCTGATACTTTATCAAGATATACTTGCCATTCAGAGTTATCGATTTTAACTTCGATTCCTAAGTTTTTCACCCAACCTTCTTGAATGTATTGAGCGATTGCTTGGTGAGCTTCACTTGTGTTGATAGAAATACCAATCTTAATATCACTTGCTTTTTTAATACCTAGCTCTTTCATACCTGCTTCAAGAGCTTTTTTAGCACCATCGATATCGTTATCTTTGAAACCATTATTTTCATTTTCAAAACCAGCGATTGCTACAGGAACACCACTAAGTGCTGCTGGTTGACCACCTTTAAGGATGTCTTTTGATAAACCTTCGCGGTTAATTGCAAGAGCTAAAGCTTTACGAATGTTCGCATTTTTAGTAAATTTGCCTTTTGTATTGAATTTGTATTCATAAATTGCAGCGTAATCTTGGCTTTGAAGTGTACCGTCTTTTTTGTAGCCATCCATTGCATCAAGTGGAACAGTTTGGAATGGAGAACCTAAGTAATCGATATCACCACTTTGGAACATACGGTTAGCTGTTGCTTCAGATTCAACCATTTTCATAGTAATCGTATTTAAAGCTACATTGTCTTTATCCCAGTAATTAGCATTCTTTTTAAGAGTAATAGAATCACTGTGTTTCCACTCACCTAATGTAAATGGACCATTTGTTACGTAAGTGTCGCCTGCTTCAGCAGCCCACTTTGCATTGTCTTTAACTACTTTTTCATTAACTGGCATGTAAGTGTAGAATGAAGTTAATTCTAAAAAGTAAGGTGTTGGATTTTCAAGAGTTACTTCTAAAGTTTTGTCGTCAACGACTTTGATACCTAGAGCATCTTCTTTACCTTTACCTTCGTTGTAAGCTTGAGCGCCTTTGATTGGATAAAGAATTGAAGCGTATTCAGAAGCATTTTTAGGATCTAATGCCCATTTCCAAGCGTAAGCAAAGTCACCAGCTACAACCTGATCGCCGTTTGACCATTTTTGATCACGTAAAGTAAATGTATATTTCATTTTATCGTCACTTACTTTAATATCTTCTGCAGCAGCATTTTCTGCTTTACCATCTTTGTTAACGCGAGTTAAACCTTCAAAAACTGAGCGAATAATCCCACCCGAAGTACTATCTGTTGCTAGTTGTGGATTCATACTTGGTGGTTCAGATGGAATAACTAAATTCAATGTTTTATCTTCAGATTTAGTTTCTGTTGATGGTTTTGTTGACTCGTCTGTTTTTTCTTTAGAACCACCAAAGTTACATGCTGCTAATACAAGCATTAAAGCTGATAAAAGCACAAGTGATAAAAACTTTTTCTTCATAATAATCCCCCTTATTTGAATAAAAATAATTATTTCTTGTTACTAACTAAAAGTAACTATCTATTACTATAGCAGAGGATAGTATATAAAAAAACAAAATATCTAAATTTTCTAAAATACTTCAATTTTCAAAAATTTATGTCATATAAATATTTTTGAATAAATATTCTATTATTGTTCAAAAATAGCCATATTTTAAGTATAATTTGTCAATTTTGAATTTTTATTCATTTCAGTGTGTTTAATACTCTATTTTTTTAAATAAAAATTTCTTGCGCTTTAAAGCGTTAAAGTATCTTTATATCCTCACTGCGTTAACTTTTAGTTCTAATTATGTTTAATATTGGAATAACAAACAATAGATTTATTCACCATTATTAAAGATCCTTCATTTTTTAGTCCTATTCTTTCATATATTAATTATTGAATTTAACAGCGATATAAGAAAAAAGCTCTCATCAAGAAAAAATGATGAGAGCTTTTTAAAAATTCCTTATTCATATATGCTTAGGAATTTTGCTATTTATGCCATTTGGCAATTTGTTGGTCTGTCCCATAAACAAAATGTCCAGGGAAAACTTCATGAGTTGAAGCATCATCTCCAGTTTCCTCGTGTTCATAAGGAATACGAGTACGCGTGCTTTCAGAGATTGGATCAGGTAAAGGAATGGCTGAAAGTAGTGATTTCGTATATGGATGAACTGGATGTTGATAAATATCTTCTGAACTTCCAAGTTCTAAAATTACTCCACGACGCATAACAGCAATACGATTACTAATATATTTAACCATTGAAAGGTCATGTGCAATGAATAAATAAGTTAGTCCGCGTTCTTTTTGTAGTTGTTTTAATAAGTTAACAACTTGTGCTTGAATTGATACGTCAAGGGCAGAAATTGGTTCATCCGCAATAATAAAGCTTGGATCTAAGCTTAATGCACGGGCAATACCAATACGTTGGCGTTGACCCCCTGAGAATTCATGGGCATATCGGTTTGCGTGTTCACGGTTTAAACCTACTGCTTCAAGCAATGAACCAATTTTCTCTTTACGTTCTGCTTTGTTTTTGTATAATCCATGAATATCAAAGGCTTCAGCAATGATTTCTCCTGCTGTCATACGTGGGTTTAAAGATGCATATGGATCTTGGAAAATCATTTGCATCTCACGGTTAAAGTCTTTTAATTCTTTTCTAGACTTTTTGCCATGGATATCTTTTCCTTTGAATTTAATTTCACCATTAGTAATATCATAAAGTCGGATGATAGAACGACCAGTTGTAGATTTACCGCAGCCGGATTCTCCTACAAGCCCTAGCGTTTCACCTTTATAGACATCGAAGCTGATACCATCTACGGCTTTAATTGAGCCAAAATGCTGCTTTAAGTTTTTAACCTCTAGTATTTTCTCAGACATTTTGTTCACCGTCCTTTGCTAAATAACCATCAATTCGTTTTTGAACGGCTTCTGGAATAGGAACTTCCGGTGCATCTGGATGTAGTAGCCAAGTTTTTGCAAAGTGCGTATCACTTACTTTAAACATTGGTGGCTCTTGTTCGTAATCAATTTGCATCGCAAATTCATTACGAGGTGCGAATGCATCACCTTTTGGTGGATGAATTAGATTTGGTGGTGAACCTGGGATTGTACGCAATAATTCATCGGTTTTATTATCAAGGTCTGGCATTGAACCAAGTAATCCCCATGTATATGGATGTCTAGGATTGTAGAAGATTTCGTTTACTGTACCGTATTCTACAATTTGTCCAGCATACATAACCGCTACACGATCTGCAATATTCGCTACAACACCAAGATCATGCGTGATGAAAATAATAGATGTGTTACTTTTCTTTTGAATTTCCTTCATTAATTCAATAATTTGAGCTTGAATGGTAACGTCAAGAGCTGTTGTTGGTTCATCCGCAATAAGAAGTTTAGGTTCAGCCGCCAATGCTATGGCGATTACTACACGTTGGCGCATCCCACCTGAAAACTCATGTGGATATTGTTTAAAACGTTTTTCTGGGAATGGAATCCCTACTTCATCTAGTAACTCAATGGCACGTTTTTTAGCTGATTCTCTGGTTGCTTTTTTATTGTGCTTTAAAATAACTTCCATGATTTGCTTACCAACTTTCATCGTTGGGTTTAAAGCAGTCATTGGATCTTGGAAAATCATCGCAATATCGTTACCACGAATTTTCGTCATTTCTTTTTCAGACAATGGAATGAGATCTCGTCCTTCAAATAGGATTTGACCATTATCATAAATGCCTGGTGGTTGAGGAATGAGTTTCATCAAAGCGTTACTTGTAACACTTTTACCAGAACCTGATTCACCAACGATGGCAAGTGTCTCACCTTGTTTTAGGTCGAAACTAACACCACGAACTGCGTGAACAATACCTGCATACGTTTTAAAGTTAATTTTCAAATCTTTTACTTCTAATACTGTTTCACTCATTTTCTCACCTACTTCTCTACTTGATTATTTACGTAATTTTGGATCTAATGCATCACGAAGACCATCGCCAACTGCATTAAAGGCAAAAATCGTCATCGAGATAAAAAATGCTGGGAAGATTAGACGCCAAGGTGCTGTTTCTAAAGCATTATTCCCTTCAGATGCCATTGTTCCCCAACTTGCCATTGGTGCTGGAACACCTAGTCCTAAATAACTTAAGAAAGACTCTGTAAAAATAGCATTTGGAATCGTTAATGTCATTGTTACTAAGATTGCACCAAGTGCATTTGGCACTAGGTGTTTCAAAATAATATGTTTAGTACCTGCACCTAGTGTTCTTGCTGCAAGTACGTATTCTTGGTTTTTAATTGAAAGTACTTCCCCACGGACAATACGTGCCATGTTCACCCACCCTGTGATAGAAAGTGCGATGATCATTGGTAGTAAACCTGGTTGTAGCACAACAAGTAAGATGATTACTACTAATAGATAAGGAACTGCTGTTAATACATCGGCAATACGCATCATAATATCATCAACGCGACCACCTACTAAACCTGCGATAGAGCCCCATGCAACACCGATGATTAAATCAATCACAGCTGCAGTTAAGCCGATAAATAGAGAAATTCGAGCCCCTACCCATACACGTACAAATACGTCACGACCAAGGTCATCAGTTCCAAACCAATGCTTTGCAGATGGAGGAGCATTATATACACCTAATTGTTCCCTATAGCTATATGGAGAAAACAAAGGAACGAAAATAGCAAGTAGCATAACGATTGCTAAAATAATTAAACCTACAATCGCTAATTTGTTATGAGAGAAGCGAAGCATTACTTCCTTCCAGAAAGACACTGATTTTTCAGAAAGTTTTTCTGTATCCGCATGATTTCCACCAACAATTTTGAACTTGTCTTTTGAAATCTTAGGAGTTTCTTTTAAAGATTGTGTCATTATTTTTTCGCTCCTTTCAGCTTGATACGTGGATCGATTAGTCCATAAAGAATATCTACTAGTAATACCGCAAATAATAGAATAATTGAGTAGAATACTGTCGTACCCATAATTACCGTATAATCACGGTTTGTAATACTAGTTACAAAATATTTACCTAAACCAGGAATCGCGAAGATTTGTTCCACGATGAAACTACCTGTAATAACACCAGCTGCTAATGGTCCTAGATACGTTACAACTGGTAGAAGAGCATTTCGTAGGGTGTGTTTGAAGACGGTTGTCCATTTACCAATCCCTTTAGCGCGTGCCATTTTCACATATTCACTATGATTTTGTTCAAGCATACTTGAACGAGTTAGTTTTGCGATAAAACCCATATGTGTAATCGCGATTGCAAGTGCAGGCAAAATACTATAAACGAAACCATTCCAACCACTAATCGGTAATAGCTGCATTTTTAGACCTACAAAGTATTGTAATAATCCCGCTAAAATAAAGGACGGAACAGATATACCAAGGACTGCAAATGTAGTCCCTAAATAATCGGGGAATTTATTATGATAGAGTGCTGATACAACACCTATTAAAACACCTAAACCAACTGCAAGAATCATTGCTTCAATACCTAATGTCAAAGAGATTGGGAAACTTTCACTGATCATATCATTTGTAGAACGACCTTTATATTTCATAGATTCACCAAAATCGAATTTTGCAGTTGAAATTAAATAGTCTTTATATTGAACATACCATGGATTATCTAATCCATATTCCTCATTAAGAGCTTGCTGAATTTCAGGTGGCACACTCTTTTCGCTTGCAAATGGGCTACCAGGAGCAATTCTCATAAGGAAGAATGTAACAGTTACAATTACAAAAAGTGCAATCAGTATATATCCAAGTCTTTTTAAAATATACTTAACCATTCGTATAGCCTCCTCAAACTTTCATAATATAGAATAGGTTGCCGAGTACTCACCGAAGTGATGCCTGGCAACCCTAATTGTGATTACTTACCAGAAGGCTAGTAATACAAAATGTTATGAATTATTTTTCGATTTTAACATTTTTAAGGTTAATGTTTCCTAGTAGGTCAGGAGCCATACCTTTAACGTTATCTTTTACAACATATAAATTAGTATAATCATAAATTGGTGCTACCGGATATTCAGACATAAACACTTGTTCAGCTTCTTGAAGAAGTTCTAAACGTTTTGCTTCATCAGTTTCTTTAGTAGCTTTAGCCATTAAGTCTTTGTATTTAGGATTTTCCCAACCAGTCATGTTGTTACCATTAGCAGCAGTTGTATATGCATCTAAGAATGTATTTGCATCATTATAGTCACCAGTCCAGCCCATTCGAGCAACTTGGTAGTCTAATTTTTGCACTTTGTCTAGGTAAACTTGCCATTCAGAAGTATCAATTGTTACGTCAATACCTAAGTTTTTATGCCATCCTTCTTGGATGTATTGAGCGATTGCTTGGTGAGCTTCGTCAGTATTAATAGAAAGTTTGATTTTAATATCACTAGCTTTAGAAATACCTAATTCTTTCATACCTTGTTCAAGGGCAGCTTTTGCACCTTCAACATCGTTGTCTTTGAAGAATTGTTTTTGAGTATCCCAACCAGAGATTGATTTTGGAACGATACCATTAGCAGGTTTTTGTTCACCTTTTGTAATGTTATCAATTAAGCCTTGACGGTCAATCGCAAGAGTTAATGCTTTACGGATATTTTCGTTTTTCATCACTTTATCTTTTGTGTTGAATTTATAGACATAGCTTGATGCTAAATCTGAAATGTGTAGTGATTTGTCTTTCTTATAAGTATCAATTTTATCAAGTGATACTGATTGGAATGGTGCACCGATAAAATCAAGATCACCACTTTGGAACATACGATCAGCTGTAGCGGAAGATTCAACCATTGCAATGTTGACTGAGTCAAGATCTACATTGTTTTTATCCCAGTAGTTTTTAGATTTTTTAAGCGTTACTGATTCGTTGTGTTTCCATTCAGATAATTCGTATGGACCGTTTGTTACGTAGTTTGCACCAGCATCAGCGGCCCAGTCTTTTTTACCTTCAACTACTTTTTTATTAACTGGGAAGTAAGAGTAGAATGCAGTTAATTTTAAGAAGTAAGGTGTTGGATTGTTTAATTTTACTTCTAAAGTTTTATCATCGATAACTTTGATACCAACATCTTCAACTTTACCTTTACCAGTGTTGTAAGCTTCTGCCCCTTGGATAGGGTATAAGATGTAAGAATATTGTGACGCATTTTTAGGGTCTAATGCCCATTTCCATGCATATTCGAAATCACCAGCTACTACTGGGTCTCCATTTGACCATTTTGCATCACGTAAAGTGAATGTATAAGTTAATTTATCATCGCTAACTTTTATATCTTTAGCCATAGCATTCTCAACTTGATCTTTATCATTAACACGTGTTAAACCTTCGAATACCGCGTTAAGAATTGATCCTGATTGATTATCTGTTGCTAATTGTGGGTTTAAGCTTGGTGGTTCTGAAGCGATTGCAAGGTTAAGTGTTTTGTCGCTTGAGCCTTTTGAGGAATCCCCTTTAGAATTGTCTCCTCCAAAGCCACATGCCCCTAATACTAAAGTAAGAGCAGCAAGGATTGTTAACCACACAAAGTTTTTCTTCTTCATGTTAAAAATCCCCCTATTTCTATATAGAATTTTTGCTATTTTTAAATAGCTTGTTAATACTATATCAAACAAATAAACAGAATAAAAGAAGTTGATAGAATATTTTTAAATTCTGGACAATTGATTTAATTCTAAACTATCTTCAATTTCACAATAAATAGTTATATTTTTGTATTTTTATAAAAAATAATGATCTAAACAGTCAAATAACTAATAAATATTTTATTCTATCTATAATTATTAATTACTGTATATTCAGTCTATTGTCACAATTTAAAATTTTATTAACATACTAATTTATTAAAGTAAAATGAATAGAATGTAAATAAGCAATTCGATAAATTTTCATTAATTTATTGTGTAAATTTTCTGTATTTTGAGAATTTACTATCATTTTAAAAATTTATAACATACCAAAGTTTTACCTATATAAACAAAAAGGCTCTACCTTTACTTTTAAATAAAGGTAGAGCCTTTTTTCAAAAAAATACTTTTTTTCCAAAATATCTAACTACAAATTAAGTAAAAAGCTAGTTAAATTTCATCTAGACAGCGGCCAATTCGTTGTTGGATCGATTTCCACTTTTCATTTGAACTTGTACAGATGTAAAAGCTTTTTAAAAAGCTTTTACAGTTAGCATATAATTTCAAATATTTTTCCTCATTAATCTTGTTTTTTTGTTGTATTAAAAAGGCCGGGATTTTAGTGAATAGTTCTTCAACTATCTCGGATGATAAGCCTATTTCAAGCATTGACATAATGGGTGATAATATGCGCTCTTCTTCATCCGTAACATATACATCTGTAAAAGTAAAAACTTTATTCGCTAAGCCTTGGTAAAGTGCAGGGAAATAGTTTACATCCATCTTAGGATTTTTTACTAATTCATTCATAGCATCTGCTGTATGTGCTACACTATGGGCCCAGCCTTTCTCAGGAATAAAACCTCTTAAATCTTGTTCTAAATCTAAATATAAAAGCAATTCAGCTCTGACTTTATCCAACAATGGTAAAGAGATAAATGATTTTTCTAAGTCTTTACTTAATATTAATGCAATTAACAAAACTGAATAAGAACGTTTAAAGATATGATCGGTTTCAACATCCCCTATTTCGTAAAACAAGTACTCATCTCCTAATGCTCTTGTAAGCAAATCGACGAGTACGTCATCTGATAATTGGTCATCAATGTCAATAATTTGGCTGAACTGACGATAGATTAGTTCGTCTCTAAGTTCAGGATCTGGTGAACCAATACACTCCATCATGGCATCTAGAATCTCTTGTTGATCATAATCATTCCATGTGCTTTCACCATTTTGAATATCCGACAAGTATTTTTTTAGTGTTATTTCATCCATAAAAGAAACCTCCAATACGAATATTGCATCGACTGAATCGAAAACTTTATACAAAATTTATGTTGTCGATTACTCTGTATTGTCATTATTATTATAGACCACTGAAGTCTGATGCACATCTGTTTCATCCTATGTAACCAACGCCTCACCTATGCATAGATTGTCCAATTCTAAAATGTACTATCTATTAGATGCTTTATTAGTACTCCCCAACAACAATTAATGTAAAACAAAAATAAGTTAATAACGAAAAGCCTAGTGTATAAAATATGCACTAGGCTTACTTAGTTATTAGTAGTTATTAGTTTAAAAAAATTAATTATACGAAAATTACCCAAATAATCATTGTCACAATAATCGTTGTAATACCTTGTAAAAGTGTTGCCATGGTTTGTGCCTTATAAGCATCGGTTACTTTCATGCCACTAAATTGAGTAACTACCCAAAAGAAACTGTCGTTTACATGGCTGACAGTCATTGCTCCTGCACCAACTGCCATTACAACAAGTGATAATGGTAGTGCACCTTCAATCCCTAATGTTGGTAACATTGGTGCGATTAATGAAGATGTAATAACTAATGCCGCAGTTGATGAACCTTGTGCCGATTTTAATGCTGCTGCAATGATAAATGGTACTAATAAGAACAAGACACCTTGTGATAATGCGCCAAGATCCATTGATTGCAGAATATCAGCTACACCTGTGTTTTTAATGATAGTTCCAAATGCACCACCAGCACCCGTGATTAAAAGAATAGGAGCTGCTTCTTTTAAACTTTCTCCAATCCAATCATTTAAAGTTACTTCACTCAATTCAGGTAGTAATAAGAATGATGCCAATACACCAAATAATAGTGCTACCGATGGTGAACCGATAAATTGTAGAAAATGAGTTAAGCCAGATTTATCATCTAATGTTAATGCTGCGACTGAACCGATACCAATTAACACGATTGGTAAAACAATTGGTAAAAATACTTTGAATGTTGATGGCATTTTACCGAATGATTTAATCACTTCATCATAGTCCAAAGCTTCTTCTTGATCTGCAGGTACGTCAATTTTTGTCCCTACTTTAACTGCCCAAAAATAACCAACAATTGTCGCTGGTATAGCTACGATTAAGCCCACTAAGATAATTGTTCCTAAATAATCCGTTGCTCCAATATTTCCTGCAGCAGCAATAGGGCCAGGCGTTGGCGGTACTAATGTATGTGTTGCATATAAACCCGTTGCTAGAGCTACAGCCATAGATGCTACTTTTACTTTTGCACGTTTTGCCAAAGATTTTTGTAAGCTTGATAAGATGATAAAACCTGAATCACAAAATACTGGTATTGATACAATATAACCAATAATGCTCATGGCTAATTGCGGGCGTTTTTCGCCAAGAATTCGTAATACTACTTCAGCCATACGATACGCTGCACCTGATTTTTCAAGAATAACACCGATAATTGTCCCTGCAATAATCACAATACCGATGTTTGTCATCAATCCCCCGAAGCCTTCATTAATATTTTTTACAACATCCAGAAGTGGCATACCTGATGCAATTCCTACGAAGAAAGCTGCAATGATTAATGCTAGAAATGGATGTAGTTTTAATTTTGCAGTTGCAAATACAATAAACAATACACCTATTAAAATAATCACAAATAACATTTCAACACCCCTATAAGTTTATTAGTCTTTGAACCATCTCATAAGTTCTTTGTTTCAAATGAAATGCAGCATTCATAATAGATTTTTCACTTGAAACCTGTTCGTTTGCTACACTAGCGATTTCGATAAAATAGTTTGCGAGTTGTTCTCTACTTGCTTCTTCTACATATCCAGAAATTAATGCTACTGGTACGTGGTGTTTTGCTGCTTCTTTTGCAATACCAACCGGCGCCTTACCAGATAATGTTTGTGAATCTGATTTTCCTTCCCCTGTTAACACAAATGATGCTGATTGAAGATGTCGCTCAAATTCAATTGCCGTCATAACAACATCAATTCCTGGTTTTAGCTCGACTGGGAAGAAAGCTAAAAAAGCTCCCCCAATACCACCAGCTGCACCTGCCCCAGCTTTTTGATGTAATGCGATACCTGTTTCTTTTTCGATAAGATCTGCTAAATGACTTAAGTTAGAATCAATTTTTTTTATCATTTCTTCAGTGGCACCCTTCTGAGGACCAAAGACTGCAGTTGCCCCATTTAGTCCTACAAGTGGATTGTCCACATCACATGCTATAACAAAGCGAGATTCTCTGATACGCTCATCAAATTTGCTTGTATCAATTCTATCTAAACTTTGTAATGATGCTGCACCTTCTACTAATTCCTTACCTTGTGCATCTAAAAACTTCATCCCTAGTGCACGAAGCATTCCAGTACCTCCGTCATTTGTAGCACTTCCCCCAATGCCAATGACAAATTTACGAAATCCAGCATTCAAAGCATGAAGAATTAGTTCACCTGTTCCGAATGTTGAAGCAATCAACGGGTTACGTTCTCCTTGTGATAACAGCGTTAAACCTGAAGCTTTTGCCATTTCAATCATGCAAGTTTCCCCATCACCAAGAATGCCATATTCTGCAGTAATCATTCTGCCTATTGGGTCCTGAACTTGAACCGAGCTAATCTCCCCATTTGTTGCATTTACAAGTGATTCAAGAGTTCCTTCACCTCCGTCTGCTACAGGTAATAGTACAGTTTCAATTTTTTCATCTACATTATGGATTGCTTCTGCCATAACTTTTGCCGCATCTGCTGCGGATAAAGATCCTTTAAAAGAATCAGGGCTGACAATGATTTTCACGTCAATACCTCCTATAAGTAAAGCGCTTACAAAGAATTATAGTGATTATTATCTGCGTTTACATTATACTTATTGTATAAATTTTCTGTCATATAACAGTGGTATTTTTGGACTTGGGGGAGTGTAAAGTGATATCAAAACAATTAGCAAATCAAATAGTTGAACAAACTATGATAAGACTTCATCGTAATATCAATGTTATGAATACAAATGGTATGATCTTAGCTTCTGGGGATCAATTACGTGTTGAAAGCATTCATGAAGGGGCGAAAATTGTAGCAGAGTCTGAAAAGCCGTTAATTATTACTGAACAAAACATGCATTTATTTCCGAAATCAAAGCCTGGTATTAATCTACCAATCTTTTTTCAAAATGAATTAGTTGGTGTAGTAGGTATTACTGGGGACCCCAATGAAATTCTCGAAATTGGTACGCTCGTTCAACTAACAACTGAAATGATGGTACATCAAGCATTAATCGCCTCTCAATCTGAATGGAAGCGTAAAATGCGTGAACGAGTTTTTGATGATTTGTTAAATGAGGAACCAATGGATCCGGTTATGAATGAACGCTTTTCTAAAGTTTCTTTTGTTCCAGAGCCACCATTTTATCTAACCATTATTAAAGCAACACCAAAAAGTCTGGCTTATCAAACATTTGTAGAATACTTAGAGGATTTCTTTATCCATGAATCCGTTTTAATTGGCAAATATCAATTAGATGAATTTTTCATCTTAACTTCTGGTATTAAAGAAGAAATTGTGAAGAAAAACCTAGCTTCTTTAGTTAAACATATTAAAAAATATGCGAACATAAAAATAGGCGTTGGACAGGCAGTAGATGATTTAAGTAAGATTCGGTATGCATATGACACAGCTAAAATTGCAATTGACTATAGTGAGCCAACACAAATCACTACATTTTTTGAACAGGTCGAACTTTATTCATTATTAAAAAAGAAGGATTCACCTGAAGCACAACAATTTACACATAGAATTTTTAAAGATGTAAACATAAAATTACTACATACTTTAGAAGAATATTTTCATTGTAATCAGCAGCTTTATTTGACCGCTGAAGTTTTAGATATTCACAGACACACACTCTCCTATCGACTGAATCAAATTTATGAACAAACAGGGTATAATCCCACTGTTTTTCAAGAGGCTATTGTATTACAAATTGCTTTGTGGCTCAGTAAAGAATATAAAAGGAAAGAGTGCCATTGACTTTTATTAAAAATGAATAGTTAAAGTAATATCTTTAATACACCAGTATTCTTAATAAAATGAGTAACATTATAATAATGTAGATCTTTTTTAGCTGAGCAATTCAAACAAATTAGTTCAGCTATTATTTATGAGCAAAATGGAAATTGGAATATTTACGAAGTATCAGTACACTACAAATTGATGACTATAATTTTTATTCAACTCAAGAAGAAAGATAGTTGAAGATCAATTACGGTGATCCGTACCATATTAGTGGTTGAGGTTAGAGGAGGGGTTATAAAATTTCCTTTTCCACAAAATTGTTATTTTCACAGTTTGGAATCAGTACGGTTATTTCAATATCTCCACCGTTCTCTCAAGCGGCTTTTTTTGGCGAATCGAGTGCGGGAACCTCTCAAAAGCAATGGGCATAAGCTGATAATATATGTCGATTTGAAAGGATGTCTTGTGCATGTTTCCTTATCTCCAAGAATTTCATCAATTCCCCTACCCTGATTATAGGTTTATGCCCCGCGGTTATAACTCCCCTTATTCTGAAGGATGGTGGCCCCGGAGCAATGGTGTCCTCGAATCGGATGAAAGATACCGTTTACCTGCTCAGCAACGGCTTACCTTCGTGCTTGTACATGGTTCTTGGGCTGACGCTCACTTCTGGGACGGAGTAGCGGCGGTGCTGCGCAGTCAAGGGCATGCCGTCTATACGCCGGAATACGCAGGTCACGGCAAAGATCCGAAGAACAAAGATGTCACGCATGCGATGATCACGAAGTCCGTCGTTGATTTTATTACGAAACTGAACCTACGCAACATTGTTCTCGTCGGACACAGCTTCGGAGGATCTGTCATCCAAAAGGTTGCAGAACAAGTTCCTGATAGCTTAAAGCGACTAGTCTTCTGGGACGCGTTCGTACTAAAAGACGGTGAATCTGTTGCCGACGAGTTACCGCCACAAACGAGACAAGGATTCGAGCAACTCAGAGCCGGCTCGAAGGATGATACGATCATGCTTCCGTTTCCACTGTTTCGGGATTTGTTCGTCAATACGGCCACATTTGAGGAAGCCAGACGGATGTATGCAGGCGTAACTCCAGAACCGGCTAGACCGCTATTCGAGAAGCTGGATCTTAAAGTGTTCTTTGCGCTGCCTACTCCTAAAAGCTATGTATATTTCTACCAAGATAACGCATTACCACAAGGGGAGGGCTTCGGCTGGCATCCGCATATGTCCATACGGCTCGGCCAGTCCCGCCTGATCGTCGGCGATGGTGACCACTTTACGGATACTCGCACAAGGCCGGACATGTTGGCACAGAAGATTTACGAGGCAGGTCGGGACTGACGTGCTGTAAGAGCATTTTATTTTGATGTATTTTAATGGAGCATTCTATTGTTATAGTAAATTAAATTCATATAAGTATTCAGTTGATTGGAATAGAGGGTTGCGACTCCATCGGAAAAGCCGGAAGATACTAAAAAAGTAAAAACAGATGTAAATTTATGATAAAAATCTGGTATAACTATCTTCGTTGAAGTGGAA
>NZ_JBCMNM010000010.1:0-211 GCF_050459865.1 Rummeliibacillus pycnus
CTAATTCCACTTCAACTAAGGTGGCAATATAAGATTTTCATTATAATAAATCTAGTTTTTTTACTTTTTAGAGGACTTAAAGTGAGGCTCAACTCATGCCCGAATAAAAAATATAAATGAATCAATTTTATAATGCAAAATCTATATAAAAAATAATAACATTTAATGATATCCATCTTTGTTCATAGTGTAGCGAAAGACGGCGACTCCT
>NZ_JBCMNM010000011.1:0-2149 GCF_050459865.1 Rummeliibacillus pycnus
AGGAGATTGAAGCCAAGCCCGTGGAAAGCGCCGTCTGTAGCGGAACATCCAAATCTGAATACTGAAAAGTTAATGTGTTGAAATGTTCGTATATAAAATACTGAAAATGGATTTGATGAAATCGATTCACATTTAACGTTTTTAATATTTACTATTATGGAGTTGTCTAAAAGGGGCAACTCCTTTTTTCTATCAATAATTGGTAAATTAATATATAATAAATTCTAAATATTCTGTTTTTAATTTCAGAAGGGGGATTTTTATGAGAAAATGGCTAGTCTACTTTCTAATGGCAATTATTCTAGTGGTATTAAGTGCTTGTGGAAAAGATTCTACAAGTAATGCAGGGGGATCAAGTAACAGTGGGGGAAAACAAAGTTCTCTTGTATATGGTAGAGGTACTGATTCTGTTTCACTTGATCCAATCAAGGCTACCGATGGAGAATCTTTTAAAGTAGCAAGAAATATTTATGAAACGCTTGTTCAGTTTGGTGAAAATGATACATCGATTAAACCGAGCCTCGCTAAAGAATGGAAAATTTCGGAGGATCAATTAACATATACATTTAAGCTACAAGAAGGCGTTAAATTTCATAATGGTACAGATTTTAATGCAGAAGCAGTAGTGAAAAATTTTGAACGATGGATGAATGGTTCGGCAGATCAATTCCCGTACTACGGTGATATGTTTGGTGGATTTAAAGGAGATAGTAATCATATTATCAATACTGTAAAAGCAATAGATGACACTACTTTTGAACTGAAGTTGAAAAAACCTTCTGCTGCAATTTTAAATAATCTTGCAATGACTGCATTTTCAATCGCAAGTCCAACTGCTATTGAAAAAGAAGGTGACAAATTCGGTGAAAATCCTGTAGGAACAGGACCTTTCAAATTTGTTGTTTGGAAGAGGAATGATACGATTGAGCTTGAAAAGAATACAAATTATTGGCAAAAAGACTATCCAAAAGTATCAAAATTAATTTATCGTACATTGCCTGATAACTCTGCCAGATTAAATAGTTTAGTCACAGGAGAAATTGACATTGCTGATGGATTAAGCCCAAGTGACCATAAGCGTATAGAAGAAGATCAAAATCTACAATTATTAAAAAGACCTTCATTTAACGTAGGATACTTAGGAATGACTCTTACACAAAAGCCGCTCAATGACGTTAAAGTGCGTGAAGCTGTGAGTATGGCAATTGATCGCAAAGCAATTGTAAATAGCTTTTTTGAGGGATTTGCAACGGAGGCAAAAAACCCATTGCAACCAACATCGCTCGGCTACGACGAAAAAACAGAACCATACACATTTGATGTAGAAAAGGCAAAAGCGTTACTAAAAGAATCTTCGTATGATGGAAAAGTAGTTGAATTGTGGGCGATGCCAGTACCGCGTCCATATATGCCTGATGGACAAAAAGTGGCGGAGGCAATCCAAAAGAATTTAGAAACGATAGGAATGAAAACAAAAATTGTTACTTATGAATGGGCTACTTATTTAGATAAAACCCGTAAAGGTGAAGCTCAATTATTTTTATTAGGTGGAACAAGTGATAATGGTGACCCTGATAACTTATTATCTTTGTTCTTCTATGATTCAGGTTCATTAAATAACTCGCAATTACATGATAAAAAGATACAAAAATGGTTAGCGGAAGCTCGTTCAACAACAGATAAAGCGAAACGAGAAGCTCTATATGCAGATATTCAAACTCGTTTACGTGAAATTATCCCTGTACTCCCATTAGTGCATTCAACACCAATTGTTGGTGCAAGAACAAATGTTGAGAACTATCTCCCGCATCCTACAGAAGCGGATGATTTAAAAAATGTAACGGTAAAATAAATGTGATTCATCATTATTTCTTATTTGAATCAATTTCATAATGCAAAATTATAAAATATACGAACATTTAATGATATTCATTATGGAGCGAAAGACGGCGACTCCTACGGGAAAAGCTTGAGCTGAAAGCCCCGCAGGAACGTAGTGACGAGGAGATTGAAGCCAAGCCCGTGGAAAGCGCCGTCTGTAGCGGAACATGCAAATCTGAATATTGAAAAGTTAATGTGTTAAATATTTGTATTTAACAAAAAATGGATATGCAAAATTGGTTCATTTCATTAGTATTTCTTTTAAACC
>NZ_JBCMNM010000012.1:0-228236 GCF_050459865.1 Rummeliibacillus pycnus
TCGCTTTCCCGCAGGAGTCTACGCTGATTCCACTTCAACATAGATAACAACACACAAATTTTTATCAAAAATATATTATTCCATTTTGACTTTTCCAGTGCCTTCACTTCGTTCTCTCCGGGTCTTTCTAACTTATTTTTCCACAGGAGTCTCGCAAGTTCTCCCCATTCAACTTTCCATGAAGTTCTGATTAATTCAGTTTATAAACTAACTATACCTAATATACCTTTTTATTATTCTATGAAATAGCACAAAAATGTTGTAAAAAGGAACTTAAATTTAGGTACGAATAAAGGGGCTATCCATTTATTGGACCGCCCCTTTTATCTTTGTTTAAATTCTATAAAGCTGCTTCTACTTCCTTCGCCATTTCAGCTACAGATTGTAGTCCACCACCAGATAAGTACCAAACTTCTGGGTTAAGATAAATCATTTTGCCATCTTTATAAGCATTTGTTTTCTTTACGATATCATTTTCAATATCCTTCTTCGCAGATGCTCCTTCAGTAACAACAGAATCACGGTCTACTACGAAGATGATGTCTGGATTTTTTTCTAAAACATATTCATAAGAAACATTTTGTCCATGAGTAGAAACTTCAATCCCTTTATCAACAGCTTTGAAGCCAAATACATCATGAATAAGACCAAAACGTGATGCAGGACCGTAAGCACTGATTTTGCCTTCAGAACCTAGGATGATTAAAGCTTTTTTATCTAAATCTTTTGTTTCACCTTGCACTTTTGCGATTGTATCATCAACTTTTGCTAATTCATCTTTTACTTGATCTTCTTTACCAAAGATTTGACCAGCTAGTTCCGTATTCTTTTTAAATGAATCCATGTAATGTGTAGTATCTAAACCTACATAAACCGTTGGGGCAATTTTGCTTAGCTCTTCATAAAGGCTTGCTTGACGACCAGAGATGAAAATAACATCCGGAGCCATTGTCGCAAGTTTTTCAAAATCAGGTTCTTTTAAGGCACCCACATTTTCATAATCTGAACTTGCGTATTTTTCAAGATATTTTGGGATAGTATCTTGTGGAACACCTGCAATTTTAACACCAAGTGTATCAAGTGTGTCTAGAAAGCCCATATCAAAAGAAACGACTTTTTTTGGATTTTTAGGTACTTTTACTTCGTCTTTTACTGAATCTGATGAGCCATCTTCATTTTGAATTCCAAAATCATTTGTTACTGTAATTGTTTCTTCTTTTGAACCGGCATTTGAATCCTCTTTACTTGAACCTTTAGGGCCACATGCCCCTAATACAAGAAGCATAGCGAATACTAATGTTAATAACGACCACTTTTTCATTTTTTCGTCTCCTTTATTATGAATTAAAATATACGCAGATACGGCAACTATTCATCTCTTGAATAGGAATATCCATATCATAAATTTCCTTTAATGATTCAGAATTAATAATTTCATTGGTTGGACCATCTTTTATGACCTTTCCATCTTTTAATGCAACGATGTAGTCCGAATAAACGGATGCAAAGTTGATATCATGCAAGACAATAACAACCGTTTTGTCTAATTCATCCACAAGCTTACGTAAGATTTTCATAATCTGAACAGAATGCTTCATATCTAAGTTATTTAATGGTTCATCCAGCAATATATATTCGGTATCTTGAGCGATTACCATTGCGATAAAGGCTCGTTGGCGTTGACCACCTGATAATTCGTCTAAGTAATCATGCTGAATATCTTCTAAATTCATATAGTGAATAGCTTCATCGACTTTCTGATTATCTTCATCTGTTAAATGCCCCTGTGAATATGGAAACCGTCCAAAAGAAACAAGCTCGCGGATTGTTAAGCGTACATTCATGAAGTTGGATTGTTTTAAAATTGATACGCGTTTTGCAAAATCATTGGATTTTACTTTCTTTACATCTTTACTATCAAGTAGCACCTCACCAGTGTCTGCATCTAACAAGCGACTTACCATCGATAATAATGTAGATTTACCGGCGCCATTAGGACCGATAAAGGAAGTAATCTTCCCACGTTGGATATCAACGCTTACTTTATCAACGACGACTTTCTTTCCAAAGAATTTGGATATTTCTTTTACTTGAATCATGCAGATCGACTCTCCCTTAATAATAAGTAAATAAAGTAGATACCACCGATGAAATTGACGATAACACTTAATGTTGTTGAAAAAGTAAATACTCGTTCAACAATCCATTGACCACCGATTAATGCAACTAGACTTATAAGAGCTGCACCCGTGATTAACACAGAATGTTTGTATGTTTTGAAAAATTGATAAGACAGGTTAGCTACGATTAATCCAAAGAATGTAATCGGTCCAACCAATGCCGTTGAAACTGCAATTAACACTGTCGATATGATAAGCATACGTTTTACCACCTTATCGTACGGAACGCCTAAGTTAATAGCTGTTTCACGACCAAGTGATAAGACATCTAATTGATTTACCATACGCCAACCAAATACCATAACAATGATGACGATTACTAATGCAAACCATACTAAATCGCCATTCACATTATTAAAACTTGCGAACATCTTATCTTGCACTCGAGCAAACTCATTAGGGTCTATTAGAACTTGCATGAAAGTAGTAATACTTCCTAAAAAAGTCCCCACAATAATGCCGACTAAAAGTAAAAAGTAAATCGGACGGCCCCCTGAGCGAAATAAAAACTGATAGAGCAATAAAGCAAAGCCAATCATTACAACTACGGAAATAATGAAATTCACTTGTGCATTCATAATCGCAATATGGCTAGATCCGAGGAAGAAGATGATGACCGTTTGCAGTAACAAATACAACGAATCTAATCCCATAATACTTGGGGTTAAAATGCGATTATGTGTGATTGTTTGGAAAATAACAGTTGAATAAGCAATGGAAACACCGGTTAATACCATCGCAATCACCTTAATTGCACGCCGAGGCAATATGTAGTCATAATTACCATTTAAACCTTGAAATAGATATAAACTACAAAACATAGTAGCAAGAATCACTAGTATGAGCATTTTCATACTGTTACGCATATGCTTTCCCCCTAAACAACAAGAATAGGAAGACCGCACTGCCGATGACGCCTACCATTAAGCTAATCGAAATTTCATATGGATAAATCAACACACGACCTAAAATATCGCATATTAATAGGAAGATTGCTCCTAGCAATGCGGTATGTGGTAAAGTCTTTTGTAAATGATCTCCTTTAAAAATGGAAACGATGTTCGGGATGATCAAACCTAAAAATGGAATCATGCCCACTGTAAGTACAACAGTAGTAGTCACTAAAGCAACGAGGATCAAACCAAAATTCACGATACGCTTATAAGCTAGCCCTAAGTTCTTTGCAAAATCTTCTCCCATTCCAGCAACCGTAAACCGATTTGCATAGAGATAAGCAATAATTAATACTGGAACACTAATATAAAGCAATTCATAGCGCCCCTTCATAATCATTGAAAAATCCCCTTGCAGCCAAGTTGATATATTCTGAATGACATTCGACTTATATGCGAAGAACGTTGTAATAGAAGATAAAATATTTCCAAACATCATCCCAACTAGTGGAATAAAGATTGCGTCCTTAAATTTAATACGACCCAAAATTTGCATAAATAATAATGTGCCGGCTAATGCAAATACAAATGATACGGCCATTTTTTCCAACATCGAAGCGTTTGCAAATAACAGCATCGATACAAGAATTCCTAAACGAGTGGCATCTAATGTTCCAGCCGTTGTAGGTGACACAAACTTATTGCGGCTTAAGCTTTGCATGATTAAGCCCGCAATGCTCATACCAAACCCTGCTAAGATAATCGCGATTAACCTTGGTACACGACTAATAAGGAAGATTTGTGTTTTCTCCGAATGAATATTGAGTAAATCCTTTGGTGATATATCCGTTACCCCTACGAAGAGAGATACGATTGATAAGACAACAAGCGCTAAAAATAAATATCGTTTCTTCATAACAATCCCCGACTTTTTTCCATTTTGTAAGTTGTTTCTTGAAAATGAAAATCATTATCATTTAACTCACAATATTTATTATATCATCTTGATAATCATTTTCAATGATTAATTGAAAATGATTATCAAATAAGTGACGGATTACCAAAAAACGCCTATAATTACTCATTTTCTGCGTTTCCTGATTCTCATTTAGCATTTATAAAATAGGCGCTGTTAAATATGATTGGGCTAGTTGAAAGGAATCTATATTGCGCTGGCACTGCGAATACAATTAATTAACGGTGTCCATTAACATAGTCTTTGAAATAAAAAAGACCCGTCCCACAAAATCGGCATAACCGACTTTGATAGGACAGGTCCTGTATAAAATTAATTTTATCTAAGGGTACCCATTTTCTTAGAAATCCAAGGGCTTAGTAATAACATGATAAAGAATAGTACTATAGAAGCTCCACCAAGATAACCAAAGTATTGAACTTCAGAAATTTCCGCAAATAGTTTTGCAAATTGAGCGTTAAGTGCTTGAGCTGCAGTACTAGCTAAGAACCAAAGTGACATGGTTTGTGCAGCAAATGCAGCTGGAGCTAATTTCGTTGTTGCTGATAAGCCCACTGGTGACATCAGTAATTCACCAACTACTACTAGGAAGAATGAAAGAACAATCCACCAAGGGCTAATTAATTCTTTACCACCAGAAGATATTGCAGGGATAATCATGATTAAGAATGATAAACCAGCAAATAATAGTGATAATGAAAATTTAATTGGTGTAGATGGCTGACGATTGCCCAATTTAACCCAAATCCAAGCAAAGATTGGAGCCATTGTAATGATAAATAATGGGTTTAATGATTGGAACCAAGAAGCTGGAATTGTAAATGATCCAACTGTTAAATCAGTACGTTCAGCTACATAAGTAGCAAGAATAGTTGAGCCTTGTTCTTGAATAATCCAGAACATTGTACCCGTAATAAATAAAGGGATATATGCAAGAAGATGTGACTTCTCTTCTTTTTTTGTTTTTTTACTAGTGAACATCCAAGTAAATACTGCGATTGGTGCTAATAAACCGATTACTGTAAAGAAGTTAACAGCCCCATCAATTGATAAGTTACCGGTCATTGCTGCAATTAAAACTAATACCGCTACTACAATAACTGCTACAATCAATTTTTTAAGAATGCTACTACGTTCTTTAGCATTTAATGGGTTTTTAGGTTCTACACCCGCAAGACCCAATTTTTGTTTTTGGTTAAGAGTGAACATAAATAACCCAATAGCCATACCAATTGCCGCAATACCAAAACCTACATGATAGTTATAATTTTCTTTTACGGCACCTACAACTAATGGAGAGATGAACGCACCTGCGTTGATACCCATATAGAAGATGTTGAAGCCTGCATCACGACGGTTATCACCATCTGCGTAAATATCACCAACAACTGATGATACGTTTGGTTTTAATAAACCAGTACCAATAATAATAAATACCATTGAAGTAAATAAGAATGGTAGGCCACCAGGAATTGCTAAGCAGATATGACCAGCCATAATTAAAATACCGCCCCAGAAGATTGTTCTTCTAGTACCTAAAATACGGTCAGCAATCCATGCCCCGATAATACCTGACATATATACTAATGATCCATAAATTGCCATAATTGAAGCGGCTGTAGTTTTATCTAACCCCAAACCACCATTTTGTACTGTATCGTACATGAAATATATTAGGATTGCCTTCATACCATAATATGAGAAACGTTCCCAGAATTCTGTAAAGAACAAACTAAACAAACCCTTTGGATGTCCGAAGAACCCTGTTTGGGGAACCGACTTGACGATTTCTTCTTTAGTTGCCATAAAAACTCTCCTTCTTTCAATATAAAAAATAGTCTTACAATTCAAACTATAAAGTTTATAACTTCGTAAATTTAGTGAAGATGTTGTCCATTATACACGCACATTTGTGTCATGTCAAAAAATTTTCTGATATAGAAAATTGTTTATTTTTTGATTATTAAGACAATTAGAAACCTTTTTACAGCAACGAATATACGTTATACTATAATCAGAAAATTACAATATTTCAGTTCATTGAAAAATCAACCTGAAAAGTATGTCCTTTCCAAAAATACATATGGTTCCTTTATTAAGTTACAAATGCTAGATTTTCAAGTAAAGAAAAAAGCGAATGACGCTCGTCCAAACCCAAAAATTATTGGATAAATTGAAAACAAATAAAAAAGGAAGATGAATTTTATCATCTCCCCTAGTTTACCCGAAACTCTCTAAATTTTTGCGCAGTTGATTCATGAACTTCAACTTTTAATATAGTACCCTTTTCATCATAAGATGTTTCAAATATATGAGCTGACTCATTCATATAAGAAACTATATCTCCTCGTTCAAAAGGTATACAAAATGTACACGTTACATAATCCGAGAAAATGTGTTGACGAATTAATTGTAGTAATTCATCAAGTCCAGCTCCTTCTTTTGCTGACATCCAAATTTGATTGTTATTTACATAAGGATAAGCAAGATTAGCTAAATCCGCTTTGTTAAATACACAAACAGTCGGAATATCTTCAACACCAACTTCTTGCAAAGTAGTATTTGTAACTTCCATCATATATTGATTTTCTGCATTGGATGCATCCACTACATGCAACAGCAAATCAGCATCTCTTGCCTCTTCCAATGTAGAACGGAACGCTTTAACTAAATGGTGAGGAAGTTTACTAACAAAACCAACTGTGTCTGTTAACAGAAAGCTCTTATTGTCAGGTAAGGTAATTTGTCTTACTGACGTTTCGAGTGTTGCAAATAGCATATCCTTTTCAAAAACTTGTTTATGTTCTTGTTGATCGATTTTATTTAACAGTTGATTCATAATTGTTGATTTGCCTGCATTTGTATAACCTACAATTGAAACAATTGGAATTTCACTTTTACGACGCTGTTTTCGTTGAGTTTCACGTTGTTCTTTTACATGCTCTAGCTCTTTATTGAGTTTTGAGATTTGTTCTTCAATTTTCCGGCGATCCAGTTCGAGTTTTGTTTCACCAGCACCACGGTTTTTAAACCCACCACCAGTACCACCACCTTGACGACTTAAGGAATCTCGAAGCCCTACTAATCGTGGTAGCATATATTGCAATTGAGCTAATTCTACTTGCATTTGCGCTTCTTTTGATTTTGCTCGTCTGGCAAAAATATCTAGAATGAGCATAGTTCGGTCAATAACTTTACACTCTAAATCTCTTTCTAAATTACGAATTTGTGATGGTGATAATTCATCATCGAATATTACCAAATTTGCGTCTGCTGCATCATAGAAATTTTTTATTTCCTCGGTTTTGCCTGTACCGACATAGTGCGAAGGATTTATACGTTCTAAATTTTGGGTTACAACACCAACCACTTCTACGTTTAGCGCTTCAGCCAAATTTCCTAGTTCTTCTATTGAATAGTCAAAGTGTAAATCATTACGTAAATTAACCCCAACTAATATTGCTTTCTCAATGAATATATCCAATAATGATCCTCCTTCACAAATCATGCAGAACAATTAAAAAAGAAGAGCCGAGCAGATTCCCTTTTCTACTCTCCTCTTCCTGTCATTCCTATTTATAAGTTATGTCCATCCTAACACAAGAAATGTCAAAAACTCAAACTTTCACAATATCGATAGTTTGAAGGCGTTCTTTTCCTTCTTGCAATTGTTGAAATTCAAAAGTTGCATTGGCTAGTTTTAATGTATTTCCTTTAGCAGGTAAGGATAGTAGCCGTGACCACTGTATTAATTTTCTTTCTACATCTTTTACACGGAAAATACAGCGTTCTATTTGTATTTCTTCATTTACTTGCTGGATTGTACCGTCAGCTTTTAGCATGTCATATCTTTCATCTAAAGGCTGTTCCCATTCTATAAAAAAAGGATAAGGCAAGGAATCATCTAGTTTTTGCTCAATGAATAACATTTTCCATCTAATAACTTTACCGTCTGCTGTTTTTCTTTCAGCAGGTAAAATGCCACTCGTTCGATAACCTAGCTTTTTGAAATAAAGATTTTTCCTTTTTAAATCATCTGATCTTAAACATAATGAGTAAAATCCATCCCCATCATCAATATCATAAAGTAATTGTTTTACAAGTGGTTGATTTGTCACCTTTGCAACATCTTCATTCTCCACTGCTAACCACTCAATATAACTATTTTTTGTATATAGTAATGCATTATACGTTCCCCATTGTAAATGTTGCCCACCAATAACTGGATGAATTCCTTCTATTATAACTTGCTGTGCAATCTGAGCTGGACTTTTCGTTGTAAAATATACAACATGATCTAATTCGAACATTTATTACCACCCCTTAGAAAAAATCGGCCTGTAGCCGCATTTATTGCAAACTACAGGCATGACTTCTTTACCCTCTTTTTTCTTGTTCTAACAATTCTATCGTTCGATCGAATTCATCTTCAATGTCTTTATTTGGTCTATACGTAATTAAGCTAATAATTACTGCGACAATTAAACAAATGATAAAACCTGGAACAATCTCATACAGGGCCTTATGTAAATGCTCATTAGATCCCCAAATATAAGCAGTTGCAGCACCAGCTACCATGCCTGCGAGAGCACCCCAGTTCGTGATTTTTTTCCAATAAAGTGTTAACAAGATAATTGGACCAAACGCTGCACCAAACCCAGCCCAAGCAAAGGATACAAGATCTAGAATTTTATTGTCTTGTTCCCACGCCAAATACATTGCTAAAACAGAAACAAGTAATACGGCCATGCGGCCCAAAAATACATATTGTTTATCTGAAGCATTTGTTTTAAATACCGCTTTATAGATATCTTCTACTAAAGCAGATGATGTAACGATTAATTGTGAAGAAATCGTACTCATGATTGCAGCTAAAATAGCCGCTAACATAATACCTGCGATAAACGGATGGAATAGTATTTGACCAAGCGCTATAAATACAGTCTCTGGATTTTTTAAGGTTAGACCTTTTTGGTGATAATACGCAATCCCTACTAACGCAGTAGCAATCGCACCAATTAAGCTTAATAACATCCACCCGATTCCTATACGTCGTGCTTGTTTTGTTTCTTTTACACTCTTAATAGCCATAAATCGAACAATAATATGGGGCTGTCCAAAATATCCTAGCCCCCAAGCAACCGTTGAAATAACACCTGTCACTGTAGCTCCTGAAAATAGACTTAATAGTTTAGGATCCACTTCACGAATGGATGCTGTTGTTTCTGAAAATCCACCTGTTAAAAATACACCAAAAATCGGGACAATAATAAGTGCTAAAAACATCACAAGTCCTTGTATAAAGTCTGTATAACTTACTGCTAAGAAGCCGCCAAATAATGTATATGCAATGACGACACCTGAAGTTAACAATAAACCTGAATGATAGTTATATCCAAATGAACTCTCAAAAAATACTCCACCCGCAACCATTCCCGAAGAAACGTAGAAAGTAAAGAATACTAAAATGATTAAACCCGATGCAATTCTTAGTAATTTTGTTTTATCTTTTAAGCGATTATCTAAATAACTTGGAATCGTAATCGAATCATTCGATACTTGTGTATACATCCTTAAACGTGGTGCCACAAATAACCAGTTTAAATAAGCCCCTACAGTTAAACCAATGGCAATCCACGCTTCTACTAAACCGCTTGCATAAATTGCGCCTGGTAATCCCATTAATAACCATCCTGACATATCTGCTGCTCCAGCACTTAATGCTGTAACTGCAGGTCCTAACGATCGTCCACCTAACATGTAATCTGTTAAATTAGACGTCTTCCGAAATGCATACCAGCCAATGACCAACATTGCGACCATATAAATAAGAATGGCCATTAATTGAAACATATTATCGGACATCTTGATTCCCCCTTTGAACAACTCTGTTTTATATCCAACTTAATTTCTCGTTACAAAAACAAACCTTTTTATATTGCAATATAGCTGGTTTCAATCTAAAGAAATTAATAATGAATATATTTAAAACTTTTTACGCCACCCCATTTAATAGAGTTCTGTATATTCTATACTATCATATTATTCTGTTATTAATAACCTTAAAAATGAATGACTATTTATTCATTTGAGTCAATTTCATAAATGCTTATTCTTAGTATGCCGCTCCAGATGGCGCTTTCCACTGGCGAGCGTTGAGCCTCCTCAGGGCAACAGGATGTTGGTCACGGAGTCGTTGCCACAGGACGTGGCGTTCTTAGACTCCGTTCCTTAATTGCTTCACTGCGGGGTCTCACCTTTCTCGCTTTCCCGCAGGAGTCGCCATCTTCCGCTTCATAGATAATGTTCTCATAAATATGGCATATAACAATGGTACTTTAGTTTTCGTGAATTCAGGCTTCATCCTATAATAATTGCTACTGTTTATCTTTTATGGTCATCCTTCTTAGCTTCTGAGTATTCATTTTATCAACGACTCATTATATAAATTAACTATTTTAAATAAAAAAAATACGTCAAACATATTGACTAGTTTTCAAAACATGTTAAAATACTTTATAGCTTCAACGCGTTGAAGCGAAAAAGTATATTTCGAGTGATGGACCAATAGTAGTGTTGTAGATAACAGCAAATAGAGACTAGGTAGTTGCTGAAAGCCTAGGTTATTACAATGATGAATTACACCATCAGCTAAACTTGAACCAATGAAGTGGTCAAATTAACTTTGACAATTAGGGTGGTACCGCGGAGTTTTCCTTCGTCCCTTTTGATGGGATAGAAGGATTTTTTTATGAATAAATGCTCTGTCACTAGCGCGGGAAGTTAAATAGATTATTAATTTTGAAGGAGGATTTACCATGTTTCGTATTCAAGCTAAGATGACACCTTCCTTTTTAGAGGCACTCATCTTAATCATTATTATTATTGCTACTATGACAATTTGTATTGCTGGTTTTGATGCAGTACCACATATGCCTATTTTAATCAGCATTCTATTATTAATGGCATATGGTCTATATAAAAAAGTATCCTACAAAGATTTGGAGAATGGACTAGTAGAAGGTGCATCAGCAGGACTTAGCGCTATTTTCATTTTCTTCTTTATTGGGATGTTGATTAGTAGTTGGATTATGAGCGGGACAATTCCTACACTTATTTACTTAGGATTTGAAACAATTACTCCTCATTTCTTCTACGCTGTAGTATTTATCGTTACTTGTATTGTCGGAATTGCGATTGGTAGTTCTCTTACGACTACGGCAACAGTAGGAGTAGCCTTTATTGGTATGGCTAGTGCCATGGATATTTCGCTTGCGATTACTGCAGGTGCCATTGTATCTGGTGCATTCTTTGGCGATAAAATGTCACCATTATCTGATACTTGCAATTTATCATCTACAATAATGGGCGTTGATTTATTTGAACATATCAAGAATATGTGCTGGACAACCATTCCTGCACTCATTCTTTCACTAATTTTTTATGCTATTTTGTCACCATCACAGGTATTACAAAACGCACATAAAATTACAACCTTCAAAGACGGTTTGCTTTCAACTGGAATGATTCATTGGTACACATTGATTCCACTTTTCGTTCTTGTTTTAATGGCATTGAAAAAAGCTCCAGCTATTTTAACACTAGCAGCAAGTACTGTTGTAGCCATATTAGTTTCTTATTTCCACCATCACTATGGATTTGGTGATGTCTTGAACATTCTATTTAATGGGTATACATCTCATACAGGTATAAAAGATATCGATTCTCTATTATCTCGCGGGGGCATCAATAGCATGATGTTTACTGTAGGACTTGTTATTTTAGCTCTTAGTATGGGTGGCCTTTTGTTCACTCTAGGTATCATACAAGCATTACTGTCCCGTGTTGAAAAAATATTCAAAAGTGTCGGTTCTGTTGTTACAGGTGCTGCATTAACAGCTATTGGTGTGAATGCATTAATCGGGGAACAATACCTTTCAATCTTACTTACTGGCCAAGCCTTCCAATCACAATTTCAAAAAGTAGGATTAAAGAACAAAAACTTAGCTCGTGTTGCAGAAGATGCAGGAACTGTTGTAAATCCACTGATTCCTTGGAGTGTTTGCGGAATTTTCATCACAAAAGTGTTAGCAGTATCTACGTGGGAGTACTTGCCTTTTGCATTTTTCTGCCTTCTATCACCCATATTAACTATCATTGCTGGTTGGACTGGTAAGACTCTTACCTATATTGATAAAAAGTAACGATTGATCCTTCATCGTTTAGAAAATCCAAAATTATGATACACTTATGCCAATGATTAAATGATAAAGAAGGCGAAGATGATGGATTTTAACGAAATGAAACAGGGTTTGCTCGAGCATATATTAAAGGAAGAACTTGTATCAGCAACCATCAGTCAACCACGTACTAAATCTAGTGATTTAAAACGGGTGAAAATGAAACCAATTAATCTAAAAGGTATTTATCATATTCAATTTGAATATCAATATGAACGAATTATCAAACACGAAAATATCCCTTTATCTTTGATTGGCCCTAGCTTAAACGAACTCTTTGAACAGTTCCGCCAATTCCAAGGTGAATTTATCCGTGAAAATATTCAAGTGCAGCTTTCTAAGAAAAATAAAGTGCTATGGAAAACAGAAAAGACTGAAAAGAAAAAAGTGAATTTATCACACAACCGCAAGAAAAATTATTTACTTGATCCCGATAAGCCATATCCATTCTTAATCCGTCTAGGGGTTCAATCTCCTGAAGGTAAAGTAAAGAAACAAAAATACGATAAATTTAAACAGATTAACCGTTTCATTGAATTTATTCATGACTCGCTTGATTACTTACCAAAAGATCGAACAATTCGTATTTTAGATTTTGGCTCTGGAAAATCTTATTTAACCTTCGCTTTATATCACTATTTAAAAGTCGAACAAGGATTAGATATTCGTGTGACAGGACTTGATTTGAAAAAAGAAGTCATTGAAGAATGTGCAAAAATCGCAAAAGACTTACAATATGACCAACTTGAATTTTTAGTTGGAGATATTAATGACTATAATGAGGAAACAGCTGTTGATATGGTCGTTACGCTTCATGCTTGCGATGTCGCAACAGATATGGCTTTAGCACGTGCTGTAAAATGGGGAGCCCGTGTTATTTTAAGCGTCCCTTGCTGTCAACACGAATTGAACCGTCAACTTCATTCACCACAACTTGATATCATGCTACAACACGGTATCATTAAAGATCGTTTCGCAGCACTTGCTACAGATTCTATACGTGCTGAAATTTTAAATCTCGTAGGATATGATGCACAGCTCCTAGAATTTATCGATATGGAGCATACACCTAAGAATATCTTAATCCGTGCTTACTATACGGGTAAAAAACCGACTATTGTTCAAAAAGCACGTTATAATGCATTTACCGAATTATTATCAGCCAAGCCATTTTTGGAAAATGAATTAAAAGAATATCTAGATTAATCTCTAACAAAAAACATGCCCCACCTTTTTGATGGGACATGTTTTTTTATATTTATGATTAGATTATTTAAACTTTGTTTACCGATACTGTTGATCTCTCGTGGGCGGACCGACAAGCCTATAACAGCGTCATTACTTAATATACTGATTACTTACTAAATCCTTTTGTATTATTTTGGTTGGGATTTTAAACTCAACTAGCCCCATGTATCCTGGTGCTACTTCATATTTATCAAATGCTATAACTAATTGATGGTGTTTATTAATATAGAAGTTTTGAGTTGGTTTAATATTCTTTGATCCATCAAATGTACCATAATCTTGTCCCCCTACACCTTCTACCCAATAGGTTTTATCTTTGGATTCTTTCATTTCTTTCTTCATCTGATCCTCGATATAGTTGGAGATGGTTTTGATATAGGCATCGTCTTTGAATAGCATTGGCAGACTTAGAACGACTTTATTTTCTTTGTCCACCGTATCGTATTTCATCGTTGTTGATGAAGAGCCCACTGTGTTTACAACATATCGACCGATTGATACGAGTTGCTCGTCATTTGTTTTTACTGAGTAACCACTTTCTACACCATAATGGCCTCCACCATTTTTCTTAATATCTGCAACGGTGTCTTTAAAATCACTATAAAGTTTTTTTCCATCTTCAATATATTTTTCGTTTAACTTAGATTCTAATTTATCATCATTTAAACCTTTAATATTTGGTACTTTAATATTTGCTTCATATGTTTCATCTTTTACTTTATATTCACGGAAAGTAAGAATTTTCGCGACTTTATTAATAACCGGTATACCATCTAATGTTTGAGCCATTGCTGGACTAATGTTCACCCCAACAGTGAAAATCGCCACTGCTGCTACAGTACTAAAAAGCCATCTTGGTACTGTTTTTTTCTTTTTTCCTTTTTTTATAGCCATCTCAATGACATCATCTAAATTGTCTGGAATAGGCATACTCTCATATTGTTTTTTTAATTCTTTTATTTTGTTATCCATGGTACTTCTCGCCTTCTTCCTCTTGTAATTCAATTCGCAAAAGCTTCAGTGCCTTGTACAATCTGGTTTTAATCGTATTCGTATTTTCATTAAGAACATAGGCCACTTCTTCTAATTTCATATCCTCAAAGTATCTTAATATAACAATTTCGCGATATTTTGTGGGTAACATCGATAAGGCTTGTTGAAGATCAATGTTCTCATACCGATCTTCTTGAGGAGAAGTTAAATAGTGTAATGTTTCATCTTCAGTTGGTAAATGACGATTTTTCTTTAAAAAATCGAGTGATGTATTAACTACTATTCTATAAAACCAGCTTTTCAGCTTTTCCTTCTCCATTAGTTGATCATAATACTGCATAGATTTTTGAATGCTTTCTTGTACAATATCTAAAGCATCTTGCTCATTTTTAACGTAACTATACGCTAACCAATAGAGTTGCTTTTTATTTGCTCGGATAAATGATAGTAAGTCTTCATCATAGTGCATCTGCGCTTTTCTTTTTTTCATTCCTTAGAAGCTCCTTTAGGGAATTTTCCTGTATACGTTTAAAAGACGATTATACATACATAAAAAGTTTTACTGTAATTTATCGTAAAAAAAAATTAAATATTTTATCCATACACCTCATATATATAGGGAAGTATTGTAAAAAGTTCGAATTTTAATTTTTACGTAAAGTTGAAAATAGTTTTGTAGATTCATATATTAACTCCACTCTTTTAATTTCTTTCTCTAATTCTATTGATTTTCTCGATGATAATGATTATCATTACTATTAGTGGAAATGAACCGAGAAATAATTTAATAGAAAGAAGGATATGAATGAAAGCGAAATCATTAACAGCCATTTTATTAGCAGGGAGCGTTGTTTTAACTGGCTGCAATAGTTCAGATACGGCTAAGAAAGATGACTCCAAGGCAAAAACAGAAGAAACAACTTCTGCAACATCCCCTGATTTACAAAAAGAAATCGAGGCATATAAAGAATTTGCAATTGACCAAATGGACAAATTCACAATTGAAACTGAAAAATTCGTTAAAGCAGTGAAAGCTGGCGACGTCGAAAAAGCGAAAGAAATTTACCCAACAGCTCGTATGTATTTTGAACGTTCAGAACCAATCGCAGAAAGCTTTGGCGATCTTGATCCTCGTATTGATGCTCGTCTTGCAGACTTAAAAGCAGAAGGTCAAGGTGAAGAAGACTGGACTGGTTATCATAAAATCGAATACGGCCTTTGGAAAGAAAACACGACAAAAGGTTATGAAAAAATAGCTGACCAGTTACTTGCTGACTCAAAAGAATTACGTGCTCGTGTAGAAACTGTAGACGTAACACCTGATCTTATGATGACTGGTGCTGTTGACTTATTAAACGAAGTATCTACATCAAAGATTACAGGAGAAGAAGAAATCTATTCTCACACTGACTTGTATGACTTCAAAGCGAACGTTGAAGGTGCAGAAAAAATCTTCACTATTTTAGAAGATCAAATCATCAATAAAGATCCTAAATTAGCAAAAGATTTAACTGAAAAATTTAAAGCAGTTAATGATTTGTTAGCAAAATATGAAACAAAAGACGGCGGTTATGTTTCATATACAAAACTAACTAAAGAAGATACTAAGGCCTTAGCAGAAGCTGTAAACCACCTAGGTGAACCATTAAGTCAAATGGGAATTATTATGGAGTGATTGATCAATGACTGAAACAAATAATGGTGAAAAATTATTAGATAAAAAAATCTCACGTAGACAAATGTTGAAAATGACCGGTGCTGGAGCTGCCGGTATTGCAATTGGCGCCTCTGGTATGGGAGGAGTTTTAAAAGCATTCGGTAAAGATTTCTTGCTGGATGATGATAGTAGCGTAGCCAATAAAGTAAACTTTTACGGTAAGCACCAATCAGGTATTGACACTGCTGTACAAACGAATATCTACTTTGCTTCTTTAAACGTTTTAGTCAAATCAAAAGCAGAGCTGCAAGAGTTGTTCAAAATGTGGACACCTCTTGCTGTTCATATGATGAATGGCGAAACAATTGGTGTGGAATATAAAAATGGTATTCTTCCACCAAAAGATACTGGTGAAGCAAAAGGACTGGATGCTCGTAATTTATCCATCACATTTGGTGTTGGACCGTCTCTATTTGAAAAGAAGGAACTTGGTCTCGCATCTCTAAAACCAACAGAACTAAAAGACCTCCCCCATTTCCCAAAAGACCAGTTAGAAGAGGTTTATACAGGTGGGGATATTTGCATTCAAGCTTGTGCTGACGATCCACAAGTTGCATTCCATGCAGTGCGAAATCTAATTCGTGCCGCATCAGGTAAAGTTTCTATGAAATGGTCCCAAGCAGGATTCAATTCATTCCCTGTTGAAAACGGCAAAAAGCAAACACCTCGTAACTTATTTGCATTTAAAGATGGTACAGAAAATCCAATTACTTCAAGTGAAAAAGATATGAATAAGGTTGTTTGGGTACAATCCGGTGATTCTAAGCCATGGATGACAGGTGGTTCTTATTTAGTTGTCCGTCGTATACAATTACATTTAGAAACATGGGATCGTACAGCATTAAAAGAACAAGAAAATACTTTTGGTCGCCATCGTGATAGTGGCGCTCCAATTGGTAAGAAAAATGAATTTGATTCTATGGACATTGAACGTAAAGATGAAAATGGCAACTATATTGTGCCAGAAAACTCACATGTATTCCTTGCAAAACAATCCAAAGCCCGAATCATGAGACGTTCTTATTCTTACTCATCAGGTATTGTAGATTCAACAGGTTCTTATGATGCTGGATTAGTCTTTATATCATTCCAAAAAAATCCTGAACAATTTACTAAAATCCAAAACCAGCTTGGTCGTATGGATAAATTAAATGAATATATTACCCATCGAGGCAGCGGAGTCTTTGCTTGCTTCCCTGGCATTAAAAAAGGGAGTTATATAGGTGAAGCATTATTTAATACGTTGTAGTCAATTTGCTATTATCCTTCTCCTTGTTACACTAACAGCAATTCATCCTGTAGCTGCTGCGGAATCTTACAGTCATCTGTATATTTCCATCAGCGATGCCATTATGAATTCCAAACAAGGTGACGATGCAAAAGCAAATGACGCACTCCAAACTTTTGAAAAAGATTGGAATCAAGCAAACGTCAAAAATTCAAAAGAATCAAAAGCTGTTACTCAAGCGTTGGATGATGCACAAAGCGCATCTTCAAAAGATGATCGTTTAGCTGCACTTTCAGCACTTTCAAAAGCATTAACAGCTCTTGAAAAAGCTGAAAACCCAGTTGACGAAAAGGCCGAAAGAAAGGCTTTTGCCACTGCAATGACTCCTGCACTTAATCAATTGCAAGCAGCGATAAAAGAAGGTAATGTTGAGAAACTTACAACAGCTTATAATAACTTTAATGCCTTCTGGAAGAAAAAAGAAACACCAGTACGCGAATACGATATTGCTGCATACGGTAAAATTGAAACGAAAATGTCTTTCATACGTATTGCACTTTCTGATGAAAAACCAAATATTGATGCAATTCAAGATCAATATAACGAACTACAAAAAGCCATAACAGATTTTGGGGCTGGTAAGAAAGTCGCTTCAACTGCTAAAGGTACTTTCTCTTTACAATCATTAGTTGACTTAATCGATCAAGCAAAAACGCAAATTGATGACCAAGATTATTCAAAGGCATCTGCTACTATCAAAAAATTCATCACCACTTGGCCTAACGTTGAAGGCGATATTCGTACGAAGAATGCAGGTCTTTATACGAAAATTGAAAGTGACATGCCAATTATCGCAAGTGATTTGATGAAAGATCATGTTGATACAAAAGATATCCAGGCACAACTTGATAACTTTAAGCAACAAATTCAGTTGATCCAAGGTAATCAAAACTATAGCTTTTGGGATTCAGCATTAATCCTTCTTCGTGAGGGTTTGGAAGCATTACTAATCATTATTGCATTAGTTGCTTTCTTAAAGAAATCAGATAACCGCCATATGGAAAAATGGATTTATCTTGGTGCCGGTGTTGGGATTGCATTAAGCGCTGTCGCAGCGATTTTAATGTCTACATTATTTAACTCAGCTACCATCAACACGAGCCGAGAAATGATTGAAGGATATATTGGTTTAATCGCAGCTGCTATGATGCTAGGTATTGGTGTTTGGATGCATAGTAAATCCAATATTAAAGCTTGGAATGCTTATATTGCAAAACAATTAAACCATGCGATGTCAAAACAAAGCGTATGGGTAATGGCTTTCATTAGTTTCCTTTCCGTATTTCGTGAAGGTGCTGAAACATTAATTTTTTACGCCGGCATAGCTCCCAAAATGTCGACTTCGGATTTCTCTCTGGGAATTGCAGTTGCAGTCGGAATATTAGCTGTTGTAGCATTCTTCTTATTAAGATTTAGTGGAAAAATTCCTGTTCACCGATTCTTTACAGTCGCAACAGTATTAATTTATATACTAGCGTTCAAAATTATTGGTGTAAGCATTCACACATTGCAACTAACAGGTGTATTACCTTCAACTGTTATTACTGGCTTGCCAGTATGGGCATCTATTGGTTTCTACCCAACAGTTGAAACAATTATCGGTCAAGTAATTCTACTTGTTTTAGTTGTTCTAACGATCATTTATAAAAAAAGAAATGAACATTAATAATTCCAACAAAGTAAAGAGCTAACGAAAGTAATTTTTCGTTAGCTCTTGTTTTAATTTATCGACGTTATAACTCGAGTATTTATTTACTTGAGCTAGTTAAATCTACGAACACTTTTATTAAATAATAGTTAATACGACAGAACTTAAAATCACCGATACAATGGTTAACATGATTAGTGGTTTTAAAGCTCTTGTTTTTAATTCTTTTAAGTCAACTGACATTCCTAATGCAGCCATTGCTACAGCTAAAAAGAAAGTACCTGTTTGAGCGATTATATTTTGCATTGCTTCACTAAGCCATCCTTGTTGTGTCCCCCAAGTACCTAGGGCTGAAACGATTAAGAATCCTAATAAGAAATATGGAAAAGAAGCTTTTTGACCTGTTCCCCCATTTTTAATTTTCATAAACCCAACAAGCAATAATGTTACTGGGAATAATAATAATACACGGCTTAGTTTTGCCAATAGAGCTGGCGTTAGTGAAGCATCACCAAATGCTGCTCCCGCTAATGCAGCGTGTGCAATTTCATGTAAACTATATCCTGACCAATACCCATAAGCTTCTGGCGTTAAGTTCAACAAATGACCAACAGTTGGATAAATTAAGGAGAAAATGGTTCCCATTAAAGCAATCATACCAACCGACATGGCTGTATCTTCTTCTTTAGCTTTTACAATAGGCGAAACTGCAGCTATAGCGGCTGCACCACAGATTCCTGTGCCAAATGCCAATAGCATCGTTAACTTTTCTTCTACGCCTAATAATTTCCCAATAAAAACTGTTAATAAGATTGTGCCTACAATGACCCCTGCTGCTCGAAGAATCAATGGAAGTCCTTCATTTGCTACAACAGCAATATTTAATCGAATCCCATATAGGATAATTGCAAATCGTAAAATTTTCTTAGCTGAAAAATCAATTCCACTTTTCCACTGCTGTGGATAAGGTCGTGTATTTCTAATAATAACTGCAATAATTATGGCAATTGCCAATGGCCCTAAATAATTCATGTATGGAAGTTTGCTTAGGAAATACGATACAATCGCTATAACAATGGTAAATACTATTCCTTTAATAAACCCTCCAGATAGTTGCATAATCTCATCTCCTATTTTGTTTTCTATTATCATGATAGAATGTAGCTAATCAAAAAGATAATTAATGATTATTATCAAAACCATAAGTATTTACTTATAGGAGGGTCTATGGCTGATAAACTACAGATTTTCTTAACTGTCGTAAGGCATATGAATTTTTCACGAGCTGCAGAAGAGCTGTATATGACACAGCCGGCTGTCAGTCAGTATATAAAAAGTTTAGAAGAAGAGCTAAACGTGCAGCTTTTTGATCGTTCACAAAAAAAGATACAACTTACTAAAGCTGGGGAGATTGTGGTCTACTATGGAAAAGAAATAAACATGTTATCCACAAAAATGAATCGAGCATTGGACGATTTGACGAATCATGTTGCGGGTGAATTACTACTTGGTGCAAGTTATTCATATGGTGAATACCTTCTACCCAAATGTTTAGCAGCGTTTTTAACAAATTATCCACAAGTATATCCACGTATATGTATCGATAATACAACAGAAATAGCTGATAAAATCATTAATCAGACTTTAGATTTGGGGATAATTGAAGGTTCTATTCCCATTAAACGGTTAGTTATGCACAAGATTGCAACAGATCATATGGTCATTGTTGCAAAGTCTGAACAAACTGTGCATAACTTAAATGATCAAACATGGATTATTAGAGAACAGGGCTCTGGTACTCGTGAAGCATTCGAACATTTTATAAAGGAACATAATATTGTACCTCATCGTATATTAGAATTTGGTAGCACACAGCTCATAAAAGAAGCCGTAGTAAATGGTCTAGGGGTTGCACTACTCTCTGAATGGACAATTAAAAATGAAATGCAGTTAAACAAGTTACAGATTGTTTTAAAGGATAAATACAATTATAATCGTGACTTCCATGCTATTCATCTCAATACGCCATTCCTTTCTAAAACAGCCGAGACATTTCTAGAGTTTTTGAAAAAATAAAAAAGACCCTGTGAAAAACATAGTATCAATGTGGATATACCAAGGAAAAAGGAGTTGCCAAATGTGCTATATTTGGACAACTCCTTTTTAAATATCTATACGAATTTAATCTATTGTGAAATGTAAAATCAAAACCACAATAAGTTTTAGAATTTAATCATTTTGCTTGGAACAACCCATTCGTTGAATTGTGCTTCTGTTAGAAGACCAGTTTCAAGGGCAGCTTCTTTTAATGTTAGACCATTTTTATGTGCATGTTTAGCAATTTTCGCTGCATTTTCATAACCGATGTATGGGTTAAGAGCAGTTACTAACATTAGTGAGTTGTTTAAGAAGTGTTCAAGTTTATCTTCGTTAGCAGTAATACCTTGTAAGCAGTGTTCATCGAAGCTGCGGATTACGTCAGATAATAATTCAACAGATTGCATGAAGTTATAAAGAATAACAGGCTTGAATACATTCAATTCAAAGTTACCTTGAGATGCAGCAAAGCCAAGAGTTACATCATTACCCATAACTTGTACAGCTACCATTGTAACAGCTTCACATTGAGTTGGGTTTACTTTACCTGGCATAATGGATGAACCTGGTTCGTTTTCTGGGATTGAGATTTCACCAAAACCAGAACGAGGACCTGAAGCTAACCAGCGAACATCGTTGGCAATTTTCATTAAGTCTGCAGCTAAAGCTTTCATAGCACCGTGAGCTGTTACCATTTGGTCATGAGAAGTTAGTGCATGGAATTTGTTTGGTGATGCAACGAATTTTAGACCTGTTTCTTTAGCTAATACAGCAACTACTTTTTCATCGAAGCCATCAGGAGTATTTAAACCAGTACCTACTGCAGTACCACCGATTGCAAGTTCTAACATATGTTTAGAACTTTCTTCAATCATTTCTTCTGATTTTTCGATCATGTGTAACCAACCGCTAATTTCTTGACCTAATGTTAAAGGAGTAGCATCTTGTAAGTGTGTACGACCAATTTTAATTAGTTGCATAAATTCTTCAGATTTTGCTTTTAAAGTTGCTTTAATTTGACGTAAAGCAGGAAGTAAATTCTTTTCTACTGCAATTGAAGTTGCAATATGAATTGCAGTCGGGAACGAGTCGTTCGAGCTTTGAGATTTATTCACATCGTCATTTGGGTGTAGGCGTTCTTCACTACCTTGAGCTTCAAGGTATTCGTTACCAAGGTGAGCGATTACTTCGTTAACGTTCATATTTGTTTGAGTACCACTACCTGTTTGCCAAATAACTAGTGGGAATTCGCTATCCCATTTACCAGTCATGATTTCATCAGCTGCATGAGCAATTGCATCTGCTTTCACTTGTGATAATGTACCAAGTTCAACACATACTTTTGCTACTGATTTTTTAAGTAATGCATAGCCATGAATAAAGTCGATTGGCATATGTTCAGAACCAATTTTAAAGTTTTGTTTACTACGCTCCGTTTGAGCACCCCATTTACGTTCTGCAGGTACTTTTACCTCTCCCATGGAATCATGTTCAATACGATATTCCAAGTTGTTCATCTCCATTTCTTTTGCTACGAGTTTTGTTCCCACTCAACACTTATGATAGCGGTTTCTCTTCTAATTGTCTGCTATTGTGTTTTAATTATGGTAAAAACCTATTGGAAAAGTAAAAATCCTAAATTTAACCCTAGATTCACACAAAAGATCATATATACTCCCTATTCTAGACAGATATTATAATGGCATAGGGGTTGATGTTGGTTTTGCATATCCCTCTTTATAATCATTATCAATTTGTTTACGGATTTCTTTAAGTGATGCCCCTTCTTGTGCTTGCTTAATCGATTTAACTGCAATTTCTACACAAACAATACAGCGCGTACCATGATCATCCCACACAACGGAACCATCGTCTTTTACTTTTTTTATAAAACAATTTAAGTTGCTTTTATGATTGGCACTTTCTGCACATCCACAATAACAAGGCATCCATTTTAAAACTTCTGTTGCCTGCCCAGCTGCTGTATAAACCAGTTTCAAATCCTCTGATTGATTATCTAAAAAACTCGGTAATTTGTTTGCCGATGCTGTTTCCTCTTGAAGATCGCCATTGGCTAGTGTGTGTTGATGACTTCCGTGATTTGATTGCTCTTTTGTTTGTGTTTGATCATGTTCCGTATGATTTTTCTTAGACGATTCTTCTGCATTGTTGCCACAAGCTGCTAAAATCATTGTGCCCGCTAATAGCACTGATAACCACTTTTTCTTCACAGTAAAACTCCTTTAAACGCTTTTTCTTTCATTATACCTTAGGTAGGTATTTTAAATACTGACAATAATGACAAATCAAAGACAGTGCTTTTTATTTAAAATCAACAAAAAAATAAAAATTGCCCGACAAGTCGATTCTCCGACTTACTCGGGCAATTAAGGATGCACTAATTTTCAGTAGTTGTTGCAGCTGATGCATCGTCTTTTTGTTTTACATTGTCAGCTAATCGTTCAATACTTGGACGAATTGTATATTTACCTGAATAATTTTCTAATAATTCCTTCATATCAATACCTGAAGATGCTTTTAGTGTTTCTTGTAATGTTGCCATTAAGTCTGTTGCATATCCAGTTACTTTATTGGCTCCACCACCTTCACCACTACCAGTATCTACGACAGTAATTTTATCGATATTAGATAATGGACTTGCAACTTGTTTTGCATATTCAGGCATCATTCGGATAATCATATCTAATACAGCGGCTTGACCGAATTGTTCGAATGCTTCTGCGATTTTACGTTTTGCTTCGGCTTCTGCAAGACCTTTAAGACGGATAATTTCTGCTTCTGACTCCCCTTGTGCACGTTCAGAATCAGCTTTTGCCAAACCATCTAAACGGATCTTCTCAGCTTCTGCTTTTGCTTTCGCTTCAATACGATATTTTTCTGCATCGGCTTGTGCTAATTGTTTCATCTTTTCTGCTGAAGCATTTTGTTCAATTGCATAACGATCCGCATCAGCCTTTTTCTTCACTTCTGAATCATATTGTTTCTCACGACGTAAAATTTCTTTTTCTTCTAATTCAATTTGCTTTTGACGTTCAATGATTTTAATTTGCATTTCTTGTTCTGTTACTTCTTGTTTTGCACGCGCAGTTTCTAATTCGTACGCTTGGTCAGCACGAGCTTTTGCAATATCTTGTTCACGACGGAATTCAGCTACTTTTAATTGATTTTCTTTTTCTGCTTCCGCAATTTCGGTTGCACGTTCAAGCTCTGCCTTTTGTGCTTCTTTATCTGCTTCTGCTCGTTTAATACGAGTTTCTTTTTCTGCATCTGCTGTTGCAATATCTGCATCACGTCTGACCTGAGCTATTCTTGGTTTCCCTAGTGAATCTAAGTAACCGTTTTTATCTCGTACATCTTTAATCGTGAAGGATACGATTGTAAGACCCATTTTTGCTAAGTCTTGAGAAGCAACACGTTGTACTTCTTGTGAGAATTTATCACGATTTTTGTAAATCTCTTCAACTGTCATAGACCCTAGAATTGAACGTAAGTGACCTTCAAGCACTTCTTTTGCTTCGTTTTCACGTTCTTCTTTTGGTTTACCTAAAAACTGTTCAGCAGCCGTTGCAATTTCAGCTATCGAACCACCAATTTTGATAATGGCAATCCCATCAGCCATTACCGGCACACCTTGCTCTGTATAAACTTCAGGCGTTGTTACTTCTAGTTTACTGGATAGCAAACTAAGAGGTTCCGCTTGTTGAAATACTGGTAACACAAATGTACCGCCACCACGGATAATTTTAATACGGTTTCCACCTTCATCCGTATGTACGTTCTTAGATCCTAGATAACTACCTGTAACGATGAGTGCCTCATCTGGACCAGCTGTGCGGTATTTTGTTATATACACTCCAATAATTGCTAACAAAATAACTACTACGATTACACCAACAATTAGTATCGGTGATAGTAATAATGACATATCAATTCCCCCTATTTTTATTCTTATACACCTTTAAAATATTGGATCATACTCCCTGACATATAATGTACCTTTTGTCACTTCTATGATCAGCACCTTTGAATCATAAGGTATTTCCACATTATCATAGCTTGTTGCACGTTTTGAAATGATGCCGTTGACTGTCTCAACTACTACCTCACCAAATCCATCGATAGGAATAGGCACAATCACCTTTCCTACCTGACCTCCCAAGGATTCTTCGGTATACGCCATCGATACTTCAGCAGATTTTAACGGAATCAAGATGAAGTAATAAAGTAAAATATCTAGTATGAAGGAGATAACTCCAGAAATAATTCCGATTAGAATACTACTTAATGATGTAAAAGTTTCGATGATAAACCCAAGTGCTGTGAAGAAGGTTAAAAAAGCTAGAATGACGGTTGGATTAAAAAAAGGAATTCCTTCTCCCAAGCCATCAGCTATATCGCCAAAAAAAAGATATAAAATCATACAAATTGCTAAGAATATTAATGAGTACAAATACCACTGTTCAATGGACCAAGAATTTATATCAATCATCTTCACCCCCTTGAATAACTTTTTCTGTTCAATATGTAATACGGATGGCTTACTTAAAGGTTTCATTTTTTTCTGATTATTTTTATAATAAAAATGCACACTCTATATATTACGGGAATGTAAATTTTGTTGAATTTTATATGATATTTGTAGGGGTTTTTTTCGCAATTTGTTATGATTATAATTGCGTTCAAAATTAGATTTTAGTGATTTATATAACGAATTAGGAGGCTTTTTATGTTTAGCTCAAAAAAAGAAGATCCTTTCTTCTCTGCATTGTTGAAGATTGCCCAAAATGTAAATGAAGCAGCTCATTATGCTGATGAATTCCAAATTACAGGCGTTGCAGACCTGAAAGAGCTTAGCGTTACACTTAAGAAATACGAAACAGATGGAGATTCATTAATTCATGATTTAATCCAAATGTTAAATAAATCATTTATGACACCAATCGAACGTGAAGATATTTTAGAATTAGCTGTACGAATGGACGATGTCTTGGATGGCGTTGAAGGATGTATCGCACATTTCGAAATGTTCTCACTTACTGAAGTTGATGAATATATGAGAGATTTCCTAAAATATATTGTTCTAAGCACAGATGAAATCGCTACTGCTATGGAACATTTAACAAACAAAAAACTAATTAACATGCGTGAACACGCCATTCTCATTAAGGATTATGAACGTAAATGTGATGAAGTGTTACGTACTTCTATTAAACAATTATTCCTACATGAAAAAGACCCTATCCGCATTATTAAATTCAAAGATATTTACGAACAACTTGAAGAGGTTGCTGACTATTGCCAAAATGTTGCCAACTCAATGGATACTATTATAATGCGTAATGCATAGGAGCTGTAAAATCAAATGGATACAATAATAATTTTAACCGTTCTTGTTGTAATATTCGCATTAGCATTTGACTTCATAAACGGTTTTCATGATACTGCAAATGCAATTGCTACAACAGTTTCGACGCGTGCACTTTCGCCTCGCGTTGCAATCGCTTTAGCTGCAACAATGAACTTTATTGGTGCAGTTACCTTTACTGGCGTTGCCAAAGCAATTGCAAAAGATATTGTGGACCCTTTTGCTCTAAGTAATGGAACATATATTATTTTAGCCGCATTAATATCAGCAATCGTATGGAATTTAGTTACATGGTACTTCGGTATTCCTTCCAGCTCATCCCATGCCTTAATTGGTTCATTAGCCGGAGCTGCAATTGCTGCTGCAGGGTTTTCCGTTATTAACTTTGGTGGTTTTATTAAAATTATTAAAGGTTTACTTTTTTCACCATTTATCGCCATCATCCTTGGTTTCTTGATGATGTCTTTATTTAAAATGCTATTTAAAAACTTTAATTTATACCGTACGAATAAAGGATTCCGTAAAGTACAGATTTTCACTGCTGCTATACAAGCTTTTACTCACGGTACAAATGATGCTCAAAAATCAATGGGGATTATAACTATGGCTTTAATTGCAGCAGGTTTTCAATCTGGCGATGATGTACCTATGTGGGTACGTGTATCTTGTGCCGCTGCAATGGGACTAGGTACTTCAATTGGTGGTTATAAAATCATTAAAACAGTTGGCGGTAAAATTATGAAAATCCGTCCTGTTAATGGGGTTGCAGCTGACTTATCTTCATCAATCATCATTTACGGTGCCACTCAAATAGGATTGCCAGTTTCTACAACTCACGTTATTTCTTCTTCAATTATGGGTGTAGGTGCTGCACAAAACGCTAAAGGTGTTCATTGGGGTGTGGCGCGTAGAATTGTCATCACTTGGGTAATTACATTGCCTGTAGCTATATTATTAGGAGGATTAATTTTCTCCATCTTTAATCTATTTATATAAACAAAACTTTATGCGGAAAATCTGTCACAGGCTGACAGATTTTTTGTTTTACCTAAAAAAAAAGATTCTAACGCTTTATGCGTATAGAATCATTTTATTTTTATCAGATGTTTTTTCGATGCATAGCGTGTTTTCCCCTTTACCCGATATCATTATCTCGGATTCAAGACAATGGAAGATTGTACCACTTCAGGTGTCAAACCTAATGATCTTTGATTAGGCTGATGGGGGTTATTTTTAAAAAAAGTTGAAATAGATAAGTAGATCAGAATCAGACAAACAAGAACAATTCCAATCACCACTAAGACCGCCTTATTACCTGACATCTCCCTCTCCCCTTTTAATCTTACTAAAAGCTCTTTCTCCATTTTCAATCATTACTTGTTAGATGGTTTAAATCCTTCGGCAAATAAATAATCTTCCGCATCATCACGAGTGCCAAAACTTTCTTCTAAGTTGAAGCCATGATAAATATTCCAAAAAGGTGCATCGTTTACTAAAAGCAATTGGTCACCAGTTCGATTACGCCAAATTTGTTCAATTTTCACTTCTTCAACTGGTTCATCTACTTCTGACAAATACATAATAGAGTCTTCAATCGCTTCACGAAGCTCTTGTTCTGAGAAGTCTCGAATATTTACAAGGCCTCTTTCATCTGCATTATAACGAAGTAAATCGCCAACATAGACAAAACCGTTGCCATTTGGGTGTAGTTTTTCTACAACGATTTTCTTTTCAAATTGGCTACCTTCAAAGTGGTAATTTAAACGATTCATTGAAATTTCTTTGCGTGTTAATTCTGGAAAACTCTCGATGATTTGTTGTTTTTGTTCAAATGATAACATAGTATGCTCCTTTGTCCTTTACAGTCTTTTTTAGTATAGCATTTTTAACTTTTATAATCGCTTATATACGAAAAGAACGAAATTGACTGTGAGGAAGTCTCACAGCCTATTCCGTTTTATCAATTTCTCTTTTAACAAACTCAATAATGTAGTCATATATTGACCTTCATAACGTACAAAATCATCCGGCTTTACATTTTGAACAAGGTCTTTCTTGTCACCATTTTCAAGAATCTCAAATCCCTGAACATGAAGTTGCGGCAGGTTTCCTGCAAAAAAATCAAACACATCAGCCAGTTTTGCACGTACGATACCCGCTACTTCTTCTTTTTGCAAATGAAAATTATTAAACTCCTCTGACTGTACAACTATATATACGTGTGAAAATTCACGATCAAGCATCGGAGGTTGTTCAATAACTGCAGGTATAATCGCTAACTTCTGTAAGTCACTGTTTGAAAGTGATAAGCCCAACTCTTCACGTAATTCTCTAATGCCGTCCTCCGGTTCTTCTGAAGCCAACAAATGACCTGCAGCTGTAATATCGAAGAGTGAGGCATAATCTTTTTTCTTAGCACTTCTTAATTGATAATATAAATAGTACTCTCCTTCGATTCTGCTGATCAACCAGCAATGAAATGTTTCGTGCCATAATCCTTTCGCATGAACTTCAGCTCTTGTCGCAACTCCTGTTTGTTGGTGATGAACGTCAAAGGTTTTTAATATTTCACTTTCCATGTTCTTCACCTATATATTCTTAGTTGCTGTTGAACGAATATCCTTCCGATGATCATATATATTTTTCACAACAACCTTAATTACTGCATACATTGGCACTCCTAGTAATATCCCCACAAATCCTGCTATATTACCTGCCGCTAAAATAATCGTAATAACAGTTAACGGATGGATATCTAGCGTTTTTCCCATTACGTTCGGAGTGACGAAGTTACTGTCTATTTGTTGTGCAACAAGTGTTATCACACATACCCAAACAGCTAATATCGGGTCCTGTAACAATCCAACTACTACGGCAGGAACAAGTGCAATCCATGGTCCTATGAAAGGTATCATATTCATAAAGAACGCCAAGAGAGCTAGTAATATTGCATATTCAAGCCCGATTATTTTATATCCGATGAAAATAATGGTTGCTAGGATAAAACTAATCAATAATTGACCTTGGATATAATTACGAAGTACATAATTGATTTCTGACAATGTTTTCTTAATCCATTCACGACGTGATCCGGTAAATAGACTATAAACTTTTGGCGCAAATTTCTCATGATCCTTTAACATGTAGATAAAGAAAAATGGAACAAGGATTAATACAAATGCACCTGAAACGATACTAGAGATAAACTGAACTAAAAACTTACTAGTAGATACTGCATAACTTTGAATAGAATTCATTACACTATTAATCGCATCATTTAATTGACTTGGGAAATTATCACGATTTTTTAATACAGTATCGACCATATCTGTTAATTCATTTGCTAATGTTGGAGCCGCTTTTACCAAATTATTAATTTGCGCATTAATTGGCGGGACAATAATAGCTATGAAACCATATACAGCTAAGCATATTAATAAAATAATTGTTAATATACTTGCCCAACGTGGGAACTTTCTTTTTTCTAGGAAACGTTGAATCGGCTCTGTTGCATAATACAAAATCCCACCTGCTAATAGTGGGACGAATATTGCACTTAAAAGAGCCACAATTGGGTAAAAGAGGGATTTAATTTCAAGGAAATACTTCACGATTAGCAATGCTAGAAGTATACCAACACCCACTTGAAACCATAGTTTTTTTGTCAATTAACTTCACTACCTTCTACATATTTTATCTAAGTATTATTTTCATAGTTCAAGTATACTTCATACTCTAAAAAACTGGAAATGCACACTTCAAAAAAAGGATTTGACCAAATGTAATTTTTGATCAAATCCTTTGGGAATAAGTAGCTGGAGATATGCAGGAGTACTACTTTCACAAAGAAGTACCTATAGATAGAAAGTCACTTCTATTTACGAATAATTTAGAGAGTTATTATACTATCTTGTTTGATTACTTTGGTTATCCATAAATAATTTTTGGAGCTTTCCGAATTGAAACATCCCAATTAGTCCCTGTACCAACATGATAGGCATCGGCAAAGGATCCTTGATTAATGGCAATGCCGACATTATCTAATGAATTAATATACAGAAGTGGTTCCCCTACTCGTAAATCTGCAAAAGAATGGCCGTAAGTCATGATACTTTGATAGATTTTACGATTATCAGTGCTTATCGTTACTTCGAAAGCATCACCATAGTTTTTTGCTAATCGTTTAAATTGACTGCGCCGAACATTTGTCCATAAATTCCCAAATGGTTTATCTACAATATCAATGATTCCAGTAATTACTCCATCTTCTATCGTTGACTCTTTTAGTTCTAGTTCTACAATATCTGAAACTTTTAATGAAGGACCAACCTCTTCATACGTGATAACACCAGAGGCTAAACGCGCTCCTGTATAAGCAAAAATATCTCGTCCGTGGAATGTATGGGATTCTCCTGAATTGGGTAAGCGATTGATTGATTCATCAATTTCCCGAATTTCTTCAATGCCATAATAGCGTTTTATATGTGTCAACGTTCCATTATCAGGTGTTACAATATATTGATTATTTACTGTTTTCACCACAACTGCTTTACGATCTGAACCAACGCCAGGATCAATAATAGAGACAAATACAGTACCTTCAGGCCAATATTGTACAGTTTGCAATAAACGATAGCTCCCCTCCCAAATATTAAACTGTGGGATTTGATGTGTAATATCATGAATTAGAATATCAGAATTTACACTATGTGCTACTCCATACATTGCACTAACAGCACCATCACTTATGCCAAAATCAGATTGAAATACAAGTAAACCTTTTCCCATTTGAAACATCTCCTTATTGAATATATTTCTGTCTAGGCTTTACAGCGGAACACACCCGTTTAGGAAAATATCCATCTTCAGCATGTAAATAAAAAAATCCCGCCCCTTACAACCGAACGATTGCAAAGGACGAGATATATTCTCGTGTTACCACCTTTATTTACTACTTATTCACATAAGCAGCCTCCACCAGTACAGAAATAATAGTGCTTCCTAGACTGTGATATTGGTAACGGGTATCAAATCCCGCCGCATCCTACTAATGCCTATTGCAAGTTCAAAACGGAGCTCAGAGGCCATTTTTCAAATGAGGATTTCTACTTCTTTTCAGCTACCGAAGTTCTCTTTTTAGAAATTCATTCATTTTACTTTTTCTCGTTATCGCTTTTAGTATTTACAAGTATTAATTTAAATCTAATCAATCAGGTTGTCAATTAATTGATTGAAAATTTTTTATAGTTTGTCATCTTCAACAGCATCCAAGTATGCTTGAATTGCGCCTATTACAGATTCAACACAACCATCTTCAAATGGCGAAACAAGATTTGCTTCTGCCACTAGTTTCGTGAATGACATTTTACCACCTAGTTGGCAAAGATGAATATAATCTTTCCACGCTTCTTCGTGATTTTCACGTGATTTTTTCCAGAATTGGAATGCACAAACTTGCGCTAATGTATAATCAATATAATAGAATGGGCTATTGTAAATATGGGCTTGACGTTGCCAGAAACCACCTTGTTCTAAATATTCAATGCCATCATAGTCACGATGTGGTAAATACGTTTGTTCAATTTTCTTCCAAGCAGCTTTACGTTCTTGAGGTGTCATTTCTGGATTTTCATAAACGACATGTTGGAATTCATCAACTGCTACACCATATGGTAAGAATAATAATGCTTCGCTTAGGTGAGCGAATTTATATTTTTCCGTATCCTCTTTGAAGAATAATTCCATCCATGGCCATGTAAAGAATTCCATACTCATTGAGTGGATTTCACATGATTCAAATGTTGGCCAGATATATTCTGGAATACCGATATTACGACTTGTATACACTTGGAACGCGTGGCCTGCTTCATGTGTTAATACATCGATATCACCAGAAGTACCATTAAAGTTTGAGAAGATAAATGGTGAACCGTAATCATCGATAAATGTGCAATAACCCCCGCCCTCTTTACCTTTTTTCGCAACAAGATCCATTAAGTCATGATCAATCATAAAGTTAAAGAATTCCGCTGTCTCAGAAGATAATTCTTCGTACATTTTTTTGCCGTTTTCAACAATCCATTCTGGTGTACCTTTTGGCGTTGCATTACCACTTAAGAACTTTAATCCTTCATCATGGTATTTTAATTTATCTACACCAATACGTTTTGCTTGGCGCTCACGTAATTGCGTAGCGTATGGTACAACAACGTCGCGAATTTGATCACGATAATTTTTAACCATTTCTGCATTATAGTCGATTCGATTCATCAATACATAACCAAGTTCCACATAGTTTTTATAACCTAATGTAACAGCCATTTCATGACGTACTTTTACAAGTTCATCGTAAATACGATCAAAGTCCTCTTCATGCTCTTTAAAGAAACCGGAACGTGCCTCCGTTGCGGCTTTACGGACATCACGATCTGTTGATTCTGCATAAGGTCCCAATTGGGCAAGAGTCAACTCTTTTCCATCAAAAGTAATTTGAGCCGAAGCTACAAGTTTTGAGTATTCAGAGCTTAGTTTATTTTGCTTTTGCATAAGTTCCATAATTTCAGGAGAAAACCCTTTAATTTGATTCTCTGCTAAATCAAATAATTGAGCACCCCATTTTTCTTCTAACTCTTTACGGAATGGAGAAGCTAGTAGAGCTTTATAATATTCTGTCGTAATTTCTTCCATTTCAGGCGTTTTTTCATCTAAATAATCGCGTTCTTCTTGATAAAATTCATCATTTGTATCAATAGAAGCACGAATATAGACTAAGTTATATTGAGTTGAAAAATCATTACGGAAAGCATTAATTTTCTCAATCACTTCACTTTGTTCGTCAACTGATTTTGCATGATTAAATTCTGTTAATAATTTGTGGAAAAGTTCTTTACCCGCTGCTAAATCCGGGCGTTTGTATTCATAATCTTTAAAAGTAATCATATTCATTCCCCTTTACTGTGTTTATTTTTCGAAAACCGAAGTATTTTCTACTATTATTCATTATATTCTGAAATATTGCAACTAATGTTGTCAAAAATGCGCTAAAATTTGGTAATTTTTTACCCATTTTGAAATAGCCCAATTAAAACACTTATTTTTTTTCTAAAATTGTGCTAACCTAATTTCATGCCCAATTTTTAAAGTGAGGTGCTTTACATTGGTAGGTCGTAACGATCCTTGTCCATGTGGCAGTGGCAAAAAATACAAAAAGTGTCATGGTAAAAACGCTCTAGGCGATATTACTACACTTGTAAGCGAAGAAATTGATCGTATTGTGGAAGGCTTTGTAAAAGAGTCATTCAATACTTCAAGTTATCAAGAATTAGAAAAAAGAAATCATCTTTGGCAAGATTCATTACAACATGCATTTACAGATAAATTAATAGATACAATTGCCATGGAAACTTACATTTATATTGATCGCCCTGAACTGTGGCAAACTTATATAAATAAACAATTGACTGTTCTAAATCGACAACAAGTAAAAGATATTCTTCAATCATGGTTGAAACCTGTCTATATGCTTGCAAAAGTGGATTCTCAAAGTTCAGAAGTAATTGCATTAACAGACATCGTAACAAACAAAAGCTATGTTATGAATGGTACACCTGCGAAGACTTTCTCAGGTAGCTGGTTGTTTGGTATTTTCATGCCAGATGTTCGTAAAGGTGAAAATGGACTAACTGCTACAAGCAGTGTTGTTTTCATTCCAGATGATAAAGAAACGATTGTACAAGCATTATGTGAAAAACTTCAAAATGGTTATACAGATTCCTTAGATCTTTATCAAACATTTATCGAAAATGGTAAAGTGGATACTGCTGCTCCTAAAGAAGTTGAAAATGATGCAGTGAAAGAAGTCGAAAGTGAAGTAGCAGTTACGATTGAAGCTTCTGCAGATTTAGCTCCGTTTACTATTGAAACCCTAGAACTTGTGAACAAATATGTAAACGAATATAAGCTAGATGCATCTGAATTCATCGAAACTCTTACAAGCTTCCTAGAAAGTACAACTGTAAAAGCGAAAAAAGCGGAAACAGTTGCTGCTGGTGCTGTACTAGCTGGACAAGCTAATGGCAATATCCCAGAAGGCGGCATATCAAAAGTGAAAGATGTCGCAGCTTACTTCGAAGTGTCTGCATCTTCTATTTCTAAATATCGTGATCAAATCAGTGAATTTCTCGCTAAATAATGCCATATTAAAAGCCATCTAGCTAGGCACTAGATGGCTTTTTTTCTTTTAAATGCTGAGAGCGCTCTCTCAGACCCGAGATCATTGGAAGGCCCGAATCGAAAACATCTTTTCTGTTTTCGACCGAGGGACTGAAATGACTCGAGGGTCTAGCGCTCGCTTAAGCATTAGAGAGATGACTATAAATTGATGTATTCCAATTTATCATTTCCCTGTAATAACTGATTTTAGAAGTGCGAAGCGTTCTCGAAATCTTACTTTAGCTTCAATGCTTTTAGGCGTTTTTGCTGGTACTACATCACATTTTATTTGAAGTTCCTCAGCAAGCATTTTGGCCCGTGCTAAATGATAATCGCTTGATACGATTGTTAATCCTTTTAAATCTTCTCCAATAATTTTCTTCGTGTTTAATAGATTTTCATAAGTAGATGTGGACTTATCTTCAACGATGATTTGAGATACTGGAAATCCTCGGTCTATTAAATATTGCTTCATAACAGATGCTTCTGTTGCATCTTCATCGAATCCTTGTCCACCTGAAACAACAATATAAACATACGGATATTGCTTAGCATAAGTTAATGCTGCATCTAAACGAAATGCCAATGCTTTAGAGGGTATTGCACCCTTTTTTACTTTTGCGCCTAAAACAATGACATACTTATATGTACCATTCGCCTTTGGTTTTGCACCATCTATCAGCCATTTTGTAGTAATACCCCAAAAGAATAGTATCGGTATACAAATAATTAGTAAGATTAACATCCTCTTTTTTCTCACCTCAGCATCATCCCTTTTCATAGATTGCTATGTTCTCTACAACTCTTTTTCCATGATAATTTTATGTGTACCACTTTTACTAATATACGTCTCAATAATATTAAAACCTGCTTTAATATTTATAATAAGCATAGCTCTATGATAATTACGTCCAATTGTTCGGATTTTTTGATAACCTTGCTCGCAAACTAGATTATGTTGTAAATTCATTATTTTTGAAGCAATGCCCTGACCACGATAATTCTCACTGACACCTCCTAGCCAACTATAGAAAACCCCATCCTCTTTCTCATACCCTTATTTAAAGCCTGCAACCTTATGGTCATCTAAGGCAATACAGCATAGTAAATTCGGTTTTTCCTTCAACTTTTCTATTGACAGTTCAGATTCATCAAAAACTTCTCTATGAAGCTTCTGGATACCTTTAATACATTCCTCATTTGGTAGACCTTTTATATAAATGAAATCCATTCTTTTCCCTCTTTTATATTCATCACATAAATTTCTTTTGTTTAAAGTATTAAACGCCTCTGAAACTGCCATTGTTTCCGTGCTTTATAGATAGTATAAGTTATTTCAATTGGTAACGGCTAACAATATTTGTAAGATCCCCTGCCGTTCTTGCAAGTTTATATGTACTTTTTGTTACCTTATGCATCAATCTATTCGATTGTTCAACAGAGCCCACAGCTAAATATCGTAATATAAAATAAAAGACTGCCTTTATGGCAGTCTTTTTTTCTAGCAATTAGTAATTGCAAATTCATTTAACTTGGTTTGTTAATAATTTACGATCAACTGGCTTCAGTTTTATAGTTCAACGTTGTGATATACGTTTTGTACGTCTTCTAAGTCGTCTAGTAAATCGATTAAACGTTCGAATTTTTCGAGATCTTCGCCTTCCAATTGTACTTCTGTTTGTGGAAGCATTGTTAATTCTGCAACACTGAATTCTGTAATATCTTGAGCTTTTAATGCCTCTTGTACAGCGTTAAATTGATCTGGTTCAGCATAGATAATTGCTGATTCGCCTTCTTCGAAAACGTCGCGAACATCTACATCAGCTTCGATTAACATTTCTAAAACTTCGTCTGCAGATTTACCTTCTAAAGCAAAGACTGCTGTTGCATCGAACATATAGGCTACAGAGCCACTGACACCCATGTTACCGCCGTTTTTACCATAAGTTGCACGTACATCTGCTGCTGTACGATTAACATTATTTGATAGTGCATCAACGATAATCATAGAGCCATTTGGTCCGAAACCTTCATAACGTAATTCATCGAAGTTTTCTTCGCCGCCGCCTTTTGCTTTATCGATTGCACGGTCAATGATATGTTTTGGTACACTATATGTTTTTGCACGTTCTAAAACTACTTTTAACGTACCATTAGATTCTGGATCAGGTTCACCTTGTTTAGCAGCTACATAAATTTCACGACCGAATTTAGCATAGATACGAGCTGTACCTTGGTCTTTTGCAGCTTTTTTTTCTTTAATGTTGTTCCACTTACGTCCCATTGGATTCACTCTCTTTCAATATATTCAAATATATAAATTACTCGTGGGTTTGTGTAAGATCCCCACATGGGGATAAGCCATTAATTTACTGTAGTATTATACACTATATTCGTCATAAATAGAATATCAGCGAAAAGTGAGAGATGTCCTAGGTAAGAATTAATGAGTAGAACTGAAACGAAATTAAAAAGAAGCCATCTCATTACGAGTGGCTTCTTACGTCTGATTCAATTTTTTGCAATAATGCTTTACAACCTTCTAAACAAAGCTGATATGTTTCTTCAAAGTCACCAGTAAAGTACGGATCTGGCACATCTTTTGGATCTTTTATCAAATCGAGTAGCCGGAACACTTTTGTACTTTCATCATGACCTAGCATTGGTAATGCATTTTTGATATTGCTGTCATCCATACAAACAATGTAATCAAAGCGGTCATAATCTTCTTGTTTTATTTGGCGGCTAAACATTCCATCAGTCGAAATATTATGCTCTGCAAGTTTTTGAACTGTCCCTTGATGCGGTCCATCTCCAATATGCCAATCACCAGTGCCAGCCGAGTCGATATCAAACTGATCCGTTTTCCCTTGTGCCTCAACTAGATTACGGAAAATTGCCTCAGCCATTGGAGAGCGACAAATATTGCCTAAGCAAACAAATAACACGCCTATTTTCATAACAACGCTCCCTCTATTGATGTCTTACATTAGAATTTAAATGGGTAAAATTGAAATTTCACTTCACCCGTAATTGCAGAACTTTTGATAAAACCATACTCACGGCTATCGCTACTATTTTGGCGATTGTCTCCTAATACGAAATAGGAATCTTTCGGTACTTTCTCCTCACCTGTCACTTCTTTCAGTGTGAAGTCTTCTGTGAAATGATCACCCATTTTTTCATATTCACTTATACCTTTTTTCAAATATGGTTCATTGTATTCTTTGCCGTTAATATATAACTTATCATTTTTTACATTTATCGTATCTCCAGGTAAACCAATAACACGTTTAATATAATGGTCATCTTCCACTGGAGACTCAAAGACAATGATATCGAAGCGATCGATATGACTTGTTTTACTTATGATAATCTTATTATTATTTTGATATGTCGGTTCCATTGATTCACCTTTAACTGTTACTGGTGAGAACAAAAACTGTCTACATAATACAGCAATAACAACAGCAATTAGAATTGGCCATACCCATGATAAAACTTCTTTACTTAAACTTCTCTTTTCCATTTAATATCACCCTCAAATTGTGGCTTCATTTTCATAGCTACTCAATATTATGCCACCTATAGACGAGTTCTGTCATTGAATATTTACTGAAATGAATAGAAATGGTCTCAATTTTTTCTAAATCAAAAGCGCTAAGTGTAAAATCCACGCGGTTAAATAATCGATTTAATTCAATAAAAAAGAGGTGTCTATTAGTTAAACTATCTAATAGACAACCTCGTTAAAAATTCCAACAGCTATGTATTCGGCTGTTCTTTCAGAGCTTCTAAATGTGTCTCTGTAATACCCAAAACCTCATACACTTTCTGTAATGTCGTATCTCTGACTTTACTGTCACCACGTTCGATGCGGCTGACAGTTTTTTGTGTGACATTTGCTCGTTCTGCCAACTCCGATTGTGTTAGTCCAACTGACATACGTTGTTTAAAAATGATTTGGCTACGTTTTTCAGCCAGCACTTCTAAAGGAGATTTCTCCTGTTCCACATTATTATCTTCCTGTTCAAATAAATCTACAGTAACCATCTAACCACCCCTTAAAAGAAATTGTGTTCTACAGTATTCTTTTATTTAGTTACCTTTCAAGATGACTGAATCCAGAAGAAGTAATGATGACTTAAGATGCACTTCCAAACTCAAAAATAATCTAGAGTTTTTCTTGTGAAATCTTCTCTTCTAGTTGCTCTTTTAAAGTAACTAATTGCTCCTCCAGGAAATTCGTAAATTCCTCTCTACCACTTTTACCTCTTGCTGTAACATAGAAAGGTTCTCCATAAATTAAATAACCTTTTTTGCGCGCAAAGACTTCTTTTAGCGTATTTGGTCCTATGTATGCAGCTGGGATAATTGGTGCTTTCGAGAGTTGAGCAATCGTAATAGCACCTTGTTTTAGAGAAGTGCCTTCCGCATTTCGTGTGCCACTAGGAAAAATCCCAACAGCTTTCCCTTCTCTTATTAACTTCATCGGTACTTTTACAACGCTTGGTCCTGGATTTTCACGATCGACCGGGAAAGCTTTCAACTTTGTTATAAACCAGCCAAGTAGTTTATGATCAAAGAGCTGTTTCTTAGCCATAAAATGAATTGGTTTCGGGTAAATAGAAACTCCAAGATTCAAAATATCAATCCATCCTGTGTGTGTACAAGCAATTAAATAACCACCCTCTGTTGGCACGTTATGCTTGTTATAAACTTTTGCCTTATTAAATAAACCTAAAAACTTAGTAACAAATAGACATACAAATCTATACAATTCCCTACTCCTAACTACTAAAGAAATATAGTCAACTCTACCCGTCTACTATATCTCCCAACGTTCCCATATAAACAATAATAATTCCTGTAAAATAAATAGTAGACTCATATTATGAACCCATTTTCTATTCCCCTTACCTTATATTGTAAACGAAATTCTCAAAATGTGTACCCAATGTACATAAATTATTTAAAATAATTTGTTTTTTCAAACATTTTACGTTAAAAACGTGGAATATATATTTATTCGAGCATCAATTACAATTGATGTAGATAAAAAAATGTTGCCTCAATTTTCAAAAAAGTAGATTAATAATCTTGTGTTTGCTGGGGGTGGAATCCATTAAACAGGAAATTATATAATAATTGAATTGATCATAGAATAGCCTTTACTTTATTCATAAAAAAATCATCCATAATTAAAGGATGATTTTTTCATTTCGATTTAGATTTTGTTGTTTTACTATCTGATTTTGAAAGAAAGACCATTAGTGCGATTAAACTAATAATATTTAATAACGTGCCGCCAATAAGCAGGACCCATTGCATACTAAGTGGTATATCCTTTGTCACCGCAAAAGTAATACTAAGAGAGCCTATAGCGATCAAAACCATATAAATTGGTAGCCCTTTGAACAACGTTCCCGCCTCTTTCCTATAGATTATTATTTCTAATCAGATAGTATCATTTGTTGCGTGAATCTTCTAGACGTATACTCATTAAGCATGCAGTGAAAACTTATCTGCAATCACTTTTGGCAATAAAATATGCTTTATATTCCCAAGGTATTGTTTATAATTTTTTTCAATGACATTAAATGCAGGTTCTTCTGTGACAAAATAATATTGAATAGTAGCATTGGTTCGGTTTAATAAGCGGCAATCCTGTAAAAACATACTCCGTTGACTTGGAGCAAAGTCAGCTGTTAAGGCGGGTGGTGATGTTTTTAATATAGCTGCAATTTTCTCCTCTGTTTTTGTTTCTTCTTCATATAAAAAAGTATATTCATCTTGTTGTTTAATGTAAGAACTATTCGGTTCTAGAAGATGCTTTTCTAGTAAATATTCCTGCATTAATTGCTTTGCTAGGTAGTTAACATCTTGTTCAATTTTTCCAAACAGTCGTCGCCATTCACAAAATACTTTAAATTGAGAAACTAACGATTCCTCAGCAAAACGTCGTTGATGGTTTTCTGCAAAAAATTGTTGGACAGCATCCATTTTCGCCATTATTTTTTGGAAGGATTCGATTTCACAATATGTTGTATCTTGCATTGGTATAGATTTCGAGATTAATGATTCTCTCATTACTTTATTCTTTTTCTTCGTCAATATTTCCTTCGAGACTTTAATAAATTCTACACAACGGCCAAATTGTACAATATCTACACGAAATCCCGCTTCAAGCCACGCAGCTGCTTGTACATATGTTCCACTTCGAGTATTTCCCCACCATGCTTGATACTTATATGCAGATTTCGGCAGTTTAGCCTGTAAAATTTCTTCAATCTCTTCAAATGTTAGTACAATATGTTTATCTTGCTGTTTAGAGAGGTATTCATATAAAGGGAGATACTTGCCCTGTAAGGTATTACTTGCCATTTAGATTACTCCTTCATATTTGGAAATTATAGGTTAATCTATTTTAACATAATTGTACTAAAAATTCTAAATATTCTTTTTATCTAAAAATATAGAATTGACTCTTGTTATAAATAAAAAAACGTATACACTTTTGTATACGTTTTTCTTTGTTACCTTCTTATTATTTTATTTACTTCTTTTTCTGTTCTTTTAAAAATAGATCGTATAGAGGTTTTAGTGTCTTTGCTTCCAGCTCAATATCGTGCTCATGAGCATACTTCACAGCATACCCAAGAGAAATCGTCATTGCCCCTGCCACACTAGCGCCAGCCACCGTGCCAGCTGCTGGTACAAATTTGACAATTTGTCGGAATATCGTTTTGCCAACATTCCCGACAACTGTAGCAATTATCATCTCTTTTGCCCTGTCTTTTGAAACAGGCTTATCATAAAGTGTAGATAATTTAACCATTAATCCTACTTGTAACGTAGTTAGCGGAATAAAATCTGCCCCCGGAATAGGCACTGCTCCGATAGCCGCTGCAGAAGCGCCCGCACCAAGTATCCATTTCTTTGCGGTCGCTGATTTATCCGCCATATGCTTGGCCATCAGTACTTCCTTTTTTTTGCTTTCTAACAGCTCCAAAATTTTATTTTGGAGCATCTCCATATTTTCACCTGTACGTGAAGAAATAGGCGTTACTGGGTAAGTATAATTCGTATGGTCTTGTATATATTTCACCAGGCTAGGTATATCATCAGCTGCATCAATTTTGTTGAGTACAATGATTATATCTTTATTTACTTCACTAATTTTCTTTAATGAAGCCAACTCTGAATCGGAAAGGACAGTACCAGCTGCATTTAAGAAGAACAAAACAATATCTGCCTGCTGATAGAAATTCATCGTTACTGCAGAATTCTCTGCTTTTATATCATCAAGGCCAGGGGTATCCACAAATATAATCTTATCCTGATAGCTATATTTTTTTATCTGCTGTGTTTCTCCTGGTTTTGCCCCAACAAGCGCTACTTCTTCATCCATTAATCGGTTAATCGTTGATGATTTTCCTGCATTCACATCACCAATCATTGCGATTAGGATTTCTTCTTCAAGTTGATCATTTACTTCTTTTGATTTTTCGGCAAAAATCCGATCGAATTCTTCATCGGTAAATGGTTTAAATTCGCTCATAAAAACACCCCTATCGCATACAGTTCTTATAATTAAACTATATGATTTGATAGAGGATTGCAATTTTTTACTTTTTAGTACTTTCTAATGCCTGAAATATTAATACTTTCTTGAACTCCCTAAAACAGAAAAATAGCCTATTCTAAAATAAGTCAATCATTTTAGAACAGGCTCGTTAACTTTCAAGTAAAATTTATGCTTTTTTTTCTGCGTAATATTCTTTTAGTTCATTATAATATTTGTTTAATGATGACGTCGAAACTCCGAATTCTTCTGCTAATTCTTTAACCGTTATTTCGATTGGTTCGAAAAGACCTGCTTCTCCACCAAAACGAATAGCACCTGCTGCAATAGCAACAGCTTTCCGTGCTTTAGGTTGACGTTCAACAACATAATCTTCAACAATTTCTAATACGGTTTTAGGATCACGACCGCGAGCTTCTAAAAACCCAAGAACTTGTAAAAATACATCTGCTTCGAAATCAGTGAATTCTCCACCTTCAAAACCATTTTCACCAAGGTTTTTCCAGAAGCTTAAAGAATGTTCTTTCCAAAATTCTTCTTCTTCAAGTTGATCTTGCTCTTTAAAGCCAGCTGCTAATTTTCCGAACACTTCTTGATGATCTTTTGGGAAGAATATCATGCTAGATACAGCAAGGTAATACTTTTCCTTGTTTGAGCCATCAGGTAAAATGAAGCAAAATACATGGACATCTACAGGAATTGGCTTTTCTCCCTCACGACGCAGGTGAATGATCTCGTCTGTTAAGATGTTTTGTACGATCATATAGTTCTCTTCAACATCCATTACTTTAGCAACCATCATTGTTGGATGATCCCATGTTTCAAGTACAGCTAATGTAGAAGGGCGTACTGTTTCCTTTTTGATTTTTTGCAAATAGCCTGTCCAAATATCTGTTCGCTCATGGAAAAAGAAAGAATCCAATACGATTGCTTCAATCATATCTTCCACTAAATATTGCCCAATAGTTTTTTGCCATTTATCTGCTAATTCACCAAAGTCTTTATAATCTTTTCTTAAAGGATAGACATCATAGAAAGTTTGTAAAACTCTTTCTAGCTCTTCCGCATAAACTTCTTCAACTGTTACAGCTTCTTTTAAAGCACAACATTTTTTGTACTTTTTACCACTACCACATGGACATGGATCATTACGTCCTGGCATTTTAACACGTCCTTTATTCTATTAAGTGCTGTTTTAGCATATCATTTTTTCTGCATTATCTAAAGTTCTCTTCTAAAAGTATAAATTCTTTATCAAGAGCTATGAAAAATACATATTAATATGGTACGTTCTTTATATGAAAAAATTTATTCCACTTCTTATATTATTGTTAGCTATATTTATCACATCTAGCCAAACTTATGAGCAACAATCAATTGTACCAACCTTACAAAAACATTTTCCAAATGAACCTTTAAAGCCTTTTTTATCACTATTACATTTTCATTATTATGGAATGGATATTTCTGTTGAGTCACGAGGCTACTATTATTTCCTTGAATTCTTAGTTCGTAAGGCCACTCATTTTTTAACTTTCGGCGCAATTGGGCTAGCATTATATATTGCATTGCCTCGCCTAAAGTTTCGATTATTGTTAACAATAGTTGGTACTTTTCTATTGGCAACAATTGATGAATTTCATCAATACTTCACCGCCGGTCGTACCGCTTCCTTTCAAGATGTCTTATTGGATACGACGGGTGCCATTACATTTTTAGCAATATTCAAATGTATTCAGTTGCTCATCCATACAAAAAAATCCACAAAAGATTAGTCAGTCTTCTGTGGATTTTCTTTTCCTTATATCTATACTTTACCAATTAAAATATCCAAATCAATTGTTATTTCTTCAACTTGATTAGAACTAGTATCTGCTGTTTGATGCCACCCCATTGGTGTCATGTATATGAGCATTGACACCATTTCAGGAGCTATTGTAACCGTTTGTGTAATACGTTTTACCTCAACATCACTGAAGTGCTCTTTAAATCGCTCAACTGTGCGATCATTCGAATAGGATTCTTTATCCGAATCTGCATAAAATAATTCCCGTAATTGACGAAGATATCCACTTTGTGGCACTACTTTTACTACGACGCCATTTGGCTTTAAAAGTCTTTCGAATTCTGAATAATTCGCTGGAGACAAAATATTTAATATCACGTCAAAGCTTGATTCTTGAAATGGACTTTTTGCTAAATCTCCCACACACCAGATTAAGTCTTCATAATTCCGGCCTGCTGCAATAATCCCCTCTTTTGCAATATCGATTCCTGCTCCGACAATTATGTTAGTCGTTATTTCTTCAAATTGTTTTTTTATCATCGCTAAATGTGAGCCTTCACCGCAGCCGGTATCTAATATCGTAAGATTCTGTCCAAATGTTTTCAATAATTCCACGACATTCTCATGCATCGGTGCATATATTCCACTTTCAATGATTTCTTTCCGTGCATCAAATAAATCTTTTCCATACATTGATGTTGCAGGATGCGTCATAAAATTTACATATCCTTGCTTCGCTATATCAAAAGTATGTCGATTTTTGCAAGTTACTACACATTGCTCTGTTACCGTCATTTCCTCATGACAAACAGGACAAGCAAAGATTGCTTGCTGTTTTCGCATATAATTAGCACTTGCCTCTTTTTTCGACAATCCCACAAAAACACCTCGTTCATTATTCTTCTGTTATTAGTATACACTGAACTCTACAAGAGTAGAAAATATGACAAAAATCTAATAAGACGAAAGGCTGTTTCATAAGTTGTTTTCTACACTTATGAGACAGCCTTTCAGTAATCAAGTTTTGCTTTTATTTGGTGAAACAAGTGCATAGCGTTCCCATTTACGACTTTTCCATCTAAAGAATACTAAAATCGCACGACACCATTCATCAGCAGCAATTGCAAGCCAGACACCAACCAGTCCTAGATGTAAATGGAACACTAAAAGATATCCAAGTGTTAGACTCATACAAACCATCGAGAAGAAACCTATGATAACAGGATATCTTGCATCGCCAGCTGCACGTAAAGAATTGATAATCGTAATATTAAATGTTCTACCTGTTTCTAGCAATATACTTAATAGCAAAACTGATGCTCCAATTTCAATAACTTCTGGATTATCCGTGAAAATTCGCATAAGTGGATAGCGGAAAATCATCACGAATGCTACCATTACCAGGGTAAAGGATATTGCCCATTTTACACTGGTCCATAGTTGATTATAAGCATCGTCTTTTCGATTTGCTCCAACATACCGCCCCACTATAATTGCTGTTCCAGATCCAATTGCCATAGCAAATAAGTATGTAAACATCGAAATATTATAAGCATATTGGCGAGCAGCTAAGGCTTCTGAACCTAAAAAAGTCACATAATACAAAAAGGTAATTTGACACCCTTGATATAGTACTTGTTCAAGAGCTGAAGGTACACCAATTTCCAATATCTTTTTAATATATTCTTTAGGCAAAGCTAAATAATATTTGAAATCAATTTTAAACTCTAGTACTTGATATAATAACCAGAAGAATACGACAAGTGCTATAGCACGACTAATCACAGAAGAAATCGCAGCTCCTTGTACACCTAATTCCGGAAATCCAAATTTACCAAATATCAACATATAGTTTCCAACAATGTGTAACACATTCATTGCAACAGATACGTACATGGTTTGTCTGGTCCAGCCATGAACTCTTACAATAGCTGCTGTTGCATTGATTAAGGCTTGAAGGAATATTCCTCCACCAATAATAGCCAAATATTGATCTGCATATTGAAGTACATCACCGTGCAGATTCATAGCAATCATCATTTGCTTTGAGAAAAATACAAAAAGGGAGCTTAAAACAAGACCTATAGCAAGATTCATCGTTATCGCAACCGCTGCAATTTTAGGGACCTCTTCATAACGTTTTGAACCTATATATTGTGCTACAACGATCGAAGCACCATTACCGATTACTTCTAAGATTAGTATAGTTATATGAATAAATTGATTGGCTGCACCTACACCTGCTACTGCATCATCTGCTAATGCACTAAGCATAAAAGTATCTGCTACACCCATCAACGTAAATAAAAACACTTCTAAGAAAATTGGCCATGTTAAATGGAATAAGCTTAATTTTTCTCTAGTTTCATTTTCTTTTATCACTTGCTCCATTTTATCGCCTATCTTTCTTTTCCAAATTTTAAAACAATCTGTATCTTTTCACATCATAAATCCCATCGCTATTGCTTATGAAAAAAAATTCGCCAATTGCTTGGCGAATTTGAGTTTTGCATTTCAGATGAATGTATAAACTATCTACATGTAAGCGTTTATCATCAATCTTTAAATTTTTTCAAAAAAATAACTTAATAATAAGCCAACTGATGAAAGTAAACCGTAAAATGTATTCGTCATTGCGGTAGATTTCATAGCAAGTCCTAATTTTGCAGGTTCTCTTTCCCCTTCTTTAAAACTTTTAATCGCAGTTATTGGCTTTGGAATACTAATCAATACTACTAATAACCATGGACTAACAATACCCAAAATAACTAACACGATCATCCAAACATATGCTACTACGAAGGACAAACCTAAGAGATTAATAGAATTTTCGCGCCCTAAAAGAATGGCTAATGTTTTACGACCGCCTATCGTATCTTCTTTAATGTCACGAATATTATTGGACATATTAATACCACCAACTAAAATCCCGACTGGTATTGATACAAGCAGGCTCACTATGCTAATGCTTCCAGCTTGTATAAAATAAGAAATCAATACAAAGGCAAATCCCATACTAAGCCCTGCAAATAATTCACCAAAAGGTGTATAAGCAATAGGGAATGGCCCACCGGTGTATAAATAGCCAATCGTCATACCTGCAGCACCAATCGCTACAAGCCACCAACTACTACTCATACAAATATAAACGCCCAATACAACAGCGATTGCATATAATAATAATGCAAAGTTTAATACAGTTTGAGGTTTTGTGCCATGGCGTACCAATGCACCACCAATACCTACAGATTCAGCCGTATCTAAACCACGTTTAAAATCGTAGTATTCGTTAAATAAGTTTGTTGCGATTTGAAGACATAAGCAGCAAACAAGCATAGCTATAAATAATAACCAATTAATTTTGACATCGAACATCGCAAGCGCTGTTCCTAGAATAACTGGAGAAAATGTTGCTGTTAACGTATGTGGACGCGTTAATTGCCACATCAATTTTGCAGTACTAATCTCCTCTATTTGTTGATTACGATTGTTACTCATAATCTACTTCCTTTCAATCTTTCTATACAACTATTCTATCTTAACCGATTTTTTTCTTCTGTGCCAAAGGAGAATCCTTTGAAAGGAACTTAAACATTGGAAGCTCTTACTTTTCCCCTACTTATTTTTTTCAAACTCCATTTAATTTTCATGCTATTTTTCTGTTACTTTTACATATAATGCAAAGTGACAAATTGAGAAGGATGTGAGAATATGTGTGGAATTACAGGTTGGTGCAACTTTAAAAAAGATTTAACAACACAATTACCCTTATTACATACGATGACGAAAACACTCCAACAAAGAGGCCCCGATGCAGATGGTATTTGGTGTGACGGTCCAATCGGCTTTGGTCATCAGCGTCTAGCTATCATTGACCTTGAAGGCGGCAAACAACCGATGACATATGAAATGAATCAACGACGTTACACGATTACGTATAATGGTGAATTGTATAATACAGACGAATTGCGAAAAGAATTACAACAAAGAGGCTATCACTTCTATACAACTTCTGATACTGAAGTTTTACTAGTTTCTTATATAGAATGGCGTGAACAATGTGTAGAAAAAATCAACGGTATTTTCGCCTTCGGTATTTGGGATGCTTCAGAAAAAAGTCTATTATTAGTACGCGACCGTCTTGGTGTTAAACCACTGTATTATAGCGCTCAACAAAATCAATTACTTTTTGCTTCTGAAATAAAAGCATTACTTGCCCATCCAGATATCCCCGCAACTGTCGGCTACGAAGGCTTAGCTGAATTATTCGGTTTAGGTCCTTCTCACACACCTGGAAAAACAATCTATACTCATATTCAAGAACTGCGCCCAGGACACCTCTTAAAATATGAATTAAACGGTCTAAAAATAAACCGTTATTGGAACGTAAAAAGCAAAGCACACGAAGATTCCTTTGACGATACAGTTACAAATGTTCGAGACTTAGTTGTTGATGCTGTAGAACGGCAGCTCGTATCTGATGTACCCATTTGCACTCTTCTATCAGGTGGACTTGATTCCAGCATTATTACTGCTATCGCTGCAAACAAATTTAAGGACACTGTTCAATTCCCTCTCCATACTTACTCCATCAATTATGAAGACAACGCTCAATTCTTTAAAGAGAATGATTTCCAACGATCAGACGATACGTTTTGGATTGATAAAATGTCTCAAAACTTCCACACCGTTCACCATTCTGAAGTTATTCTACAAGAAACCCTCATAAAAGAACTAACAGAGTCTGTATATGCAAAAGATATGCCTGGAATGGCAGATATCGACTCATCTCTATTGTGGTTTAGTAAACGAATAAAAGAAAAGTTTAAAGTAAGTTTATCTGGCGAATGTGCAGATGAAATTTTTGGTGGATACCCTTGGTTCTACGCTAAAGAAACAGCAGGATTCCCTTGGATGCGCTCTACTAAAGAACGTATTGACTTACTCCGTCCAGAATGGCAACAAAGATTAAACATCGAGGAATATGTTCAGCAAGCCTATGAAGTAGCTATTAAAGAATCTCCTGTTTTAGAAAATGAATCTCATATTGATGCAAAAAGAAGAGAATTATTTTACTTAAATATGACATGGTTTATGCCTACATTACTTGACCGTAAAGATCGCACAACCATGCGCGCTGGATTAGAAGTTCGTGTTCCATTTGCTGATCATCGCCTTGTCGAATATGTGTGGAATATTCCCTGGGAAATAAAAAATTGTGGAAATATGGAAAAAGGTGTCTTACGAAAAGCAATGGAAGATTTGTTGCCTAATGAAGTTCTATATCGTAAAAAAAATCCATATCCAAAAACACATAATCCTGCCTATACAAAAGGTGTTGGAAAATGGCTAAATTCTATTTTACAGAATAAAAACTCAGTCCTTCTCGAGTTCTATAACAAAAAACAACTTGAATCTCTCATCGAATCAGGAGGATCCTCCTTCACAGCCCCTTGGTTTGGTCAACTAATGACTGGTCCTCAATTACTTGCATATCTGATTCAGACCCATATTTGGTTCGAAAAATACAACATCAATTTGGTAAATTGACATTTTATAAACAAAGTTATATTATGTTTATAGATTAATAAACGTAATATAAATAAGTTTATAGAAGGTGATGGAAGATGAAGGATACAGAACTATTTGAACATGCAACGATTCAAGAACTAAAGAATGGGTATCTAGAAGATGATAATTGTTATACTTGCCTACTTTGCAACGATAAAATCGAAAAAGGCATCATCTATCCCTATAATGAGCAATTATTTGAAGCAAAAAAAATGATGGAAACACATATTAAAGATAAACACAAATCCGTATTTGATCATCTGATCAATTTAAATAAGAAGATGACCGGTTTAACTGAACATCAAAGTAACTTACTGCGTCTTTTCTATGCCGGGAAAACAGATGGTGAAATTCAAAAGGAACTTGAAATTGGTAGTGCTTCTACCATTCGACAACATCGTTTTGCATTAAAAGAAAAAGAGCGACAAGCAAAGACCTTTTTAGCCATGATGGAATTACTAAAGGAAAAAGATGCTGTTACTCCTGAATTTGTGCCTATTCACTCGACCGCAACAATGATCGATGATCGATACAATATTACAAATGAAGAACAACAAGAACTCATTACAAAATATTTCCCAAATGGCATAAATCAACGAATTTTAAGATTCCCTAAAAAAGAAAAACATAAAATTGTAATATTACGCGAAATTGCTAAACAGTTTCCTGAAGATAAAACATACACAGAAAAAGAATTGAATACCATTTTAAAAACATACGATGAAGATTATGTTCTCATCCGTCGCTGCCTAATTGAATACGGGTTTATGGATCGTAAAGATGATGGCAGTAAATATTGGATTAAAAAATAAGGCCATTTAATATGATATTGTCAAAAACAAAGAAAGTAGGTCTCAATTTATGGATCATAAAAAAGAGTTGAAAGAACAATACAAAGATATACCCATTCAAGCAGGCGTCTATAAAATCACAAACACTCAAAATAAGAAAGTCTTTATCGGTAGCTTTAATAACTTAAAACGTTTAAATGGATTGAAATTCATGCTAAGAACAAATACTTTTTCGAACCAATTGCTTCAAAAGGAATGGAATGAATTCGGCCCAGATGTCTTCACCATTGAAACTGTAGAAATGTTAAAGAAACCCGATGAAGGTTACTTTGATGCGAAAAAGGAATTGGAAAAAATAGAACAAAAGTGGATTGACCAGCTTCAGCCATTTGACGACAAAGGTTACAACAAACCTATTGAAACGCTTTAATCTATTTGCTATGATAGATGCAACTAAATAGTGACAATGATTTCTAGGGTTCCGCAAGAAATACTTGGTCTGGTCCGAGAGAAATCACATAGCCTTGTCGCTATGCCACGGAAGGATAAAAGCCTGGGAGATACCTGATTTAATCAGTGGTCTCTTAGGCTTTTTCTATGTAGAAAGGATGATATTCATGAAAAAACATTGGTTTATTGTATTGCTTGCTGTTTTATTTGAAATATTGTGGGTCATAGGTTTAAAGCATTCACACAGCATTTGGGCTTGGAGTGGTACAGCTATTGCAGTTGTTTTTACCTTCTATCTCTTATTACTCGCAGGACGTTTTCTACCAGTAGGAACAGTGTATACCGTATTTACGGGATTAGGAACTGCTGGCACAATTCTTGTAGGTGTACTCTTTTTTGGTGAGTCACTAAGCATCGCGAAAATTTTACTATTAGCAATATTACTAGTAGGGGTTATTGGGTTAAAAACAGTTACCTCACATGAAGCAAAGGATGGTGCTGCATAATGGCTTGGCTTGCAATTATTACTGCTGGATTTTGTGAGATATTTGGCGTAGCTATGATGAATCGCTGGCAGGAAGAAAGAACAATATCTACGATTGTATTTTTGGTAATTAGTTTCGGCTTAAGCCTTGCATTATTGTCCTATGCAATGAATACAGTTCCAATGGGGACTGCATATGCAGTTTGGACTGGGATAGGAACTTCAGGCGGAGCTTTAATCGGCATGCTTTTCTTTGGTGAATCAAAAGATTGGAAGCGAATTTTATTTATTGTAATGATTTTATCTGCAGCCATTGGTTTAAAATTACTTTCGTGAGCTTTATAAAACAAACTTTTTTGTTAATTACACACTAATCCGCTTTATTTAATACTCTACTTTCTAGTTTTTTTCATATATAATATGCAACATAGCACTAAAACAAGAGAGGAAGATCGATGTGAACGTATTTGAAATTACAACACAAGAAGATTTACAAAGAGAATTTGATATTCGTATGAAAGTTTTTGTAGAAGAGCAAAAGGTTCCACAAGAAGAAGAAATCGATTCTTATGATCACCTTGGTGGCGAATGTTATCATTTCCTTGTGACAACTGATGATGACAAAGCAATTGGTACAGGTCGCATCCGATTAGTTGAAGGTGTTGGTAAAATCCAACGTGTAGCTGTTTTAGAAGAATATCGTTCGCACGGTATTGGTCGTATCATCATCAAAGCATTAGAAGATAAGGCAAAAGAACTTGGCGCACCTAAAGTAAAATTAGATGGCCAATTACAAGCACAAGGCTTTTACGAAAAAATAGGCTACGAAGTGAAATCTGGCATCTTCCTAGACGCTGGTATTGAGCACGTACTAATGGTTAAAACATTCGCATAGTTAAAAGGCACTCAACATTACTTTGAGTGCCTTTATTTTAATCCAATGCCTGTTTACTTGGTTTCACTAATGTATAAATAATACCACCGAAGATCAACACAATACCTAGTGTTTGCCAAATTGTTGGTCGGAAATCTAAAATTAATATATCGAGTAAAATTGCAACTACTGGATCTACGAAAACTAATGCAGAAACAATGATTGTCGGTAAATTCCGCAGACTATCAAAGAATAAGTAATACACAAAACCCGTATGTATTAAGCCCGTCCCCAAAATATAAAACCAATTCCACCCTGTCAAACCATGAAAAACACCAAAATCAATAAAGGGTAATAACATAATAATCCCGACTGTTGTCTGAATAAAGGTCAATGCATAAGCACTTAATTGCGTAATTCCTTTCCCTACAAACATTGTCATCGCATAACAAATTGCTGAAAGAATAGCCCAAGCAAATCCAGAATTAATGATTGCCGATATTGATGTAAATTGCTCCATCCCAATAATCAGGACACTTCCTAAAAAACATACAATTACTGCAAATACAGCACTTACAGACATCTTTTCTTTTAAAAGTAAACTACCCAATATTAGGACAAATATGGGTGCTAAATTATAAATTGAAATCGCCACTGAAATTGACATTTCTTCAAATGCTTTAAATAAAAATACCCAGTTAAGCACAAGAAATACTCCGCAGATTATCGTTTTGACTACTTCTTTTCGCGAAAATTGCTCTGCTTTATAACCTCCTGTAAATAACCACATACCTCCTAGAAAAAGAGTTGCACAAATACACCGTACAAAAACTAATTCTTCTGCAGGAATTCCGGTATTAACTGTAAAAAATCCAATAGACCCAAAAAGGGCCATTGCAATCGTCATCTTCAACATCGCTGCTATATTCAACTTTAAACTCCCTCACTTTACTCAAAGTCACTCAATTGATTATCTGAACTATTGGCTATGTTAATGAATATTGTTGATACTTTTATCCACTGTGCGAACACGCTAATATAAAATCAATAAACTTAAGTTCTTTACTATTTATTGGAAAGTAGTTCACATAATCTAGCAAAAAACACTACCCTGACAAATTTAATAACTCTATAAACCATTAAATAATCATAACATTTTAAATTATTAAATAATCATAACATTTTTTAACCCTTTATCCACCTAAAATTCTTTTATTTACAAATAAGTGCATATTCTAAATCCATAATTCAATTGATTTAAAAAAAGAAACGCATCGCCTAAGTTGAATATAAACCTAGGTGTTACGTTTCTTCCAATTTGCCTTAAAGCAGACAACTATTATTAGACTTAATTAAAAATACATTTACTCTACTCAACCTGTGATTTTTTTTCAGCATTATCACTACCTGCTAAACGATCGTTTGTCAGCAAGAAAACAAAAACAACGACCAAAACAGCAGGGATAAGTGCCCATGAAAAAGTATAGCTAATCGAATTTGCTAGTGCATCAATAATTTTATGAAGAACGTCTTCAGGGATATTTGCACGAGCTTGCTCAGAAAGCAATGCACGCGGATCATTACTCGAGCTATTAAACGCATTTTCAGCTCCATGAAAAGTCTCTTTCATATCGCTAGAAAAGACATTGCGTTGAATGATTCCGTATATCGTAATCCCCACTGTCATTCCCAATTGACGAACAAATGATACGGTTGAATTTGCAGAACCACGCTGTTCAGGTCCAATATTATGAATCGCCGCCATATTTAAAACAGAAAAAGAAGCTCCTGTACCTAAGCCAACAATAATCATATACCACGTTACAGTGGCTCTAGTGGTCTCTGCATTAATCGTACTTAGTAAATAGATTCCACTGACAAAAATAAGAGCGAAAACCATCATTACATTCCGATATCCAAATTTTGCAGCACTTATAGCTCCCGTTTGAGCAGATACAACAACCCCTAGCATCATTGGCAAAAGAATTAAGCCAGAGTTAGTTGCGCTACCACCTGTTACTCCTTGAATGAAAATTGGAATGTATACAGAACCAACTATAAAGGCTACCCCAAAAAGTAGACCTAAAATGGTACTTGCAGCAAAAATCCTATCTTTAAACATCGAAAACGAAATAATAGGGTCTGATGCTCTTCTTTCAGCAAATAGAAATACGATAAATAAAACTAGAAATCCTGAAAATAAACTAATAATATTTATTGAGTCCCACTCATATTTATTGCCCCCTAATTCAAGTGCAAACATTAGGCAGACAACCGCTCCAACAAGCGTAATAGCACCAAGCCAGTCGATTTTTTGTTTCTGATGTTGAAGAGATTCAGTATAGTATAACGAAATAAGAACGAGAGAAATAATGCCTAGTGGCAGGTTGATATAAAAAATCCAATGCCAACTAATATAGTCTGTTATATACGCTCCAAGTAAGGGTCCAAAAACACTAGATAACCCGAAAACTGCTCCAAAAAGTCCTCCCATTTTTCCTCGGCTTTCTGGAGGGAAAATATCAAACATAATCGTAAAAGTAATGGGAATTAAAGCACCGCCACCAATTCCTTGAATTGCACGGTATATACTTAACTGTTCAATACTTTGAGCTGTACCACATAATATGGATCCAATCATAAATAGTGCTAGCCCCATAATAAAGAATCGTTTTCGGCCGAACATATCAGAGAGCTTTCCGAAAATCGGCATTCCGGCCATTTCTGCAACCATATATGCAGATGTCACCCATATAAACTTATCCATTCCTCCAAGGTCTCCAACAATCGTTCCCATTGCTGTAGCTACGATGGTATTGTCCATAGATGACATAAGTATGGTAAGTAGCAATCCAGCTACAATAAATTTTTGTTTGCTTTTTTCGGTCGTCATTTTACATCTCCTTTTAGCTTCATAGTTGTTATTCCTCTTTTTCAACATAAAAAAACGATAAACAATTTATATACAAAAATCAATAAAAAATGGAAAAATAAATAATTTTTTCTTCACCTATAAATCAGCTTCATAATTAAAAATTCTTTGAATAATCCGAGGAGTAAAATTATTAAAAAAGAAGGGATATCTTATAAGTATAAATAAGACATCCCTTCTCTATTATTCTAAATAATATTGTTGAAGTTGTTGACGTTTAGAAAAATCTAACCCAAACTCCCCTTCTAAAAATCTATCCGTATTTCCATATTGTTGATCAATTGCATGAAAGACAGCTTGTAAATATCCTTCTTTAGCACTCATTATATCCCCGAACTGTTGCATTTCTTGTTCGTTTAAAAGCTTAGATAATATCGGAATCATCGCATCTCTCATTGGTTTCATATAATGATTTGTCAATAAATAATCCACTAATACCGTATCTCGCGGAACGCCTAATGCTAGCAATATTAAAGCACCTCCTACACCTGTACGATCCTTGCCAGCTGCACAATGATGTAGTAATCCGAGCTGATCTGGTTCTTGGACGATATCCATTAATCTTTGATAGGAAGGATTATTAAATGCTAACTGGCTATACATTTTAGTGAAGTTATCTTCATTAATATTCTGGAGAAAATCCCGCTGATCCAGATCCTTTAAAGTAACTGTCGGCATTTCAAATCCTACATTACCTTTAGCTGGAATACGTATATTCACCACATTTCCGAAAATTGGATCTGGTTTTGCTTTCGCTTCACCATCATCTCGATAATCAAAAATGGTTCTTATACCTAGTTTCTCAAATACAACTTTATCATTCTCTGTCATTTTTGATAAATCACCTGAACGATAAAAAATCCCCTTCTTAACACGTCTTCCATCTTCCGTTTGATAGCCGCCCATATCTCTAAAATTCATGATTTTTTCGAATGGACTGGTTATTATTTTGTTCTTATTTTCCAATACTACACCCCCTACAATTCTAAAAAATACACACCAATATTAATAGACTATCATGATTGCGCCTTATAAGGTATTTTTTAACAAAATAAAAGCTACAGATTTTTTTCTGTAGCTTTCATTTATGAAATGATTTATTCAATTGGAACCCAAAGTTCAATCTCGTTATTTTCTGCTTCATCATAAAAGAGATATTTTTCGAAGCATGGAGCATGTCTAAAGTTAATTCCCTTAACATTCAATAACGCTTCTAAACTTGCTGGAATGTCTTCAATTCCGTGTTCTACGATTCCTACTAGATAACGGCCTGCTGAAACTAATACCTGATCTGGGACGCGGATTCCTTTGACAGCATTTGACACTAATCCTGCTACATAGTGCAACCCCTCATCACCCATTGATACACAAACACCATACGTAATTTTAGGTCGCTTATTCAGCTTATCTATTTCTTGTTCAAGTTTGTTCCATTGGACTGGGATATCTCCCCAAGCTCCATTTTGTACTGAAAAACCTTTCACTATAAAGCCTTCAATCTCCTCGAATCGTGCGAACATCACATCACCTCATTCCAACAACATTCTTTAAGGATACTTGGCAAAAATAAGTTTCGGTATTTATTCCTTACTTTTGCTCAATTTACCTGGTAGTAATAAGACTCCAATACCAAATGCAATAATACCAATGTATAATATATACTTAAAAATATTCGCATTCGCTATCCCAGTTGGATATGCTAGGCCTACTATCAACAATACTAGCCCTAGATAAAACACGAATAACCTCATTGGATTCTTGCCTCCTTAACCGTGATTGAGCGTAACTTATTTCACTTAACTTTTGTGGTAATCGAATTGATTTTTTCCTGCATTATTTAAGATAAACTTGTGTAATTTTACTATTCCCTATTTTCAACTAAAAAAACATTCCTTTAAAAAATTTCATTACTCAATTTATTTTTTGAGGTGATATGGAACCGTAATAAGTACAACATTTTTGCTATACAGCAGTGATGTCCTAATTAATAAACTGGATTGGTTATGCAAAATATTATGCCATCCTTTTTTGGGTATAAATTGTGGAATGATAACGGAAACTTGGCGATTTTCTTGTCTTGCTTTGTTTTCAATCTTATCAATAACTTTCGACAGTGGAGATATTAAACTTCGATAAGGTGAATACAGTGCCAACAACTTTACATCTGGGAATCTGTTTTCCCACTTTTCTTCAAACTCATGCATTGTTTCTTTATCAAACCCTATATAAACAGCAATTAAATGTTCAGGAGAAAGTGACTTAGCATAACTTAATGAATTCTCCACAACCTTGCTAATACCCCCAACAGGAACTAAAATGATATTGCCGCCAATAGTTGGGAGTACATTGTTCAATTTATCGACACGTAATTGATCGCCAACCAAATCATAGTGATTTTTTATACGATGGAATGAAAAAATTAAGGCTGGTAAAAAGATTAATATTGGCCAAACATGATCAAATTTTGTAATGAAGAAAATCATGGCAACTACAAATGATATAAATGCACCTACCGTATTAATAGCAAACTTGCTACCCCAACCTTTTGGTTTTTCCTTCCACCATTTCACCATCATACCTGTTTGAGCTAAAGTAAACGGGATAAATACACCAACAGCATATAAAGGAATTAGCTTTTCTGTTGAACCATGAGTAAGCAGGATTAGAAGCATAGCAAATACGCTCAACATGATGATCCCATTTGAATAACCTAAACGATCACCTCTAACTTGGAACATTCTAGGAATATATTTATCCTTCGAAAGATTTACTGCAAGGAGTGGAAACGCTGAGAAACCTGTATTTGCTGCCAATACTAAAATAAGTGCTGTAACGCCTTGTATAATAAAGTAAAATAGAGAACGACCAAAGACATCCTCAGAAATTTGCGATACAACTGTTTCAGTTGGACTTGGTGAAGAACCTAGGTAATAGGCTAAAAAAACAATTCCACAGAATAAGACTGCCAATAACCCCCCCATTACCATCAACGTTTTTGAAGCATTAGAAGGACCTGGGTCTTTGAAATTAGGAATCGCATTTGAAATTGCTTCGACACCCGTTAAGGCAGAACTCCCAGAGGCAAAAGCCTTTAATAAAATGAATAAACTTACCCCTGCAACTGGAGTACCGATTGCTGCGTGAAGATCCGGTGAAAATTGACCTGTCACGATTTTATAAATCCCTACTACAATTAAAATGAGTAATGCTGCAACAAATAGATAGACAGGATAAGCCAACACAGAAGCAGATTCAGTCACACCTCGTAAATTGATGATTGTTAAGATGACTAAAAAGACAATAGATATTTCTACATTATATTCATGCAATGCAGGAAACGCTGATGTAATTGCGTCTGTACCTGCAGAAATACTAACTGCTACTGTTAAAATATAGTCCACTAACAGAGAACCACCAGATACAAGCCCTGCATTTATGCCTAAGTTTTCCTTCGATACAACATAGGCACCGCCACCATGTGGATAAGCGAAAATAATTTGTTTATATGACAATATTAATGCCACTAAAAGTACAACAACAAAGACAGCAATAGGAATCGAATACCAATAAGCTGCTGCTCCTAGCGTCATTAAGACGATTAATATCTGCTCAGGACCATATGCTACAGAAGACAAAGCATCGGATGATAAGATCGCAAGTGCTTTCCTTTTACTTAACCTTTGTTCTCCTAATTCTGTAGACTTTAAGGGTCTACCAATTAACATTCGTTTTAACGAAAATTTCACCATTTACACCTTCTCCGAAAGAATGAGTCTCGTAATTCTAACTAAAAGAAAAGAAAAAAAGCCTACAAGCCCATACGAAACAGACTTGTAGACATCGTGGTTTGCCTAACAAGCTCCATTTTTCTTCTCTTATAACGCTTACGAGGTTAGCTGTCGGATTTGGACCATGAGTAGCCCTACCTTAATTAAGGATTCACCCCAAGGATATAGATTATACATCCCAAAAAATTGGTTTCCCCGCGAATTACACTTCAGCGATTTAGAAATATGAAACTTAATTTGTGAGGTAATACTACGCTCATTTTCCAAAAAAGTAAATACTTAAAAGCGAAATAATTATGGGTATTTATTACTATTTTTATAAAGACTTAATATTCAAAAAATGCTGCATGAAAAGTAAATCTTCGCAAATAAGTCCAGCGAGTACGAGCTTTTATGTTATGTTATTATGTACAAAAAATTATATTCTAAAATAAACACTGCATCACCTTTGCTATACATAGACAAAGATGATGCAGTTATTTTACATTTTATTTACTTTGAAAGGATAGGTTGCTCTTTAAGAAGAGCATGTAAGTCTTCTAAACGTTCGATTTCATACATTGGTTTCACGGAAGTATTATTCACTTTATGATGTGGATTAAACCAACATGTATCTATTCCAGCATTCTGTCCACCCTTCATATCGGATGAAAGAGAGTCCCCTATAATTAATGTAGAATGCTGATCAAATGTTGGAATACGTGAAAATACATAGTCAAAATATTCCTTCATCGGCTTTTGATATCCGGTATCCTCAGATACGAAGATATTTTTAAACAGTGGATATAATCCACAATCCTTTAAACGTTTATACTGCGTCTTTGTTACTCCATTGGTCACAATATATAGATTATACTGAGAAGCTAAACTATTGATTAGTTCTGGAGCATCTTCGATAAAATCATGGTTTTCTGCTATTAATTGTTGATAGCGTTCACCTAATAGTTTGCCATCGACTTCCTTACCATACTCTTTAAAAAGAAGACCAAAACGTGTATCAACAATTTCTTCTCGAGAAACTTTCCCTTCTTCAAACGCAGACCATAAGCTGGTGTTAATTTCTCTATAACGATTTTCAACCTCGTCTGTTAATTCTAGATTATTTTCAGCAAATAGGCGGTGCAGTGCCTCATCCTCTGCTGCAGAAAAATCTAATAATGTATCATCAACATCAAATAATAAGGTTTGATATTTGCTCAAAATAATTCCCCCAATACAACTTAGTTATAACAGAAAACATGGGAAAATAACACAGATTCATATTTTGTAATATAAGAAAGAGACTAACAACTTAATTTTCAATCCATAGTCTTTCTACTGAGTTTAATCGGTTCATCTTAAATTCCATTTTATAAATGTCCGGCATTGCTAACTGCTGCCAAAATGAAAAATCAAAACTCTTGTCAAAATATTGCATTATTAGCACCATTAAATTACCATGTGTACCGATTAAAATTCTTTTCCCTTCATATTGTGCAAGTACTTTAAGTAAAGCTTCTACTCCTCGTTTCTGCGCTTCAATGTTAGATTCTCCACCCGAAAATGAGAAGGAGGGATCAGTCCATACCTTAGAAATTGCCTCTTCAAAATTCTCTACAGGTTTTACAGAGAGCAACCGTTCACGGAAGTCAGGGTGGATATAAACATCTCTTCCAATCTTTTGTGCTACTCCTTCAACCGTTTGAATCGCACGTTTATACGGACTTGCCATTACTATGTCAATTGCTTCTTGATCTAATAGCTTTGTTAACGTATCGGCATCACGGAAACCTTGTTCTGAAAGAGGTCTACCCAATTCATCCTGCGTATAAATTGAATGTGCGTGGCGAACAAAATAAAGGATAGTCATCTGCACTGTTCCCTTCAATAGGTAAGTTCTTAAATTAAACGTAAAACCATATGATATTCATCCCAATAGGTTGAATCACTGGATTTCAATGCTCTTTTTTCTGTTCCGTATATTTCAAAGCCCAAGGATAAATATAAACTGATTGCAGGTGTATTGGTCGTTACAACTGAAAGGTAAATTTGCTCAATCCCATCAGTTTGCTTCGCATGATGGATAGCTGATTGCATTAAGCTTTTTCCTATTCTTTTTCTTCGGCCTTCTGATGTTACATACATTGCGAAAATCGTTGAACGGTGGCGTAACTTATGGCCTTGCTCTCTAATTAGTGTTACAACACCAACTAGTTGACCCTTTTCAAAAGCGCCAAAAACCCAAAATTCTTTTCGACTTAACCCATTTCGATAATCTTCCAAAGTTTTTTTTAGCTCATCTTCATATATGGTAGCAAAAGCTTCAGGACTGTCTTTTAATGCTTCTAACCTTAACTCCCGGTATGCTATTGCATCTGATTCATCTAACAGTCTAATATTCAAATTCATCCCCCTTTGTTTACATCATACCTATTCAGCTACAATCGTTCCTCGGTGGAAAAACATCTGCCACTGACCATCAACTAACTTCCAAATCGAACTACGCAAAGTGTCATTACCGCGTTTTCTAATTCCCATAAAAACAAGATTCCTTGTTGGAACCTTGTTTTTATCTTGAATAATCAAAATATCTTATTTCATAGATGTTGCCATTTTCAAAGCATCCATTGGATCATTTACTTTCTCAATCGAATACACAATGTTATTATTTTGCCATTTCACATTATTTTCTGTAGATTTAATGGCATCTAAATGAATAGATCCATTTGGTTTTGGAATAGGTAATGAGTTAGTTTCTAAAAATTCAACTGCTTGCTTTGCCAATTCGAGTCCAAGTTCTGGTTTGGTTGTTCTTGTATGGGTAGCAAGAGACCAACGTCCTTCATTCCAGCTGGTCCATAATGATCCTGCTCCTGCATCCTGATAACCTATAATATTATGGCCCAGATTCATCTTTTGCCCGCCAGCTTTACTAAAATCTTCGAAGCTAATTTTCTCATTAGCCTTTTCTAAGCTGCTGTATTTCACCACTGTATATTTCGCAATAATGGATTTTTTTGAAGCCTTTTTCAAAGATGGATCATTTACTGGTACTTCTTTATCCATTTCATAAAAAACAACTGTATATTTATTTTTCTCTACGGTAGTTGTTGCAGTTAAATGCTTCCCTTCTTTTAATGGAAGTTGACTTGGGAGTGATACCGGCAACTTCGTCTTTAGCTGTTTCTTTATCGAAGCAATGACATCTGTTTGATTGTTTCCATTTATTTCAGTTTGACTGTTGTTATTTGAGTTTATCGGTTGATTCGTCGATTGATCGTCTTTTGTTTGTTCTGCTTCAGCATCCGTATTAGTAGTCTCTCCGCTTGTTGCTGCTTCACTTTTGCTCTGATCTGTTTGCTCATGCTTTTCAGTTGGATTATCTGTATTATTATTTTCAACGTTTTTCGTGACATTCCCAGAACAAGCACTCAATAATCCCACAGCTAGCATACAACTTAAAATTTGTTTAGAATATCTCATCTGTTGCACCTCTTTTTTTGTCGATCTATAATTACACTTCCCACTTTTATTATATCTAATCTTAAAGGAAATAAATTACCGAAAAATTAAAATGCTATGACAAGGAAATTACAAACATTTATGGCATAATATCAGCATGGAGGTCTATCATGAATTCAAAATTCAAACTAACTGAAGGTACAAAAGTCCATGTTCATAACGCGCCTGACACTTTCTTATTAGAAGGCATCAAAACTACAACCACTAAACCCTTTGATCGTGTGATCGCATTCGTCTTTTCAATTGAAGAACTAACTGCCTATTTGCAACAGTGCATCGAAGAGAAACTGATCTCTGAGCAAGGCTATCTGTTCTTTGTTTATCCTAAAAAAGGGAACAAATCGTATGATACATATATCCATCGTGATGCGATTTTCCCCGCTATTTCTGTTGATGAACAAAAATACATTGTGGGTAGCGACTATAAATTTGCCACTTTATCTTCGTTAGATGATACATTCTCGATTCTGTCTATCAAGGTTGATGGCAAACAAAAAGGCAAGAAAAAAACTGCAAACAGCCAGTGCGTCGATGATTATATCGAAATGATTCCACAACTTAAGGAATTTTTATCATCAGATAAAAAGTTGCTCTCTTTTTATGAATCACTAACCCCAGGCTATCAAAAAGATTGGGCACGTTATGTATTCAGTGCCAAAAGAGAAGAAACACAAAAGAATCGTCTAGAAGAAATGAAGGACATTTTAGGACAAGGCTTTAAAACAAAGGAACTTTTTCGCCAAGCTCAAAAGAAAAATTCTTAAACAAAAGGAGAATGTCATTTGAAAGATGCAAAAGCATTTCTAATGTTCCAAGGTCAAGCAAAAGAAGCAATTGAACAATATCAAGAATGGTTTACGGATCTCTCACTCGTTAAAGTAGCTTATATGCCCGATTCAACTCAAGTGTCTATGGCAGAGCTTGATTTTAAAGGCTATCGCATTTTATTGAATGATAGTCCGATTAAGCATAATTTTGACTTTACCCCTTCTTTCTCCATCTTTATCGTATGTGAAACAAAAGAAGAAATTGAACGCTATGCTAAAGTGGTTGCTGATGGTGGTATGACATTAATGGAATTAAACAATTACGGTTTCTCTGAACTATTCACTTGGGTACAGGATCGTTTCGGCATTTCGTGGCAATTCACTTATAATCCTTTAGTGCGAAAATAAGCTTTCTTATAAACATTGTAAATAAGAAAAAGGCTACCGAAACTTTCGGATAGCCTTCTTCGCAATTATTATGAGTAATTCTTATGGTCTGCTTTGCTGAGGTTCTAGCCTTCCTACTGTCCAATTTCCAGAGTTACTGTGTTGCATCACGCGTTTAACTCCATTTGATATTTCATCATTCGTCAACCATCTAGAACGATTATTTTCGCGTATAAACCCGAGCTGAATTGTAGCGTAATTACAACTAGTTGGGGCTCCTATTTCCTCTACAGTTGGTATCTCACGGCTACTCCCTAAAACATGATAGAACGACCATTCTTTGTCTGACTTTAAATGCTTGATTAGGGTCGGAAGAGTTGATTTTGCTTTAGAATGAATCCATGCAACAACCATATCTACCGGTCCATGCTTCTGTATTAAGGTATCTAAACAATTTGCTAATATATGTGTATCAGTATAGTCCACATAATTTGGAATTATTTTCGTAGGTTCTAGTGCTTGGTTAATAAGCAGCTGCATTTTTTCTTTATTTCTAGCAATAATCGATACTTTATAGCCTTGCTCATTTAACCATAAAGAAACGCCCGATAGCATCCCTGTTCCACCAATTACAAGTGCATGCTTCATACCATCCCCCCATGTAGATTTTTATAAACCACTCCGCCAAAATGAATTTATCATTTGGTTACTTTTTCTGATACATTTCCATTTTTAATTTTTCGCCAAATTTTATAAGTTCTAATACATTCTTAAGTTGCTCCATTGTTCTCTCCATTTACTTCATGAAATAAAATAAAAGAATCCATTCCGAAAAATAGATTCCTTTAGTCTGCGTAATTTCTATTGTTGTTGCATTTCTCTTGTTGGACCCATAACACCCGGTACTGTTAATCCCGCTTGGCGTAATAACACTGTCATTTGTCCTCTATGATGTGTTTGATGATCGATTAGCGAACGTAAAAACTTACCACGTAAAACTGGGCCGCCGAAGCCATTGACCTCTTCTAAAAAATCCTCATCTGATAGTTTTGCCGCTTCATTTTTAAAGCCCTCTGAAAGCTGTTCATAGGCATCAATAATTTCAGCAATATCTGTTGGCATTTCTTGATGCCGACCTGGTCCAGGCACTTGAAGTTCAGCTAAATGACCAAATGCCGCGCCAGCGCTAATTAAATGCCATGCTAACCAACCAAGTGTATTATGTCCTTCTACTATACCTTGGTCTAATTTATCATTCGTAATTGCTTTCATAACATTCAATGTTCCTTTTGAAGAAGCCGTCCAATCTTCCAGAAAATCCTCCACTTTACGATACATACATGTCACTCCTATATGAAGATAAATTTTACAGTTTAATCATATCGAACAGAAAAAACACATGCAATTTTAACGACTTTCTAGTTAAGCTGTACTCTCTTCTATTTCAAAGCATTTTGGATATGAACTAAATGATGTTTACCATGCCATGCATAAATGCCAATACTCTTTTCTACTGTTGTAATACCCGAAACAGGATGTAAGAATGCTCGTTTCAACTGTTCTTCAGTTAAGCTTTGTAGCAAATAAATCCATCTTACATAAAGACTTTCGATTAACTGTAATGATACGGATATAGGTAGGCTAGAATCTGGTAGCTCTGCCCATTCTGTCTCTTCATACGGTTTAATGGTTGGTGTTTCTTCAGTTAAAGCTAGTTTTATACGTATATAACTGTTCATATGACTATCTGCAATATGATGAACAAGTTGGCGGACAGTCCATCCATTTTCGCGATATGATCTATTAAGTTCTTCATCACTTAAGTCTTTGACAACTTCTGTTAATTGCTCTGGTAGTACACGAATTTCTTCAACCCATTCTGCAACTTGCTCTTTCGAAATAACATCATCACATTCAAACTGACCAATCGGGTATCTTTCATCTGTCATTTCACTTTCTCCCCACTTTCAAGCTTTATTATCTCTAAAATCTCTTTATGCTTCTGTGCTAAATTTAATAACTTAAAACTTCCGTTATGTAATAGATTCATGAGTGTATTTGTTTCTTTCCATGCTAAATCATACTGAGCCTGATCAATTTCTCCATTTTGTAAAGCCTCTTCTAATTCATCTTCATCTAATAGAAAAGTCTTTTCTGAAGGTAATACCACGATATCCAAATATAAATCATCCATATAAGGTATACCGTTTTCTTCACCATTGCGGAGGCAAATATCAATATATGTATATACGATATTACCGTTCCTATCAAACGTAGTGGTTATTGCGTGATTGCTGTTACTAGGAAACTGCTGTAACCATATATAGCCATCATCAACAATACATATATTTTCCTCTTCATGATTCACATAGAGTGGGCTAGCTACTTTAACCATATCGAGTAATGCAATATAGCCTTTAAATTCTTTCGTATCAAGATAGGATTGTGCATAATTCTTTTGTAAAATGCGTTTCCAATCAGGGCGATTTCCGTACTTTCTCTTTAGAATAACTATACACTCCCTCTATTTTTCCTTATTATACTATCTTATCATTTTTACAAAAATAAATATCTAAATATTCAGAAATAAAATTAGGCCATCATAGAAATAGATTTTCTAGATAGCCCTTTACCGAAGTATCGATTACTTCAATCTATTTATTTGGTAAGGAAATTCTAGTTTTTCTTTTACACATCTAATTCCAAAATTAGTCTTCTACGCTTTCACTAGTTGATACCAAAAATACGACTACGTTTAGCACGAAGAATATAAAGGGCTTCATAGCAATTTCTAGACCTTGTCCTACCATTAAGTGTGTTGATGTAGCTCCAACCATCACAACAGCTAATGCTCCACTAGAAATAGGCACAAATCCTTTCTTCCAAAAACCTATTAATAAGCCGATAGATGAAGTAACTTCAACTGCACCTACACCATACATGATAATCTTTCCGTAGCCAAATACTTCAGTAAAATTCTCTACATGCATTGGATTAGCAGTTAATTTCATATAACCGAAATACATAAAAGCAAGAGCCAATAAAAATTGGATTATCCCAACTGATGACTTCTTTAAAATAGCAACTCCTCCTCTATTACAAATTACTTTCTATTAATATATAGTCTCGGAGTATTGAGTTTAGAAGTAGATTTATCAAAAAGTCATAGATTTCGGGATTTATATCAAAAAACGCTCTAACGATAGAAACATGGTTAGAGCGCTTTCCTATTATTCATTTATTTTTAAGAGCTTTATATTAAGCAGCAGGGTTAAAAACATTCACTTTTCACTATTCAGATTTGGATGTTCCACTACAGACGGCGCTTTCCACGGGCTTGGCTTCAATCTCCTCGGGCCAACACGATGTTGGTCACGAAGCCGTTGCCACAGGACGTGGCGTTCTTAGGCTTTGTTCCTTAAAAGATGCGCTCCTGCATCGCTTCGCTAGCTTCGTCGCAAGAAATTCTTTTTAACAAAAGAATTTCTTCCTGCGGGGCTTTCAGCTCAAGCTTTTCCCGTAGGACATTGAATTAGCTTCCTTGAATTAGCACCGCACGAAGAAAATGCGAATGCATTTTCGAGGACTCGCCGTCTTTCGCTCCACAATAAACAAAATTGGTTATCATTAGATGTTTGTATATTTCATATGAATTTTGCATTATGAAATTGTACAATTACTTCTATCTATAATAATAGCACAGTAATAATAGTAAAACATTGTTGATGATTTGCCTACTTGTACTTAATTGAATACGGACGAGGTTAAAAAAAGGAGAAGTGAGGGATTAAATTGATAGTACAAATAAAAGAGATGAATGAAACACTTGCAAAAGAAATTCTTAACTGGCAATACGATCCACCATATGACTTCTACAACAATGACTGCACAGATGAAAATATAATAGAATTGCTTAACGATCAGTTTAAAGCAATTGTTGATGAACATAATCAAATAGTCGGATTTTTTTGTGTTGGGGAATCAGCTAAGGTGCCAGCCGGCTACAAATTTGGTGTCTATGATGCTGATTTGATCGACATAGGTTTAGGAATGAATCCTAACCTTGTTGGTAAAGGATTTGGCTTTGAATTTTGTACTTCTATTATTTATTTTATTAAGAATCAGTTTGGAGAGTCACCTATTCGACTAACTGTTGCTACATTTAACAAACGAGCTATCCATTTATATGAAAAGCTAGGGTTTTTCTATGAAAATCGGTTTAACTCTGGTTTTACAGAATTTATTACAATGATAAATAAGAGTGCTGAAGAAAAAGAATGAGCAATCTAAATAATACAATCAATTACTAAGAGCCTTGCTAATTTTATCGGTTGCAAGGCTCTTTGTTTTATTTCAATACTATCTTCAATGGGAACATTTCGGTTAGTTTGTATGGTATTTCTTTTGAGAAATCCAATAATGAGACATCTTTAATGTTATCAAAATCCATATAAGTGTAATAAAAAAATTTCCGTAAAGACTCGAATTAACTGATCCTGTTATTAATAACTCAGTGGCATGTTGACTCATTCCTGCAGGGTTTAGTAAACCATTTATTGAATGTAAACCACAAATTAATCGAATAATAAGGAGAAATAAAATACTAAACATAGCAATAATTCCCTGTCCATTAAAAATCGTACTAATCATAGTAGTAAACGTAATCATAAAAAGAGCCCATACAAGGTAGAAGACCAATGCTATTAACATGCGTGAAATAGGAATGCTGTTAAATAAATAACTTACATATAAGTACGAAATAAAATAACCTATCGTAATGCTTGTAGCTACAAACAAAAAGCTTGAAAGCGTCTTTCCGCCAATGTATGTGCCTACTGTTACTGGCCTTGTTAAAATAAAATCAAGCATTCCGTTATTCTTATCAGACTGAATAATTCCCATCATAGAAACAACAATAATAATAATACCAAGTTGGTCAAATTGAGAACCAATGGTTGAAGCAAGCACCTGTCCTCCGTCTTGTTGAACCATATTAGGATCAATAGTAATCCCCTGGTTTCCGCCTAGTGACCCTAATATCGAAGGTAGAAAATAAGTAATAATTGGCTGCGTAGCACCTAAAAAAATAAATACGAGTGGCAGCCAGATAATCCTAAAATCGCGAAGTAGCTGAACACGTTCTTTTTTCATTAAAATATTAAATTGTTGATTCATGCGTTCACCACCATTTTCAAAAATATTTCTTCGAGTGTATCAGTGCTACCAACCTCAAACTTTATAAGATCGACTTTGTTTTCCAATGCATTAAAAAGTATCATATTTTTATTTTTCTGAATATTTTCCATCGAAATTTTGGCTCTATTCCCTATTAACTCCACGTTCTTTACATATGGAAGCTTTCTAATTAACTGAACCCACCCTAAATCTTTAGCAGTTATTTCAAGATGCATTACCGATTCACAATCTCTATTTAATAATTCTGCCAATGTTGTATCTTCTATTTTAAGTCCGTCTTTCATGACTACAAAGCGTTCACATATCTCTTCTGCATCACTTAATATATGGGTGGATAATAAAATAGTCGCTTCATGTTTAATTTCTTGAATTAAATTTAACACCTCTCTACGCCCTATGGGATCCAAGGCAGAAACAGGCTCATCCATGACTATTAAAGATGGCTTATGAAGAAGTGCTTGAGCAATACCCAACCTTTGCTTCATACCCCCTGAAAAAGTTTGAACTTTTTTATTGTGTTCTTTAGAAAGTCCTACTTTATCCAAAATTACTGGTATATCTTTAACTAATTCCTTTTTCGGTATACCTGATAAGCCACCCATAAAAAGTAGTATTTCTTTAGCTGTCATCCATGAGAAGAAGTCAGGATATTGCGGAAGATATCCAATCTCTCGCTTCATATCTGAAATTTTCTTTCCATCAAGGAGAACTTCCCCCTGATCAGCAATTAGAATATCTGCGATAATTTTAATGAGTGTAGATTTCCCTGCACCATTTGGACCAATAAGCCCAATACATTGACCTGTTTCAAATTCCAAAGAAAAATTATTTACCGCTACCTTATCCTTAAACTTTTTTGTCACATTTTTTATTTCTAATTTCAATTATGCTCTACCGCCTTTTCGACCGATTGTAAAGTATAAAATCGGACCTACTGTGTTAATAAACAAAATTACAATAGTCCATAATAAAATATTTTCTCTTACCTTTCGATGCCTATATAAATCAATCAAAGCTATAAGTATCAAAATTAAACCAACAATCAAAATTGGCAAAACAATCGGCAAAATAGCCATCCAATCGAAACCTTTAAAGTCATCAAAACCATAATGTAGCTTCATTTCATTTCTCCTTCCATTATTTCATTATCAATATTGATAATGATAATATAACATAAAGACTTCTCAATTGCAGTTGTTTTTTCACCAAATTTTATGATAATATTTTTTATTATTAATATTGATAATATAATTGTTTAAAAAAAATAAAATCTTACTATTTACAAAAGGAGTAAAAAATGACGAATAAAGCTGAGATTTTAATGCATCCTGTCAGATTAAAAATAGCCCAAGCCCTAATGAGAAACAAAGAAAAAGGTTTGACTCCACTTGAAATGGTAAAAATCATTAAAGATGTTCCTCAAGCAACATTATACCGACACATTCAAGTTTTACATGATGCCGGGGTTATTAAAATTATCAAAGAAAAAAAAGTTAGATCCGTCTCTGAAAAATACTATACGCTAAACGAAGAAGCAGCTCGACTTAGCTCAGAGGAGTTGAAAAAATCTACAGATGAAGAAAAATTAAGTTACGTATCTAATTACCAACTTACTCTATTAACACAGTATCAAAATTACCTTTCAACACTAAAACAAAAAAATTGTACAGAAGATCGTTCAACTTTTTCTCTTGTAGAAATGAAACTCGAGGAACAGGAATTTGAGAATTTCCAACACGATTTAAATGATTTAATGATTAAGTACTACAATAGAAACAATAAAAATCCTGACGTTCCAACACATACGATTGCAGTTACAATTATTCCTGAAATTTAGATAAACATTTCACCACATTTAATATTTAATATTCCAATTTGGATTTTCCGCTACAGACAGCGCTTTCCACAATGAACAAAATTGGATATCATTAAATCTTCTTATATTTCATATTAATTTTGCATTACGAAATTGATTCAAACGAAAAAAATGGCACTATATTTAAAGAATAGCCATTTTTTTCATTGAGTTTGATAACTCCTAATAAATCGAGTATTATTCAATTTGTTTTTATTTTGGGCAATATTGTTGATAAGCAAATATACATAAAGAATCTTGATTGAGGCCCTTACTTATATTCTTTTTAAATTAAATCCGCCCTAGATTTTAATTTGCTAGGTCTGTAAATATTTCTAGTCAAATGTCACTGTTCTCCATATCAAGCAAATAAGCTTCCGATATATAGTGTGTAACTTTTCTTGGTGAGTTGTATTTGTCATTCTTACTAAATATAGTAAGCCCAACCTCTTCTACTGCAATAAATGTTTCGACCTTTTCAAAATCAAGGTTATTAAATTCAATAGGTTTATCCCAGTCTCTTGTTGGAACTAAATTCACTTCAGAAATACCTTGTCCAAGGAAAATAAACACGCTCAATCCATTCAAAACTAAATCAACCGTACAATCACAAATTACTTCTAATGTGTCAGCCGAATCAATTTTGATAATGTAACTGTCAGAAGTAAATTTATAGGAAGGGATATTCCTTTCCGAAATTATCTTTTCTATGTGTTCCAAAATCACAGATTCCAGCACAAAGAAAACAGGAAATCTGAACATATTTTGAACTAACGTAAGAAGAAAGTCGGTTTCTATGTCTCTAATACCAACATCGATTGCTTTAAACATATCTTTTGGAATGGCATAATCATTTATTATACTATTGTGTGTGTATTGAACAAAATATTGGTTTTTCAATTTCTTCTCTCCTATTGAGGTTACTTTTAACATTTCTCTAAACATTAACCTATCCCCCTATGGCTCCTTTACCCAGTGAAAAACCTTCAAACAATTTCCCGCCATAAGGTTTCAAAACTTTTTCTATCAATTCGATTACTTTACTTTTGTCACCTGTCTTATAAAAAACATTAAAAGCATAAACAAAATCATGGGTGAATTCTTCATCATAATTCTTTAATGAGCGGACTACCCATTTCGATGTACCAATCCATTTACGATTTGTTCTTAAAACGAATTCACTTACTAATTCAGCAAGTGTATTTGCAATAAATAAATCTTCTGCTCTATTGGTACAACCGATAAAATCATCCAGTGTATCTGTAATAAAATAGCGTTTTATTTTAATTGTTTCTTCTGTCCATTCCTCTGGGCCCTTATCTAATAATTCACTCGCTTCTTTTATTATTGAGCCCATTACACCCTCATCTTTTAGAATAATCCCTTCAGAAATCATCTTTGGCAGAGAAGGTCTCGCTCTTTTAATATCATTTTCAAAATAGAGTTTATAAGAAAACAAATTATGTACAAAGACCTCAATAGCCCAATTAAACTCAATCAAAGACTCCCTGAATGATGAAAGAACATTTTGATCAAAAATAACAATGTCGAGGTCAGATGTTTCTGTTTCCTCACCTCGAACTACACTTCCTGCTAAAATGGCACCTTGACAATTTGGAAAATGTTTATTAATAAAAATCTGAGCTGCTTCGACTGGTTTCAGCCTTTTTATTTTACTCAATGCTCTCCCCTCCTATAAAAATTATTTTATATATTAAGCCTATATCCCAAGCCATTCATGCTCCAAAATACTATAAAGAAGTGAATCTCGCCATCCCGTTTCTAATCGCGAATTCTACCTTCTTTTATCATGCCAATTTTCTCTAGCACTCTTGATGATTCAATGTTTCGTGGATCACAAGTAGCAAAAATACGATGCAAATTTAATTGATCAAATCCAAATTCAATTAAAAGCTTGGCTGCTTCAGTAGCAATCCCTTTACCCCAGTAAGCTGGATTAACGATATAGCCAATCTCACCTTCTCTATTTTGGAAATCATGAATATTAATCTCCCCTGCTCCAATCATTCTGTTATTTGACTTATTAACAATTGAAAAAACAAGTCGACTTCTTTTATCCTTCTTGGCATCCAATATTACTTGAGTTACAAAATCTTGTGTTTCTTGCTCTGTATTAGGACCCCATGGTTGATATTGGCATACAATTTGTTGCGAAGCGTATTTATATACATTTATCCAATCATTTTCTAGATGATTCTACTACTTGTCAATTGGTTTACCATAAAGCCACTAACTTTAATTTTTTATTTAATTAATCTACATTAATCACTATAATTTCCCAATAATTAATTCCTTTTAAAATTGCTTATATTTTTCACTCAGTATCCCAACAGTTGATTTTTTCAACTAAATTCTACTATGATTCCATCGTCTTATTGTTGTTTAATGGATATACTGTACATATGAAGGAGTTGATGGAAATGAAAGAATTACAGTTTGCCAATACGATTTCTTCTTTACGAAAGCAAAAAGGGATCACACAAGATCAAGTAGCTGCTTACGTTGGAGTCTCAAAGGCCGCTGTATCGAAATGGGAAACCGGCCTCAGTTATCCCGATATATTATTGTTACCAAAACTTGCAACCTATTATAATTTATCGATTGATGAATTACTTGGCTATAAACCACAAATGACAAAAGAAGATATACAGAAATTGTATATTGAATTATCTCAAGAATTTGCTACAAAACCATTTGATGAGGTTTACTCCCGTATTCAATCCATTATTGATGAATACTATTCTTGTTTTCCCTTATTAATGCAAATGGCTGTATTGTTACTGAACTATCAGTCAATGGCAAGTGATAAACAGCAAGATGTAATCAATAAAGCAATCGATCTATGTCATCGGATAGAACAATCTTCTGATGATCTTCGACTTATTCGTCAAGCAAGATCAATTGAAGCACATTGGCAGCTTATGTTGAAACAACCTGAACGTGTATTAGAATTACTCGGAGATGATGTTGAACTTTATACAGGTAATGAAATTATTGTAGCATCTGCATTTCAATTGCTACAAAATCCTCAAAAAGCAAAAGAAACTTTGCAAGTAAGTATGTATCAATATGTAATTGGCATTTTATCAATTGCACCAAATTATTTAATGATGCATATTCATGATTCAAATCAGTTTGATGAAATTGTTAATCGAATGGTGAAAATTATTAATGCATTTGATGTTAATAATTTGCATTACAATGCTTCTTTAGTTTTCTATTTATCCGCAGCTCAAGGATATATACTGCAACAAAATGATGACAAAGCCACTGAGATGATACAAAAATATGTTCAAGTGTGTAACAAGATTGAATTTCCTTTCACATTACATGGTGATGGATTTTTCGACTTAATAGATGAATGGCTTGTGAGAGAACTTGATCTAGGATCTAATGCACCTCGTGATGAACAAACAATTAAAACTAGTCTAATCACAAGTGTTACTAATAATCCAAATTTCAAGTCTTTGATTGAGCGTACTGATGTTAAAGCGATGCTTACAAATTTACAACATAAGTTAGGATGTGATTAATATGACGTTACAAGAAGCATTACCCCTTATTATCCCTTTAGTTATTTTGGAATTGACGCTTGGAATTGTTGCATTGGTTCATGTATTAAAACACCCGAATTATCGATTTGGCAATAAAGCGATGTGGGTTGTTATCGTTCTATTCCTTCAACTTATTGGCCCAATTGTATACTTTATTTTCGGGAGAGGAAGAGAAGCATGAGCATACTAACACTAGATAATCTGTCTAAATCTTTTGGTTCACAAAAAGTAATTGACAATATCAACCTCACTTTAGAAGAAGGAAAAATCTTTGGTTTGCTAGGTCAAAATGGTGCTGGTAAAACAACATTAATGAAAATGATTTTAGGACTCCTCCCTACTTCAAGTGGTAAGATTCGCATATTTGATGATGAAGTTATTTACGGAGATACCCCGACAAATCGTTATGTTGGTTATTTACCAGATGTACCAGCTTACTACGCTTACATGACTGCTTTTGAATATTTGATGCTTTGTGGAGAAATAACAGGAATGCCTAAAGCTTTACGAAAAGAACGGGCTACGAAATATTTACAGCTTGTTGGCCTTGCTAATAACAAAAAGAAAATCCAACAATTCTCACGTGGTATGAAACAACGTCTTGGAATTGCTCAAGCTCTCATTCATCAGCCTAAACTACTTATTTGCGATGAACCTACTTCTGCGCTTGATCCTATTGGTAGAAAAGAAATTTTAGATATCTTGCAATCAATTAAACATGAAACAACTGTCATTTTATCTACACATATTTTGCATGATGCTCAGCAAATTTGTGATGAGGTAGCCATGCTACACAATGGAAAATTTGTTGTTTCAGGCAGTGTTGCAGAGCTAATGAAAACAAACAGTAAACAGCAAATCCGTGTGATGTTCGATAACGAAACACAAGTTAAACTATTTATTGAGAAAAGTGATTTAAAAGAACAAATCACATGTCAATCAAATGTTTTGTTAATCGAAGTAAATATTCTAACTCAAACACAACAACAATTATTCGCTCAATGTATTTCCCTGAATCTATATCCGACAGCTATTGAGGTTGTTCAACCTTCCCTTGATGAAATCTTCTTGGAGGTGAGCCGATGAATTCTTTTATCGCATTATTTAAAAAAGAAACGATGGAATTTAGTAGAACATATAAATTTTTAATTATTATTACTGTATTTTTAATACTATCCATACTAAGTCCTTTAACAGCAAAGTTTATGCCAGAAATTTTGACTGAATTTTTGCCAAAAGAAGTTGCTGAGAGCTTCCCTGATCCTACTGCACTCGATTCATGGGGACAATTTTTCAAAAACTTTTCTCAAATCGGACTATTCGTTGTTGCCTTATTATTTGCAGGTACGCTAATTCACGAACGTATTGAAGGTACACTGATTATTTTACTTACAAAAAGGTTACGCAGAAGTACAGTTGTATTGGCTAAGACTATTTTTGCTATGGTGATTTGGTCTATTATGTACTGGTTAGCATTTGCAGTGACCTATTTTTACACTTGGTACTATTGGAAAGCTGACCACGTCGAACATTTAGTTCTTGCTGTCGGTAATTTGTGGTTATTTGGTCTATTATTGATCTCTGTTATTTTACTCGGAAACGTGTTATTCAAATCTATATATGCAAACTTACTTTGGACAGCATTCTTTGTAGTAGTTTGGTTTGTTGTATCTATTTTTCCGAAAGCTGCTGATTTCAACATTCTACGATTAGCTTCAGATAGTAATAATCTATTACAAGGTCTTGTAGAGACTAATGAATATACATGGATCTACACAATTACGATTGGACTAATTGTTTTAATGGTGTTCAGTGCCGTTCGAGTTTTTAATAAAAGGGCTATTTCTTAAAATTCCTTAAATGCCATAATTTATTCTTTATATAGACTGGCGAGGTTTATAATTCTTAGAATTATGCTTGCAAGCTGAGTAAGTATTTGAGAATATATTCGGAAATTTGATTGTTAAAAAATGCGTAAAATGGTTATAAATGATCCCTTCCCCTATTAAACACAAAAAGCTCACAAACCCTTTTATATCAAGGTTTATGAGCTTTTATTTTTTAAATTAATCAAGCCGTTGAAATTTACTTTCCTTTCTTTACCTCATTCAGTAAGTCTGGGAAGTTTGTAAACATTCCTGTTACACCCCAGTCAATTAGCTGCTGCATTCTTTCTTTGTCATTTACTGTATATGGGTGAATTTCAAGACCACTGTTGACTACCTTTTGTATATATTCTTGATTTAAATACGTATGATTTGGTCCCACTCCAATTGCATATTCTTTAATTTTTGCGATTTCTTCATCTGTTATCACTGCATTCTTTTTATAAGATAACAATTGAATTAGATTTAGTGATGGATCCATTTCATTCATGATTTTAAGACTATCAGCACTAAATGATTGAAGAAGTAATTTCTGTTTATTGATGTCATACTTATCTATAAGACGTAAAAGTTCTTTTTCCATTCCAGGGTAAATGTCAGGTGATTTCGTTTCTATATAATAGCTAGCATTCTTTCCGAACTTTCGAAAAATCTCTTCAAGAGTTGGTACTTGTAAACCAACATACTCTGACTTAGCATATTGTGGGTATGCTTCATTAAACCAGCTTCCAGCATCTAGATGTTTGATTTCATCTAGTGTAAAGTCTTTCACTAGGCCTGTCCCATCAGTTGTGCGATCCAACTTTTCATCGTGCATAGCAATTAATTGACCATCCTTTGTCATCTGTAAATCGATTTCAATATAGTCACCATGCATTTTTTCTCCCATTTGATAGGAAGTAATTGTATGTTCAGGAGCATAACCAGAAGCACCACGATGTGAGACATTTTCGATATTCTTATATTTTTCCTTAGCCAAAGCTGTTCTTCCATCAGTTGTTGTCGCAATCCCCCCCACTATTACAAGAGCACCAAGAGCAGATAACCATTTTCTTTTCAATTCCAACATCTCCTATCTATTCTAATAGACTTCTATTCAACAATAACAGGAGAATGTTAACCTCTTTCAAAACGCTTGTAAATTTGGGTAAAGAATTTATTTATGGAAAAATCATGTTTTTATCCAACAGTTCTAATTGACCTAATCCATTTTTACTAAATTCATTGATTTTTCTTTTTTGAAGAACAACATATTATCCATTTTTTTCCTTAAACAAGATTACTTTCATCTGTTTTTCGTGTTAATTTCATAGTTTCAGAATTTATTACTTCCGCTTTACATTCATTTTCTAAATCTAATTGAAAATTCAAAAGTTTATCCTACAAAAGTAGTTAAATTAAATAATTTTAAATATAATATAAAATCTAACTATTTTTCTCTTTAGCCTACATACAGAAACAATCTTATTACCTAAATAAAACTCCCTTTTCTGTTTGGACAGAATATGCTTTATTTTACATAAAAAAATAGCGCCGACTTCTCTTGAATAGAAATCGGCACTCCGTTTATTCGTTATACGTTTAGCGTGAAGCTTTTGGGGGTTGGCACACGTCACATTTACGTTGGTTATTATTTTTAAATTTCGTAAATGTTTTTTCAAAGTTACTACCACATGCACATTTAAATAGTAACTTTTGAGAAAAACCGTGATATTCCGTCGATAACAACTTACTTTCCGAATTGTTCTCAACAAATTCTTTAATTTTACCAATCGTCCATCGTTTATTCATTCTCTTACACCTCCATATTTTATAGCTAGTCGGAGGCTTTTCTTGGCATCCGTTCAATTATAATTAAAAGTCTTAATTATCATAAGCTCCTCATTATAGCATGTGCTGGCACACAATTAAACAAATGGAAGGTATCTTATTTTACTATTCTGCTGAATTAGTTTAAGTATAACATTTCACAATGGATTCTAAGATCTTCTTGATGTTTCGGATAAAAAAATAGACCATCGAAATGAGGGTCTTTTTTAACTAAAACACCCCGTTCGCATTTTCAGGAATTTTCAAATGAAATATCTGTTTTATAGGACAATATCAATGTAAGTTATAATATTTTTTGCATAATAAAAAATGATGTTTTTCATGTATACCTAGTATATCAATACATTGTATTAAATTTGGATAATGAGCTATTGGATCGGGGTAACGTAAATGTCCAGCAACGTTATCGCTAATATTAGAAAGTATTTTTTCTAAATGCCTAGTTTCGCTATCTAGTTCGTTAACTATCCAATCAAATGGAATTTTCTCTTTAATACCTTTTGGTGGCACTAAAACAAAAGGTGCTTTCATAGGTTTGTTGTGTTTTTCTTTATATTCAGTGAATATATCTTCACTATGAAATTTGTATGACTTTCCACTTCTTATTGTAGCAATGGGCTTTGAAAGCGGTAAATACGGTTTGTTTAACTGTCTAAATAATTTAACCATTAAGTATAAATGATAATATGTTTCTCCAAAAGACCACTTGTCTGCTTGAGGACGTTCCCATTCTTTATTTTTAAAATTTTTTAGCTCATTAGCAAATTCTTCTCGTTGCTCATAAATGACGGTGAAATAATGTTTCATGTACCTACTTTCCATAACGTCTCCTCTAAATATAATCTAAAGTTTATTTATCATACCTCATTTAAAGTATATCACAATGAAATTCCATTATTTAACTATCTGTCATACAAATTATTAGCTGGTTAGTTGAATAAGTAAATTCTTCTGTACTTTTATGTTACTGAAAAAGTAATTGTTTTCCTCATTTATTAATCATCTTATTCCCATCATATTTTAGTTCTAATATTACTAAAAACCTCCTGGATTGCACCTCTTATTCAACTAAACTGCACCGTTAGTTTAAGTGGATTCCTTCGCAATTTTCACTAAACGATTTAACATATTATTCAATATCTGGCCCTTTACATAAAAAAAGAGCGCAATATCTAATCTAGAATTGCGCTCAATCGTGGAACAAGAATGTAGGTTGTATCACTTTAGCTGTAACTACAACTATTTATCCATCCGCCTTTTAGCAGTCATACTGGAACAACTACTATGAATGGTTATTTTAATTATTCTTCACTCCACCTTCCTTATTGTCCAAACAACTGTATTCGATATGAATAAAATATTATATTGAAGAGGAGGTGAATATAATATGGCAACATTTGAAATTGGAGCAAGAAGTCTTTTCAATTTTCGAAACGAACGCTTTTTCCTATTAGTTGAAGATGAAATTACAATTCCAGATGAAGGTGTAGAGATTGATCCAGTTAATATCTATGAGATTGACCAACAAACGTTCAATTTTATCAGAGATGAAGGAGATACACCTGTGATTGTACCAGTTTTTAAACTTCCAACTGTACCACCTGGATTTAAATTAGAACGAAAATGTATTTTTACAGTCGACAATGCATACTTTGTAATCTACGATTTAGAAAATGGCACTGATAACAATGTTTTATTAAGAATCAGTGCAGCTTTATTTAACTCAATGAGAAATTCTGGTGTTCGTGAATGTATTCCGCAAAATTTCATTTAAATAAATGAGTATTGTTATATATCCCGTCAATTGTGGTTTTATATTTAACAAACTGCTGTACAAAAGACAAGCGATCAATTTTATTGGTTGCTTGTTTTTTATTTTGAAGGTATTTACTCATGTTTAACACTTCAAAATTTTAAACGACTTAATTATTACTACACAGTTTACAAATACAACACACTCGATGTTATCCTTGTTTTGATAAAGCGTTTCATTTGTACGGTAATCATAATGTAGGTTGTCTCACTTTCTCATTTAATATTAGTTTTCCAGCCTTTTTGTAGTTGTTTTCGGATGTAAACAATTTGTCCAATATGGTAAGCGTTATGCGTAGACAAGTTTCCCAGTAACCCCCACCACTTTGCAGTCACTGGGAAACCATTCACTTCACTTTCTACCTTTTCTTCAGTTAGTAGATCTTGCCACTGAAGCAGAACCTCTATGAGGCACTCTTTTAAGTCAGCAAATTTTTTATTTTCTGGAACAATAAAGCTATTATTATTATCACCTATTGGTGCAACAGCATTCACATGAGATTTTTCGTACCTCTTTTGCCATGTCTCATTCCAGTAAAGTAGATGTTGCACAATTTCAGCGATACTGTTACTTTCATCGGTGGGTTTCCAAAACGCTTCTTCCTCTGACAAGTTTGCTACTGATTCCGAAAACGGTACGTAAAAGCTAGGGTCGTTCGCATTTGCTAAAAACTGATCGGCCAAAACATCTTTAGCATGGGACATATTAGTCACACTCCCTGTTAATTATATCTTTTCTATTTCGGTTCTCGTTTGATTTCTCCTGCTTTATTCCGTTAAATGACCCTTAAATGGAAAATAGGCACCGATCCTTTCTATTGGAAAGTCCCTATATAAAAGAAAGAGCACAATTCTTGCTGTAGAATTGCGCCCTATAACGTAATTAACATTAAACTTCTAGATTTCTTTAATTGAGGGTGAGAATAAACTCCTCCACATCTTTGCCACGTGCATTAGAATACCCACTGTCCTCACCAGTAATCACGAATCCACATTTTTCTAGAACCTTAAGAGATCCGGTATTGTCTTTAACGGCACGAGCATAAAGAGGACGAATTGTAATGTGTTTTAGAAATTCCCTTAAAGCTTTGGTTGCTATTCCTTTGCCCCAATATTCCTTTCCAATCCAATAGCTAACCTCTGGTTCTCCGAACTGCTCAAAACGTAGAATATGCCCAACCACATTATTTTCGATAATAATTGTCTGCTTCATAATATCCTTATCTGTAAGAATTTTGTTCCAGTGTGTGGTGAAGCTATCCCAATCACTGGGGTCTATTCTCGTAAAGGCAGCCATGTGGTTCGCTTCACGGTTCTGTTGGTGCTTAAAAAAAATTGGAAGGTCATCCTCAATCACATTTCGAAGAATGATGTTACTCATCATACTCCCCCTTGTTGTTTACTTCATTTTAACAAACATATATTTCTCCCTCTTTACGTGGATCAATACTAAGTGAATTAAAGAGAGCTTTAATCTCTGGTGTGAACTTGTCACATGCTAGAACATAATTAGCACAAAAATCACAGTCACAACCTTCGGTTATTAAATGATAAAATCCACATGTGACCATTACGACATCCCATTTCCTGTTTTAGAGCTGTGATAAATTACCATCCCTATCACCAATTAGCTGTTCCACCTCGGAAAACACCTCTTTATTGTTCCCGCGATTGAATAACGTAATTTCGTGTCCTCTTTTCAATCTTCTTCTACCAACTCTCTTCCTAAAAAAAGGGTACCTCCCAATATAAGAGCCTTCATACTCTTCCCCCATTCGTATTAATAGCCTACAACAAATACTTTCGTTTTATATAACGTTTTTCCTTCTAAAAAAATTTAATGAGAACATGAAAGAATGGATGGGGATTTTGTGAAAATCAATGTATTATAAGCTATTTATTCCTATGCACTATTCCAGAACTTGGCCTTATAATGAAAAACGAGCGCTTTTCCTTGTTCCAGGATAGCGCCCTTTAATGGAATAACTATAAATAGTTCTCAACCTAAAATCATTTAATTCTTGTTAAACTAACGCTACCCGTTAGCTTAACAAGAAAGCACAACTGAAAAACTTAATCAAAGGAACCATTTCAGTCTTTTTAAAACACTACATACTATTTGTTTGGTCTAAGGCTTCACGCAATGCATTTGCTAATTTGAAAGGTTCATCAGTTGCCCAAAAATGTAAAAAGAACAAACGTGGATTCTCTGTTAACATGTGATTGTGCAAGGCAGTTACATCAATACTATACTTACGCAAAGTACGTGCAACAAGATTTACTTCTTCAGCCGTAAGTACAAAATCTCCAGTTATTGCGACTTTCCCATTTCCTGTTGGCTGAAAATTTATTGATGTTGCAACTCCCATGGCAGGAGGAATTTCCATTCCATTCATCATAATTTTTTCTTTTCGAGGTATGGCTACATGATAAACACCATCCGAAATCGTGCCTTTATGTCTAAAGATTTGATCAAGTTTCTGATAATCAACGGAAAAGTTAACCGATTCAGATGTTCCGTTCTTTGGTATTTGTGTTAGTTTCAATCCAGAACTAATTGCTTTCGCTAATTGAACTGAATTTCCATGCCCTTCAATGTGCAAATACATAATTCGGGGCGTTTCACTTAATAAATGGTTATGAAGTGCAGAAACCTGAATTCCTTGACGAAATAGCTCATTCATAACCGGTTGAACTTCTTCTTCCGTAAGAACTAAATCACCCATGACCATTGTTTGACTGTCTATTTGTTTAAAAGCCACCCAGCCCCCTAAAGCTAATCCAGTGCGAATTGGTGTCCCCTTTACAGTTACTTTCAAATCATTACGTGGTAGGCTCAAATAAAAGACTTCACCTGGCCTCATTACACCTGATTTCCCTATTTCTTCTTCTACAATTTTCCATTGTGGTAAAAGATTTGTTGAATCCAAGTGATTAGGAGAAGAAGAACTTTTCGCATCAACTAAAATAATGGATGTAAAATTAGAAATTAAAGCTACAACAAAAAAAGCAGTTATTATTCTATATTTCCGTAGGTACATGTAATACTCTCCTTTGGAAGTAAAATGATATTCGTTTATTAAAATTCCCCAATTATGTCCTTTCATGCACCTTATGTATCTATCACATCTTATTAGTGTATTTCTCTTATTGAAAAGAGGATTAACTACATAAAAGGACAATTTCAATGAATTTGTTCCTAAAATATGTATCTTTTTGTTCATCTTTATCTGGTGGCTTATTTGATATACAAATCACTGCTAAAACAGCAATTGAAGCTACAACATCAGCTGCGGAGTGAATACCATCTGCAATACAGCCTTACTTTCACCTATAACTCCAAAAAAGATTTTACCTAACATTAATATCAAATTGGATATAAGTGCTATCCAAGCTACCTTTTTACTTATTTTTTCTCTCTCATTAACCAATTGTTATCCTCCTCTTAAAAGTTTCCCTATTTTAAAAAAATACCCTCACTCCTGGTAAGAAGTGAGGGTACTAAAAAAGCGATAATTATTTGGTAATTGAATTCGATGCACATCATAAAATGCCTCTTTTTTATTAATTAATTTATTATAGCATAATTACTTTTGGTGATATATAACCATATTCCCTGAAATAATTAATCAGTATATGCTAATAAAACTTTCAAAACTGTGCAAAACAACCAAACAAGACCATATATTTACCATATTTTATAATAGACCTAGAAAAAGGGAGGGAACTTCATGGATTGTGATAGCTTTCAAGGCTTCTCTCCCTATTTCAAAACTAAGTCAATGGAACTGAGTTATTCCTCAAAATTCCCATTCCTCCTACTGGAGCTTTTTCTTAAGTCCATTTTCTTACTTGTTAATCTTCCCATTACACAGTAAACTCCTGTTTACAATTGGCTTGTATTTAAGTGTTGCTGTAAAACCATTCTGAAGCGTTTTAACTTAGAATTTATAAATAATTAAAAAATCCACAATTACTATGGGATACCTGTCCACTCTTTTTTTACATTTGTGCATTAACTAATAAATAGGAGAGTCGAAAAATTTTTTCAACTCTCCATCAACGGTCAAACCGCTGATTTTATAAACGGAGGGGGGAATTACGATGTCGGATGGAATGTCTATGTCTTTCACATTAATTGTTGTTCTGTTTATCCTGCTCATTATTGTAGGAACTTCATTCATTAGTGGAGGCTACTAAGCCTACGTAGCTCATTTAATTTTGTATTATCGGAGGAAAAAGACAGATTGAGTGAATCTGTCTTTTTCTTGAGCATTTACTCTCCACAAATAGGTAATTCTAAAAAAAGGGGGTGAGAATTTTGCATCAATTAGTTAGATTTCAAGGTCTGGTTGTTGAAGTAAGAGATTGTCACGGAAGGATTCATAGAGGAGTTTTAGAAGGAATTGATCCAGCAAGAGGAATTTTCCTTCGCAGATCACCTTTCAACAGAATATTCATTCCCATCTTTTTAATTGCTGCTATTTTACTGTTAAGTTCTAGACGACGTATTTTCTAAAGATAGAGTACAGACAACTAAAAAGGTGACTATAACGTTTCATATTATTGATTATTAAGCAACAGAACCGGTTAGTAAGGTTGGTCAAATTAGCCCAATTACAATTTCCCATTCTCCTAACAAACGTATTTTAGCAGCTATTCGTATAACTATCCCTAGGAATAAATGCAAATAATAATCAGTAGAATTAATTGCGACAATGGAAGTGCGTAGGGTTACTGGAACATCTCGACTTTTGTTTAAGATATTCCATGATGGCAAAGAAATCTTCTGGGCCCGAGAAGGTGTGGAATCAGACCCTACATCAAAGGTAAAATATATAGTAACATTTCAAGCTATAGATAGAAATGTGCGACAAGGTACTCATTGCTTATCATGTATCTGTTGAAAACATCACTAATGGTTCGGAAGCTGCTGTTGTAGGACCAATTTTCTCTAGTGGTTTAGCAATTGCTTCTTCGCACAAAAATCATTAATAACAATCGGTACATGGATTGTTAGGAATAAAATTGATGGGATCTTTCGTACGAAGATCCTTTTTTAATTGCTGATAATAATAGAATAACACTCCTGTTACTCAGTAAATACCTAATCTGTTTTTTCCTTAATCCGATCTAATTACTTAAAAAGCCAACTTATTGTATCAAAATAGCTATATCGGAAATAACTAATGATCTCCGTTCGTTGAGCTATATCCCCTAGAAAGTTGGTTTGTTTTGTGAAGTAAGTACAATACTTCACAAATTATTAATCAAGTGATAAATCTAGAGGTGTTGCGTATTTTTACTACCAAACCCCAATTTCTCGACATAGGTTAGAAGAATTTCCCACCTCTTATACATATAGTATTAAAAAGGCAAAAAGGAGTTGTACTTTTGGAAATCCCTATTTCTGGATTCATGTATCATTCAGATGATTCAGATCCAATGCATTCTCACCAGCTTTTTATTACTCAATGGGATGGAAGACCTGTCCCTTCTCATGTTCACGAATTTAGAGGCGTTACTTCTTTTGAAATAGGACATAATCACAAATATGCCGGAACTACTGAACCAGCTCCAAGTGGTGTACCACACACTCATCGCTACTTTACTTTTACATCTGTGGATGATCGACATCGACATGAGATTCGTGGAGTTACTGGACCAGCTATCCCCCTCCCTAACGGTGGTCATTATCATGAGTTTAGTGGCTTTACTAGTGTAGACAGCGCTACTACCACTCCTCCCCATAGACACAGTTATAGCGGCAGAACAAGTTTTTCCTGACTCACAATATGATTGATTCATGTTCAACCTCTACTCTCACTGAAGAAATCATTACCTTATTGAACTAGTCTGCACTTTTGTTTTAGTTTATTTATTGACAATCTCATTTCCAGCTTTGTTTGGAATTCTTATTCCACAAACTGGCCCGTTTTTAAATTTGAAATTTGTAATTTTCTACTTTACATCGACAATTATGAATCCAAAATGTTAGGTAACGATAAAGACTTCTAACCGTCATATCCCAACTTTAGATAATGACATTTTAGAATAATATTAAATTTCAATAGTTCATACAATTAATTAAGGTGATTATATTCCTAATAAGCGTGGTGTTTGTTATAGGCTTTAATTTCATCGGGTAATTTTTAAAAAGTGAATATTATAGATCCAATTTTGATTTAATTACCACATCATTCACTCTTGTTTGTTTCAAAGTCTCAGTTACAGAAATAAAAATTGTTTCATTTAAAGGGGGAGAGATTGTATGAACGAAAAGGAGAACTCTTCAGAAGATAAAAATAAAGAAGATATAAAAATTTCAATTATAATACCCGCCCATAATGAAGAAAAGTACATTGAAAAATGCTTAGAATCTATTTCAAAAGCCTCAAAATTATATAAAAATCAAGTTGAAATCATTGTTGTGTTAAATCGATGTACAGACAAAACGGAAGAAATTGCAAAATCGTATAAATGTATCATAATAAAGAATAACGATAAAAACCTTTCTAAGATTAGAAACGCAGGTGTTGAAATAGCTAGAGGGGAAATCATCGTTACAATTGATGCAGATACACAGATGAACGAACATGTGTTATCTAAGGCAGAGGAGAACTTAATCACCGGAAAGTACATTGGCGGCGGAGTTACAGGAAAATTTGAAAGAATGTCTTTAGGAATTTTAGTTTCAACTTTGTTATTAATTGGGCCACTATTCTTTAAATATGGAGCAATTTCTGTGGGAATCTTCTGGTGCTACAAAAAGGATTTTAAATCGATTAATGGATTTAATGAAGATATGCTTATGGCAGAAGATGCAGATTTCGCTAAACGATTAAAAGCGTGGGGAAAAAAGAAGAGGAAAAAATACGGGACGATTCAAAATGGGATGATAACTTCATGCAGAAAGTTTGATAAACATGGAGACTGGATTTTACTTAAACGTCCGAAAATGATCCTTGCTTATCTTAAAGGAACAGACCAGAAATATGCAGATGAAGCATATTATGAAAATCAGGATAGATAAAATAGAAGTACCATTAGATTGTTCATGAGTTAGACTAAAGCTAGGTTTCAAGATGAAAGATATAAAATAAAGGGAAACAGAATGTAAAAAAATGTACTTAAATAAACAGTGACGTTAATCGAAAAAGGATTAACGCTTTTTTGTTGAAGTTAATAAACTGTCAGCTATCTTATCTTCAATAAGATCTTCCATAATCTAGCCCTATTCATAAAGAAAGACGCTTTCCTAAATAAGAAACGCGCCTGATTGTGGAATATCCTAAAGAACTTTCATTTTTCCGCTGTGTAAAAAAAAGACAGGAGAATCTCCTGCCTTTAGAAGTACCCTCTATTATTTTTTTGCTATTTCAGTAATGTAATCAAAGAATGCATCGCGATTCACATCATAAACGACATTTACAGGTCGTCCATCAGCTGTTTCAACTGTACGACCTTGGCTTGGACCGTCTGTGTGTACAATGCTGTTAATGGTTTGTACTTTCACAAGATCACGATTGCCAACAAATGCGGTTGTTAACACATCCCACAAATAGTATGTAGAGTTCGTTGAAAAGTGAACAAGTGGTGGTACCATCGCATAACATTGTCCAAGAAAATCAACACCCAGGTATTTGCGTTCTTTAGCCCAACGCTCACGTACATCTAAAGTTAGCGGTACTTGGTTTGTACTTTCAAGCGCCACTAAATCAATTTCTATGCTGGTATCCCATACACGAGCGGCTGCTTCAGGGTCCCAAAATACATTCCATTCAGCTGTTCCATCATGTTCAGGCTCGTGCACATTTCCTGCTTCACGAAATGTACCACCCATCCAAACAAGTCGTTCAATTTTCTCTTCGATTTCAGGATCTTCATCTAATGCACGGGCAAGATCGGTAAGGGGCCCTGTAAATAATAAGGTTGTTTTTTCTTCAGTTGCACGAATCGTTTCTATTAAATGAAGATGTGCAGGTTTGTCCGCCACTGGTGTTACAACTTTTCCAGATTCATTTAAAATCGGTAGTGCTTCTACATAAAAAGCGTGCATGCGCCAATCTTTTGGAAAAGGGTTTTTTGCGCGTGAATTTGACTCAGCTACGTCAAGGCCGCCGTTTCCAAAGCGATCAATAATTTTTCGGCTCGCAAACATTGCTGGTTCTAAATAACAATCTGCTGGAATGACTGAAACACCTGTGAGTTCAACAGTGTCCATTTTTAGTAATAGAAATAGCGAAACAAGATCATCAACTCCGCCATCATGATTAAAGTAAATTTTCTTTTTCATTATTTTCTCGATCCCTTCATGGTGAATTTTTATAAATTGCTTAGGGATTCACCCAAATATTTTCTTGTTGGAACACACGAATAACGACGCACTTTGTTTTACACTAAAAGCCACCAAAATTTGCCTGACGTGCCACCTCTCATGATAGCTTATAGACATCTTAAAATATAAAAATGCACCGATAGCTACCGGAGCATTGACTAGGGCATGTGTATATACAAAAGGAAGAATTGATCCCTTTTTCTATTTAACACTTACCTCGTAGTCAAGCACTTTACGGCAGCTTGGTAGAAACTATTGGGCCATATCCCCAATACTATACGACATTATTCTAAATTTAATTCGCATTTACAATAATAATAGTAATTTATGGTTTCGTCAATTAAATCACGAACGTTTTGCGTCAAATTTTATGATAACATTCGCGTTTTAATTGCATTTACAATGTTAATTTCTCTTTAACTACTTTCACACTTTTACAATGTTAGGGCTGACCTAAATCCCTCAACTGCTATATTCAGCACAATTTAATATCGAATTTGTCAGAATTGGTCGTCCTGAAGATTTTGATTTAACCCAGATCCGAACCAAGGTGGACATTCATTAAAGAAGATATAGACTAGTAGTCTTCAGAAAATCCATCTTTAAGAAATTCTATTATTTCTTCGCCAAAAAACGAAAAAATCAATAATAACAATACAATTAAAAGGGCTAAACTACCGAATATAAAGGAAAACACTTTTCCAACTTTTTTATCATTCAATAAAATCCCTCCGATACTAATTTGGATATTTTTACTGCAAATTAGAAATCTTTTATTCAACAAACCTCCTGCGATAGTTTAAGTACAATCTTTCATAAACATCAATCTATCATTATCATTAGTATTCAATTTTTCTTGAGATTCTTCCTCCATTAAATGGCCCTTAAATGCAAAATGCGCTTTCCTTCTTTCCAGGAAAGCGCTCATTTGTGGTAGAACTAAAATATGATATCAATATTAAAATCTGAATCACATTTTTTCGCTGCTATATTTTTTTACTACAGTTGCCAAAACCGCAATAATAAAAACAATCGCACTATTTATCATTAAATAATATCCCAGTTGCAAGCCATAAAAAATTGCAAAAGGATCACGAATAATAAATATTGCTAATGCACCACCGATTGCACCAAATAATACTGCTAGCAGTATTATTGTAAAGGAAGAAAAATATAGATTTCTCTTTTTTATGTAGATTATAAACCCAATAATATTTGCAACAACGATAAAGAAGCCCATAAGTATTAAGAAAAAGCTAGACACATAACTCCCCCTTTTTTAATAAATCTTTAGCTGTTTACAAATGAATGTAATGGTCCTTATATGTAGCGAAGATCCTGTACTTTGGAAACGCGCCCGATTGTTGAAGAGCAATAAGCTGTTCACCTGCTATAGTTGAAAATATTTATATCCAATTAGATTAACTTAGACGGGTGCCTAACTATAACCTGTTTAAGAATTGGACAATTTATTCCACTCGCTTAAATAAGGGACAAAATCTAATTCTCTTGGGTCATCATTCAGCATGGAAATGAATTCTAATTTATTCCCATCCGGATCTAAAAAATATATACTGGCAGCTGGCATCCATGCTTGAACAATCGGTTCCTCGTTGCCTTTTCCCTGACTTCCAATAACCTCAATTCCTTGATCCTGCAACCATTGAATGGAATGAATCAAGAATTCAAATTCTACTTCAAATGCAAAGTGCCTTTTTTCGATTTCACTTGAAACTGGCACCAGCCACAAGCCCAGCATTTGGTAGCCTGGTTCTCCAATCCAAAAAAAGGCGTTTTTTTCTGTTGCATATCCTAATTCAAGCTCTAACTTATCTTGATAAAAGTTGATAGCAGCTTTTAAATCCTTTACTTGCAAGTGAGTTTCGTAGAGTTTTTTAATCATTTTAGATGTCCCTCCTTCTAAGATTACTTGACAACAATCCTCATATAAATATTAACACAAATATCTAAATATTTTGAAATATACTTTTTTGTTAAATGGCCTTTAATGAAAATAAGCGCAGATCCTTTTATTTGGAAACGCGCCCGATAATAGAATAAATAAACTATGATCTCAATCATAAAATCACTTAATACTTCTTTCACTATAGCCCCCATTAGTACAATAAGTTCAATAAAAAAAGACCATCAAAAATGATGGTCCTACTTCACAACTATCACACAGTCATTAAAAAAACAAAGACAAAATCCTTCACCTTAAATTTTATTGTTCCATAACATTTCTAACAAACAATTGCTTATTTTTATGAGCAATCGTACTTACTATCGCAAGCAATAGCCCCGAAATAACGAATACAATTCTAATCCCTAACAAATCTGCTAATAGTCCCATAACAAGAGAGCCAACGCCAAAAATCCCAGTACCAATAGCACCTAATGAGGTATAAACAGTTGACAACTGTTCTTTTGACACACTAGTTTGTATAACCGTTTGTTGAGGAACTTTTTTAATTTGTCCAAAAAGCCCTACACAGAGCGATAAAAGTAAGGAAATGATTGGAATACTGTTTAGGCTAAATAATAATGTGAATAAGAAACTTGCGAATGAACCGACAAAAATAAAGGATCCTAATTTCTTTTCAACAAAAGAAGAAAATTTAATACAATAAGCACTTCCTAAAATCAGACCTAAAAAGTTAGCTCCATTGATAAATCCCCACCATTTTTCATCAACGTTTAAAGCATCATTGACAAACACATATAAAATAGCAGCTATCCAAACCGTTGCTGCAATTGTTTCTAAAAATTCTATCCAAGCAATCATTCTCAATACTGGAGTGTTAGATAAAGTTTTCCAACCCTCTTTAATCTTTTCTAGTTTCCCTTTTAACTCGGTTGTTTCATGATTTACACTTTCTAAAAGGCAAAGTAATATGCTTGCAATTACAAATAAACACGCAACTAACCAAACAAGTTGTTGAGAACTCATAATAATTAGCAATGAACTTCCTACGAACCACATACCTGCTTGTATGACCTGCGTAATAGTTTCTGCAATTCCATTAGCTTGAATTAAATGTTCAGGATTAACATAGTATCGAGTCAATGTCTGTCTTATTGGATTTGCACAACCGTCAAAAAAAGCAATCAATCCTATTATTAAAAAGATTAAATAATAATTAGCTGCTGTTAAACCAATTAACATAAACCCTAAAATAAAGAGTAAAATCGTTTTTCCAATTTGTGACCCAGCAAGTAACCATTTAAGATTTAATTTCTCAACCAAAAGAGGTGTCAGCAGACTGGATATAAACATAGAAGAAGCAATCGTAAATGGCACAAACGATGCTGCAATTGCAGAACCGGTTAATACAAAAATCGTACTTATAACACTGACTATATATAATACATCGCCTATATTAGCAAGTGACTGACCCAATAGTAATAAAGAAAAATTTCTATTCAATTTCATTATATATCCCCCAATATTTCATTCGATTTTTGGCTAAATAGGGGAATATTAGATTGGACTATTCATTAAAATTTGACTCCTATCATATATCGGACAAATCTGGGGGATGTAGATTTATCACAAGTTTTTTATCATCAGTAAATATTTATATGAATTATAGCATAATTCAAACACCTAATAGGTGCTATTCAACAATCTGACCTTTATATGTAAAATAGCACTACCCTTGTTCAAGGATAGTGCCAGTTTGTTGAAAATCAGTAGCTGCTGAAGATGGCTCGCACTTATTGAACTCTAGCATCCGATATGTCAAACAAGATTAATCTAGTTCATGTTAGGTCTTATTTTCTGTTCAAATTCGTCTTTAGTAATTTCCCACACTTCATACTCTTCCCCAAACTTATCTCGAACATCTTGAGCCATTAAATCAGAAATTATTTCATAATCATTTATTATATCTTCATTTAGAACTCCCTCAACTGTATCCCATTTAATAATTTTTTCATCATATGGACTGACAATATAAAAATATCTAGTTTCAAATTTAGTTATCATAATAGCCACCTCTTAGAAATTGTACTATTATAAGCATTTACAAAATGTTTGTTCAATTAAACTGCCCTTTACTTGAAGAAGAAAAAGGAATTTCCTTGTTCCGGTATTGCACCCATTAGTGAAATAAGGTTTAAACTTCTTCCTGATATATTTCTGAGTTTATCGGCTTTATATTGAAAAATATTTTAAACTCCTGAAGTTTTTCTATATGATTAAAAAAATCATCTATATCATGATAATCCATTGACCATTCTACTATTTCTAAATTACTTAATTCATCTGTTGGTTTAAATAAAAATTCACAGTGAAGTTGTTCCATACGAGAATACTCATCTTCTTCATAAACAGTAAACTGACGTACAAAATCAAGATGAAATAGTTCTTCTCCAGTAAAATCATAAACACCACATTGAAATAGGATTTCTTTATCTTCTTCTCCCTCAACTGGTACTTTACAAAAAGTCTTAAATGTTTCCCAAACCTTTTTTATATCATCGGTATCTGCACCAATCTTATTTTTAAGGTAACTTTCAGCATTCTTAACCGTAATCATTACAAAACCTCCGATATTAGTATGTAAGTTATTCTTATTCAACTAAACTGCCCTTTAGCTAATAGTCTCAATCCAAATATCAATTAGTTCTTCTAGAACTAACGCACCCAATTACTTTAATTGTAAATCTTCACAATCTGTTTCGTTAATCTGACAAACAAAAAGGCGATGCCTTTATTCAAGCATCGCACTCGTAAATTGAATAGGAATCACTTTTTCTCCATTACTGCAAAATAATTATTTTCACTATCTGCAAAATTAAATACTCTTCCTGAAGGCATATTTACAATTTCACCGACTGTAACGTTTTTCTTTACTAAGTCGCTATATAAATTATCAAGTTTTTCTGTGAAGAACATTAAAGAAGGTGTACCAAGATTTAATTCAGGCTGCAATTTAGCAATTAGCTCCTTATTATGGAGAATAACACTTGTATCAGCTTCTTTCGTTGGGGCAATTTCAATCCATCTCATTCCTTGACCGTTATCTTCCTCTGAAATTACACTAAAGCCTACTTTTTCTGTCCAAAACACCTTTGCTTCATCTTGGTTATTAACATACAACATAATTTGACCAACTTTACTAATCATTGATTTTTACACTCCCTTATAAAATTAATTACTATACACAATACTCCTAAATCATACTAACGCTGAAAACAACGTTACGGTAATTCTACTTCAGCGATTCCACTAATTCGTTCAAACGGTCCCAAGTTTCTGTGATGCCCTGCAGCATACCCATGTCCATGACGGTCTTAAGGGCCTCTTCGGAAACATATTCGGCACGGTTTATCAGCTTTGTCTTTCCACCCATATCGATGAATTCCAATGTGATCTCAGTCGACGGCATAGTGTCATTCGAATTGCCCTCTGCATCCGAAAAGTAATCAGTGTAGACGATTTTCTCCGGCTCGATAATCTCCTTATATACCCCTTTACCCCAGGATTCCATACCAAAAAATTCACCCAAATTCTGATCAACACACTTCATACAGTAGTGCCAAATTCCTCCCGGACGAAAATCTACCGTGCAGACTGGAATCTCCCAGCCCCTCGGCCCCCACCAGCGTTTCAGATGCTCCGGTTCTTTAAACATCTTGAATACGAGTTCGCGTGGCGCATCGAAAACTCGTTCCAATACTAATACCCGATCGTTCTCTACTCTCGATAACATTTCATTGTTTGACATTGTAATTCCTCCTTGATCATGAATGATTTTATGGTTTTTCTTTGTTCTGCAATTCCCTCAAATAATCATCTAGATTGTCGAACCTTTCTTGCAATACGCTCCGGAAGGACTGTATCCAAGAATCCAGTGCTTGGAAGGGTTCGGGCCGGAGTTTGTAGATACGTCGGTTAGCTTCGGCTTGCACTTCCACAATCCCGTTGTCGCTTAGCACTTTTAGATGCTTCGAAGTTTGAGGCTGCCTCAATCCCAATTGGTCGGCAATTTCCCCAACGGTCAGGGGGCCGTCACGCAAGAGTTCGACGATATTCATACGATTAGGTTCAGACAAAGCGTTCAGCGTCGTCATGTTTGCGCCCGGAATCTTTCCTGACATGTTGCTCACCTCGTCAAATTGATGGTCTTCGGTTTAAAGCATATCTACATCATCACCTTGTAGTATTGCCATGTTGTTGAATTCATTATACCTAACGAGGAATATTCCTGTCAAGGAATATTCTAAACACAATTATTCACAATATCATCTAACAAATATCTATTTTTTCTTTAAAGATGTTGTTCGATTATTTGGCCCTTAAATAAAAATAAGCGCTTATCCTTTTTCAAGGATAGCGCCATTTAGTTGAATAAGGACTTTTCATTAATATTGCCGCGAAGAAATTATCTTTCAATTATGCTTAGGGCTTACCACTTATTTACCTAAAGAAAGGCCAGAATTCGTTCCGATAACTACAGTAGCGTCCAGTTCCTCATCTCTAGCCACTTTCGTTGTCAACCCAGAACTACTAAAGATTTCAAAGGTCTGGGGTGTTTGCATTTTGCTCGTCTCTATCAAAAGATGCCCTCCCGGCGCTAGCCAAAGAGGTGCTTCTTGTGCTACTCTTCGCTGAATGTCAAGTCCATCCTCTCCTCCGTCAAGCGCCACCCTAGATTCATGTAGGCGAGCCTCCTGGGGAAGCAGCTTGATTGCTTTGGTAGGAACGTATGGTACGTTCGCAACTAAGATGTTCACATGGCCTTTAAGTGAATGAGGCAGTGCCTTATACAAGTCACCTTTAAAAACGCGGCCCCCGGAATTCGCTACGTTTCGGCTAGCACATTGTACTGCCAAAGGGTCAATATCAGCGGAGTATAACACGACCCGTCCCACAGCTGCGGCCAGCGCTACACCCACAGCTCCTGAACCGCAACATAGATCAACGACGATATCACCGGAACATGACAATGATTCTGCCTGATGAACAAGAAACTCGGTACGTTTGCGAGGCACAAAAACGCCCCGATCCACTTCTATCCGTAAACCACAGAACTCCGTGTATCCAACAACGTATTCAATAGGTAAACCGCCAGCTCGCATCTCTACCATTTTCATGAGTTCCTCTGAAGTTCGTGCCTCTGAGATAAGTAACCGGGTTTCATCTTCTGCGAAAACACAACCTTCACTCTGAAGCCTGTTAATTATACATTTTTCCGTTTTATTGTCCAAAAAGAAATTAATTTTCCCCATTATTTATCTCACCACTTTTTATAGACTTATTTAAAACCTTATATTCGTTAAAAATAGGAGATATCCTTCTACAACAAGTGGCCCTTAAATGAAAAATGAGCGCTTCCTTTTTCAAGGATAGCGCCCTTTAATGGAACAATATAATCTTAGCCATAAAACCATTTAATTCTTAATGAACTAACGCATTCGTTTGTTTAAGTAATTTTCTTCACAAACTGTGTTATCAAAATTTTTTGATTTTATATCCTATAAATAGAATCAAAAACCATATAGGTGCTACAATTAATGCTATTCGCATGTCCTCAATAAATCCCATTAAGACAATGACAAACGCTAAAAATGTTAACGCTAAATAGTTTGAAACTGGATATAATGGCATTTTAAATGCTAGTTTTTCTATTTCCTTTTTTGTTTTTGATTGTCTGAACTTTAATTGTGTAATCAGGATAATCGTCCAGCTGGTAATTACCGCAACCGTGGCAACAGAAGAAATATACAGAAACACTTTTTCAGGAACAATATAATTCAAAAATACTGCGATTAATAAAAACAATGAAGAGAACAGGATTCCACGTCTTGGACTTCCATTCTTGCTAAGCTTACCGAAATATTTCGGACCGTTATTTTGCAGTGATAAATTGTATAGCATTCTTCCCGAAGCGAATAACCCACTATTAAAAGCAGATAATGCTGCTGTTATGACAACGAAGTTAATTATATTTGCAGCACCAGGGATTCCAACTTTATCAAAAATTAACACAAACGGACTACCATTCGTGCCTATCTTATCCCAAGGATATAAAATCATCATGATTCCTAATGCACCAATATAAAAAATTAATATTCTCCAGATTACATTGTTGATGGCTGACGGAATTGAGTGTTGAGGATTTTTTGCTTCCCCTGCCGTAATTCCAACAAGTTCTACCCCGCCAAATGAAAACATCACGAGGACCAATGACATTATCATACCGTTGATTCCATTCGGCATTAATCCTCCATGAGTCCAAAGATTGTCAAAACCGATTGGCTGTCCTCCGTTCCCGATTCCCAGAAAGATGATTCCTAATCCAAGGAGAATCATTCCGATTATGGCTACAACTTTAATCATTGCAAACCAGAATTCAAACTCTCCATATGCTTTTACATTAGCAAGGTTTATCAATGTAAATACGATAAGTACAACCAGTGCTATCAACCAATTTGGAATATCAGGAAACCAGTAATTCACATAAATACCTACCACCGATATTTCTGCCATCCCAACGACAACCCACATAAACCAATAGGTCCAACCAGTTAAATAACCTGCAAATGTCCCTAAATATCGATGTGCATATGAACTAAATGAACCTGAAACTGGTTCATCCACAGCCATTTCCCCAAGTGCTCTCATAATGGTAAAAATAACTAAGCCTCCGATTAAATATGAGAACAAAATGGATGGTCCAGCCATTTGAATGGTTGCACTTGAGCCATAAAACAATCCAACACCAATTGAACCTCCAAGAGCAATTAACTGGATATGCCTATTGTCTAACCCCCGTTGAAGGCTCTTTTTTTGATAATCTTTACTCAATCCTTATTCCTCCTTAAATTTATTTCTAATATCGCAAGTTAATATAAGAAACAAAATAAAAAATAAAAAAACGCCCTTTTGGATTAACCAAAAGGACGATTCAACTCGTGTTACCACCTTTAATTCATAAGCAACTCATATTGCTTATCTTTGTAAGTACGGTCATCTGACGACGATACTTTAGCACATGATCACGGGTGCTAAGCCGGTGTAGCCTACTAAGGATTCCTTTTCAGTACACTGCTCCAAGATGAATTCACAATCTTTCAACATGCACCTCTCATCAGCCGGTAACTTTCTGTCTGTTTACATGATTGCTACTATTTCTTATCATAGCCTTTGTTCTTATACTTATATCTCGAAATGTTTTAAACAAATCTTCGTTATGCAAATATTAATTATATATAATTTTATCCCTAAATTTAAGTTTGTCAATACAAATTGTTAACGTCCATAGTTATACCTCCCCTAATAATTGTTAGTTTCCTCCACAATGTTTAACTGTCTTCGTCACTTTTGTATTCTAAAATATCTCCAGGCTGACGTTCTAAAGCCTTACAAATTGCCTCTAAAGTGTTAATCGAATCGCTTTTGCCTTTCCATTTTTCAATATAGAAAGGTTCGCATTGTTATTCCAACCTTCTCCGAAAGTTCTGTTACGCTTATTTTCCTTTTTGCTAACATCACATCAATATTGATTATAATTGCCATTGTTATTAACCTCAAACTGTAAAATCGTTTTCTGATTTGATATTAATTGCTTCTTGTAAAAGTTTTTTGAGAACAGCCGCAAAGACTACAATAACCATCGAAGCTTCATACCCACTGATTATTAGCCCTCCCCCCTTAAGGTGGGGCTCTTACTGCCCGTTAATGCGGGAAAAAAAAACATGCTGTTTATTTTTAGTATTGACATGATTTTATATTACATTTAAACTGTCAGTAACACATTACTGTTAACGACAGTATACTGTTAATAACAGTAATACTTTTAATGTTATGATGACAAAAATATTTTTTACATTTCATTTAGGAGGTTAGATATTTATGAAACATACAGGGAGACATACAGGTGCATTCCTTTTGCTGTTTTTAACAGAAGGAGATAGCTATGGAGGGAAACTCCTGCAGAAATGTGAAGAAGAGCTTCCCGTCAATCCAATTGATAGTGCCATCTTATATCGCACACTAAAAAAATTAGAGAAAGAAGGTGCTGTTGAGTCCTATTTAGATACATCTGATCAAGATAAACCGATAAAAATGTACAAAATTACTACAGCTGGAAAAGAACAATTAGAAGATTTTCAAATTGACATTGAAGAAAAAATTAAGAATTTATCATTTTTCTTAAATAAATACCAAAAACAGAAGGAGTCTGATCATGATTAATGGCGCTATCCTTTACACTATTGCTATTATTCTTATCAGTATTTCTATTATAAAGGATCAAAATAAAACAAAAGATGCTCTATTAAAGTCATGGAAAATGTTTCGCAATCTTATACCTTCCATGCTATCAATTATGCTTTTCGTTGGACTATCACTATCTATATTAACGCCTTCCTTCATTTCTTCCATCATTGGGGAAAAATCTGGATTCATCGGTATTGTTTATTCAGCAATCATTGGCTCTGTTGCACTTATTCCAAGCTTTGTTGTGTTTCCTCTTGGAAATACATTAGTCCAAAATGGTGCGGGCCTCCCTCAAGTTGCGGCATTAATGTCTACATTAATGTCAGTAGGAATCACAACTTTACCGATGGAACAAAAGATATTTGGGCGTAGTTTTGCTTATTCGCGTAATGCATCTGCGTTGTTAATGTCTATCATATTCTCGTATATTATTTGGGTGGTGATGGTATGAATGAATTAAAAAAATATCGTTTCTTTTTCATTTTACTATTGGAACTTATTATATTGACTTGTATAAACCAATCGTTGGGAAGGAACGCATTTCAATTAACAGGCAAAAGTATTTTAGATATGCTGTTCCTACTCCCTCCTGTCTTAATATTCGTAGGGTTGCTTGACCAGTGGGTGAAAAAAGAAACATTAATTAAATATATGGGAGAAAAATCTGGCATCTATGGTATTTTGTTCTCTCTATTATTAGGAGGAATTGCAGCTGGTCCTCTCTATGTGGCTTTTCCAATCGCAGCACTTTTATTAAAAAAAGGGGCGGGTATTAGGTACATCGTATTTTTCTTAGGCGTTTGGACAACTGCAAAATTACCGATCATAGTGTATGAATTCTCTTCATTTGGAGCTACATTTACACTCATTCACATTTGCTTCGGTCTATTATTTTTCTATTTAATGGGCATTGTTTTTGAGAAATTTTATGACCAACGACAACTGATAAAGTATGATATAACTAAAGAAGTTTAGATTTAGATTAGTAAGTCAATAAGCCCTTCCATCCCAGATTCTTTTGTAGCTGTAACCTTTTTTCAATAACCCAGAAACCAATTTTTATTTGGTCCATAGTATCACCTGCATATACATTTCATCTTATTTTACTATCTTTTCTTATTGAACTAACCTGTACCGTTAGTTGAATAATTTTAAATATCCTATTCACTAATTTTAATGTTTAGTTCGGTTGCTAAATATTTTTCATCAAATGAAAATGGAAATACGTTCTCCCTTTGACAATCTTGAACTAGGTTTAATGACTTGTTCATTTAATTGAATTGTTCCTTTTTCAATCTTTTCTATGATCTGTGATCGACTCCAATCCTCAATTTGATTTGCAAGCACTTTATCAATTCGATGTTTTCCTATCACATCATCTAGTACAATGTGTATCATCTTTACTCCTTGTTCTGCTAAGCTGGTTATTGGAATGGCTGACATAATTGAAGATTCTTCTTTCTGCTCATCAATTTCAGCAACATGCTCTGAGAACGTTTTATAAATAGATAGCTTTTTGTTCCAAGTATGATTTTTTTCGCATTTATAAATCGCAAATTTGTAAATGCTTTTTCCGTTTGCGTTATGCCTTCGCACATTGGTGTCCGTAAATACTGATAATTTGCCACACATTTTGCAGTGCTTCTTTACAGTTCGTTCTGGTATTTGAGAAATTTTCCAGTGGAATGTTATTTTTAACATTAATCCTTCACCTCTTAATAAGATAAGGTATGCAAGCATCTATTTGGATATCTTGCAGCGCAGAATTAAAATTAAATTGAAAAAATTAAAAAGGAGATCCCACACAAGGACCTCCTTTCTTCTCTCACTATTCTTCTTCGTTACTTTAAGAACATTTCTTCACAAGCTATTCATCTTGAGGACGAGAGTTTATATCTCCGTGGTACCACCTCAGTTTATTGATATGTCACCATACCAACCTCTTCGGGTACGGCAATTTTTAATAATTGATTATACCCTATCTCTATAACGGGAGACCCCGTCGCAGTATCACTAAGTATATCTTAGATCCGTGCAAAGGCTCCGAGTCTTTTTTCATAATGATCATTATTGCTCCTTTTCACCTACCGAAGCTCTCTGGAAATAATGAATCAAAATTACTCTTCTCTTCATAGCCGAATATTCCGTATATTTAAAAAATACATTAACTTAAATGGATATTTTAGTCAATGCTTGTTCAACTAAATGGCCTTTAAATGAAAAATGAGCGCATATCCTTTTTCAAGGATAGCGCCCGATTGTGGCATAAAATGACAAGGTCACGGAAATGAGCCACTTTATTTAAAGTAAAGTTCTTTCTTCATTGAAGTGAACAAAATCAATATAAGAAATAAAATAAAAATAATAAAGAAGGAACTGAGAATTTCTAAGGAAGGTTGTGGTGAACATCAAGGTTAAGAATTTTTATTATCTGATTGCAGGCGTCCTTGCGATGCTGTTTGCCGTCACGCACGCATGGAACGGGCAATCCGCTGTGCTACCGACGCTCAACATTGAGGCGATATCCGAGGGTACCCGGACAGTATTCACGTATGTCTGGCACATAATCACGGCGGAAAATCTGGTCTTCGGCATCGCTTTCATTTTCATGTCATTCCAAACCGAGCAATCAAAGATCCGGTTTGCCGCATGGTTGATCGCGGCAATCCTGATCGTCCGACTTATTGTTATTCTTGGTGTAACGGCGTTGCTTGACGAATCGGGGCTTACGGATACGCTTATAGATTCGATTACCATCATAATCTATGTCGCCCTCATCATACTGGGCACAAGAATGAAGAAAAAGCAGTACGATGGTCAGCAACCACAGTAACAGAGATGGCGAAGTTGTCTTCTAACTCTGTAAGAGGGTAAACCCCATGCCCATCAAGCTAATAACAAAAAATGAGTTACATTCTACCGTTTTTCTATAAAATCCGATTCAACTGGGACCTGAACAGAATGTCGTGCAGACCTAAATGAGCGTTATCAAGATAGAGGACATTAACACCAGGAATTAAAGATTCTATAGTCCTCTAAGGCTTAACCAAAAAGGATTTTATTATTTCCGCTAAAGTTTAAATGTAAAAGTTACAGTTATCTTGGGGTTACCCGTTATTCCAGAATATGGACCTTAAATGAAAAATGAGCGCTTATCCTTTTTTCAAGGATAGCGCCCTTTTTTCCACGATATTCCGATAAAACGACTAAATCCATTATGTTAGCAGCCATTATTTGATCTGATATAACCCTTACCATACCAATCATTTTGTTATTATCCCTAACTGTATATGCCCAGTTGAATTTTTAAATATTAATGTGAACTTTTCAATCTGCCAAAATGGAGTATTTCTCGCCCATCCAGCATCTTCAAAAAGTGCTTCAACGTAGTTAACTGGAACCCCCTCAGTACCTTCCCCAATTACTAAGCCATTATATGGCCCATTTTCGGAATAGCACAATTGGACTTCTCCGGCAATTTTACAAAAGTCGCCGTTAATCTAAGTGGAATATTTCACAATAGCAGCTTAATAAGCACGAGCAAACCAAACCGTATGTTTGGCTTCTTTACCACAATTAAGGCATGTGTGTTTTGTTGCTGGTGGATTAAATGGAATGTTTCGTGTTGTGAATTTTGTTTTTTCTTTTACATTATCTTCACAAGCATCGTCTCCGCACCAACCAGCTAATATCCAACCAGAAATTGTTCCATTTTGTTCGGATACTTCTAGATGTTGTTTTAACTGTTCGATTGTATCGATATGTGTGTGTGAATTCTCCGTACGGAAAGCTTTTGCTTTTTCAAATAGACGAGTTTGCATTGTTTCAAGTTCTTTTTTTATGCTTCCAACAATGGATTCTAAAGGTACGGAAACTTTCTCTTCTACATCACGTGCTTTCATTAAACCTTGATTATTTTCTAAATCACGTGGACCAAGTTCAATACGTACAGGTACACCTTTTAACTCCCATTCATTAAATTTATAACCTGGTGATTGATCAGAATCATCAAGACGAACGCGAATTCCTTTCGCCTTTAAAGCTACAAAGATTTCATCTAATTTCTCCATAATTGCAGGGTTCTTTTTCCATGGACCAACTGGAATCAAAACAACCTGAGTTGGTGCTATTTTTGGAGGTAAAATAAGACCTTGTTCATCGCCATGAACCATGATGACCGAACCAATTAAACGTGTGGACGTACCCCAAGATGTTGTATGGACATATGCCTGTTTATTTTCTTTATTTAAATATTTTATATCAAATGCTTCCGCAAATTTTGTACCTAAGTAGTGTGAAGTACCTGCTTGTACGGCTTTTCCATCTTTCATCATTGCTTCAATGGAGAATGTATCAATCGCACCAGCAAAGCGTTCTAATGGTGTCTTTTGCCCATCAAAAACTGGAATTGCAAGTAATCCTTCTACGACTTCTTTATAAATAGTTAACATTTGCATTGTTTCCTTACGCGCATCTTCTTCATCTATATGAGCAGTATGACCTTCTTGCCATAAAAATTCAGAGGTACGGATAAATGGAAGAGTTTTCTTTTCCCAACGGAATACATTTGCCCATTGATTAATTAAAACTGGGAGATCTCGATAACTTTTAATCCAGTTTGAATACAAATGACCAATCATTGTTTCTGAAGTCGGACGCAGTGCTAAACGTTCTTCTAATTTCTCTCCTGCAGCTTCTGTTACCCAAGGAAGCTCTGGTGAGAATCCTTCAATATGATCCTTTTCCTTTTGGAAGAAGGATTCTGGAATTAACATTGGGAAATATGCATTGCGATGACCGGTTTCTTTAAACCGTTTATCCATCTCTTCTTGAATATGTTCCCATATTTCATAGCCATCTGGCTTAAATGCAATACAACCACGAACTGGAGTGTAATCCATTAAATCAGCTTTTTGAATCGTATCAATATACCATTTTGAAAAATCGTTTGTTTTTTGTGACATCATCTTTTCCTCCTGAGAAAATGAAATAACTTTAAAAATAAAAAAGCATAAAGAGTCCTTAAAAAAGGACGTCTTTACGCTAATAGACGTGGTACCACCTTAGTTCGACATTAATAATAAATATTAAGTCCTCTAAACGTTTGTAACGAAACGACTCGGTTAGTTTTTATCCAAACATCTCCGTGGTAGGGTTCAATAAGAAGGGGTGATATAGCTTTCAGCCAAGGCTATATTTTCTGTTTCACAATACTTATTTACTTGATCACATCATTGATTACATATTTATAAACTAATGTATCAAATCGCCAAAAATTATTCAATAGTTACTGTAAACACATGTAACATATTATATATGGCCTACTTTAAAAAAGTTTTTAATTCTTGTTTATTAAATCTTCCTAATCAATAGTTTAAGTGTTAACTTTTGCAATATCCACTTTGCTTTAAAATTGTTATTAAACAATATGACCATTTAACTAAAGAATGCACAATTCTTTTTCAAGAATAACTCCCTTTAATTGAATAACGATTAACCTTCTATTAGCTGGTTTAGTTATTACCTATAATGGTTTCCAATCAGGGTCCTTTACAAACTCAATACACCTTTCCTCACAAGCTCCAATTAAGACATAATTTTTCTGCGCTTGCCTTAAAGATGGTATGTTTGCCCCACCCTGATAATCAGGGTCATCATATTGAACTCCATCGTCTTCCCAAAAACAAATACTACATATATCATATGTTCCTGGAGGTTTTTCATCTAATGTTTTATAACCACAACAAGGACAAGTATATTTCATTTGATCACTCCAATAATTGTATTTCCCTTCAGCCATTATCCTACCTCTAGAATTGCGCCCGATAATTGAAGATCGTTAAGCATCCGTTAGTGAAATAAGACATTACATACTCTGTACTCGTATCTATGTAGTCCTGGTTGAGAGAAATGCGAAACCCATTTAGCTTTTATGATTTCACCTTCTATATCAATAATAACTTCCCTATGGTCATACATTGTTAGGTATTTTAGTGATTAACTCAATTATATGTACCTTCATTATTAAGGTCATACCTATCAAAAGGAGAAGTAACTCAACAAACAATAACACAATCAACTTTCCCTTCGTTCTTTTCTTTAAAAAAATTCTGCATTATCACATCAGCATTTTATTCATACTTTATTACAAAATATCAATCTTTCCATCAGGCTTTTTACACTAACTCCCATAGATGCTAAAATAATGATATCAAAACTAAAGAGTTGTAGATATGAGTGCGAAAAGTGCAGTAGTTGTTTGTCTAGACAAATAATCCAAGGGATGTAACTCTAACTGCATGCCTTGAACAAGGGAGAAAGCAAATGGAACATTATTTTAAAGAATTTCTAACAGGTCAATCTATTACTTTACAGCAAATGACGGCTTCCGATTTAGAGGCATTTGTCAAAATTGAAAGTGAAAAAAAGACGTTATTACTTGCCAATGACGAAATCCCCTTTCCTAATACATTTGAAGATCATTCTAAATTCTTTCAAAGCATTAGCGGTAAAAAAGAGGAATTTTTCTTCGGTATCTTTGAAAAGTCATCAAATGAGCTGATCGGCTCCTGCGGTGTTTATGCAATTAACTGGCAAAATAGTACTTGCTTTGTAGGCATTTCAATTGGTGAAGATTGGCAAGGTAAAGGGCTTGGAACGGATACCATGAAAACCCTCATTGATTTTATTTTTAATTATATTTCCATCCATAAAATTAAGCTTCAGGTTTTCAGCTTTAATAAAGGTGCGATTCGCTCTTATGAAAAATGCGGCTTTACAAAAGAGGGCATTTTACGTAATGAAATTTTCCGCTTTGGCAAGTTTCATGATATCTTGTTATTTGGTCTATTACGAGAAGAATGGACTCCAGTAAAATAGCTATTAGGCCCGCATTTCTTCCAAGAATGCGGGCGTTGTAGTTGGTGTGCCTTGATGAAAGTATATTTATGTTCCTAAGTTTATCACATATGTCTCCTACAGATTCCTTCTCGATTGCTTAAAAGCTTTTCCCCTTTATTCAACAATCTGGCCCTTTTCTTGAATAAGAAAAAAGCATTACTATTGCTCCAGTAATGCACTCGTTACTTGAATAAGGTTTGTTCTTCTTTTATTAAAAATCGTTATCGTTTATTTCAGAAAAGCCCCCTTTAATGGAATAACGAATTTACTTTATTTAATTTTTAACCGAAACCCTTTTCATTAATCGCTTTAGTTTATTTTCTGTATCCGTTTCCTCTACTGGTGTATAGATACTGCACCGTAAATCCATATCACCTTGAACCTGAAGAGAAGTTAAATTAAACAACATTTTGCCTGCTTTAGCATGTCTGAATTCAATTATCATTTCTGGAGCCTTACTTACTTGACTTTCTTGCCATAAATCCTGAAATTCTGAATGTGAAAAACTCATTTCTTTAATAAATTGGTTGTACCATTCATCGCCTAAATAATGTCCATAATAGGTACGGAAAATAGCAAGAAAACCTTTTGCAAAATGTTCCCAATTGACGGCCAATGATTTAAATTCTTTTCTAGTGAACACTAAACGAATCAAATTTCTTTGATCATTCGGTATTTGTTCAAAATCTAAAAAAACATGAGCAGCTGCAGGATTCCAGCCCACTATATGGCAATGTCGATCTGTAATGATAGTCGGACAGTATGTTAATTCTGCTAGTATTCGTTTTAAAGAAGGGCTTAGTTCTGATTGATCCTTTTTTGGATGTGTAATTTCTAATTTTGCTTCTAATGCTAGGTCATATAAGTAGTCTCTTTCATCATTATTCAATTGCAAAACTGTAGAAATACAATCAAGTACGATAGAAGAAACTTTTATATCTCTACCTTGTTCTAACCATGTATACCAAGTGGTACTTACACCTGCTAATTGTGCGACCTCTTCTCTTCGTAATCCAGGTGTCCTTCTCCTGGTCCCGGCAGGTAATCCAACAGACTCCGGTTTAATTTGTGCACGCTTAGCTTTTAAGAACGTTGACAAAGCTTCAAGTCTAGTTTTATCATTCATTTTTATAACTCCTCTTTATACCAATTTAACCTAGCATTATTTATACCAGGATAAGCAATCTCTTGTAATAGGATAAACAGACTGTAAAATACAAGTATATTATTGATTGGGAGTGATGAAAAGTGGAAAGAGTTGTGATTACTGGAATGGGCGTAGTCTCTCCTTTAGGAAACAATATCAAAACATTTTGGAATAATTTGATTAGCGGAGAATCTGGTATATCCACTATTGATACATTTGATGTTACTAATCATAAGACAAAAATAGCAGGTATCATTCAAGATTTTGATGCAGATAAAATTTTAGGAAAGAAAGAAGCAAAACGTTTAGATCGCTTTTCTCAATTTGCTTTAGCTGCGGCTGAACAAGCTTGGACAGATTCTAAATTAGACCTTGAATGTATTGATGTAGAAAGGTTAGGGGTTTACGTAGGTTCAGGTATTGGCGGAATTAATACTTTAATTGAAAATATTGATGCGCTTAGACAGAAGGGGCCAAGAAGAGTGAGTCCAACTCTAGTACCAGCTATGATGTCTAATGCTGCTGCTGCACAAATAAGTATTAAATGGAACGCAATGGGACCCTCTATGTCTCCTGTTTCTGCATGTGCAATTGGAAACACAGCTATTGGAGAAGCCGTTAGAATAATTCGCTCTGGAGAAGTTGACGTTATGTTTGCAGGTGGAACAGAGGCAGCTATAACAGACTTATCAATAGCAAGCTTCAGTAATGCTACAGCATTATCAACAAGAAATGATGATCCAACTAAAGCCAGTCGCCCTTTTGATGAAAATCGAGATGGATTTGTCATGTCAGAAGGAGCTGGAATTCTAATCTTAGAATCTTTATCACATGCTTTACGTAGAAAAGCAAAGATTTATGCGGAAGTAATTGGTTATGGTGCAAGCTCAGATGCATACCATATAGTAGCTACACATCCAGAAGGTAAAGGCGCCTATCTTGCAATGAGATCCGCTTTAAAAAATGCTAATCTAACTACTGAAGAAATTGATGTTATTAGTGCCCATGCAACAAGTACAAAAGTGGGAGATATATCTGAAACCATGGCTATTAAGAAGCTATTTGGAAAACAAGCTTATCAGATTCCAATAACAGCTAATAAATCTATGCTTGGTCATATGTTAGGTGCTGCTGGTGGTGTTGAAGCAATTGCTTTAGCGATGAGTTTAAAGGAAGGAATAATTCCTCCAACAATTAATTTAGAAAAAACTGATCCATTATGTGATTTAGATTATGTACCAGCTGTTTCTCGTCAAGTGAACATAAAGACAGGACTTTCTAATTCGTTTGGCTTCGGAGGTCATAATGCAGCTTTAGTTTTAAGAAAATATGAGTGAATAAAATTTCTCTCATAAATCTAACCGTTTCTTAAGGAAACGGTTAGATTTATTCCGTTAAATGGCCTATTCATGAGGAAGATTATAATTAACGCTACCCGTTTGTTTAACAAGATAATTATTTAGTTCCATTAACTACGAGATCTACTCTTTCATAAGGTTTATGTTCGTTAACATAAATGTCTTCAGAAATCATCCAGTTATTTTCCCACATATCACGAGATACTTCTCCGTCTCTTTCAAGACCTCGCAAAAGCCTTATTTCTCGTGGACAATTAACCCATATTGTAAAATCGTATTTATTTACTAATTCTTCTCGAATAGAATAAACACCTTCAACTATAACAATTCCTCCAATGGGAACTGTATGCCATTCTGCTAAATCATCCTGCTCCCAATCATATCGCTGATATTGTCCTTCTTGATTTTGACTGATTGGTTTAAGAACTTGATTTAATACACGTTTCCAATCAAAGTCTGCACCAATTGGCTTTTTCTCTGGACTTAACTTTATAATTTGTGAGGACGGTAAATAGAAATCATCCATATGGACAACAGTTACGTTAGAACATTTATCCTTTAATTTATTTGCTAATGTACTTTTTCCTGCCCCCCCACAACCGTCTACTCCAATTAACAAGGTTGATTGTTTTTTTGGAATTAAATCAATTGAACTAATCAATTGTTCAAAATTATTATATTTTCCATTCTTCGCTCTATAATCCACAATATCACCATTTTTTAATTGTTATTTTTTTCAACCATTTAATTAAACTTGCTTTTTGCCATATATAGAATCGCACCATGGTGAAATGTTCTACACTTAATTAGCCTATCCCTTCTTCTATACCCATTTTCTTAAAAATGTTGTTCAACAATCTGGCCCTTAAATAAAAAAATGAGCGCTTATCCTTTTTCAAGGATTGCGCCCGATTGCTATAGAAGTGACAATGAGTATCTTCTAATGATATTTATTGCATTTCATTTTAAAATGTGCAATTTTATTATTTCGTATTCAAATGATAGATTAGTTGCACAACACCAGATGAGAATGTTCTTGTATTAACCAGGTTTAAATTTAACCTTTGCTTTATATCAGTAAACAGCGGTTTTCCTTCTCCCAAAATAACAGGATGAACAGATAATCTAAATTCATCAACAAGCCCTAAATTGATAAAAGTTGTAATTAGACTTGATCCACCATATAGCCAGATGTCTTTACCAGGCTTATTCTTCAATATATTTACTTCTTGAAGAATGTTATCATTTATGTAAATTGTTTTATGATTAGCCCCTTTTTGCGTTTTAGAAAATATAATTTTTTCTTTACTATGAATTAATTCCCACATTTCTTTATCAGAAATTTCTGGAGTAAATTCTCCCCATAAATCGTAGCTTTTTCTTCCATAGAAAATAGTATCAATTTGATTTAAGAAATTAATAAAATCCATCTCAGAGTCCATGATGCACCAATCAACTTCTCCATTTTCCCCTTCAATAAAACCATCTAAAGTAACTGCTAAATCTAATATAATTTTTCTCGATTTTACCCCATTAGACACAATTCTTCCTCCCTTTAATCATTTAGATTGTGTTTCTCACCGATTTTTTATTTTAACATTATTTACACAATTAGTTATACAAGAGAATTGTACCGATATGATGATATACAATGCAGGCCCATGATATTTGATTGCCTAGGGCGTTCAATCATTAGTTTTTCATTTATTTGTTTTCTTCCACATTTATGACACATTTCCTTTCTTGTGCCCTTTCTTAACATACTCTCCGTAAATAATTTATATGTATATATCGATATCTAATACTTTAAACCAATAATTATTGATAAAATTAATTTTCCCAAAACGGAACTTACCAACTATGGTCGTTCGCATTTGCTAACAATTGATTTACCAAAACGTCTTTAGCGTGAGACATCCAATCACACTCACACTAATTATAAAGTTTCTATTTCGACGCCCTTCTGAAATCTTCTGCATTATTCCTTTAAAAGGCCCTATGAAAATAAGCGCTCATCCCTATTCAAGGAAAGCGCCGTTTTCTTAACAAAGTCCCCAATATTTATTATTTGATTTGCTCCGCCAACTCTAAAATAATCCCTTCTGGCCCACGAACGTAGCATAATTTATAAGAGTTTTCGTAGTTTTGTATCTCACCAAAAAGTTCCGCGCCTTTCTTTTTCAATTTGGCAACAACGGCTTCAATATCTTCAACAGCAAATGCAATATGCTGGATACCCAAGGTATTTGCAAAAGATTGCTGAATACCTTTTTCATCTGACGGCGTATGGAATTTGACCAACTCCAAAGTTGCCTGGCCGTCTGGCATCCCTAACCATACAACTGTCTCTCTAACGTCATTAAGCCCAATTATCCGTTCCACCCACTCTCCTTTCACTTCTGTTTCCCCTAGCACTTCAAGTCCAAGGTTAAGAAAAAAGGCTTTAGCGGCAGGAAGATCATTTACGATTACACCCACATGATCTATTCTATGGATTTTCATATCTCATACCTCCTATTTTCCTAAGTTTATCACATATGTCTCCTAAAGATTTCTTCTCGATTGCTTAAAAGCTTGTCCCCTTTATTCCACAATCTGTCTCTTAAATGAAAATAAGCGCTTATCCTTATTCGAAGATAGCTCCCGATTGTTAAAAGATCATAATAACTTCTATTAGCTGGTTTTATTTATGTCAATCCTTTAAGAGCTCTTCGTTGATTTCTTCAGCAGTTTCTTGAGTACCATCTTTTTTTACTATCATTACTTCTGCATCTTTTACATCACTGATTGCATACCAAAACCTCTTATTATCTTCAACCTTGATGATTTTTGTACTCTTATCTCCTACATACACTTCAAAAATAGATTTTTCACTAATTGCTCCCGAATAAATATGGTACTTCGTGCATTAAAACGGGTTATAGTTCACTGACAGTAATTATTATATATTTTCAAAATTGGTTCTAAAACAAAATTAAAGAGCATCATTCTTATTTGTGAATGATACCCTCTAAAAACCGCACTTACTTATGATACGGTTCATCGTAATACTTCTAAATGCGATTTAAACAATCCTTTTTCTTATTTTTAGTATCTGATTCTCAAAAATCAAATCAGATGTTAACCCATTTAAAGTTTTTAAATCCTTAATTGAAACACTACATTCACTGGATATTCTATACAAAGTATCTCCCTTATTAACCTTATAGGTTTCGTAATCATCCTGTGGCCTATAATATAAAATTTCACCTTTTTCTTTGGTTGGATAAAAACTATTTTTTAGAATGTTATTGTCAATTAATGTTTTTATTGTTTGTTTTGCTCTGGCTTTATATGAGTGCTCTTGAACAGTTTTTCGTCCTTGTATCTGAATTTGTGATCTTTTTTGGGAATGATTAAGGAAATATAAAATTTTCTGTACGGTTTCTTCTGGCGATAAAGAGACAACCAAATCTTTTCCTGGTTCAAAAATTTTTCTTACTCCAGGTGTATCTACTGTTATTAGAAAGCCGCCGGATCCTAAAATTTCATAGGTCCGTTGCGTCAATAAATCAGGATAATTTTGTAAGCCTAATAAAATTTTTGCGGAACTGTACACTTTATTTGCATCACTATAATTTAGAAAACCGTGAATCCATTCATCGGGTATATCAAAGCCAAAATAATCAGCCATTTTGTCCCAATTGTTCCCCCAAAAATCAATACGAATATTCTCCCTAAGAAGTGGTCTAATTAAAATATCCAAAGATTTATGGCGGTAATGTTCTGGATATTTGTCTAAAATATCTGGATATGCATTTGCAACTATAGCAATATCTGATTCATATTCAGGATGAACATTAGTTGGATGATGTATCGTTTCTTCATAACCGAAATCTAAATGGTCAGAAGGTATTCCTAATTGTTTATAGGTTTCTATATTATCTGGGCATAAGGTAAAAACAAAGTCAGGTTTAATAGTATTTACTAAAGGAATCGACCAAACATCTGTATAAGCCGGGTCTTCAACAGCCCAATAAACCAACGGAATTTTGTGTGATACCATCTGTTTTCGAATTATCTTTTGCTTATCTTTTGTATGCTCCCTTCCCCAACCGATAGTAATAGCAAAATCAGGATTAAAATCTTCAATCATCTTGGATAGATTTTCATTATTTATTGGCCCTGAAATAAGAATATCATGCCCTTCCGCTTGAAACCCTCTTGTTAAATTATTAGTCCAAATCTCTCCGCTTTCTAAAAAGAGAATACGCATTGTTTCACCTCTATTATTATCTAAAAAGAATTTACAATTTAATTATTTCTTTTTTATTTTTAAAAAATGATTAACCTCAATTGTATCTGATTTAAGGCAATTTAAATGCTTGATTTCTTCAATGCTTACTCCAAACTTTCTTGATATACTCCATAAAGTATCATTTGGCTCAATGATATAAATTTCGTAGTCTTCCCTTAATGTATCCACATAATGAACCAAATTCCCTTCTCCAGAGCTTTTCGCACTTTTCGAAAGAATACCAGCATCGATGAGTGTTTCAATAATATAATTAGCACGCTGCTCATAAGAGTATTTTTTTACGGTTTCCATACCTGCTTTCTTTACTTTATTACGTTCTTCAGGATGACTTAAATAGTATTTTACAAGTTCAATCGTTTCTTTAGAGGAATTACTTACGATAAGATCTTTACCAGTGGTAAATAATCTCCTAATTTCAGATGTATCATTTGTAAGCAAAAAACCACCTGACCCCAGCACTTCATACGTGCGCTGTGTTAATTGCGTATCATGATTTTGTATACCTAAAATAATTTCTGCTGAACTGTACACTTTATTTGCCTCGGCATAAGGAAGAAACCCGTGAATCCAGTCATTGGGAATCTTCTTTCCAATGATATGCTCCATTTGATCCCAGTAGCGACCCCAGAAATCAATTCTTATATTTTCTTCCAGAAATGGACTGAGAAGTGACCGAAGCGCTTTAAAGCGGTAGTGGTCAGGTCTTTTTTCATATAGCATTGGATAACCGTTCGCAACAATTGCAATCTGAGCCTTATACTTTTCATTAACTTCCGCAGGGGAATGGACACTTGAATGATATCCAAAATCCAAGTGCGCCGAAGGAATGTTTTTCTCCCGATAGAAATCCACTCTGGAGGGACAAATGGTAAATACAAAGTCGGGTTCAATGGTCTGAATTAGAGGCAGGGAAAAGGTGAAAGTATACCCTGGATCTTCTGTAGACCAATAGACATGAGGAATATTTGTGGATGTGACACACTCTCGAATCATCTTTTGTTTTTCTTCTTTATGTTCTGCTGTGTGTCCCATCGTGAAAATTAAGTCCGGGTGAAAATTTGATATCATATCCGTCATGCTGTCCTCAGTCAGAGGACCCGAAACCATGACGGTATGCCCAGCATCACAAAAACCGTTTGGAAGTCCGTAAATCCACATCGGATCACTTTCTAGAAACAATACACGCATAATATCCACTTCCTGTAAAAACTTAGTTCCATAGCATTTCACTTACTTTTACTAACTGATATCCCTGTTTTTTAAGTTCTGGTATGACAAGATCCATTGCAGCTGCTGTAGGTTTTCCATTTAAATGTGCAAGTACAATGTCATTACCTGTAAGCTTTGAAAAAATCCGACTAAAAATCGTATCTGCAGTTGGTTCTTGCCAATCAAGAGTATCTATGCTCCAATAAATTGTAAAAGGAATATCGGTTTGACCTGCAGCTTCCAGGAGGGTTTTATTCCAATAACCAAATGGTGGACGGAATAAAGGGCTGCCCTTTATCCCAAGAACTTTTTCAATACACGAAGATGTGCGTGTTAATTCTGATAGGATTTCATTTTTGGAACACTTCGTTAGATCTGGATGACTATATGAATGATTTGCAATCTCGTGTCCATCGGATACAATTCTTTTCGCAAAATGAGGAAATTTTTCTACCCAAGCCCCGGTTAAAAACATGGTTGTTTGTATATTATGTTTTTTTAATACATCTAAAATAGCTTCAGTATTTTCTGCACTATCGCCAGCATCAAATGTTAAGGAAATCATTTTGTCATCCTTTAAACCTTTAGAAAGGAGAACAGAGGGTAACTTTTCTTCTGATTTGATATACTTCTTATCAATCTTTAAGAGTTGGCCTGCATAGATAAAATCTGATGCTAATTCATTTTCTTTTTTTAGTTCTTCGACTGAAATACCAAACTCCTTTGAGATCTTTCCCAATGTTTCTCCATGGCAAATTGTATAATAATCGTATTTATTCACTTTATTTTCTGCTAATCTTATTTTCAAAGGGAGACCGGTATCGATTATATCTGAGGTTAATTCATTTAAATGCTTTAACTGATCAATTGTTACCCCAAACTCTTTTGAAATTTGATACAAAGTATCCCCATTTTTAACGTCATAGATTTCAAAATTACCCTGTTGGTAGATTTTTCTTTCAATTCTTAAACTGTAGGTACTTTTCCTTTTGTTAAAGATTCCATTCTTCTCTAAAACTTCTAGCATATATTCCGCTCTTGCTTTATAAGAGTGTTTGTTTACCGCTTCAATGCCATACTTCTTGATTTTCTCCCTTTCTTTAGGCTGTTGAAGGAAATAATTTACTAATTCAATTGTTTCTTCAGGTGATGATGATGTTATTAATTCTCTTCCAGATTTAAAGAGCCGCAGGACTTCAGGGGTGCTGTTTGTTAACAAAAATCCTCCCGATCCAAGTACTTCATATGTTCGCTGTGTCAGTTGTGTAGGCAGATTTTGCAAGCCAATGATGATATCAGATGAACTATAAATTTTATTTACAATTGTGTAATCAATATAGCCACGGATCCATTCTTTTGGGATTTCTACCCCCAAAAGATCCCCCATGTTATTCCAATTATTCCCATAAAAGTTTATTTGAATATTATTTTCAATCAACGGTTTAATTAAATTTTTCATAGATTGGTGACGAAAATGATTTGGAAAATAAGAAAGCTTTCTTGGATATCCATTCGCAACAATAGCAACTGGTGAATAATATTTGGAATCAAATTCTACCGGAGAATGAACTTTAGGGTGATGTCCAAAATCTAAATGCTCCGAAGGGATTCCTAAACTTCTGTAATAATCGACCCTGTCCCGGCAGATCGTGAACACAAAATCCGGATGGGCTCTGCTAATATAAGGAACTGTAAATATTTCAGTGGATGTTGGATCTTCTGTAGCCCAATATACATGAGGAATATTAGCATTTATCGTGCTTTCATATATTTTTTTTTGCTTTCCTGTCGTTGAGTTTTCAGGACCCCATCCCATTGTAATGATTAAATCTGGTCGAAATTCTGAAATAAGATTAGGAATATCTAGACCGTCCAATGGACCGGAAATTTTCACTTCATGCCCCGCATCCTTAAATCCATTTGGTAATCCATGAATCCACATTGTATGGCTTTCTAAGAATAAAATGCGCATAAGTACACTCCTTGCTCCTCTTAAGTTGGAAAAATCATTTTTAAAATATTAGTCTAGTAACATTGGTATCGTGACAATTTCATAACCTTCTCTTATTAACTTATCAATAATTTCAGGCAAAGCCTTTACGGATCCATCGAGCCTGCCTGGTGCACTTTTAAAGGAATGCTGTAATATAATTGCCCCTTCTGTTAAATCTCTATTTACAATCGACATAATCTCCTCATTTGTTAAACCAGACCAATCAAGTGTATCTACTGACCACATGATGATCTTATAACCTAATTCATTAATGATTTGAATATCCGAATTCGTAATAAAACCATATGGGGGACGAAGAAGTGTTGTTGATTTTCCTGTATGTGAACGAATTTCTGTTTCGGTGGATTTAATTTCATTTTTTAGCTCCGATGTTGATAGCTCTATAAAGTTTGGATGGCTCCAGCTATGATTACCGATTTCATGACCTTCTCGAAGAATTCTTTTAAAGACTTCAGGTTGCCACCTAACTTGTTGACCAACCACAAAGAAGGTTGCTTTGACTTTTTTTTCTTCAAGGATATCTAATATTTGAGGTGTATAGATTTCATCCGGTCCATCATCAAAGGTTAGAGCAGCCATTTTTTTATTTGCCGAACCTTTATAAAAAACTGCTCTAAGTGGTCTAGCCGAATGATTTGTCATCAGATTTATTTTATGGGGAGGAGAGTATTCTAAAATAGACATCCTTAGGTTTTGAACGACATATTGAAACGGTATAAAGATTTTCCCATCCAGATTCAAAGGTGCAACCGACAAAGTTTCATTTTTTATTAGACTATCATTTTGAACTAAAACTTCGTATTGATCTTTAAAGAAGGTGATGGTTGTGTTATTTTGTTTCAGTATTATAGTTTGCTGCTCCCTCTCGTAGTCTACTAAGACATTAGCATGCTTAAAGAATAAGGCTGAAATCATCATAACTCCATTACATTCATAAAAGTGGCTCTTCACCTGTTGACCGTCCAAATTAATATCAATTTGATGTACACTCATATTTTTTCACCAACTGTAAATTATTTTTAAGTCATTAGCAAACCTAAAAATATAGTATGTAAAAATTAGAAAGAGGGATGGGTTGATGTTCCACCATTGGAGGAATTGAGTTCACTTCTAAAAAATTAAAGAAGGTGACATATAATCCATGCATTTTGTTCTCGTTTACATATATTATATGAAACACGAAAATAAGGAGATAACCATATGAAAGATCAAAATACCTCGTTACCTATCTATCATGGTAATGAAACCATTCGGAATATTTCTTTTATGGTAAATGTAGCTTGGGGAAATGAGTATTTAATAGATTTATTAAAATTATTGAAAGAAAGAAATATCAATGTAACCTTTTTTCTCGAAGGAAGGTGGGTGGAGCAGTACCCAGAATACGCACTCATGATTAAAGATTCAAATCAGGAAATTGGAAATCACGCCTATTCACACAAGGATATGAGAACATTAACAGTAGAGGAAATTAATATGGAGATTACTAAAACGAATGAAAAAATTCATGAGGTATTAGGGGTTAAGCCTAAATACTTTACTCCACCATATGGATACTTCGATTCCAGAGTCCTTGAAATAGCTGAGAATCTTAAAATGGAGACTATCTTATGGTCACTGGATACGGTCGATTGGAAAATTGAAAATCCAAATGAGATTATTGATAAAATTGTCCCTAACATCAAAAATGGCTCAATCATTTTAATGCACCCAACTGAATCGTCTTTAACAGCACTTCCATCTATAATTGAAAAAGCTCTAGACCAAAATTATAAAATTAAAAAAATAAGTGAATTGTTAAACAATAACTGAAATCCATATTTTTGAATCTTAATTTATTGAGGGAGGCACTTATTATACTAGAAAGAGTTCAAACTATAAATTACCTGTAGAAAGAAAGGAGAGTATTTTTTATACAAATGAAAAAGTCAGAAAATAATAAATCCAAATTATATTATATTGTGAAACCCTCAGATACACTTTGGGGAATATCGAACAAATTCGGAGTCAGCATTAGGCAGCTAATGCAATTAAATAATCTCTCTTCTGATCAAATATTTGTTGATCAAGTTCTTAAAATCCAAGAAATTATCGAAGATGAACTATATTTGAGTGAAACCTTCAATGACATAATCCCTGATCAAGTTACAGAAGAAGACACCAAGCCCAAAAAATTCCAACTGCATATTGTGAGCCCATCAGATACACTTTGGGGAATATCGAACAAATTCGGAATCACCATTAGGCAGCTAATGCAATTAAATAATCTCTCTTCTGATCAAATATTTGTTGATCAAGTTCTTAAAATCCAAGAAATTATCGAAGATGAAATATATTTGAGTGAAACCTTCAATGAAATAATCCCTGCTCAACTTCCTGGAGGCATTCAAGCCAAAAGATGGGCAAAAGACATAATAGAAGCAGCTCAAAAACATGAAATTCCCAGTCAAATTCTCTACAGTATTATGGTAATTGAAAGCCGGGGAAATCCCAATAAAGTCTCTGCAGATGGTGGAATTGGATTAATGCAAATGCAAATTGAAACAGCAAATTTCCTTGACGTTAACCCGTGTATTCCAGAGGAATCTATTGACGGAGCTGCACGTTATTTGAAATTACTCTTTTGTGAATTTAATGATTGGACTCTTACAATAGCAGCCTACAATGCCGGTCCAGATAAAGTAAAAAAATATAATGGAATACCAACACTTGAGATAACTCAAGATTATGTAAAAAATGTACTTTCATATTGTAAAGCATTAAATTGGCTCGATAATAAATAAATTTAAAAAACATTTTGCAACACAAAATTAAGCACTAAAGCCATAAATCTATCTGACGAAGACCAATAGGTCCTGTTGGTCCTGTTGGTTTTTTACATTGGTAACATAGAAATAGTAATTTAATTAGGGAAACTAGTTAGTGAAAACAGGAATGGTAATCAAAACCTCATTTACTTATGATACGGTTCTCCTTGACAAATCTAAATGAGGTTTTTCCATTTTTATTTAGCTCATTTGCGGCTTATTTTTTTAATTTATATTTACTGGATGTATTTTGATCTTCTAAATTTTTATCCTGTTCTCTTAAATCCTTTATATTCTTTTACTTGTAGATGGTGATAATCCACGAAGCCTTTCGATTATTTTACGTGTTATATTTTCATTCTTTATTTCGGATGATTTCTCGCCCGTACCTGTCTAATCGTCAACTTCGAGCAAGAGGCTCATTGTAATCGTTCATAACGTCATGCACCAGCATAACGGATCACTTCCACCACAATGAGGGCAACACCCTCCTGTATAAGTAATTCTAATTTGATCTGAATGAAGTACATAATAATCAGTAATTGGTTCGACACCTGGGATCGCTATCCCGCCTGGAATCTCCGGCAATTTAACCTCCCGTACTGTCATGTCCGACCACTTTCCGCTCCAGCAACAATTACTGCACTTTAATATCTCTTCCGAAAAGTTTGGAGCATTTTGGATGACAATAATGCATTCCTTACTATAGGTATTACAATTAGGACAATCGTGTACTTTCATGAATCTCCACCTCTCATCAAATTTAAAACTTTTCACGTACCCCTAAAAACAATCTAATCAGAATGGGTCATATCCCAGCATAGCGGTCCGACGAAACTGCACACGATGGGGAATACAATATTCCACTAACAAATCTCTGCATAAATGGGTTCAATTTTAGGGTTCTGCTCAATAAATTAGCTTATAGAAAGGCAAAACTCGCCGCGGTAATTGGCGAGATTTTTGTTACTTATTCATTTTTATAATGAAGCATAGCGAGTTGACCTAACCTTTCAACAAACTGAACTTGTCGTGGAAATACCCGAACTCCTAAATTATTTATCAGACTATGTTATTTTAAGTACAGATTTCACAATCTCTTCTAAATTATAACCCAACAAATACAAATTTCATTTAAGATATTGCTCCACAATCTGGCCCTTATATGTAAAATAGCACTACCCTTGTTCAAGGATAGCGCCCGAAAACTGTTAGCCTTTTAATTTTACACTTCTATTTTAAATCGACGCTGTTGAAGAAACAGCTGCTTGATCAGCCTTCACACAATCAATTGCAACAACGAGTGCAATAATAATGGTTTCTATCTCTTCATCTATTATTTGAACCTTGTAGCTATCACCCCAAGTGAACCACTCTTTGCTCACTTTACCTACGATTTTACCATGATGTAAAACTTGGAAATCCATATCCCACCAATTACCCTGTACTTCAATACCTGCCGCATCAATTGTATACCGTGCTTTTAAGAAGGAAAATTCCTGCTTTATTGTTAATACCTCTCGACCATTTACATCAACCAAAAACTTTGGTAAAAAGCTGAACACCTTTTTCGTAATGAGTGCTACTTCATCTCCTGCTGTATTCATAATGGAGAAAGTCTTTGGGACTTGCATAAAACTTCCCTCTACATAATATATATCCTTCTCCTGATGATCCTTTACTGTATATTTCCCACTAAGACTCAATACCTTCTGCTTTATATAAAGCTGCCTCATACTTACGCCTCCTAGGTTAAATCTTTTACATTACTTACGTTTGAAATGGACATTGGTTCCAAACTTATGCATTAAATTAAAAATAATACTAAAAAACATTTCTATTTGTAATACGGTTCATCATCATTTATCCTTAGCTTATTTACCTTGTGTAAAGTCAGCAATTCTTCCTTCGCAATATGGCCCGATTGTTGAACAGAATGACTCTTTTTTTTAACAACTTTATTATTTTTAACCGACATATTATAAATTAAATAACTTTTTTGTCACTTAACATTAGTCTATTTCAGTGCAAGAGTTCCCAATCCATGATCTACTATTCTGCTCCGTTAGTTTAATAAAGAAAAAAAACGATCTTCTTTGTTGAGGGATTTCTCCCTTACTCTATATAGATTCTGTTCCTTTTTCCTTAAAGATACCCACCAATAACATAATAAGCCCTATGATGAAAATCACTGGAAACAAATACACCATAATCAATGCTGCCCATCCATTCCTAACTATAATTGCATAGGTTAAACCAATTGAAAAAGATAAGAATGGTGCAATTGCTATCATAGTAGTGATACCCCAAATGATATATTTTCTTTTTTTCGATTTATCTTTACTTAATAGGTATGCCGCAGCTGAACCCAGTATTGTAACCGCTAAAGCTACGATGATCGCCATTTCATACATCCCCTTTCTCTTCTGCTACAAAACTACACCTTAAGTAAACAACGTCTTCACTTTATTATAGAGATACCCCTTTTAGCATCCATGAAGCTCACTTCACCATAATATATGTAAGAACTACATTCGAAGAAGGAAAATCATCTATTTCTAGCAAATTCTCGTAATACAAATTTACGATGCCCGCTTCCTAATTGGGTATAAATAAATTCTTTTATTTCTTCTATACTAAATATTAGCTCATCCTGTTATTCAACTTACTTGAAAAAGTAAAAAGACGTTTCCATTTTAATGTAGAAACATCCCCGATAGATGATTAAGTATTTGTGCTTACCGAATGTAATGTTCCTTAAAAAACAGTTTAAAATTCGGCTTAAAGTCAATTTCAATCGTTTGTTGCGAATCTTCGTTTAGAACTGTTAACAGTACACTTGAAATGTCTTTTTTATCTGCTGTAATTTCAAATTTTTCGACCCGTTTTAAATCCAAAATTGATAACACTCTACTTGAAACACGTTGAGTTACTTTAATATTCACTTCACCGTAGGAGGGAGAAAGTGTAACAATAAAGTTTTCCTCTCCGTTAGAAAATTGATACGTTGCTTGATTATAATAAAATGGTAAACCTTCCGAAGTGGTATCAAATAATGTAGGTTCACACTCAAATAGCGAAAGAAAATCGTTTTCTTCTGGAAATATAGCCATTACCATCATCACCTTTCAATACTATTTTAACATTTCCTTGTTACTCTAAATTGCCTCGTTAGTACAATAAATTTAACGAAAAGAATATTAAATCCTTGTTGGATAGACGCTCCTTCATAGTTAAAAAGCGTTTCCACCTATTGTAGAAACGCCACCTTTAGTAATAAGAACTAATCCTTAATCACTACATATTTATGAAACCAAACTTTTTATTTCCATCTTATTTTATTTTGAAAAAATCGAGAATTTATAGGATTACACCTGAAAAATCCCCTTTTAAGACTTCTATCTCATTTTGATTTTTACATGAAAAAGAAGTATAAATAGAATTTCGATTTTTATCTTCTTGCCATTCGTATTTTTCTACTTTCACTTCACAAATAATTGTATCCCCAGTAAATACAGGTCTTAGAAATTCAAAATTCATATTGCGAGCAAGCACATTATTATCTCCACCTATTTTTGTTGGTAGAGTTGCCGTTAATAGTCCTTGAATAACAAGTCGCCCCTGCTCATCTAAGGTTCTATGGTGAATCCCTTCGTCACCTGAGATTTCTGTAAATATTTTTACATCACTTACTGTAAAAGTACGTTCAAACGAAATAATATCTCCTACTTTTAAGGACATATAAATCTCCCTCTCTTAAAGGTGTTATTTTCATTAAAAATCTGACAATTTTTATTTGTTAAGTGAATAAACCTTGAGTTTTCCAATCTTTTGGCATTATGTTTTTATCCAGCCATTCTTTTTGTGGTGCTTGGTATGGAGCGGTAGCGATTAAATGATTATTGTTCCAGCTTGCTGCTCCAGAACGAATCATTTCATCTAACAGGATTTGTATAAATTCTTCAGGCTGACACTGGAAGGAGTAGCGTGCAAAATCTTGGAACCAACCACAGTTTAGTAGGTAGTTATCTATTTCTTCTTTTGCCAATCCGTTTTTCATAATTAATGTGAATGCAAAAATCCTTTTTAGGGCATGCCATGAAACTTTTTCTGGAGTCTTAAGCCACTTTTCAAATCGTTTCCTTGCTGCATCAATAGAAGCAATAGGATTATCTATTTGAGGTCCATGTCCTGAATATGCTTTTTGAATCGGAAGCGTGGACAATCGATCTAAACTTTCTAGTGAACGTTGGATAGATGAAACACCCTCCCGGAAGATATTTAACCACCCGATATCACTTTTGTGAAAGAGATCTCCGCAAATTAAGATTTCCTCTTCAGGGTTATATAAAGAAATATGACCTAAAGTATGTCCTGGTGTGTGCAACACTTTCAAAGTTCTGCTTCCTGCATGAATCTCATCGTTATCTGATAGTTTTCTATCAACTCGATAAGGTTCTACAGGTTGATCTAACCATTCTGAACTACAAGATTCAGGGTCACAAGAATTAATTAATTCGGCGTCCCATTTATGAGCAGCAATCGGGACACCATAGTTTTTTTGAAGATAATAATTACCACCTACATGGTCACTATGATAGTGTGTGTTCACAATAAGATGTAATTCTTCGGGTGAAACGCCTTCATCTTTAACTAATTGCTCTGTATTTTTCACATCACTTCCAAAACCAGTATCAATAAGAATCGGGAACTGATCTTTAATAAGGATCATGTTTGCACTTGGAAATTGCCTTTCAAAGAAAATAATACTGGACTTTTTCATAAGCTATTCCTCCTAAAATGTTATGAACTATACAATATGATTGAACGTTCAATTATTAATTTTTTCTTTGTTTTTTATTTAGCTTTGTTAAATAGTTTTGTTGTTTTTCAGGTATAAAATATGGGAACTTCCGATTTGGACGGTCCCTCTCTTCCATTAAAGCGAACCCTATAATGGAATTACTGTAAAGCTAATGAAGCTTTTTTAAAAGCTGCGTTTCCCTGCCCAAGCTCCTTGCATTTTACTAAGGAATACAATTTGCCCAATATGATATGCGTCGTGCATTGCTAAACTCTTCAGTTCAAGCACTAATGAATTATCTTCACCTGGGACCTGTCTATACAAATCTTCATGTTCTGATTTTGCTAGTATTTTTTCAAGTTCACGATGAACATTAAAGTATTCTTGTTTTGTTTCCTTCCAATTTTCTAACGTCTCAGTTGGTAATCGAAATGTAGATTCATTATTTTCTGCCTGTGGTTCATTCGCTGTTTCACCAAGGAATCGCATCAGAAATCTCTTTTCATAGAAAAGTAAATGACAAACTAATTCCCAAATGGAATTCATTGCCCCATCAGCTGGTTTCCAAATTGCCTGTTCAAAAGTGATATTCTCTAGCACTTTTTCAAGTGGTGGAAACCAGTCTTCTTCATCTAAGCAGCTTGCCCATTGTTGTAACAAAAGTGTCTTTACATCCATTTTCTATTCCCTCCAATTTAATCCCATCACAAAACATTCCAATACATCCAATCCCTTGTTCAATTAAACTGTCCCTTAACGGATCAATAAACTTTCCGTTATTTTATATAAAACACCTTTGAACTCTAAATTTATGAATCTTCTTATTATTTTATCTTTAATTCGATATAGTAATTAATTAATCCTTCTTAATACAGATTGGTAAGCCTTTGTTGCTGCACAAATTGTTGCGGATATGTATGCATCTGAAATCAATCGAGTAAATTACAAAAATCAAGACGCAATTCAGTAATTAGGGTTAGGAAGGTTGTTTAATAAGGTGGATTCCGATGAAGAAGAATTTGAGGAATCATTTTGATCAAACTTTTTTTCAAAATGATTTCTTTTTATTTATTGTAAATATAGGCTAATAAGATGATGCTTCTTAAGCAAACACTCCCCTGCCCTATTAGTTTAACAAGCACCTTCTCCTATTACACATCATCTACGATATGTGCAGTAAGCTAATTCCTCCTCGTCTTTATGCTATAATCACAAGAAGCTAAATAATTTGTGACTTTATGTGAATAAAACATACTGGTGTGGAGGTATATAAAAATGAAAAAGAAAAAGGGAAAATATAAGTCTGAATACGTGCAAGTAATAAGCTATGAAGAAACAAGTAGTGATGAGTTTGACACTGAATCTGAAATAGTCGGAAATTCACCATGTCCTTGCTGTGGATTTATTACAATTCCGAATGATGCCATCGCTTACATCTGCCCAGTATGTTTATGGGAGATAGATGATTTTATTCAAAGTAATGATGAAGAAAGTGATCAAAACCATGGCTTAACACTGAATGAGGCAAGAAAAAATTATCAACAGTTCGGAAGTGTATTACCTAGGTTAAAAGGTAGGCCACCCAGAGAATATGAATATCCAACAAAATAAATAATAGGTAACTAAATGGCCCTATATTTTTAAAAATTTTAGGGCTATTTTTAATATTCATTGCTCAATTACTTATTGCACATCATCCTTCAACTGCGATATAAAAACTCCGTCTCTTCTTCAACTAACCTGCTCTCGTAGTTTAAGTACAATTCTTCACAATTTTTTTACCACTTTCAACATAAATATCCAATAAAAAAATCACCTCTAAGAAAAACTAAAGAGGTGATTTTTATCAAACTTTATTATAAAATTTCGTTCTTTCTATAAATGATCAATTTTTTTCAAAAGCTTCATCTTCTTTACAAACTGTATTTTTTATTTTCATAACAATTCGATAAAATAATCTAACACTTTATCAGCTTGTTTTAATTCTTCTTCCTGTGCAAAGTCAAAATTGACACAAATTGCAGTTAAACCATTTTCTTTTGCAGCCATGATATCTGATAATCGATCACCAATAACGGCGCCTGTAGTAATTTGATTTTCACTGACTATCATCTTAACCAAATCCGATTTTTGTCCTGAAGGAATCGATTGGATGCTATATACCTTTTTTATAAAACGATCCAAAGAATATGTATCAATAATCGACTTAAGATACTCTATTTGTCCATTACTTGCTATGTATAATTCATGATCCGCTCCTAGTTTTTCCAATACAAATTCCACATCTGGATACAAAGAGCCTCTTCTATTTTTTATTAATTCAATTAATTTCTTATGAAAAATCGCGTTACTCTTTTCGCGAACCTCCAATGAATGACTTGGACATAATGTTTCCCAAACTACTGGTAATGGTACCCCCATTATTTCTCTATACGTTTCGATTGGAGTATCTCCATCCCAAAGATTATTTTTTCTTAATACATCAAATGCTCCCTCTAATGCTTGTTCTAAAATTAAATTTGTTTGAAATAATGTACCATCCATGTCAAAGATTAATGCTTTCACCATACAAATTCCTCCTTTAGAAGCTTTATTATTAGTTGCCACCCTATCTCTTACGTTTTTCATTTTTTAATAAATGGAGATCGTCCGATTGGATACAATGAGCTGGAATGGATATTGGCTGAATTAAAAGAAGGAGCAATTGAATGCTCCTTTTTCAAGCTATTTCGTTTCGTATTAACTAAAAATTGCTCTCTATTATTATCGTTATTTCCATCTAGTTTACTTTTAAGATTTATACATTTTTTATCATCGTACTATTAATCACAAGTGCCAATAAAGCACATACAAGCATAACAATCGCCATCGGAAGTGCAGTAAGTTCCCCTGCAATCCCCACTAATGGAGATACGATCGAACCACCCAAGAATGGTAGTAAACCTAGCATTGCAGACGCACTTCCTGCATGTTGTCCTTGGTTTTGCATGCCTAGAGAAAACCCTGTTGGCGAGACAAGACCAACACTTGAGACAGTGATAAAGAAACCTAGCAAAATCATAAACAGTGGCAATTTAAAGATTGCAACCATGAGCAATAGTAAGCATCCAATCGTTGCTTGCCAAACTCCGAATTTTAAAATCGTTCGTTCATCATATTTCCCAACTAAGCGTCCTGTCAGTTGTGTCATCAGTACAATACCAAGGCCATTTAGCGCAAATGATGCTGAAAACCATTGAGGAGATAAGCCGTACATCTTTTGTAAGACAAATGGAGAAGCCGCTATGTATCCGAACATACACGTTAAAATAAAAGATTGGGTTAATGAATACCCCATGAATTCTTTATCTTTAATAATGATAGGAAATGCTTTAAAAGGTGTAAAAAAGTTTCCTTCTGTACGCTCCTGGACACGTAATGTTTCAGGAAGTTGCCAAAGTACACCAATCAGTAAAAGGGTACCTCCAAGTGAAAGTGAGTAGAAAATAAAATGCCAATCTCCAACTGCCAATAAGAATCCACCCAAAAGTGGTGCAACAATTGGTGCAATACCATTCACTAAACCAAGGATTGTCATAAATTTCGTCAGTTCTTTGCCACTATACAGATCTCGCGCAGCTGCTTTTGCAATCACAATTCCAGCAGCACCTGCGAAACCTTGCATAAATCGTAAAATAAGATGGATTATAATTGAACTGGTCAGGCCGCAAAGAAATGAAACAAGCGTGAACAAAATAAGTGCACTAATTAAAGGTTTTTTTCGTCCCGAAAGATCACTCAGTGGACCAAAAAACATTTGACCTATTGCAAGCCCAATAAAGCAAGCGGTCATACTAAATTGAGTAACTGATGTTGATGTATGTAAGTCATTAGCAACCATAGGTAAAGCGGGTAAGTATAAATCCATACAGAGTGGACCAAAGGCAGTTAATGAACCTAAAATGATCACAACCCAAAAAGTACTCTTTTTTTCTATCGCAATTGTGGTACTCATATAATCACCTTTCATTTTTTCATATATCCATAGTGTATAAATCTTAATGGATATTGTCTAGATGATTAAGATTATCAATCATATTAATTTCAAACTCATTAATCCTTTGATGCAAAATAATCTCGCTCAACTTTGGAAATTCTTACATGATAATTTTGATACCATTCTTCCTTTCCCCTTTTCTGAGCGATTTGATGTGATATATTATTTTTCCAATTCTTTATTGCCTCAAGTGAATCCCAATAGGAAACAGTAATTCCTAATTCATCATCCCTCGCACTTTCAATGCCTAGAAATCCTTCTTGTTTTAATGCCAGTTCTTCCATTCTTTTTGCCATTTCAGCATATCCATTGTCTGCTTCTGTACGCTGGGAAGTAAAAATAACCGCATAATAAGGTGGCTTCGGCGTTTTAGCTGTTAAATTCATAAATAACACTCCCTACTATTTAATGTAATTTAATTTCACTTGCTTTTATTTGGAACACCCTTTAATTATACGAAAATCCACATCCAAATAAAGGGAAATCATATTTGTAAATTTTTACATCCTAGAGAAAAAAATAAATAAAAAAAACTTAATAAAATTATTATGAAATAAATTCAATTCTCCTAATAATCATGTATAATTACTCGTAGTATATCGAAATGAGGCGAATGACAACATGCATAGTTTAGCAAAAGAATTAAATGAAACTATTCAACAAGAAAATCCTTATGTATATGACATGCTATCTGGTTTAGCAAAAGAATTGTATTTCCCGAAAGAGGGAATTTTAAGTCAATCAGCCGAAGCTGGGAAAAAAGCGAACAAGTACAACGCTACAATCGGCACAGCTTTAGAAAATGGTAAACCAATGCACTTAAAAGTAATTCAAGACACTTTATCTGCATATGAACCTTCTGATTTATACTTATATGCACCACCAGCGGGTAAACCTGCACTTCGTAAAGAATGGCGTAAAAAAATGCTTGCTGAAAGTCCTTCATTAGAAGGCAAAACTTTTAGTAATCCAATCGTTACAAATGCTTTAACTCATGGTTTAAGTATTGCAGCTGATTTGTTTGCAGATGAAGGTGACGCTTTAATCATTCCAGATAAGAACTGGGAAAACTATGACATGGTATTCGGTATCCGTCGACATGCGCATACTGTAACATATCCACTTTATAATGCTGATAACAAATTCAATGCAGAAGGTCTTCGTCAAGCCATCCTTAGTCAAAAAGACAAAGGAAAAGCTATTGTATTATTAAACTTCCCGAACAATCCAACTGGTTACACACCAGGTGCTGAAGAAGGTGCAGCAATCGTAAATGCGATTACTGATGCTGCTAATGCTGGAATCAATGTGGTGGCAATTACTGATGATGCTTACTACTCATTGTTCTTTGAAGATTCTTTACATGAATCATTATTCGGTGCATTAAGTAATGTTCACGAACGTGTACTTGCAGTGAAAGTCGATGGAGCAACAAAAGAAGAATATATTTGGGGATTCCGTGTTGGTTTCATCACTTATGGTAATACAAGTGAAGCGTTGTTAGCTGCTCTTGAAGAAAAGACAAAAGGTATTATCCGTGCAACGATCTCAAGTGGACCACATCCATCACAAACATTCTTACTACATGCACTTCAAAGTCCTGAATTTGAAGCACAAAAACTAGAAAAATTCAACATCATGAAAGGCCGTGCAAACAAAGTTAAAGCCGTTCTTGAAAACTCTGAATTCGAAAGTGCTTGGGATTACTACCCATTTAACTCAGGATACTTTATGTGCTTAAAACTAAAAACTGTTGATGCTGACAAATTACGTCTTCACCTTTTAGAAGAATATGGCGTTGGTACAATCGCACTAAGCGACACGGATCTACGTGTAGCCTTCTCTTGTATCGAAGAAGAAAGTATCGAAGAATTATTCGAATTAATTTATAAAGGTGTAAAAGATATCGAAGCGTAAGCTTATGAAACGAAGAAAGCTGGGTGGCAATTTAACTGCTATTCAGTTTTTTTATTTCATCGAAAACTTTACTGATTAAGTAGGCTCTTATAAGTGACTAACATTGAAAAAATAATTATATCGACGTATACTAAAATAAATAGCAACATAAATTAAAAAAAGACCGCCGATGTTAGTGCATCAAACGGCCAAATAGATAGTTGGTTCCCATAAGGGGATTGGCTGTAAAGGATAAGATAACCCACCCCGCAGAGCGCTCAACTCAAGGATGGGTTATTTTTTATGATTAAATGACAGAATTGTAATGACTAACGTTGCAAACGCAATTGCGAACATTAACGCTTCAAATACTGTCACGGCATCACCCCCCGGGCCCACACAATGTGGGTTATGCAAACGTTGCCGCAGTACGCGGCGATTTAAGTCTGCGAACCTATATTTGGAGTATGCCAACCACCCTCGAGTACCAACTATCTTATACATATTATACCAATTAATGATTCTATTTAAAACTCATGAGTTAGTAAAAGCAACAAGAACTTTCTAAGTATGTTTCAGTTACCTACTCATTGAGAATCAATTCTTTTAACGAATATCCACATATAGCTGTTTTCTCACCGAAACAAGAAGGTACTGGATCGTTTCGATATTTCTGAAAAATCTTGAATCATGACTTCATGAATAAGCTCTGAATTAGTTGATCCTTCATTAATAATGTTCATTCAGTTGACTAATTCTATTTCCAATCTCATATAACTGATCTTCAATTAGTTGTAATTCGTAAACTTGACTCACTGATTTCCAAGCAATGATAGATAGACTTACTGCTATAACAACTAAACACGCAACCTTAACGTATTCCAATTTGTCCTTTTTCATTACGCTATCTCCTTTTTTGTGAGTAGAATCTGATGAATTTTTCTATACATTCACTTTTCAGAACAATTACCTATTTTGAGTATATCATTCAATCGGATTTTTGGTTAAATTTTACAAACTTTGAATATTGATATTTGAGACCTGTTCGAAATACTTTTATAATGGTTTTAAGAATAAATATTTGGGAGGAAAAGGCATGAGTATAGCATTCCGCAACTTATTAAAGCATATTGACGCATTACCACATACGAAAAAAGAACAAGTGTATCAGTGTGTCAAACGCTATGTAGAGCCTTCTTCCTCTGTCGGGGGGTATGATTATGATTCAGGTAGTGATTGGCAAAGAAAATATAGACTGTATGGGGGGATTTATTGCCAAATATGCAGATGCGATTATGGCTCATATTAATCCAAGCAATTTACATAAACATGATATTGCCATTATCATTAAGGGTGATGGAACAATTTTTGGAAAAAGAGTAACTCAGCTAGACACAAATCAAAATCACGATGAATGGTTAGAAATTGCAAGGGATACTATAAAGCCCCAAAAAAGTCCGATTCTAAAAGAAGTATGCTTTTTCAAAATCAAAAAAGGCAACTTATATGGAACTTACATCATTTCAGAAGATTTCATTAAAAATGAACAATTTTCGGATGAACAATCTTATCTTAATTTCATCAAAAAATAAACTTATGGAAGTTAGTTATATTTTATTTAACGTTTTGTTATGGCTTATCACACTGGAGGGAACCACTGATTACGGTTCCCTCCAATTTTTATGCAATTATCAACAGCAAAGTTAAAAGTGCTATTTCTAATTAAAAGACCTGCCAACATTTTCATATTGTTGACAGGTCTTTTTTTGCTCATTTTTTTGAACTTCCTACTATTACTATCCCTAAGGCTATGATTTAGTATACTTTTTAATAGCAGGCATAATCTCTGTAGCGATTAATTCGATATTCTTCATAATTTTATCGAACGGTACGCCTCCAAAATCAATTTGTGCCATAAAACGTTGGTGACCATATAGCTCATACTGATATAGCATTTTTTCTATAATTTGTTGAGGACTACCTACCATCAATGCTTGGTGACGATCTGGTCCTTCTTCCACTTGCCATTTTGGATAGCCAGTTCCACGAATAAACTGCATTCCAGCATTTAGATGCGGATACATTTCTTCTACAGCATCTTGAGAATTCTCGGCTGTATAAAATAATGATGCCGTTGCAATTGGTAGTTCAGATGGATCATAACCACTACGTTCAGCCGCTTCTCGATAAGCATCAACAGAAACCTTAAATGTTTCTGCTGGACCACCTAAAGTCGTTAACATCATAGGAATACCAGCATAGCCTGCTTTAATAGCACTTCCTGGTGGCCCCCCTACTGCTCTCCAAATCGGAAGTGACCCTGTTTTTGTATGAGGCAGTATTTCTGCATTTTGTAGTGAAGGACGAAATTTGCCTTCCCAAGTAATATGACTATCTTTATTTAACTGTATTAGCAATTCAAGTTTTTCTTCAAATAATTCTTCATAGTTATTTAAATCGTATCCAAGCAAGTCGTATGCTCCAACACGTGAACCACGACCTGCAACAATTTCAGCTCGGCCATGTGAAATCAAATCAATTGTTGAAAAGTCTTCATATGTTCGAACTGGGTCTGCTACACTTATGACAGAGGCAGAACTAGCAATTTTAATATTTTTTGTTGCTTGAGCAATTGCCCCTAAAATGACAGTATGACCTTGTGAAGCAAAATATTTCTGATGACTCTCACCTACTGCAAATACATCGATACCTGCTTGGTCTGCTAATTTGCTAGCTTCAATGATTTCTTGAATACGTTGTTCTGCACTAAGATGTTCACCGTTTAAGGGATTCATCACGTGATCCCCTAATGTATATAAACCAAATTCCATTCCTTTTGAAGGATCGATACGATATTGTTCCATCATTTTACTCACTCCTTTTAATCAAGCGGTTCTAGTTTTGCTTCGATTAGTTCACGTTCGCCTTCTAAAAATGGCGGTAAATCTAATTTTTGCCCTAGTTCTTCTACTGCTGCATCTGCAGTAAAACCTGGTCCATCTGTTGCCAGCTCAAATAATATTCCATTTCTGTCACGTACATATAAACTTTGGAAGTAGAAACGGTCAATAATCCCAGATGTATGAAGCCCATAATCGATTAACTTATTGTTCCACATTTCAAGTTCCTCTTGATTTTCAACTCGAAGGGCTAAATGATGAATACTTCCACGACCTGGTTTTTCACTATCTGCTTCAAGCTCTTTCACGACAATTTCACCCGTACGTTCACCTTTAACAGATTGAAGACGAACAAAGTCAACTTCATTTTCAACAACTGTAAAGCCAAATAAATCTTTCAACAAATTAACTGTTTTATTTAAATAACGAACAGTAATGTCAATTGTGCCCATAGCGAAAATTTGATGCTCCTCTGGTACTTCTGATGAGGTAACAGGCTGCCATGTTGTCGGAATTCTAGCACCATTATTATTTAAAAGGACCATTCGCAAATCCTCATGATCTTCAAAGAACAATGCATCCTGCCCCATATATGTTGTAATATCACCGTGTTTTACATCTAGGTCTTCAAAGCGTTTTTTCCAATATTGTAAACTTTCATAGCTTGGTACTAATAAACCGATTTGTGTAATTGCATTCGTGCCTCGTTTCGTGCTTCCTGCAATTGGCATTTCAAAAAATGTAATATCAAGTCCAGGATTTCCTACTTCGTCTCCGTAAAATAGATGATACATCGATGGATCATCTTGGTTTACTGTTTTTTTCACGCGTCGTAATCCTAGAATATTTTGATAAAAATGATTATTCTTCTTTCCGTTTTTTGTTAGCATTGAAATATGGTGATGCCCTTTCATATAAATCGCTCCTTTTTCAGTTGATCAATCAAGTGATACCTTAAAAAAATTTACTCTGGTTGTAAATTTTTTTCATGTGTGTGTTTTTGTAACTTTGTTGTTAATTCATATAATTGCCTTAGCTCTTCTTCTGTTAATGCTTCATTGAAGAAGGAGGACTGGAATGCCACTTGCTCAGGTGTTGCAACTTTTAATATATCTTCACCTTTTTCGGTCAATGAAATCTTCTTTATCTTCCATTCCTGTTTACGCTCAATCAAGCCATCCTTTTCAAGTCGAGCTAACATTCGTGAAATTCCACCTTGTGTAACCGTTACTTTCTCTGCAAGTTCGGATTGTGTAATTGGCTGATAGGTTTGAATTTGAATCAGTACATCAAACTGCGCCACTGTTAAATCAAAGCGTTTTAAAAACTCATTCGATAACTGATTACTCTCTGTTACGAAGCGTGTCATTCGCATCCAAGTAAGTGATTCAAGTGTATTCTTTTTCAAATTGTTGTCCTCCTTTCTTTGTTCTTGTCATCACTTTACTACTCAAGTGATAAATTGTCAACTACTTAGAATGAAATTGCATAATAAAGATTTATGAATTTGTAGAATAAGTATCTATAACGAAAAAAGTTACCTCAGTTAAAAAAAATTACATTACATATTGATAAAGTGAATCCTTTACTTCTGGTATCCGTAAATAATTATAAGGAAAAGGAGGCTGATTCATATGTTATTTTTATTAATTGTAATCCATTTACCATTCTACGGATTAGCGATATGGGGATTATATGAACCAGAAGAAGCGATTTTATTTTTGGAAAAATGGCGTTATAAAGAAGAACCAGTGTTCTCTGATAAAGAAATGAAGTTATTTAAGTTTAGGAATATCTTAGCAATTGTATTGATGACATTAATTATTATTGTCTATGCTGTATGATACATTTACACAAATTCCTTTTAAGTTTTGCCCATTCTTATTAAACTGATGTACTAAATTCATTTAATAAGATATTTTTTAGATTTTGTGAATTTTCTTTATCCAATCTTCCAAATCCTTCTTTCTCATTATTGCTGATAATTATTGCAGTTTCATTTTTATTAAACCAAATTCTATATTCATAAATTTTCTCAGGTATATTTTTATCAATCATGTAGAATAGAGTTGCTAATATATCCTCTTTTCTTGCCATTTCAACTTTTGTTTTAGGTTCCCAACTCACATTTTCTAAATAGTTACTTATTAAATCTACCTTTTGTTGGTCCGTAATCATGAAAACATCTTCATAATTTCCTTCTTCGTTAACTTTTTGAACATCCACTCTTGTTAACAGTTCTTCTTTTTCAGAACAAGCTGCAAGTATAATTCCAAAAGCGAATAAAAAAATCACATACATAATTCTTTTCATTTATAAACACCCCCAAGCATTTATACAATGAACAGCTATACATTGAAATTTTACAAATAGTAATTGCTAAATGATTCTTTCATTTCAACCAAATTTAACGCTACCGTCCCAAAATCAACAGTCTTTCACAACAATATGTTTAGGATAATGAGTGATATCTTTAATTTCTGTTTTTATAAATTCAGGATATAGATCGACTTCATCAAGTTGAGCGATTGGGACCCATTTATATATCAAGCTTTCGCCTTCAATTCCGTAAAATTGGTTTGAATTAATCTCATAATCCTTATCTGTTGAGACTTGATAATAGAATCCTATTTCATGAAAGTTATCTTCATTGTATTTAAAGAAATTTTCTACTGACCATAGTAATCTCTCTATTTGAACATCAATGCCAAGCTCTTCTTGAAGTTCCCTTTGCAATCCGTTCTGAGCTTGTTCTAATATTTTTACCCTACCACCTGGTAGCGACCAATTAGAATCATTGACAGATTTATGTATTAAAATATGACCCTCTTTTACCAAAACTCCAACTACCCTATAATTGAAAATTCCTTGTTCTGTTTTAAATACGGCATCCATTTTAAATTACTCCCCTCATGTTTAAAGATTACTTTAGTTTATCGATACCCTTTTTAAGTATTAACTTTCTTCAACATCGACAACAATATCTCCGAATAATTGATCATCAATGTAAACCTTTAGCTTCCATAACCCCGCAGTGGGAAACTCCATTAAAGAAGGTACGTGTGTAGTTGCACCATTATTAGGACTTATACCAACACCTGGATAAGACCAAACTTTACTATCACCATCCGTTAATATCTTATGCTTCTCGCCTTTTTCATTGATGCCTACTACTTTTAAAGGTCCATCAAACTCGTCTTTATTTCCCCAAAAATGCCACATATACTTGTTTCCTTTTCCTTCAATAATTGGATCAATTGCAACATGATCCCCACTACCTGATCCAATTAAGAATCCCATTCTCCCTTCTTTTCCAATCAATACATATTTTCCTTTCTTACCATCACCGAAATTTACGGGAATATCGAAAGTTGGACTCACTTCCCATTTTGTTGAATGTACTTCCCCTTTTCCCTGAGTCGTTTGTTCTGAACATCCAACTAATAATACTACTAATAATAATGCACCCAGTAGCTTTTTCATAAAACCCTCCCTTTATAAATGTTGAATTGATAACGGATTGACCCGCTATTTTTAGTGAAGAAAAAATACACTTTCAAACAATGGATGCCGGGTAGTTTACGAGCAGACTTATGAACAAATACATCTGAGAATTTTTAAAACAAACGAAAAGAATCAGTAACGGAAGGCTATGACAAAGTGGATCGTATCAATGTACAAGTGGTTCAAAGGAAATTAAAATACACAAAATATTCCAAAAAAATAAAATCCAATTAATCTATATTTCTGAAATCTACTCATTTATATCCATTACTAACGTATCAAACAAATGATGATCAATATAAACTAACAGTGCCCATTTTCCGGATTCCGGTAAGACAACGTTTGAAGGCATACTCGCATCAGCCCCATTAATTTTGCCACCACCGAGTACATTCTTTGTCCAAACTGCATCGCTAAAAACAGGAGTGATTTTTGCAGTATCTTTGTTATAACCAATGACTGTTATTTCCCCTTTATCAATTCCCCAAAAATGCCATAACCACTTTTGCACTTGATTGGCCTTTAATTCTGGTCCTATGAATCCGATTTTATCTTTGTTACCAACCATATCGCTTCTTGATTCTGTATCAAATTGAGTAATTTTTTTGTCCCAATTTATTTTTTCAAAATCCTTATCCTTCACAAATTTTGGTATATCATGTGGCAAACTCACATTATTTGCACTTTGTTCATCTTGATTCTTTGCCAAATTGCATCCACTCACAACAAATAAACATAATAATAACAGTGCTATCAATTTAGTCTTAGAATTCAACTCCATCCCCCTTTAACATATTTCATTTTGTTTAATTTTAACATATTAAACCATTTATTATATAAAATTATATTTAGTGCAATTATATACAGTATAATGAAAATAAATCGATGTTAAGAATATAGAAAAAAGATTCAACAGTTATATATTTTCATAGGAGTGATGATATTGAATGAAATGCAGAAATTTTGGAACGGTGCAGCTGCCATCATTATGTCAGATAACAAATTACTAATGGTTAGAGGAAAAGATACTTCAAGCTGGAGTGTTCCTTCTGGAGGCATTGAAAATGGCGAAACTGCAGAAGAAGCATGTGTAAGAGAAGTGTGGGAGGAAACTGGTTATAATGTAGGGATAAATAAATTGTTACAGATCAAAAAAGCATTAATCGGAAATTATCATGTCACCACATCTTATTTTCTTTGCAACGTGATTGATGGCCAAATTACATACCACGATCCAGATGAAATAATTGAAGAAATTTCTTGGAAAACATTTAATGATTTTAAAAAAATTCAACACGATTATCCAGAAAATAGAGAAATGTTACTATCCTATTTCAATGATTAGAAGCATTGATAAAAAATCCAATGCTTCTTCTATTATTTCAATGTTTTTTCAGCTTATGTTTGTAGCACTTATTCTTTAGGGGGAGGCAAGAATAATGATGAAATTTTATTCTGCTTTAGTTTTTACGGTAACTTTAGTGATTTTAGCATTCGTTTATTGGGATTATACAGAAAGTACAATGAAGGGAAACTCTGAAAATGGAATATGGAAAGCAATGTATAAAGAACAAAAAATCGGCGGTAGCTCAATAGGGTGGTTAGCTTCCATTAAACAAAAAAACAAAGAAAAAATTACTGTAAAGAAAATCAAATTTTTAGAAGAAGATAAAGTATTAGTAGAGAGAACAGAGTTTTATGAAGGAAGAGATGATATTGATGGAACAGTATACTCCCTACATCCCTTTTCATATCCTGATATATATTTAGGAGATGCTCCTAAAGAAGGAAATTCATATCAGATTCAAATTATATGGGAAGATAGTAGCGGGAAAGAACATAATGATAATATTAAACTGGAGTAATATAAGATTAGGATTATTTACGTTTTTGGAATATTACTCCTTCTTTCCTTATCGAAAAAAAACGCACCCGATTAAATGAAGGTACGTTCTCTCTCTATAGTTCTTTCAATTTCCTTTTCGCTTCTTCATCCCCCTGCAAAGCAGCTTTTTGATACCAATACTTCGCTTTTTTCATGTTGATCGGGGTTCCGGTACCAGATTCATAGCAGAAGCCCAGATTGAATTCACCGTCAACATCTTGTTTGTCAGCAGCCATTTGGTACCAGTGAATCGCTTCTTCACCTCGATCATTCTGGAAGGCTTCATGGCCAAGACGATTGGCGGCAAACACATCGCCTGCTAATGCTGATTGTGTGAACCAATGGTTTGATTTTTCTAGGTCTTTTTCAATACCTACTCCATTTTCGTACATATACCCTAGTGTATACATAGATTCTGCCACACCTCGTTCTGCAGCAATTGAAAACAGTTCGTATGCACGCTTGTCATCCTTTTCTACATACTCACCGCGAAAATACATATCTGCGTAATTATTCATCGCATCCGCATGCCCTTTTAACGCTGCTTCCTTATAGCACTCAAATGTCTTCTCCCAATTTTCTTCTACAATCGTCCCATCATAATAGTAATTACCGAGCCAGTAGATCGCATCGAGATTCCCTTGATTTGCTGCTGCTTCATACCAAACAAATGCCCAATCATTATGTCCTATGAATTTATAAAATTCCCCAAGTTCTAATTGAGCATCGAAATCACAGTTCATCGCATTTTGATACATCATTTTGGCTTCTTGTAATTCATCATCTTCCATGAAAATGGTTACTAATTCATCAGATGGATTGATGATTTCTTGTATGATCGTTTGCAAGTCATGTAGTAAAATGTCATGATATTTTGGGTCGTACGTTGAGATACTTTTCACTTGTGTATAGAGGATACCTATATCATCAGAAAAGTCGATTGCTGAAGTATGACAATACTCAAACACTTTGGAAATATTTGATATAACTTCATTCCCTGTCTCAATTAATGGAATAAGATTTGCAGCCATAACATATCCATTTTCAGCAAGTTGTTGCTGCAGCTGTTGTAATTTCATGATGGTACACTTCCTTAATACGTTACTTAAAAATCATATTTTTTATTCTTAACTTCGTATTATTTTAAAATAAATCAAACACTGCGTATAGAGTAAAAACAAACTTTTTAAAACAAGTTATTTCCAAGTTTCATCTAATTTATTTGCATAAAATTCAATTGCATTCTTATAATCTAAAATATTGTGATCTTGTGATGTCTCAGCAATACAGTGTAAGAGAAGTTCCATTGCTTCGTGGTGTTGTTTTAGATTATATAATGTCATGGCGTAAAACACTTGAAGGGCCTTATTGTTTGGAAAGCATTCGATCGCTTTTAGAAGTGTCTTTTTCGCATTTCCATATTGACCAAGCGTTCTATATGTACTTCCTAATCCTAGTAATGCACCTTCAAGATCTTTATCAGCTAAGCCAAGTTGTATAGCTTTTTCATAATAAGGAACTGCTTTCGCTTCCTCCCCTAATGCATCATAGCTCCATGCACAATGGTAATTAATTAGAGCTTCATCTGGACATTCGCTAACTAATTCTAATAATAGTGAATTTGATTCAATTAATAGACCTTTTTCTCTTAAATTGATCGCTTTTTGTAACTGTCCATCCAATTTATTATAGCCCCCCTTAGGATTCCCTAATTATTTTTCTATTAAATTTCATCCCATGCATACGTTAATAAATTGGCTTGTCCTCCTGCAATTTGGATAGTACATTGATCAATCAGTTTTGCACCTAATTTTTCATAAAAGTAACGACTATTATTTTCTTCCAGTACTTTGACAATGGCGTTTTTAAAACCCTTTTGTTTAAATTTCTCAAGCAAATAACTAAGCAATTCCTTACCATATCCTTTTCCCTGATATTCTTCATAAAAATAAATGGATGTGACATCACCATCGTATAAGGGATACTCCTCCTCTTTCACTTTTGCCCCACATGAAAAACCAATTATTTTGTCATCGACTATTGCAACAATCACTATATCTTCAACACGTTGAATATTGCTTTTCCATAGGTCTGTCCTTTTTTCAACTGATAGATTTTGTAAAAACTCATCACTCATAATCCCTTTATATGTCGTTTGCCAGCTCCGAACATGAACTTTTGCAATTTCCTTAGCATCTTCTATTTTTGCTTCTCGAATCATCATTGTCATGATTTTCCCCCTTCACTATCCTTCATTCCGCTTATCATAGACATACATAAAACCACCGTTTGCAAGAAAAAAATAGTATAAAATATTATATTTGTCGCGCCTTATCGGGAATTGCTATGCTCGTTGTGACTCCCGGAAATAATTTGTTTTTGGGCTTTTTTTGTTAACTTTTCAAAAACTAAATTATAAGAATGTAGTATTAGATTTTCTATTAAGTCAGTGGGTAAACTTGAATCAATATAGATAGAGTTCCAGTGGGTTTTGTTCATATAATAGCCAGGGACAATACTTTCATAAGCCTCTCTTAACTCTTCAGCGTGAGTAGGTTCACATTTTAGAGTTATAATAGGTTTTCTTTCAGAATCTCCCCCCATCATCGCAAACATCTTTCCACCAATATGATAACGATCCGCTTGCCAATCTTCTTGATAATCATGTGTTGCCCCAAGTAGGTTTAAACAAAATGAGTGTAGTTTTACTTTTTCCATTAAAATCCCTCCTTTTTGATATTCCACTTCTATTCAACAACCGATACAAGGTAATTATTTGTACATTTTACCATTAAAAGATATAAATGTATGCAACGAACCCTTTTGCTAATACTCCATAGGATAAGGAATGAAACCAACAGTTTGTTATCAGAGCTTGTACTAGGTAAATCGGGAAAAGCTTATTTCCTCCCAATTATCAAAAAATGCCTCCTTTTACATCGTAGAAAAGAAGGCACTTTTTTATTAAATTATCTAAAACACTGATAATGTAATATATTACGTCTATTTACTACACGGAAACTCCATCTTCTATTTCGGCTACTCCAGCGATAACCAAATATTTGATCCCTTGTTACTGCGATTGGGAAAAACCAAAAATTAGCTCCATCGAATGTCCAGATATACGTATTAGAGAATAAGCAAGAGTGTATGCCAGTAGACCCTTGTTGTTGCCATGTAGGCATAAATGGTATTGCTTCTGGCGGTGCTGCTGTTGGCATTTGACCTGATGGTGGGCCTCCTCCCGGGAATCCTGATGGTGGGCCTCCCGGGAATCCTGATGGTGGACCTCCTGGGAATCCTGATGGTGGACCTCCTGGGAATCCTGATGGTGGACCTCCCGGGAATCCTGATGGTGGGCCTCCCGGGAATCCTGATGGTGGGCCTCCTGGGAATCCTGGTGGTGTTCCCATTGGTGGGAAGTTCTGTCCTCCTGGAAATTGTGGTAAATTCATTTGAAATCCTCCTTTCTTCATAACGTAATATATGAAGAAATAGATTTTTGCCCTCAACAATAGCCCGCTTTATTAACGAATATTAAATGAAATTTTCTAAATACTATCCTCCCCTATCCCTATCACGTACTGTTAAAAACTTAATAATAGCAGTTCCTGTCACTATGCCAAACTTTACTACTTGCCCTATTAATATTTTGATTAGCGTCACAAGAAACATGAAAAGGCAACGCCTACATGTACAAAGTCAGTGTGTTATTCGAACACTAATAGCTGTGTAGGTTCTATGAAAAAAAGTTGATAAGATCATTGAGATTAATAAAATGGCCAATAAATATTGAGTGAGTGCTCAATATTTATTGGCTCCAGGCAAGGATTTTCTATCCTTGTTTTCCACTTGCTTCTACAATTTGATCAAGAAACTGTTCAACCTCTTCCTGACTTTTTCCAAGTTTACTTACAAAGCGGTTCAGTTCCTTCCCTTCTTGAAAAACAATAAAGCTCGGGATTCCGTACACATCCAGCTTCTCTAATACCTCTGGAAAATCTTCTCGATTTACTGCAATTATGTCTACTTTTTCTTTATACGCTTCTTCCAAGATGGGCATAAATAAATCGGTATGCTGACAGTCTGGGCAATATTCGGCATAGAATTTGGCCATAACTGGTTTTGTTGATAAAATCGCCTCTTCAAACTCTTGTTTTGTTTTAATCTCTTTCATATTAAAACCCTCCCTATATTTGGTTATTTATGATAGATTGATTGTTTTCACTACATAATTCAATAGCATCAAGATATTTTTCACAATCCAGAGCAGCCATACACCCACTTCCTGCTGCCGTAATGGCTTGGCGGTATTTATGATCTTGAACATCCCCACAGGCAAAAACACCTGGAATATTCGTTTCGGTTGTACCAGGATTCACCTTGATATATCCCAAATCGTCCGTTTTGATTTGATTGTCTAAAAACGCTGTGTTCGGTTTATGGCCGATGGTAACGAAAACCCCATCTGTTTCCAGAACTTCCACTTTTCCCGTTTCGCTGTTTTTTACTTTCAAACCAGTAACGTGTCGATCCCCTGCAATCACTTCTTCAGGAATAGAATTTAATCTCCACGTAATTTTTGGATTCTTTTTGGCACGATCTTGCATAATTTGGGAAGCACGAAGCTCCTTTCGGCGGTGGACAACCCGAACCTCCGAAGCAAACTTCGTTAAAAAATTTGCCTCTTCCATAGCAGAATCTCCGCCACCAACAACGATAATTTTCTTTCCTTTAAAGAAAAATCCATCGCATGTTGCACAGGTGCTTACCCCACGTCCAATATTTTCTCTTTCCCCTGGAATCTCCAAAAGTTTCGCCGAAGCTCCCGTTGAAATGATTAAAGATTGCGTTTTAAGCTCCCCTATTCCTTCCACCGTTAAAGTAAAAGGGTTATCGGATAAGTCGACTTTTTTTACCCAGCCTCTTTTAAACTTTGCTCCAAAAACCTCAGCTTGCTTTCGCATGTTCTGCATCAACTCTCGTCCCAAAATCCCTTCTGGAAAACCAGGGAAATTCTCGACATCTGTTGTCAATGTCAATTGCCCCCCTGGTTCAGGCCCTTCAATAACTAAAGGACTTATGTTTGCACGTGCTAAATAGATGGCTGCGGTTAACCCAGCAGGCCCAGTCCCTAGAATAACGGCTTTATACATCACTTACCTCCTTTTCTCTTAGTCATAAATATATATTTGCAATATTCGTGCCAATCTTTAATTCCTTGTAAAATCACTATTTTTTCTGCCTCTTATAGGTTCATCATTCCTATTTCCTATCACGTTTGAGAAAAATTTCTTCAAGACTAAGAAAACATGTACCCACTCAAATTTCAAAACGTTTGATTAAAAGCCAAGAAAGTTTAAAAGGAAAGAAACAAGATAGTTGTTGTAACTACTTGAACAATAATTAGGAATTTATTTAATTCTTTCTAGGTAAAACAATATAAACTTCTTTACATGGAGCTACTTAAATGAGGATTTTTTTGAAAATTAATAAGTCATTATTTTGGAGAGTTATGAAAGAGTTTGAATGAGGCTAAATATTTAATTATTCCAAAGGAGGTTACATATCAAGATGTGACAGCCCTTCGCACAATCGAACCTGCCCCCCTATCCTTTACACTGGTCACCGATCGGATAGTAAACAGGTTTCTTCATATGAAAAGGCGATTCCTATAAATGTTATCAGGAATCGCCTATATAAAAACTCTCATTACTTAGATTGCTTTAGGTGTTATTTCAACATCCTCAAGCTTCTCATGCTTCTCAGGCTTTTCATGCTTCTCAGGCTTTAACTTCTTTATTGCAAATCCAGTGGCACCATAAACTAAATCGAATAATGGGACAAAGAAGGCTAGGAAGACATATGGGAAATAGGCATATGGTGATACCCCCAACATCTGAGAACAATAGATTGCGTTAGAATTCCACGGAATAACTGGTGCTCCCATCGTACCAACATCCTCGATATTACGCGAAAGATTTTCTGGTGCCAAATTATTATTTTTAAAGACATTTTTCATAAGTGAACCCGCTACAATTGCAGTTAATAACATCGATGAGCCAATCATATTTGTGATTAATGCGATTAACATTGTAGCTAGTGTTATTCTAAAAGTAGAGCCGTGGGTTCGTTGGACTAATGGCTCCACTAAAGAACTCAAAATCCCAGATTGCTCCAGCATTCCCGTTACACACATGGCTAAAAGGACAACAAGAAATGAGCTCATTAAACTGTAGAGCCCGCCTCTGCTTAGAATGGGGTCAACTAACGTACTGCCGCTTTTAATCACAAATCCATTGGTCATGATATCAAACATTTTTGTTAAATTATATCCCTGAGTAAAAACAGCGACTGCCATGCCGCTAAACACTCCCATTAATAGCGAGAGAATAGATGGAATACCCTTTATGAGCATCACTAGTACAACCAGAAGAGGAATCAATGAAATCCAGGATAAATTGAAATGCTTTGATATTACACCAGTGATTTGTTGAATCTCCTCCATATTCGATCCGTTTTTTCCATACTTTAAGCCTAACATGATAAATATAATTGCTGTTAGAATATACGCCGGGACAGTTGACCATAACATATGTTTTACGTGTGACATTACATTAGAGCCGGCAACCGTAGCTGCTAAAATTGTACTATCAGACAATGGCGACAACTTATCTCCGAAGAAGGAACCACAAATAATGGCACCTGCTGTCATTGCTTGGGGAACTCCAAGTGCATTACCCACTGTCATTAAAGCTAAACCCACTGTACCCAATGTCCCCCATGAGGTTCCGGTTGCAAGGGATGTCGCTGATGTAAGGAGCAAGGCCGTGATTAAAAAGTATTGCGGCGAAATGAATTCTAAGCCCCAATACATAATATAAGGGATTGTACCAGAAGCCATCCAGGTAGCAATCATGACGCCAACTACTAAAATAATCGTATTCGGCTCAAAAGATTGTTTCCCCGACTCCCAAGCCATATTTTGAACCTCATTATATTTGTATCCCAGTTTCATTACAAGCAATGCCACGACAATCCATAACAACAAGAACATTAATTCTAGGGATGCACCAAAAGCAAGTGTTCCCGTAAGCAGCAATCCGAAAAAGATTAAAACAGAAATCACTGCATATTTAAATGACACCGGAAATTTATAAGATTTTTCTTCCCATTCAGAAGGTGCTTTTCCCTGATTTTCAGGTTTGTTCCCCATACGCAAAACCTCACAGTTCAATTAGTTTTTAAAAACCATTTTTGTCATAGTTTAACTTAATCTGTTTCAATGCGCGCTCTAGTAAAGACCTTGTACAAGCAATATTTACTCTTACAAAGTTCCCACTATCTTTTCCATATGAACTCCCATCATTGACTCTAACCCCTGCGTCTGTAAAAAATTCAGCCAATTCCGTACCGGTGAGGCCCAGCCCATCACAGTCAATCCATAACAAATAGGAACAATCAGGATGCTGAACTTTTAACTTCGGTAAATGTTTATGGATATAATCAATCGAAAAATCAATATTGCTTCGTAAATAAGCATTTAATTCATCCACATAATAATCGCATTTATTATAAGCAGTGATTAAAGCCTCGACTCCTAAATAGTTATAATCAAAGTGATATTTTGCGTAAATATCATCAAATGCTTTCTTCATATTTTTATTTTTTATAATTACATAAGCACTAAAAAAAGATGCTAGATTAAAGGTTTTACTTGGGGAGTTCATCACTACAACATGTTGATCCTCTTCCTCACAAATCTCTAAAAAGGAGTGAAAAGGGAGCTCTTTATGAATCATGCCGCTATGAATTTCATCACTGATTATCATCACGTTATTCCTGCGACATAAATCATACATTTTCTTCATTTCCTCTATTGTCCATACCCTCCCAATTGGATTGGCAGGATTACATACAAGGAGTATTTTCACATCGGGCATCTTTAGTTTGGCTTCTAAATCTTCAAAATCAATCTGATAACCATCTCCATCGTGGTAAATTAATCGATTATCGATTGCTTTTCTATTAAAATTCTCAATTACCTTTTTAAAGGTGGCATAGACAGGAGGCTGTATCACTACTTTGTCTCCCGGATTGGTATAAGCATCTAAAAACATCCATAACGCCCCTGTCATTAATCCAGGCGCATAACTAATTTCGTCTTTTCTTATATCAATTTTATGATGGCGGCCATACCAACCTTTAATAGCATCAGTAAATCGATCACTAGGAAAATATCCATAACCAAATACGCCAAAATCCACCTTTTCCTTTACAGCATCTAATACTTCACGTGGTGCCTTGTAATCGGTATCGGCAATGCCCAGCGGAATTAATTTGCCGCCTTTCCCTTCATTGTCCCATTTATCAGAATCAGAACCTATTCGATTAATCGTTTCATCAAAGTTGTGAATCATGCATATCCCTCATTTTCCTAAAAATCGTATTGAATACGCTTACATTTCAAGTAGGCCATTATTTTTCCATTACCGCAACAACTTCTATTTCAACTAAGGCGTTTTTAGGAAGTTTTTCAACCGCAACAGCTGTTCTTGCAGGATAGGGAAAACTAAAAAATTCTTTATATACTTCATTCATGGCATTGAAATCATTCATATCATTTAGAAAAACGGTTGTTTTTAATATATCATCCATCGACGTGCCATTTTCTTTGAGAATTGCTTTTACATTTAATAGAGATTGTCTTGTTTGATCTTCAATTTTATTGCTGGGAAATTCGTTTGTTTCTGGGTCAATTGGAAGCTGCCCAGACGTATAAATCATATTACTTATTTTTCGGTATACCGAATAAGGACCAATCGCTTCAGGGTATTTTTCCATTAAAAACACACTCCTTAATAATTTTTTATTATCATGATAATATTATAATATTCTGACAATACAATTACAATAAAATTTTATAATGTTGAGAAAATTTTTTAAATTATATGTATATCTTAAATGATTTGGAGAAAATATAGCTATAATCACCGAACTATACTATTATTCATATAAGAATCCCCGGTATTATTTTATTGAATATCATTCTTCATCTGGAAAATTCATTTAAATATTGTTAAGCTTGTAAGATAAATAGATTTAGTTTCATACCTGTTTCCTTTTGATTTTTTAAGGACAATTATACAAATCGATTATTGTTAATGAGGAGTAATAATATGAATAAAAAAGTTAATAAAAAGGAAATTATTGATCACTATAAAAAACTGGTGGAATTTTTGGGTAAAGTCCTTGGAGAAAACTATGAAGTGATTTTACACATTATTGAGAAAGGCAATTCTTATGTTGGAGCTATCGCTAATAATCATATTAGCGGCCGAACAGTCAATGCGCCATTAACAGGACTTGCTCTTAAAATGATGAAAGACAAAACATATCTAGATAAGGACTATGTAACAAACTATAGAGGGTTTACAAAATTAGGTGCAGAAATTCGAGGTTCTACTTATTTTATCAAAGATGAAAATAATGAATTAATTGGAATGCTTTGTATCAATTTTGATTCTAGTAAACATAAGAAAATTACCAATGATATTTTAGATTTAGTTCAAACTCAACTAAACATGATTAGCCCAATAGTAGATGAAACAGCTATTTCAAATAAAGAAGAAATAGAAGAACTCCATGATCATGAAATTATCGAATATTTTTCAGACTCTATTAAAGAGGTTGTACACTCAATCGTCGACCCATCACTTTTAAATCCAAACATTGCCCTAAAGCAGGAGCAAAAAATAGAGATCATAAAACAGTTATACAAAAAGGGAATATTCCAGTTAAAAGGTGCCGTATCCGAAGTCGCTGAGTTACTGAATATATCTGAACCTAGTGTATACAGATATTTAAAAATGATTGATAAGGATAAAAAGTGAATAAGTAAATGATTTGGGGCATTACATGAGCATTGAAAAAAAACGTTTGATAGAGACTTCAAAGAAATTTGATACTTTGTCAGTTCAAACTAAAATTAACGTTAAAACGACAGCAAAATCGCTGTCGTTTTCTAGTATCATTCGAAGGCTATTTGTGATGTTTACTTCCCCTTTTACGGATAAAAAACCGAAAGGAATCATTGTTTTTTATCTTGACCACTATGTTCATGAGTCCGGAACGTCTATGTGACAGACCGGACCACACTATCACAATTTAATTGATTCTAAGCAGGTGAGTATTCAACCTGCTTTTCTTCTGCAAGATATAGTCCTTCTTCGTCTAAAGGAGAGAATACCCGAAATTTTCTCAATTGCTTTCCATAAACATGTATCGTAATAGCAGGTTGATCGCCTACCCCTTCAAGGATATGACAGTCTGCGGGAGGCAATAACTTTCCTGTATTCTGCTCGTTTACAACGATGGAATCCGTATGCTGTAACTTAACAATTTTCCCCCCTGATAATTCCTCTAATCGTATATAATTCGTCACTTTAACCTGTCCCGCGACAACTCCTTCTACTCCCCATGTTTCATCATGATCATGAAGAGTGGTCTTCTGGCCGGGCTTCCAGACTAGTGCGATCACTTCGAAGCGATCCTCTGGATCACAATACAGCGGATGCCGAGAGTATCCCTCATCACTTGGTCTTCTTTTCTCAGCAGGAAGCCATGATTGGGATTGAATTAATTTACCAATTAACTTTTCCGCTTCTACAACACATTCGTTTTCATTCTGACTCTGTTCCACCATAACCGTCATATCATGAACAAAATTTTTGAAATCATATTCATTCGTGTAATCCATCCTAATTCCTCCTCAATATTCTGATGCTTTACTTTCCAGTAGGGGAAAGTTGCTTAACCGCTTGTTCTAACTGAAGCAGAGCTTTTTCCATAGTAGCGCGGGGACATGCAATATTCATTCTCATAAAGCCTTCTCCCCCTGGACCAAAAATGTGACCTTCATTCAAGGCCAATCTTGCTTTTTGCAGCATAAACTGATCTAATTCTTCCATATTAAATCCAAGTTCCCGGAAATCCAGCCATAACAGGTAAGTCCCCTCTGGTTCGATAAGTTTGATTTGTGGGATATTATTTTTCAAATACGATTCAACAAAATCAACATTTCCTTTTAAATAATCCATCAGCTGATCCAGCCATTCTTCCCCGAATCGATAGGCACTTTCCAAAGCTGCTATGCCAAACGGGGTTGCCGATCCAATGCCTATACTGTTGATTTCACGATTATAACGTTCTCTCAAATCACGATTTGGAATAATGACAACAGCGGTTTGTACTCCCCAAATATTAAAAGTCTTACTTGGCGAAAAACATGTAATGGTCTGTTGTGCCAGCGCTTCTGAAATCGAAGCGATTGGTATTTGTTTATACTCTTTGTAGACGAGATCAAAATGAATTTCGTCCGAAACAATCAAAATATTATTTTTAAGACAGATTTCTCCAAGACGCATAAGCTCTTCTTGTCTCCATACCCTTCCCACGGGATTATGCGGGCTGCAAAGGATTAACATTTTAACCGAAGGATCAAGCTGAGCCTCTAAATCTGCAAAATCCATCGTGTATCGTCCATCCTTAAAGGAAAGAGGGTTATTCACAACCGTACGTCCTTGTGATTCAATCACTCGGAAAAACTGGTGGTAGACCGGTGATTGAACGATGATCTTATCACCCGGCTGAGTTAATGAACGCAGGAGTAATGCCAAAGCCGGAATAACGCCAGGGCTATGGGTGATCCATTCCTTTTTAATCGACCATTGATGCCTTCGTGACACCCAATCAACAATGGTTTCAAAATACGAGCTCGGGTGATAGGTGTAACCATATATACCGTGTTCTACCCTTTCCATTAAGGCCTCAATAACAGCAGGTGGTGCCATAAAGTCCATGTCGGCCACCCACATGGGCAGGACATCATTCACACCAAAGCGTTTCTCAAGGCCATCCCACTTATCGCAAGCCGTTTTCATCCGGTTAATTTCCTGATCGAAGTTGTATTTCATTTCGCTCCCCCTAACTAGTAACTCTTACACCAAACTATTATGCAAATATCATGCCAAAATAAAAACTTCCCTTAATCAACCAAGAATGGTGAAATTTTTGTTGATACAACACTGTTTGATTATTTTCATTTATGGGAATAACCCATTACTTTTGCTGAAATCTTAGCAAAAGTGAAAAAATTCATCTCACATTCGAAAAAAAATCCTTCCTTGTACATAAAAGTTAAGGAAGAATTTCCAGAGAATATTCAAAAAAAAGATTGCAAATGTGATTTGCAATCCTAGGGCCTTACCTATGAACAAAGTTTATTGAGAAATTGTAATGTCCGTTCATTCCCTGTATGTTCAAAAATTTGTTGAGGTGTTCCTTCTTCAACGATTACACCTTTATCAATAAATACAACTTTATCCGCTGCTTCTCGCGCAAAATTCATTTCATGTGTCACTACAACCATGGTCATTCCTTCTTTTGCAAGTTCCTTCATGACCTTTAGAACCTCACCTACTAACTCAGGATCTAACGCGGAAGTAGGTTCATCAAAAAGGAGGACTTCAGGTTCCATTGCCATCGCACGTGCGATTCCTACACGTTGCTGTTGTCCACCGGATAGTTGGGATGGATAGTGGTTTGCCCTTTCCGATAATCCTACCTTTTCCAGCAATTGAAGAGCCTTCGTACGAGAGGCTTCCTTGTCTTGTTTACGAACGTAAACAAGACCTTCCATAACATTTTCAAGTGCAGTCATATGAGGGAACAAATTGTAACCTTGGAAAACCATACCTGTTTGTTGACGGAACTTAATCACTTGATCTTTTGGAACTGGTTTTTTTTCCTGAAAATCCATAGAAAACTTTCCGAGCTTAATAGTCCCTTTTGTAGGCGCTTCCAATAAATTCAGACAACGTAACAAAGTTGTTTTCCCTGAACCTGATGGCCCAATTATACAAACTGTATTGCCTTCCTCAATTTTTAGATCGATTCCCTTTAAAACCTCTGTTTGTCCAAATTGTTTATGAAGGTTCTTTATTTCAATCATGTAATATTCCCCCTATCAAATTAGCCCACCACATAACGATCAAGTCTTTTTTCCATACGTCCTTGAGCGTTAGAAAGAACGGTACTGAAAATCAAATAAATAAATCCTGCTAGACAATAGAGTACCAATGGTTCATAGGTTGTTGCGGTAATTTGCTGAGCAACTCTAAACATTTCAGTCACCGTAATGGCAGCGGCCAAAGATGTATCCTTTACCAAGCTAATAAAACTGTTTGACAAAGGCGGGACAGATACCCTTGTTGCCTGAGGGAGAATAATTCTTTTTAATGCCTGCGGATAGCTCATCCCAATAGAATAAGCTGCCTCCCATTGACCTTTGGGAATGGAGAGTATAGCCGCACGAATAATCTCTGAATTATAGGCGCCAACACTAATCGTAAAACCGATAATCGCTGCAGGAAGGGGGCTAATCGTGATGCCTATACTCGGAAGGCCATAGAAAATGATAAACAACTGAACAAGCAGCGGTGTTCCTCTAATCACCCACACATAAAATCTTGCAATACCGTCTAGAAGTTTAATTCCCGAGATTCGGGCTAATGCCGTAAGTAAAGCAAGAAGGAGTCCCAGAAAAAAGGATACTAATGTCAAGGGAACTGTAAATGCAACCCCAGCTTTTAACATCGGTAAAAAGGAATTTACAATGATGTCAACAATTCGGACCATTCTTTCATCAGCAAACATGTAGACCCCTCCCTATTTTGAAACATCTTTTCCAAAGTATTTTTGTGAAATACTTAAATATTTTCCATCTTTCATCATGTCGGAAAGCGCTTTATTTATGCCCTCTACCATTTCTTTATTCCCTTTTCTCATCATGATTCCCATTTTTGCCGGATCATCAAGTTCTGCTACAGACTTAATCGGTGCATCAGGTTTTTGCTTTTTGAAATCTAGGTAGGATAGTCCGTCATTTACAACCGCATCCGCACGTTTTGAAAGTAATAAATCAATGGATTGATTAAAACCTTCTACTCCAACGATCTCAGCACCATAAGATGCTGCTATATCTTTATAGTTACTAGTTAATGTCTGACCTGATTTTTTTCCTTTCAAATCTTCAAATTTTTTAATCGTATTATTGTCCTTGTGAACAATTAAGAAAGGTTTTGACAAAATATATGGCTCGGAAAAATCGTATTTTTTTTGGCGGTCAGGAGTAATTCCTACGTTATTGGCAATAATATCGAACCGCTTTGAATCGAGCCCTGCGAACATACCGTCCCATTGGGTTTCAATGAATTCCGCTTTTACACCAAGTCTTTTTGCAACTTCCTCCGCTATTTCAACATCAAAACCGGTTAACTTCCCTGAAGAATCATGGTAGCTAAAAGGTGCAAAGGTTCCTTCTGTTCCAATTTTAATGGTCCCACTCGATTTAATTTGCTCTAGCAAATTCTTACTCTCATCTGCCTGTTTGCCTGATTGACTTGCTGTCTGCTTTTCGGTATTTCCGCATGCAGATAATACAAATGCTACCAGTATCGAAAAAGCGATGATGATAAAACTCTTTTTCATAAATAATTTCCCCCTAAACTTTTTAATAGAATGGATGATTTGTAAAATTCCAATTTCATTTTTCTATATAGTTTTAATATTCAGAAAACTTTACCTATATTCCTCCTCCTTTTCGTTTTCTTAATATGCAAGAGTTGTGCCAAAATTAAATCCTTGTTAATTCAACATTCTTACGATTGAACGAGTTGAGAAATTCCCATTTCCGCGAAGAATATAGTAAAGACCTACCGCTCTGCACTGTTTTTCGGTTCCCAAATTCGAAAAAATATTTCTAATTATTAGAAACATTCCACGTAAATACGAAAAAAGATTGCAAATTAAATTTGCAATCTTTGATAAAGTAATCAAACTTTTAGATTGTATCGTTCTAGCTTACGATAAAGTGTCGATAAACTAATTTTCAATTCTTCCGATACTTTTTCTTTTTCTTTTCTATCTTGACCACCTAGAAAGAAACTTTGGATAATGGATTTTTCATATTCGGCCACCATCTCATCTAAACTTAACCCGCCGGTATGAATAGGTGATTGAAATTGGTACAAATAATCCGGAAGATCATGAAAGCCAAGTACATCCGACTCCGCCATATTCACCATATACTCCACAACATTTTCCAGCTGTCTAATATTCCCGGGCCAATCATATTGGATTAGCCATTGTTCTAATTGTGGATCCATCGTTAAGTACGGTCGATTTAAGTTCGAACCATACTTACAAATGAAGTACTGGAGAAAGAAGGGAATGTCTTCCCTCCTCTCCTTCAATAACTTTGTATGCAGCGGGATCACATTGATTCGATAATATAAATCCTCACGGAAAGTACCGTTTTGAACCATTTCTTCTAAATTGCGATGTGTTGCCGTTATCAAACGAACATTTACAGGCAGTGGTTTGATTCCTCCCACTCTTTCAATCTGTCTTTCCTGTAATACCCTGAGAAGTTTAGGCTGCATGGAAAGAGGAAGATCTCCTATTTCATCAAGAAAGAGGGTTCCATTATTTGCCACCTCAAATTTCCCTGCTTTTCCTTCACGGTTTGCCCCGGTAAAAGCCCCGCCTACATAGCCAAATAATTCACTTTCTAGTAAACTCTCCGGTATTGCGGCACAATTAACCGCAACAAAGGGGTGGATATTCCGATTCCCTTCATAATGAATGGCCTTTGCCAATACTTCTTTCCCCGTTCCCGTTCCACCTCTAATTAAAACATTTGCCGTACTATTTACGATACGCTTGGCTTTACGTATCACATCTTTCATACCCTCATTTTTGCTGCTTAAGTTTTCAAAGGTAATGACTTTATTTGAATTTAAAGCATCTTCGTATAAATTGCATTTTCCTTGGAATCTACCATTCTGCGAGATTAACGGGGATTCAACTACAAGACTTAGATGTTGGAGAAATTCCTTGAGTGATTCAGCATTTTCGATCATCTTTTCTTTTTGTTCTATAGAAAAGCCCATGAGCCCTATGGCTCCTAATGTTTCACTTCCCTTGACGATTGGAAAACCAATGGTTGCTGTCTCTTTACATTCCTTAAAAAATTTACAGTTCATACAGTGGGAATCATTTTTAATGACATCATAGGTCATATCGGGTCTGCCAGTCTTCATTACAGCCCGCAATAAGGAGCCATCAGGTGCGGGTTTGCCAATTTGATGTTGATAACTTCCTGTTCCACTAACCCGATTACCGTTTCGATCAAGTATGGTTATATCAAAACCAAGTACCGCTGTAAGATTTTCTGAAAATATTTGAATAAATTCCTGATTTCGAGTGATCCCTCTCACGTTTTCTCCTCCTACGAGCTTCAAGTGCTTTTAAATTTTTCCTTGTGATATTTCTCTATGCAATTTTCAAGCCAACTTTAAATCCCCAAAAACATTATAAGAAAAAAAGAAAAACACCTATTATTTTGCCAATTTTTCTGTTTTTCCGTTATATTCGTTATATAAGAGATTATACTAAATTCCCAATAATGAAAATACTTTTCCGGAAGTTGATAAAATTTTCAGACGTTTGAGTAACTAAAACATCACTGAAAGAGCGAAGTTTTTGCATATAACGCTGGGGATCCTCCAGAATGCACAAATAGGATATTATCTTCCGGCTTAAAGAAGCCTTTTTGGATTAAATCAATGAGTCCCGCCGCAGCTTTACCAGTATAGACCGGATCCAGCAATATCCCTTCCGTTCTTGCCATGAGCTTGACCGCCTCCACCATTTCAGGCGTAGGTAAAGCATAGCCTGGTCCAACATACTCATCAAAACACATAATAGCCTCACGAGGGATTGAACTTGGGATGCCAATGTGTGCTGAAGTTTCTTTAACAAGCTGACAAACTTTCTCTTCTTGTTCTTCCTTACCTCTGCTTACGTTTATTCCAATTACCGGTATATTACTTCGGTTTCCATAAAAGCCCGTCACCAAACCTGCATGCATTCCTCCACTGCCGCTTACACAAACAACAGCATTCATGGAGACTCCTTGATCAAAGGTCTGTGCCAAAATCTCCTGAGCGCACGCAGCATATCCTGTTGCCCCAATACGATTCGATCCCCCAACCGGAATGATATATGGTGTATGTCCTTCTTCCGTTACCTCTTCCGCTACTTTCTGCATTTCTTTCATCAAGTCTGTCCCATTCGGTACAACCTTGACTTTTTCAGCGCCCAATAAATGATAAAGAAAATAGTTCCCATTAAAATCCGGATCAGTATCGGATAAAAGCCCCTCTTCCAATACAAGAATGCACTTCATTTTCTCTTTTACCGATGCAGCCAGCGTCAAACGGCAATGATTGGATTGAATGCCTCCACAGGTAATTAACGTATCCGCACCTTTTTCCTTTGCATCTGCAACAAGGAACTCCAGCTTTCTTGTTTTATTTCCACCAGCCGTGAGCCCAAGTAAATCATCCCGTTTCATATAGATGGAAGGACCTCCAAGAACCTCAGAGAAATGGGATAATTTTTCAATGGGTGTATAGGTGGTTGTATATCGCTTTCTAGGGAATTGTGCTAAATTCATATAAAATTTCCTCCTGTAGCCTCTGTTGAATGCTAATTATATTTAAATGAACGAAAAGAGTGATGGAAAACCGTCTGATATATCAAAGCTTTATATAACATTGATTCAATTCTTTACAAGACTGATAGATAAGTTCAAAAAGACAGTCTAGATCCTTTAATTCAACACAGGAAAATGCAATACGAAGGTCTGTTTTGGCAAGGGAGATGGTACCCACGCCGTACTGATTGAGCAAGTGGATCCTTAATGTTTCAGCATCGGAATGCTTTATACGAAGGCATACGAAATATCCAGAGTTGAATGGATAAGGTTCAAATTCATCCGCATATTTCCCGTCCGCTAAGATCTCTTTGACTCGTTTAGCCCTGTCTTCCATTACATTATTTCTCTCCTTGCGCTGCATATCAAATTCAGGATGTAACAAGGCATTCAAAATGATTGTTTGGGAAAGGTGCGGACTGCATGAGATGGTACTTCGAATGGAACCCATCGTCTTTTTCTCCAACGCTTCTAAAACCAGAGGATCCTGAACTCCAAATGTGAGAAATCCAACACGAAAACCCCAAGCATACTCTTCTTTCGTTGCCCCATCAATTTTAATGGGGAGGACACGCGGGTGTAATCCTACTAAACGAGCGAATATAGATTCCTTGATTGAATCTTCGTAATATAATCCAAAATAAGCATCGTCCATAACAGCAACAATATTAACCCCAAGATCCGCTGCCTGCTTGATGGCATCAAGAATTCCTTCTGCCTCTTTCTCCGTAGGTGTATACCCGGTAGGATTATGCGGAAAATTAAGCACAAGAATCGCTTTACCATTTTTGCAGGATAAAAGGGCATCCAGCAACCCTTCTACATTAAATTTGTTTGCTTTCGTAAATAAAGGATAGGTCACGGTCCCACAGTCGTGTCGGATGTTGAAAAGTATATGATAGTTATCCCAATACTTATCCGGCAGAATTATCGAATCGCCTTTTTCCACAAACAAGTCGGATACGATACTCAAGCCATGGGTCAGTCCATTCGTCACAATCGGGTTTCCAAATTCCTTTCCTTCAAGGGATGGATTATCCTTTAGAAGCTTTTTTCTCCAAACCTCACGCAACTCCGGTTTTCCCGCGGGTGGTGCATACGGATACAGGTCTTCCGGATTATATGAGGAAAGGTTTTTATGAATTACGTCTATATAAATGGGATGTCCACCCTCTGTAGCCATCCCGATTGTTGCATTGAATCGGTCCGCTTTCCCCCTTGCCTCTCCAGCTTGGCTGACAATCCCTTTTGGGAAATACAAGGATTTTCCTAACAATGAAAACATCTCATATACTGGTTTATTTCGTTCTTCAATTACGTGATTTAATTCTAATGCCAATGGGTTTAGCATTGTACACACCCTCTTTATCTAGTTAGATTTTTCTAGATCATATTTAACCTTAACACTCAACAAATTCCACAAGCCTCACCGCTATTCTAATGCCATTTCAAGATCCTTCCATATATCTTCTACATCTTCAATTCCAACCGAAAAACGAACGAGTCCATCATAGAGACCTGCTTTTTCTCTTTCTTCTTTAGGGATGATCGCATGTGTCATCGAAGCTGGATGTTGAATTAATGTACCTACATCACCAAGGGAAACTGCTAAAGTACACAGTTTCACTGAATTCATAAGTTTAACACCTGTTTCGTATCCCCCCTTCAAGACAAAAGAAATCATTGCTCCAGGACCTTTCATTTGTTTCTCCATGATATTTTTGTCTTCAAAACTTGCTAATCCTGGAAAATAAACCTTCTCTATAGCCTTATGTTTTTCCAAGCGTTCAGCCAAAATTTGAGCATTTTCTTGTGATCGATCCATACGAATGTGCAATGTACGTATCCCTTGACAGAGAAGCCAGGCATCCATAGGGGCCAAATTAGCTCCCATAGTCTTCTGCACTTCTTTTCTCATCGGATCAATAATTTCCTTGCTGGAAATCACTAGTCCACCGATAAGATATCCATGACCCGACAAATATTTTGTTGCACTGTGGACGACAATATCAATGCCGCACAGAATAGGATTTTGTAAATATGGAGATAAAAATGTATTATCAACAACAGTCAAGATCCCCTTTTGTTTAGCAATCGACGCTACACTCTTCATATCTACTAAGGAAAGCGTAGGATTGGAAGGAGTTTCAAAATATACCGCTTTCGTTTTATCTGTAATGTGTGGTTCAAGCTCATCCCCTGTCTTAAACGGTACAAATGTTACATCAATTCCAAATTTCTTTACCGTTTTGGTTAGAAAGGCGTGTGTCGCCCCATACAACGCTGTATGTGCAACAACGTGATCTCCTGCCTGCAAAATACCCAAAAGGCAACCAGTTATTGCAGCCATTCCAGATGAGAAAGCCAAACAGCCTTCACCAAATTCCAATGCCGCTACCTTCTCTTCCAGTTCTCTTACATTTGGATTTCCCAGACGTGAATACATAAATCCTGGATCTTCTCCTGCGAAGCGTTGTGCTCCTACTTCTGCATTATCAAAAACAAATGTTGAAGTCATATAAACAGGGGAGATATGTGAGCCATGACCTGGATCTTTATTTACTTTTACTAGTTTTGATGAATAGTTCATTTTTATTAACCTCCTAATATTAGTATTCTGAAATATTACATTTTTTATTTCTTCCTAATAGTTGTATATAAATCTTTACTTGCAAAATTCATGCCAACTCTGTAAACCTTATAAAATCTACAGTTTCTTTATTAAAATTCTTTAATTATTTTCATTTTTGCAAAGGTGCACTGCAAAACATAGTAATGTTCGAACTTACCACTTTAGCAATATTGATAATACTTTTCCAAAATTGGAGAGAATTTAGCTACCCTTCTAACTTCTTGGTATTTCATTTTGCTGGCAAGTCACTGTTCCTTCTCCTGCACTTCCCTATAAGATCACCAATCAATACCTTTGAAGCTATTAACTTAAAAGAGAATACTATTAAAATTTACCGTCAATGGCGCTATAAAGAAGATGGTGGATTTGGTCCGTTGGTTGATTAAAAGTGTTATCTGAAACCATATTATGTCCCACTAAGCGAAACCATAACAACGACAAAAATTAAGGAGGAAGCTAGTTAGTAATTCAAATTAGGGAATACCCAAATCAGAACGCAATTATGATCATCGTAAGGGAATTGCATGTATATATTAATGTAATTAAACTGCATATTAAAAATCATAATTTGAATAAACAAATAATTGTGAATATACTAATAATTACAAATTCACATTAATGAGCTTTCTTGTGTAAACGCTATCAATGTCGAATTTCAAAACTAACATTGGAAGAGGGGATTTTTAATGAGTAATGTAAAAGCTTTAGAAGTATATGATGCAGGTAATATCTGTCCAGATGATTTACCGTGGGTTCCTTATTTTGGGGTGGCTCATTTTAAGTTACTTAAGTGTAATCCAGTAACAGGCCAAACTATTACCCTTTTAAAAGTTCCTGCGGGGACACAGCTTCCTACCCATTTCCATCCGGGAACGGTTATTGTGTATACCATTAATGGCTCTTGGAGATATATGGAGAATGATTGGGTTTCTAACGCTGGGGACGTAGTTTATGAGCCTGCTGGATCCCAACACACACCTGAATCTCTAGGAGATGAAGAGGTTATTACGTTAAACATTGTTGAGGCAACATTAGACTACGTTAATGAGAATGGAGAAATTATTGCTAGAGATAATTGGCAGTCATTATTGCAAAAATACCACGATCATTGTGCGGCTGAAGGAATTACACCTATAGATGTGACTCAATTTTAATAGTTAAATTGAAAAAAGAGAAGCCCTTCCATAAGATGAAGTGGCAACTCTTTTTTTCTTATAATTTCGTAATTTCAGATTTTAGATAATGAATATACTTGTTTAGTAAAATAGATAAATGTTTATCTTCAGATAAAACTAATCCAAAAGAAATATTGAGACCACTATGATTTACCAAATCAACGGGAATGATATCTCCATTTATAACGGGAGGATAATTTTTCATTATAAAATCAGGAGCGAATGTAATAGCCAAACTTTCAATGATAGCCTGGAGAATGCCGTCCGAATTATTTGAGGTAAATAGGATTTTCATGGGCTGGTTTTTGTTAAAGAACTCATGAACAAAGTATTGCATAAATTCACCGTGATATGTAACGAGCGTTTGATCTAGTATCTCATGTGAAGATATGGCATCTGTAAACGCTAAGGGAGAATGTTTAGAAACATAAACTTTCTGCTTCCCTTCAAATAGTGATTCAAAAGCTATTCCTTCCATGTTTATGTTCCAATCTGGTGAATAGGCGATCAGTCCGATGTCGGTCTTTTGCTGGCGAACGTCTTCAATCACAGAAGAACCACTTTTTTCATTTATTTCTATATTTACTTGTGGATAATCTTGTTTAAAAGCAGCAAAAGCCTTTACTAGAACAGTCGTCAATCCTGGTATGGAAGATACTTTTAGTTCTCCTCCTACCATGGAATTAAGTGAGTGCGCTGTCTCCTTGATTTCCTCAAATTTTCTTAACACTTCGTAAGCTTGTTTTAGAATGATTTTACCTTCCTCTGTTGGTACAGCACCGTGTCCCCTTGAGCGATGTAAAATTTTAAGCCCCAATTCCTTTTCTAAACTAGTAATAGATTGGCTAATAGCAGATTGAGTCATATAAAGATTTTGTGCCGCTATAGAGAGGGAATTGTATTTTGCGACTTCAACAATATATTTTAATTGTTCAAAGTTCATAGTTTTTCTCCTTGTCTATTAAAAAATGCTTATCAAACTAACTATTGTGTTAGATTGGAAATGAGAACCAGTAACATATACAAGCTTTAAGGTATACCATCTTTGGCTATACCTCTTTTATGTATGAACTCGTAACACTAGGCTGTTTAGATAGTAGCTATACTCAAGTTAATTTCAGAATTTAGAGCCCTTGCTTCTATAAGCTTAAAATAACAAGAAAATAGAGCACTTCCCCAAATCCTGTAAAATGAGAGTTACGATACAAACATAAACAGACTAGAGAAATGCTCTATTCCTATTATACGACAAGAAAGTCTATTTGATATGCAAATTTTATATAATTTGGAACCTACCAACATATTCTGATCCCTATTCCCATAGTTCCTCTTGTAGTTTATCTGATAAAGAGAATTTATCTATATCAAGATTTACACCACAATCTTGACACCAAATTGGTCTGCCACAAAATCAGCATCGAATTTAAATGAAGTTTTTGCATTTTCTTTTTAGATTCCAAATCATGATTTATTCTCCGTTTCAAAATTTATTACTGTGAAATTACATATGTACCTATTTACTTACTATCGAATAAATAAGCCATTTTCTTTAACAATCTCCTTACACACCTTGAAACCTGCTTCTGTTTTACAATAAACAGGAAAACACAAATCCCAATTTCCGATTATCACTGTATCAATAGAAGGAAAGAAAAAATTTGCAAAATAACGTTCATTCACGGAAAGGTTTATTAAAAAGATAAGGGTTTCTACGTCTTCTATTCTGTAAATTCCCTTGCTGTCTGAAAATAACTTTCGAAAAAAATTAGCCTCTATTCGATTTAAAGTGCTTAATATATATCTGAATTCTTCTTTTCCTATTCCTTTTTTATTTAAGTGTACATACGCTTCCTTTTCTTCTATACGAAAAAGTTCCATAAATGTATTAATAAATTTTGCACTGTACTTTAAATTACGACTTCTCCCCACTAACTCACTTGCCTCTTCTTCTGTAAGAACACGATTATATACATCCATAATACCGATATGATTGTATAACATACTTGGTTCTTCAAGAAGATGGATATTAAATTTTTTAAACTTCGAATATAATATATTAATCTCTTCATTTGTTGCCAATGTTAACTTCATAATTTTACCTCGTTTGTTGATTTGTTCTCATAATATTTTATCATCATGTTACATTACCTGCCCCAGTGATGGAGAATTTTTATAAAAAAAGCCTATTAATTTGATTGCCTTCTTCACTCTTTAAATCAAACCAATAAAAAAGCACAATCCAATAAAAATTGGATCATGCTTTAGTTAAATTTCATGGTCGAATGTTTCAGTATCCGACTTTATTATCATTCGATACCGAATTGTTCAAAGACAAGATAGTCTGGAACAATGGAGTTCAGTCACCTTTGTTATTTTCTTTGTATTTTTCTTTTTGCTTTACTTTCCAACTAATACAAAGACATTTTCATCAGGTGCCTCCATTACAGCAACATGACCAGATTCAGTTGCAAATGGTGTTCTAATCCATTGGATTTCTTCGTTTTTGCTCAGTTCGGCATATACTTGTTTCACATCATCAACAAGTATTTCAATTTCTATAAAATTATTTTCTGGATGATTACTTAGAACAAGTTCAGAACTGTCTTTTTGAGGAAATTTTAAGCCGATCAAAGTCCAATTAACCCCGTTTTCTAAGACTCTTTCTATCTTCCAATTTTCCGTTAACCCCATTGAAGTATAAAATGAAATTGACTTTTCAATATCTTTTGTATGAATACAAACACACTCTAATTTCTTAAACATTTGACACATCTCCCATCGTTTTTAAAAGAAAGAACAAATGTTCTCTATATATAATTCTACTATTTACCATTTTAAAAAGCAACATTATGCAAGAAAAGTTCCTTTATCAATTGATTCCATTTAATAACTATGAATCACGCCCTAAGTAACAATTAGCATTTAGTAATGCATTCTAAGGAAATGGTGGTTCAGGAGTAAATGTATCAATTGCAACTACGATAAGAAATATGGTCCAAAAAATCATTGCAACTACACTTCCAATTCTAATTAATTTGATTTGGATTTCTGATAGCTCAGGAATTTCTTTGTATCTCCATTTTTCAAAATAAAAATAACTTTCTTCTGGGTCATAGAAACTCCAAATACCAAACAAGTAAATCGGAATCGAAAATACGATGCTTATAAATAACATTTCACGACCTCCATTGAACATTTAAAATATTTACGTATGTAATTCCTAATTAGATTCATTAAGCTATTCTTTTTTATCTAAGGTACCTTTTTCTTTTATAATACGAATATCCCAAATAGGATAATTATCTAATTAAAAAACCACTTTGAAAATCAATTCAAAATGGTTTCTTTTGGTTATTTTTATTTTGTGTACGATAATCCATTGCTAGTTATCTTGATTTTTCTCGACATATTCCTTAAGTGCAAGTATCTTTTCATCCCAATATTGTTCAAAAAAGATTAACCAATCTTTAATTTCAGTTAATGGTTGTGGATTTAGCTTATAACGATTTTCTCGCCCAACTCTTTGATTGCTTACAAGTCCTGCATCTAAAAGAACTTTTAGATGTTTATTTACAGCAGTTCGACTTATTGGGAATTGTTTTGTAATTGCAGAAATAGGAAGTTCATTGTTTGCAAGTAATTGTAGCAATTTACGACGAGTAGGGTCTCCAATTGCTTGAAAGACGTCATGTCGATCTTGCGATGAGTCCAATTTATGCCTCGATATACTTTGGTAGGCTGATATTTACTATTTTCTCCCAGCCGCCATCCATTATTCCGCGAATCATTGTATGCGGTTGTCCAAACTCGGTATTTTTTTCTTCATCCCAACCAGAGTGAATTAATGTGAATTCTGTTTTTCCTACTTCTAATTCTTTTAATTCCATTGTCAAATGCCAATCTTTGCCCCAGTCAAATCCCACTTTGTTAGGAGGATCTAGTTCCGTTACTTTACATGGGGAATCTCCAAATTGACTTGTATGAAGAGTGAAGTCACGACCTAATTCTGCTTCAAAAGTATTTGGCATCCACCATGCACCAATTCCTTCTGATGTTGCAATTGCTTTCCATACTTTTTCAATTGGTGCGTTCAATATAATTGTTTTTTTTATTTCAGGTAATGTATTTGCCATTTTAATTATGACCTCCGATATCAAATATAACACCTTTTAGTGTTACAATTATTATAACACCTTTTAGTGTTATTTTGCACACTAAAATTGAATTTATACATCCTTATTAGCTTTGAACTTTTAGTTGGCCTAAAGATATGACTTCTAAATAATTCACATATAAAGCTTTCAGTTTTTCAAATGCAGCTTCAAAATCTAATGAGATTACTGAAATTTGAGTTAATTGATGCTTTTTCAAATAGATACTTTCATCGTGCAAAAGTAAACCATTCAGTTTTGCATCATCACTAAAATATTCAAATTCCAATGGCAGTTTCATAGAAATAATCATTGGATAAGTGGATGTTTGAGCAATTCTAAATGTTGAAAATGACGATTTCAATACTTGCTCCATTCTTGCATGTAGTAATTCAAATCGCTTGGGATATTCTTGTAGTGCGAAAAGTAAATTTGCAACCAAATAGGCTGGCATTGTTGATGGAAGCGGATGATTATAATAATGCGCTAAATTGATATAAAGAGGTGCATCATTTTTTTGAGGTATTTCATTTGAAAATACAAATGCTAATCCACTCAATGCACCAATTGATTTTCCACTCAGAGCTGTTGCTAAATGTAACTGCTCCATTGAAAAAGAAAAAGAGCCAAATGAACTTATGCAATCCGCACACACTTTAACATTATATTTTTTGGCTAACTCGAGCATCGGTTCAAAATCGTTGCAAATTCCCGTCGATGTTTCACCGTGGACAAAGCAAATCCAATGGTAATTCCCCGTCCATAAACTTTGTTCAATCTCCATTAAATTAAAAGATTCTCCCCATTTAAAAGAGCAAATATCAAAGTTCAATTGCCAATTCTTTGCTTGTCGTATCAATCGTTCGCCAAATTCCCCATTCGAGATCACTAACCCTTTTGAGTCTTTAAATTCTGCTTTCATTTGACCAAGCATTACATCGTTTGCTAAAGTTCCTGTGCCTACAAATGTTGTGACATATTTTGCATTTGAAAGTTCTAGTAGTTGACTATTCATCTCATTATATAGAGAAAAAAATGCTGTAGAACGATGGGATGTTCCTGTATGTGTAAGTGGTTGTTCTTGTTCCACCGGTCCAGGAAAAAAAGTATGCTGTTTAAATCGTATACGCTCACTCATTGTGGATCCATTTCTTCTCGTTAATATCATGGGCAAAAATTTTGCATCCTCAGTACCAACTTCTTCTGCAAACTGCTGGAAACCTATTTGATTATAAAGCCTTTTTTCTCTCTTTATGCCTGAAATAACTGCCGCAGAGTAACCTCTATCATAAACATAAGAATAGATAGCTTTAGCTAGTTGACTAAATACTCGTCCATTTCGATATTCTTTCTTCACAGCTAAAAGTCGTATTTCACAAAGTTTTTCGCAAGCATCTTTCTCTAAGAACAACTCTACTTTTCCTATTTTTTCATCTAATGAGAATGGGCGCTGATCTCGAAAAGCAAGCATACCAACCATTTCAATGTCTTTGTATACAAGCAAATATGTATTTTCAGAATGGAATCGATCAATTAACCTTTTTTGTTCATTCGGTTGATGTTGTGCTATTTCCTCGACAAATGTTTCATAATTTAATTTTGCAATCTCATCATATTCCTTTTCAGTTCTAGCAATTTTGCACCAATACATATTCAAACCCCTCTATTCGTTAAGTTTTCTCGATGTTTCCAAGTAATCAATAAGAAACTAATCATGATTGGACTGTACATGGGTAGATGAAGTAAATAGATAGCAATACTACATGCTATAAAACCGAAAACCATACTAAATGTTAAGCTCTTGGTAAACGGTAATGTGAATACGGTTCCGCAAAAGAGTATTAAAAGCAAATATGGATTTAAGCACAATAATCCACCAATCATTGTTGCTACTCCCTTTCCACCCTTTAGACGCAACCAAAATGGAAAAAGATGCCCTAAAATACAAATAAATACTCCAAATGAAACCATCAACTCATCAAACGCCAGTAACCTACCTATATAAACAGTAATCGCACCTTTTAGAGCATCAAACAATAATGTTATGCAAAACGCCCCTTTTCCTAATGTCCTCCCTGCATTGCGAGCACCTAGGTTTCCACTGTTTTCCTTCTCTAATGCAACACCGTACCATTTTCCAACGAACCAAGCAGACATAAAAGTACCAATGAGGTAACATAACAAAAAGTAAAAAAATTTCTCCAATCAATCACCTACTTTCAGGAGTGTGAGTGTACAATTCCAAATGAGGAATAATTAATAATTCTCTACTATTTCCATTTTAGCCATTAATATCATTGTAGAACATATTTACCGATATGATAAATATCATTTTTCATATTAATTCTGTTCAACCTAATTTTTTTCTTCAAATTAAAAAGAATATTCGAGTTTTAGTTTTGAACACCCTTTTTCATTCCCATCTTCTTGACTATCCACGGAAAAAACGGTTCAATCCGCGAATCCATGAAAAAATGGATTTATAAATTTGATTCAACTAAATATCATTTGCAAAGTCGTTGCATATGCTACTATTGACGACTAATTTGAAGGTGGCGGTTCTTTGTTTATTTATGTCGTAAAGTATGGTGATTCAATCTTCTCTATTGCCAATAAGTTTCGAGTTACGATGGATAGTATAAGAATAATGAATGGTTTATCATCCGACTCGATCGTACCTGGTCAGGATTTACTAATCCCTACTGATCAATATATTGTCCAACCCGGTGATTCATTATTTTCAATTTCTCAAATGGCTATGATTCCTATTTCAACCATTCAAGCGTACAACGGTCTACAATCCACTACTTTGACTGTGGGAATGCGGCTTTATCTTCCACCTCGTAAAAAATATAGTGCTTATAGTTTTGGCTATATAACTGTTACAACCCCTGAAAACGATCAACTTCTCGTACAAAATTACGCACCATACAATACTTATTATGGTATTTTCGAACATCATATTAATAATGACGGAAGTTTAAGTGAGTTGGATGATCAGCAAATCATTCGAAATTCTAGACAATACTTTGTAGCACCAATAGCAGTTATCACCAATCTAACACCTACTGGGTTTAGCTCCCAATTAGTGAGGCAAGTCCTTTCTTCAGCTGCAGTAAGGCAACGGTTAATCGATAACATTTATAATTTGGTAAAAAGCAAAAACTATGCAGGGGTTAATATTGATTTTGAACTAGTCCCTGCTGAAGAAAGAGATAATTTTACAACCTTCTTGCGGGAGTTGAGCAGTCGATTAAGGCCTGAAGGATTATCCACTTCTGTAGCAGTACCTTACAAAACAGGTGACAATGAGCCTCCATACAATAGTGGCTTTGATTACGGCGGAATCGGTGCAGCGGTGGATTTTGTTTTCCTTATGGCATACGACTGGCATGAGTTGAGTAGCGAACCTGGTCCAGTAGCGCCAATTGGTGATGTGATCAAGACGGTAAATTATGCAATTGAAAAAATGGGACGAAACAAAATACTTCTTGGCGTTCCCCGCTATGGCTATGATTGGACATTATCGGATAGTGGCGATGTCATAACCGCTAAAGCACTTTCTGTGGCTGATGCTTATAAAACGGCGATGAGCCATAATGTACCGATTCAATATTCTACTCAGTATCAGCAACCTTTCTTCTATTATTACGATACAACTGGTAGAAGACATGTTGTTTGGTTTGAAGATGCTCGAGCACTCTCTAAAAAACTCCAACTTATTGTTGATCGCCGTTTAAGAGGTGTCGGATCATGGCAACTTGGTTTACCATTTACACAATCTGCTGTTTTATTTAATGAATTCTTTAGAATAAGAAAAATCCTATAAAAAGTAAAAATTAATTCTACACAAATAATACTAACTTACATATAAAAATCGGATGCTTATGCTAATATACAAAACAAATTTATCATTTTCATACAAAGAAAAGCCCGTTCAAATTATTGAACGGGCTTTTCAAATTGTCGGCAAATTGTTCGAGTGGACAACTTTCCAATACCTTTTTTTATATTTTTATTATAGCTTTGTAATAATTTTTGATGAATTTATCCTAACTTTTCATTAATAATTGCATTATCACTTGTATCGGCATCTTGATTATAAATCACTCGATTATAAAACGTAGCCTTTGCTGTTGAGACGTATGGTACTAGCCATAAAAATCCTATTCCTAAAGTAAATAGACAGAGAATTTCCCAACCAATAAAGCTAAGTTGCAATAAAAAATATTTCCATTTATACCCATGCATTTTTCTTCTACTCTCTGATATTGCTTCAAGAATAGTATATTCCGGATGATCACGTAGTATGTAAAATGTTTGTGAGTAAGCTAAGCCTTTTATAATTCCTGGAATAAATAATAATAAGGCCCATAAAAACACAAAAATACCTTGTAAAATAGTTGCTGCAATTAATTTTATTGGTGTTTTTCCGTTTTGATAGACTGAAAATACATTAGAAATCTGAGGGTTGTTTTTCCTTACTAAGGATAAATAGAACCAAAATACACCAATTGATAAAGGAATTAGTAAAATATGAAAAATTATATTTATAATTCCTACTCCTAGGTTTATCTCCTCTTGGTTAGACCAGGCATTAAGCCCACCAGTTAAAATAATATTAACCATAAAGAATAAAAAATAATTCAATATAAACATTATAAAAGTAAGTAATACAGCTAGTCCCCAATTTCCTTTTAAAGAATGTAAAGATTCTCTTTTAATTTCAGTAATTCTAATATTCAATAATATCCCTCTTTTGTAATATAATTTAAAACTTTAATTAAATCTTAAATGAATCAATTTATAAATCCATTCTCGTTTTTGAATACAATATTTCAACAAAATAAATCAATAATAGATACACTTCTACATTTAATATCATCTCCTCCAATTTTATCTTATTGTACGCATGTAAATAGAATATTGTACCTATGTAAAAATATTGTATAATAAACAAAAAGCCCTAAATCATATATATTGTATTTAATAAGAAGCACAGGATAAATTCCCTAGTTAGTAGAAGGAAGTAACCTAATTAATTGATAAATCGTAGCTGTTTTATTTGTGTTTTAATTCTGTCCAATCTTTTCCTGAATCTATTTCTGTTGTCATCGAGTAAAGGAATATCTAACATGGATGCAATTGTTTCCGCTACACTTTCAACAGTCATATTATCGGTTTCTATTCGATGTTTAAATGTATCATTTGATAACCCTTGAATACATCGATCTATTTGTTTTGCACCCCATGAATTTTTACCCTCCCCTCTGCTTCGTAACCTCTTTTGTAGTGTTCCCTTAGAGGCCCAAAGTACAAAATGATTGACTATCATTCCATCATCTCTTAGTTTTCCTACTAATTCTTCAAAATACTGTGGGTTTACTATGGTCATTGGAACAATAATAACTCCGTCATGTTCACTATCTATGTATTTTAAAGTAGTGTAATTTAACTCTCGCCAAATACTATAATCTTGGAAATCTCCTTTACTAATATCTTTGGGTATATTTTTGTTAATAAAAGAGCCCATATTTTCTGGATCATAGACAAAGGAATTAGGAATCCTTCTATTTAATTCGTATGAAGTCTGAGTTTTCCCAGAACCAAATGCCCCATTTATCCAAATAATCATTGAATCAACCCTCCAGGTATTACCAAAAGTAGTTTTAGCATAAATTTTCTCCTTTTCACATTATTTGTATTAAGATGTTTATTGTACCGTTTTATCAAATTGAATAATATAATGTATTTGTTTTTATTGGAAATTTTACAAATGATAGGGTGAATATATTGGCTAACAAATTCATATTTTTTTGATTACTACATTTTTTCTGCTTTCTGCCTGTAATAATGCTGACAAAGATAACCAAAAAAGCAAAGATAAATATGATACTTCAATTAATCAAGTTATTACCTTAGAAAATGAAAAATTAAAAAAAGAAAATAAAATGGAGATTAATAGAGAAGAAATAGGAATTGTTGTTTATTCTGATGGAGAACTAATTAATCTTATGTATGACTACAATAAGATAAAAATTAATTCTATATATCAAAAGAAAAAAGATGAATATGTTCTCTTACCAAACAATCAAACTACTTATACTAAAATAGATGAAGCTGGCGATAGTAATTATATTGAAAACTTAGGGACAAAATAAATAAGATCGAACCCAGTAAGCTACGTAGGATATTACATTGAAAAGCTTAATTCCAGTGGGAGTTTAACGATATCTTTAGGGATGTCTAATACGTTTCACAGTTACGACTATAAAAATTAAATTCAAAAGAATGAGAGTTCATAATTACATTGCCAAAATTTTATCTTAACAAATGTTATTGTATATTAGAAAAATTAGCCAAATCCTCTGTTTTTCCAATCAAAACCAATATATCTTTTTGGTGTATAACTTCATCTGCAGGTGGTGAAATAAGGATATTCTCATCTCTAATAAGAGCTATTGCAGTCACATTATATTGAGCTCGAATATCTAGTTCCTTGAGCGTTTTTTCAGCCAAATTAGAAGGTATCATAATTTCTTCTATATTATATTCTTTTGACAGCTCAATATAATTCAACATATTTGGTGATAGGAGTTGATTTGCAACTCTTTCCCCCATATCCCGCTCAGGAAATATAATCCAATCGGCACCTATTTTATCTAAGAGTTTTCCATGACGCTTTCCTAAAGCTTTTGCAATCAATTTCTTCACTCCAAGATCTTTGAGAAGCATTGCGGTTAATATATTTGACTGCAAATCATTGCCAATGGCTAAAATTACACAATCAAAGTTACTAATGCTAAGGGATGTTAGTGCTTTCTCTTCTGTTGCATCAGCTACTACAGCATGCGTTACGAATGATTCTGCTTCCTCTACCCTCTCTTCATCGACATCTATTCCAAGTACTTCTTGACCAGCCTCGACTAATCTTCTTGCTAAACTTATCCCAAATCTTCCTAATCCAATCACAGCATATTGACCCAATGAGGACACTCCTTTACTTTTAGTTATCCAATCATAATATTTCCCTTTGGATGTTGGTAAGCTTGCTGTTTTCGCTTCTTGGAAATAGCAAACCCAATCGTTAGAGGACCTAATCTCCCTGCAAACATTGTGATAATAATTATTATTCGACCAATAGTAGAAAGTTCTGGTGTTAACCCCATAGAAAGTCCTACGGTTCCAAAAGCAGAAGTTGCTTCGAATAGATAGACAATAAAGTCGTGTTTCTTTTCTGTAATACTAAGTATAAAAGTAACGAATACAACGATTGCTAATCCACTCATTGCAACACTTAGTGCTTTTAAGATTGTTTCCACTACTATACGGCGTCTAAATAATACAACATCTTCTTTTCCTTTCATTTGAGACCAAACAGTAGCTACTAAAACAGCAAACGTTGTAATTTTAATACCACCAGCAGTTGAACCTGAACCTGCTCCTATATACATAAGGAAAATGGTCAAAAATAAGGTAGCGTGTGTTAATTCGTTTAGTTGTAATGTATTAGCTCCTGCCGTTCTAGGAGTAATCGCCTGAAATATTGCACCTAACCCTTTTCCCTGTAGAGATAAGGGACCTAGTGTTTTCTCATTACCATATTCAAATAGCATAATTAGAAGAGTTGCACCTATTGTTAAAATAATAGTTGTCGTCAATACCACTTTCGTATGCATTGTCAATCGGTGTGTTTGATGATACTCATACAATTCATTGATCACAATAAAACCTAGACCACCTATTGTAATAAGAAAACAAATGGTTAAAACGACAATTGGATCATTTACATATGGAGTCAAACTTCGAAAATTCCCCATTAAATCGAAACCGGCATTATTAAAATTGGAAATTGCGTGAAAAAAACCATAATAGATGGCTTTGCCAATCGACATATCAAAAGAAAATCGAATAGATAAAATAATCCCACCTAAGATCTCAGCTATTGCAGTGAAAAGCAATATTCTTTTTACGAGTACTCCAGACTCTTCAAGAGTGATAACGTTAATTGATTCTTTTAATAATAACCGTTCTTTAAGTGTTATTTTTTTGCCTAACAACATAAATAAAAAGGTTCCGAATGTCATAAATCCTAAGCCGCCCACTTGAATTAGTATTAATATGACCAACTCACCAAACGTTGAAAATGTATCAGCTGTATCTACTACAATAAGTCCGGTCACGCAGGTTGCAGATGTAGCAGTAAACAAAGCATTTAAGAATGTGAGTCCCGTTCCATCTTCAGTTGCAATAGGAAGCCTTAATAAAAATGTACCTATTAGAATGAGAACTGCAAAACCCACTACAAGAATTTTAGAAGGATTGAGTTTATCTTTTACTTTTTTCATCTTTTTCTCATTATTGAGAGGATGATCTTTCATTTAACTCACTCCATTTAAAGGTCATATTTCACTTCAAAAATGACTAGTTTTTGCTAAGATTTGTCCATTATTTAATGTGTGAAAAATAGACCGCATTATACTCTTATCAATAAATTTTGTAATGAATACATCCTAACATTATTCTCCGTTTAACTTTTCTGTTGATTTTATATTTTTCAAAACCAAATGTAACATCATTTTTTTATTTCTATACCACATCTCTCTTTAACAAAGGCTCTTTTAGTATAGATAGTTGCTTTCATCTTTAAGAAAATAGTATATAAAAAAGAGCTTGGTAAATTACCAGGCTCTTTACGCTCTTTAGTTAATTCAATTTTTCACAGGTGGGATTACACCGTAAATAAGTAGTATAAAAAATACTAATCCAATTAAACAGAAAATCACAGAAGCATTAAATATGGGTCCTCTTTTAAAAACGAAAGATTCTCTTTTTTGAATGATTCCTGTTTGAGCGCTCACTTGAGATGATTGGAATCCTGAAATTGATCCACCACTACTTGTAAAGAAAAGTATACCCAAAGCAAAAATTAGACCAGCAAAAAACATTATTTCAATAAACCTTATGGAAAATAATGAGGCAATAGAATACGTAGTGATTGCTTCTATAGTAAACGCCACAATCATAATGATTAAATTTTTTTTACGAATTATTTTCCCCTCCCCTATGTTCAAAACAATATTTTTCCTTTATTATACCAAACTAACGTAATTTCCCAAAATTGAGTATTATAAAAAATTCAACTAGAGGAAACAGGTATACCAAAGTGGAATTTTAAATTTCATCACTAAATTGAATGAATATCTGAAACAAAATGTACAGTAAGCAACGAGGGAAAAATTAGAGGATAAGGAATAATAACATGAGATGTGGTTAAATATGTCGTAACTTCAATTGTGACAAAGCCTAAAGCAATATGGTCACATAAAAATAAGGCCTATCTCTCAATAAAGATATAGGCTGGAGAATTCTTAATCAATCTATTTTTAATAGCGAATACATATTGATGTCAATAAAGTTACCTTTAGATTTTTCGTACTGTCTAAGAGTTCCTTCAAATGTAAAATTAAGTTTTTGTAAAACCTTGATAGAATTCACATTCGCAGGTTCTACCTTTGCTTCGATTCTATTTAGTTTCAAAGTTTCGAAAGCATAATTAAGTAATGCATTGATACCTTCTGGAGCATACCCCATGCCCCAATAGGCTTTAGCGATATCATAACCAATTTCTGCCTTAGCATTTTCAAAGTCTAGAGAATTGAATCCACAAGTACCTATTATTTCGTTGGATTTTTGTTCAATCATGCTGAACCGAATAGCTTCACTAGCTTGAGCCAACTCCTCAAGAAGCTCAATCATTCCTTTAGCTTGTTCTTCTCGTGTAAAGCTAGAGATGTTCATGAATTTAGTTACATCTGGATCAGACCAAATTTTAAACAAGCTATGTGAGTCTGAAACTTCCATTCTTCTTAAATGCAATCTTTGGGTGTTTAGTTCTTTTATCAATACTTTTACCTCCAATATTTTTAATCAGTTAGATAAAAAATATTGCCATCTGCGCATAGTTCAGTCCCTTCAAGGTTGTATGGTCTAATGATACCAAGAGTAACAAAATAAAGGAAAATGTTCGAATACTCCGTTCATCCGTATCATCTGCAATGTATCAATCCAATTATAGATATATTTCCTAATTATCATAGTATTTCCACCTTTGTGTCAATAGTTTGACTTATAGATAAAATCAGTTACTTATATGACAAATATCACTATCTCTCATTCCCCCTCTATTGTAGGCTTAACGAAAATAGAAAGCGTTTTCAAAAAAAGTAGATGTAATATTTATTTTTATAGAAATGTTTTGAAGGGAAAACTTATACAATGACAAAGAAAATTGCTTGGGTTACAGATACAGCAGCATTATTAGATGAGGATTTTATCAAAGAGCATAACATTCACGTTCTACCATTAAGTGTGGTGTTTGAGGATGGCGCACTTAGAGAAACTGTGGATATGACCCAAGATGAATTTTATAACAAATTACGAAAAACAAAAGTACATCCCAAAACATCACAGCCTGCAATCGGCGAGATGGTAAGTTTATACGAAAAATTAAAAGAAGATGGATATAGTTGCGCAATCGCAGTACATACCTCTAGCCAGCTATCAGGAACATATCAGTCATCGATTGCAGCTGGTGAAATGGCCAATTTTAAAGTATATTCGATTGATTCAAAAATCGGCTCATACCCGATGATGAAAATGATTGAATACGGACAAAAGCTGATAAAAGAAGGTCAAGATGTGGAATCCGTCGTAAAAAAAATACAAGATGCTACAGATCAAACTGCATTATCTTTTATCCCTTCAAGTCTTTCTCAGCTTCATAAAAGTGGCCGCGTCACTGGTACTCAAGCATTATTAAGCAATCTATTATGTATTAAACTAGTTATTTCATTTGATAATGGGAAAGTTGAAATGAAAGAAAAAGTACGTACGTTTGGTAAAGCAAAAAAATACGTTACAGATCAATTCCTTCAAGAAATGCAAAAGAATCCGATGAAGGAAGTAGCAATCATTCATTGTAACAATGAAAAAGATGCCACATGCTGGCAAGCTGATTTACAAGAAGAATTTCCAAACTTAAATATTTTAATATTACCTTTAAGTGCAGCTGTTGGAGTCCATGCAGGTGAAGGCACGACAGGTTTAAGTTGGGTGACTTTTTAAAAGCTATGCGGGAATACTACATTACTTTCCTATCAAAAGAATAACGATAATCAATATCCATATTAGTCCATTTTCACCAAAATATCTTCTTTGCTTCACACCTTTACAATCGACTATTATATATATAAAGACATACATATAATTTTAATTATATATTGCAAAGAAGATGATTAATGGGAGAAGAAAAAATGAAAAAACTTATAAAGGACTTGTTGATTACTGCAATCGTTATAGGTGGCTGTGTATATGGATTCAAACATATTGATTACACACAATTAACTGAAAAAATTGTTACTGCCGAAAAAGAAATACAAAAAGAAACGTTGCAAAAAATAGAAAACCTCCAAGCGAAGCAAGAGGCTTCTAAAGAACAAATCAATGAAATAAAAGTGGATGAATTAGGAATTCCTAAAACAACGAGTGCTCCCAAAATGACCGTAGCAAGTGAATATAATAAAGATTGGAAAGTATATGAAGATCATTATAAAAACTTCACATTATCATTCTCAGATAAAAGCGGCGGATATGTTGCAGGAAATGGTCGTACAATATTTGATGCTACCATTGGCAAAACAACTTATAACGAAATAAAGCAAAAACTAGGTACACCCTTATCACAAATTCAAAAAGGGAACGTAATCTATCAGCTTTCAGGTAGTCAAGGTAAAGAACAATTAGTATATAACATTGATGGATACTATGTAACATACTTTATTGATAATCACAATAAAAACAAGCTCCGTTCAGTTCAATATATTAAAAAGAACGTAGAAATGCAGAAAAATGGTTATTATGGTCAAGGTACTACGAAATTAAGATCAGGATACGAAAAACTAATGGTTGAACTTATCAATGAGAGTCGTGTCGAATTTGGCTTAAAACCACTAATCTATGATCATGGGATAACTGCGCAAGCAAGAAACCATAGCCAAGATATGATAAACAATCATTACTTCTCTCATACTGGAAGTGATGGTAGCCAACCACAAAGTAGGATGAAAGCAGCTGGATATAACGAACATCTATATGCAGAAAATATAGCATCTGGACAGTTCAGTAGTATTTACGCACATGAAGCATTAATGAACAGTCTTGGTCATAGAGAAAATATTCTCAATACAGAACTTACACATGTAGGCGTAGGTGTGGCATTTGATTCAAAAAATGTACCTTATTATACAATTAATTTCTATACACCCTTCTAGTTTGTTACTATATAAATCTGTTCTGACTAGAAAATAAGACGTTAGTTGTATTAACTAACGTCTTTAAAATGCGAAGATTATTCTTAGTCTTATTGAATAATGCCTAGTTTCTCAATAATCAAAAATTCTATCTATTTATCGGACAACATTTTCCGTTTTAATCCCATACCATGCACACCCATTTTTATAAAGGATTTTTTCTACAATATCCGGTTCAAAACATTGTTTTACAATTTCAATATCATTCGGATGAAAGGGTCTCTTAGCTCGTGATGAGGGTAAATCGGTACCAAACATTAAAGCCTCTGAATTGATATCAATGATTTTCTTCATTGTATCGATCACATCAAGATGAACCCGCCCAAAGCCAGTTGCTTTCACTTTTATTCCTTTCTCTACTAACCTTAGTAAAGTAGGTACACCCTCCTGAGATAAGCCAAGATGATCAATCGATACTTTAGGTAATTTAGCAATAACTTGCTCCAACTCCCCTATTTCCTTTGCATCAATATACAATTCTGTATGCCATTCCGCTAACTCAAAAACACGCTTTGCTAACGTTTCAAGATTTGAAATCCCCTCTGAACCTCCCCTTTTTACATTAAAACGTATTGCACGTACTCCAATTTTGTCTAATCGTAATATTTCTTCGTCACTTGTGTCAAATGGTAATTGTGTAACACCTACATAATTTGGTCCTAACTTTTTTAAAGCATTCTCTAAATAACTTTGATCAAATTTTTGAAAAGAACCAGAAACTATTGCACCACCTTTAATATTTAAACTTGAAGTTACATTAAGATAATCCGTAACTGTAAATATAGGTGGCATATAACCGTTATTTTGGTAAATTGGAAAAGCATCATCGATTATATGAAAATGTGAATCAAAAATCATCATTATTACATCCCCTTTCAAATTCTATCGTAAACGAAATTGCACGATTATAGAATTTTAAATATTTTAAGTATTGCCATAATATTTTCTTATATAAAAAAACTCGACATTTCCTTTTCAGAAAATGTCGAGCATTTTAACGTTAATGTAATTTTAAAAATAGACCAACGATTGAATAAATAATAACCGTTGAAAAAAGGATGGTCATATGGAACAGTGAATAGACAAATAGTAATGTCGCCCACTTCTTCGGTTCCTTTTTATGATATCCATAAATATTCATCACTAGCCATGCAATACTCAATAGTAATGCAACTAACATTAAACCTTTACTTAAAGTTCCAAGTAAAAAACAGCTAGCAATTAACAGGATTAGGTAGATATTTGTTGTAATGTATGTCCGTTTCATCCCTTTTGCTACTGGTAACATCGGAACATTTGCTGCACGGTAATCGTCTTGTTTACGTATAGCAATTGCATAAAAATGTGGCATTTGCCAAATAAGCGTAATAACGAATAATCCTAAAATCGCAGGATGCATAATGTCTGGATGAATAGCAGCCCAGCCGATTAGTGGAGGCATTGCACCTGAAATACTACCGATTTCTGTATTGTATACAGTATGGCGTTTTGTCCATATTGTATAGGGAAAAACATAGAAGAATAGACCGGTAAATCCAAGTAATGCAGCTAGAGGTGTTGCGATATAAAGAGCCAACAGACCTAATATCGTAAACCCAATACCAATTGTCCATACATATTTTAATTTGATATCACCTGTTACAGTTGGACGCTTTTTCGTTCGCTGCATAATGGCATCGATATCTCTGTCATATATATTATTAAAGGCACCTGCAGCAGCTATAATTAGCGCTGAGCCAATAATAGCACAAATAATATCAAGTATTTTATCCAGCGGGTTTATTTCATACGTATAAAGTGCGAGTGTTAAACCAGCTATCATTGGAATAAGATTTGATTTTATAATACCTGTTTTAACCGTTTGAGCTAAAATATTTGATATAGATGGCTTTGATACAGTGACAGCTGTATCTTGTGTTGCCTGATCTCGTTTTGTGTCACTACCCATTATATTATTTTTCATTCCTTTTCATAGCAAGAGCGCCACTATATTATACCAACTATTTTGTAAAATTTCATAGTTGGTGATTTAAAATTGTTCTTCCTTTTAAAATAGCAAACAATACTACAATCATACCAAAATTTTATGAAAATATATATCATTCTATATGAATTCACAATAATGACATGATTCCATCCATACTAATATAAAAATTAGCTCTATTTTCTTGATTTCCTCATAATTTGTGTGCTTACCCATATACTTTTTTGTTATGAGCTTGCTTTGCTTTTACTGCAAAAATAGTAGGGTTCTATCCACGAAACTAAGCTTCCAATCCACGAAAAAATGGATTGTATCCACGAAACAGACAACTTAAGTCTTCAATATAGAAAATCTGAAATAGGAAATTTTATTGAAATGTTAACAACCATTAACACCGGAGCCTAGATATCTATATATGTTTACATTTTTCTTATAAGATGAAATATTACACAAAACCACAATTTCGTCTTATACTTAACATTGTTTGATTATTGTAATTCGTTAGGAGTGTACATCAATTGAAATATGGTTTTATCGGGCTTGGCAGTATGTCCACAGCCATTATTAAAGGAATGATTCAAAGTAAGCAATTTAATGCGAATGATATATTAGGATATAATCGTTCTTTAAATAAAACTGAGAAATTAGTAAATGATTATCAAATAACTGGCTGCACAACATTAGAAGAAGTGATGGAAGCAGATGTTATTATTCTGGGAGTTCAACCCCAATCTTTTCCTACTTTACTTCCAAAGGTAAATGAGTTATTAACAGAAGGACAAGTGGTCATCTCTATTGCTGCTGGAAAATCCATTGAATATTTGGAATCTGTCTTACCGAAAGCAACATCTATTATTCGAGTAATGCCGAACATCAATGCCATTGTAGGTGCTTCAACTACATGCTTTACTGCGTCTTCAAATACAACAGATGCAGATAAACAAATGGTCACTACTCTTTTTGAAACAATCGGTTCAATGATTGAATTACCTGAAGAACAATTCACTGTGTTCTCTGCAATCGCCGGTGCTTCTCCTGCATTTAGTTATCTTTATATTGATTCATTAGCACGTGCTGCTGTTCGTGCTGGGATGGATAAAAAACTAGCACTTGAAATTGCCTCTAGTGCCGTATTTGGAAGTGCAAAAATGGTAATTGAAAGCACTGAACATCCATGGGAACTAGTCGACCAAGTTTGCTCACCAGGTGGCACAACAATTGAAGGCGTAACTTCTTTACAAAATGATCACTTTGCTAGCACCATTTATGATGCTGTTAATGCCGTTATTGAAAAGGATCAAAAACTTTCATAATCATATTTAAAATAATTAAATAAAAAATCCATTCCAATATGCTATGTTAATTGGAATGGATTTTTTCATTTGCTTTTATCATTGTATTGTGCAATTTCCTTTGCGACAATTTTACATTGATTCATAAATTTCTTATAATCTCCTTCAATTGTTTCATTCGTATCCAAATTGGCATGAATTAATGCCTTTTCTAAAGCTAATGCATTTTGTTTATCCGCTTTCTTCCATTCAGCTAAAGTCTGACTAGTATTTTGAGGTAATGTTTGAAGTATTTGATTTATTTCGCGTAAATTTGATTTTTCTTCTTCTTTTAATTTTGAATGAGCAAAATGACGTTCCTGTAAGACAGCTCTGATAGCATTTTGAATTTTATCGGCTTGAAAGGACACTAATTCTGGATCTTTCCAATTATTCTCCTGTTGATTCCGAATCATACCTTGTAACACAACAAGAGGCTCCTGAATTTCCTCTATAAAGTAATTATTTTGTTGAAAATCCTTGTTAATAAACGAATATGCAAGAAAACAGAGTGTCAATAAATTTGAAATAATTAAAAAGGCAATGAGCTGTTTGATTTTCGACATAATAACCCCCTCACCTATTATTATACTTATCTTCATTATAATAAAACTAGATTTTCAAATATTTACAAATCCTTAAAAGTAAACGCTTTCATTTCAATCCAAAATCTGTTATCTTTACAATACATCAATCACTTAGAAAAAATGGAGGCGGTTTACCATGGAAATGAAATCAATTACTTCTTCTAAATTATCTTCAGTTGGCTATCAACCAAACGCTCTAATTTTGCGTATTGAATTTATTAAAGATGGTGTCTACGAATACTATGGTGTTCCCGAAATGTATTATCATGGATTAATGGAAGCTGACTCTCCAGGACTTTATTTTAAAAAATTTATCAAAGACAAATATCGCTATGTACGTTTGCAAAATCAATCGTAATTTTATTAACTGAATCAATATCATAAAGAGTCAACGAAAAACAATTTGATTTCGTTGACTTTTCTAATTTAGTAAAGGTACCGATCACTTAAACAATTCTGGAAATAGATTACTAAGTAATTCCTTAGTTCCTTTTATAGGAAGCAGTTGTTCGTTTGTTTTGTTACCAACTAAACTAAGCGTTAAATAAAATATTCTTTACTCTACAAAGTTAAACTATGAATTTACTTCTTCTTTCCAATATTATTGTATCTTGCCATTCACCATCAAGTTGAGCAATTTTCTCTCTAGTACCAACAACCCGAAACTCAAGTTTTTTGTGAAGGGCTATACTTGATTTGTTCTTTTTAAACACAGACGATTGTAATGTCCAGAAACCTTCATTCTCACTTTCTTGAATCATTTTTTCCATTAGTAATGTTCCTATACCCATTCCTCGAGATGAACCACTAATATATATACTAATTTCACCTACACCTCGATACACTTCTCGGGAAGATATTTGTGTTAAAGCAATCCATCCTACGACTTTTTGATCTAATTCTGCAACAAACCTTAAGTTTTTATGATGAGCCTTATCCCATTCTTCTATTGATGGGATAGCTGTTTCAAATGTCGCCATTTTCGTTTGCAACCCTTCACTGTAAATGTGAAGGACATTTTCTAAATCAAATTCTTGCATGCTACGTATCAATCCTATTTCCTCCTTCATAAGAAATAAGACTGTTAGTGAAAACTAACAGTCTTTAATTTAACAACAGCCACCTAAGCCACTATTGCAAACACCTGTCTCAGGTAGTTTTAATTCCAAATTGTTAGCACTTTCTATATCTCCTGACAAAAATGCAATTATAGATCGAACTTGCTCATATCCTGTTGCCATTAAAAATGTTGGTGCACGTCCATAGCTTTTAGCGCCTACAATATAGAAGCCTTGTTCTGGTTGTCGTAAAAGTTCCTCTCCATGCGCCTTTACAGTTCCACAACTATGTTCATTTGGATCAATTAGAGTCGCTAAGGCTGGTACACTTTCTGTAGTGGCATCAATATTCAGACGTAATTCTCTGTTTATAGAAAAATCAGGTCTGCTGCCTGTATTAACAATTAACCGATCAAAGCCTTTTAAAACTTTCTCCCCAGATTTATGCTTACCAATGATTTCGATTTTCTCAGTTCCTTTTAGAGATGAAACATAGAATGCTGTTACAACTTTAATTTCCCCTTCTTCAACAAGCTGGCGAATCCGTGTACCGAGCGCTCCTCGTGTAGCAAGCTCATCATTTTGTTCCCCACCATAAGCAATTTCAATATTTTCTTTTCGTAAAATCCATGTAATATCTGTATTAGGATTTTTTTCTTTTAGTTTAGCTAGATTTAATAACGAATTAATTGCTGAGTGACCTCCACCAATAACCGCAACCTTCTTATTTGCATAGAGGTTAGGTGAAGCTTCTATATTTGGTATATGATAATCAATTTTTTTATTTAATGCTTTTTCATCAGGAAGCCATACACTATTTCCCTGTGCAGGGTTTGGATTACCCCAAGTACCAGTTGCGTCAATAACCGCACTTGCCTCAAATTGTTTCACTGCTCCATTTGACTCTACATAAAGGATGAATGATTGTTGATTACGATTTGTAGTTTTCATTTTGTCGTTATTTTTACGTGTAATGGCAATTACTTTGTGATTTGTATAAATAAATGGTTTCATATCTTCAATTTCTGCTAAAGGTTGTAGATATTGGTCAATTAATTCATTGCCTGTAGGAATATCCTCATCATTTGGCTCTTGCCATTTGGTTTGTTTTAATAATTCTCTAGCCGTTGAATCGATATTAAATTGCCATGGAGAAAATAATCTAACATGTCCCCAATTACGTATGTTTGAACCTATTTCATTTCCTTGTTCAAAGAGTATAAAAGACTGGTTTCTCGAAATTGAGTGTGCACCTGCTGCTAATCCAATAGGACCTGCCCCAATGATCGCAATCGGCAACTTAGATTCAGAAGTACAGCAGCCCGTTGTTGGATTACAACAACTAGGTTGGTTTAAAATTTTAAATGTTGTTTTCATAAAAGTTCCCTCCATAAATAAGAATTTGCTTATATATCTATTAAATAAATAAGTAGCATTCGGCTACTTACTACTTATTTATTTTTTTCTACTTATTTAAAAATTAGGCTTTTAACAACTAGTCGGTGTATAACCAACTAATAGTAAACCCATTTCGCCGTTTTCTTCCTCTGCATGAATCGTTACGCCTTCTAGCTGAGAGCTGATAATTGGATCAATTGCTACTGTAATACCATCTATTGTTATTACTTCATCATTTAATTGTGCCTCATCTAAGCCGACACCTAAGTTAACATTACAACAGCCTGGAATTCCATAAAATCGAAGTGTTTTGACTTCTAAGTTTTCTATTACTTGTTTTAAATAATTTTTACCTTCAGTTGAAATATCCATTAGTCTAGCCCCTTTACAAATTGTTCTATACGAGATCCTATAGCATCTCGTACTTCTTTAAATACTTGCCATTTTTCTTCTTCTGTACCTGGTGCTTTAGCTGGATCTTCAAATCCCCAATGTTCACGTTTAACTTGTGGTGGAGTCATCGGACATTTATCGGCTGCGTCGCCACAAAGTGTTACAACCAATGTAGCGCTGTTCAATGTTTCCATATCGATTACATCAGAAGTATGATTAGATATATCGATTCCTACTTCCTTCATTGCTTTTATTGCTAAGGGATTCACTCCGTGCGCTTCAATACCAGCGCTTTTGACAACCCAATCATGAGGAAGTAATTTTCTTCCCCAGCCTTCTGCAATTTGGCTACGGCATGAATTACCTGTACAAAGGAAATAAAGTATTTTTGACATTGGATATCTCCTTATAACTTAATAGTCTTAAAATATTTTTTCTGCCATCGTAGAGCGACACCTACAAGCCCAATTAGTACTGGCACTTCTACAAGAGGACCTATGACAGCTGCAAATGCTGCTCCTGAATGTAAACCAAATACGGCAATCGCGACAGCAATGGCTAATTCAAAATTATTACTTGCTGCTGTGAAGGAAAGAGCTGCTGTTACGGGATATCCAGCACCTGCTTTTCTAGATGCAAAGAACGATACAATAAACATAATCAAGAAGTAGATTAATAATGGTACTGCAATACGTAGTACATCTAACGGTAATTCTACAATCTTGTCACCTTTTAACGCGAACATCATAACAATCGTAAACAATAATGCAACAAGGGTTAGTGGAGAAATTTTTGGTAAAAATTTTTCTACATAAGCTTCCTTCCCCATTATTTTGATTCCGATTAACCGTGTAAGTATCCCAGCTACAAATGGAATTCCTAGATAAATCAGTACACTTTTTGTAATTTCCCAAATAGAAATCGACACATTGAATGTATCGAGTCCGAACCACCCTGGCAAAACATTTAAAAACAACCATGCAAATACGGGATACATGATAATTTGAAAAATAGAGTTAAATGCAACTAAACCAGCCACGTATTCGGGGTCACCTTTAGCCAAGTCATTCCATACAATAACCATCGCTATACAACGTGCCAAGCCAATCATGATTAATCCTGCCATATATTCAGGATAATTATGTAAAAATATGATGGCTAAGAAAAACATTAAAAACGGCCCAAGTATCCAGTTTTGGAATAAGGATAACGCTAAAACTTTTACATCTTTGAAGACACGCCACATTTCTTCATATTTTACTTTAGCAAGTGGTGGATACAGCATAATAATTAATCCTATCGCAATTGGAATACTTGTTGTACCGACACTTGCCGCATCTAATACTTCTTTAAAATTAGGAATAAGTAAACTAATTCCAATCCCAATTGCCATTGCTACAAAAATCCAGAGAGTTAAATATCGATCTAAAAAAGAAAGTTGTTTTGTTAATGATTGTCTGTTCATGCTTCAACCCCACAAGTTCCACATTGGCAAGTTGGTTTATCATCTAATTCTTCAAGAACTTTTTGAATTATAGGTGATTGCTCTTCAACCAGTCGATAATGCTTCCACGTACCGACTTTTCGAGCTGTAATAATCCCCGCCTCTTCTAATTTTTTTAGTTGTTGGCTTACTGCAGGCTGTGATAACCCTAGAACATCTACTAGATCACAAACACAAACTTCACCAGACTTTAAACAGCTTAAAAGTGTTAAACGATTTGCATCAGCAACTGCTTTTAATTGCTTTTCTAAGTATTGAATATCCATAATTCACCTCTGTAAATTAATATATAAGAATATACTTATATTAAACTTCAATTTTTTATTTTTCAAGAGTAAAAATGCAATTCATTTCAAAAAGTACATCATACTTGCCGTCAGTTCTAAATTAGTAAATTGATTAATAAGAAATACTACTTAACTGGAATTATGTGAAAATGGCAAATAATATCGATTAAGTCGTATTTATGTTTTCTCTTTTGATGCAATCAAATGGCAGGAGAATTCTAACTGAATTGAAAAAATTATATCTGTTACCCATATTCCATTGGCATTCTACTATTCCTTGCTTAAGTCGCATATGTTTCAATCATATCCACCATTAACTCATCCAATTTTTTGCTTAATCTGTTATACAAATAGCCATATAGATTATGGATTGAGAATTTTTTTGTTTTTTGAATGATTTCTTTAAAGGTCATGAAACCAATATCTTCTAGTTTCTTTTTATGAGATTTCCAGACATCCCATTCTAGTAATGGATTTAGTTGCTTTTGGATTACGTCTACGAATCTCTTAGTCTCTTTTGGATTATCAGTAGTTGCTGCAAGATGATGGTATATACGATTTCTTAATGATGAATTTAAGATTGGATACGTATGTTTTTCATAATGATGTTTTTGATTAAGAGAATAAGATGGTTCCTTTTGAAATTTTGTTGGTTCTTCCCTACTCTCACAATCGTTATCAGCTTTTTCTTGATGTGACACGCTCGATGTGTCATGACTAGTTAAAATTGAAATAATGTTAGCACCTTTAATACCATTCATCTTTTTCGTATGAATGCGTTGAATGATTTCAAGTTCTTCTAGATGTTTTAAACATCGAAAAACTGTTCTTAACGAAATATCCAGTACCTCGGCAATCGTTTTCGCTTTTAAATGACATACCCCAGGATAATCAAGTGCATGTGATGCGATTTTATATAGAACTACTTTATCTGACTCTGTTAAATTATAAAAATGTTTTCGGATGTGACATTCCACATGCTCATCCATTTCTTGTACGGATTCAAATGTTACATGAGATGCTAAATAGTCAAAACGCGCCATAATCTCCCTGCTTTCTACTCTTTTATTAATTAAATAGAAAGTAAATGAACAAACAGGGACAATTCGCTAAAAAAAATTTATATAGCCACGAGGAGGCTTCTTATGAGAAAGATATTACAATGGCGCTGGGCCATATTTGCTGTCTGGATTGTCTCTGCAGTTTTGCTCACAGTTTTCCAACCGGATATCAATGCAATCTTAAAACAAAGAGGACAGGGACAACTAAGCGCTGACACCCCCTCCAAAATAGCGGAATCGATTTTAAATAAGATGCGCACAACAAAGGGGAATGAGGAACTGATTGTCTTCTATGACAAGAATAAATTGTCGGATGATGACATGAAGCAAATCCAGACGGGAATTCAAGAGATTCAGAAGAGTAAGACAGAGCTTGGCGTGGGTGACATCATTGATCCCTTTAGTAAACCAGACGCAAAAAGCTCCCTGCTTTCTAAGGATGGAACGACTTTATTGGTTTCTTTCAAGCTGGATGTAAAAGGTCGCGATATTGACAACATTCAAAAAGCATTGGACAAAAAGTTAAAGGATGTAAAAGTCACCTACTATCTCACAGGAACAGATTTTATCAACAATGATTATGCAAAATTATCCATCTCAGGTGTTGAAAAGAGTGGAGTTTTAACTGTTGGCTTCATTTTAGTCATCCTGGTAATCATGTTCCGTTCGGTCGTGACCCCACTGGCTTCTTTGCTAGCAGTTGGTCTTTCCTACCTCTGCTCTATGGGAATTGCAGCACAGCTCATTGAAAAGCTTGATTTTCCCGTTACAAGCCTGACACAGCTTCTGCTCATTTTGATTTTGTTTGGTGTCGGCACTGATTATAACATCCTGCTCTTCAACCGATTCCGGGAAGAAATGAGTCACGGTCATTCTGTAGACGATGCCATTATCATCACGTATAAAACAGCAGGTAAAACCATTTTTTACAGTATCCTCACAGTCTTTATCGCGTTTGTGAGTCTGGTCTTCGCGAAGTTTGACATTTATCAATCGGGAACTGTAGTGGCAATTGGTACAGCAATCTTCCTTTTGCAGATTTTAACGTTTACTTCTGTTTTAATGAAGGTTTTTGGCAACAAGTTGTTTTGGCCGTCAAAGACTTCTTCTGGACATAGAGAGAACAAATTCTGGGATAAAATCACCTCGGTTTCTGTGAAGTATCCTTTGATTGCTATATTGCTTATATTGGGACTCACGGCTCCTGTGATTTATTTTAATAAACAAAATATTTCCTTTGACTCGCTGAAGGAATTGGGGGCTTCATCTCCAGCCGCAAAGGGTTTTAACCTTGTATCGGAGCATTTTGGCAAAGGGCAGGCCATGCCGACTATAATTGCGATTGAAAACGACGAAGCACTCGATAACAATGAGGCTATGGCTGTTCTTGACAAACTAACAGAAGACATAAAAGACATTGCCGGTGTTGAAAAAGTTTCGAGTGTTACACAGCCGGCTGCTGAGCCGATTAAAGACTTCTATATCAGCAGTCAAACAGAAACAACTACCAAAGGTATGGATGCAACAAAGGATGGCGTGAACAGGATTAGTGATGGTCTAAATCAAATGAGCAGCAAATTAAACACTCCGGATTTTTCAAGTGTTAATGATCTTATTAATGGTACGGGTGGTATCGAAACTGGATTGGGCAGCATTACAGACGGTTTGTCACAAATTGACAATGGAATAGAACAAGGGGCAAGCGGTGCTGCCGGCCTCAGTGACGGCATTGGAAAAGTCAAGACTGGGCTGAGTACCATCAGTAGTAAAACCTCTGAAGTCGCAAATGGCTTGTCTAGTCTGCAAGGCGGATACGTGAAAGTGCGAAACGGTTATAAGAGCATCGAACAGCAGCTTCCCGCTATACAGCAGGGTCTAGGGGGTATGAATCAGTTAATTGGAGCATTAGGCAAAAAATATCCGGAACAGTTAGCCTCTGATGAGCAATATCTGACTCTAAAACAAACAGGTGCTTCGCTTGCCTCTGGATTAGCCCAATTAAACGGCGGCATTGTGGAATTAGGTAAAAACTATGACACCCTGAATTCTAATTTCCTGACGACAAATAAGGGCTTGAAACAACTCGCTGCCGCGCAAAAGAAAATGGTAAGTGGACTGGATGAGCTGCAAAAAGGAGCAGTAACGCTTTCCGATGGACTGAAGAAAGGGAGTGCCGGTCAGAAAACAATCATTACCAACATGGCAAAATTGAAATCGGGAGTATCCAAAATAAAAGATGGACAGCAGCAGTTGTCTGACGGTTTGTCAAAACTATCTGGCGGAATGGGCCATTTGAAGGACGGAATCAATAAAAGCAGCAATGGTCTTGGTGATATCTCAGATGGTTTAGAGAAAACAAACAAGTATCTCATACAACTAAAGGACTCCAAAACCTTCTTTATTCCGAAAGAAGCGTTAACCAGTGATGATTTTAAGAAAGCTATAAACAACTATATGTCCGCTGACAGAAAAATTACAAAAATCACGGTGGTGTTAAAGGACGATCCTTACTCTACGAATGCTCTCAAGACAGCCGAAAAAATCAATGATGTAGTCGTAAACGGACTAAAAGGAACAGCTCTTGCCGACGCCAAATTCGGTACAGGAGGGCCAAGTTCTTCATCCAATGATATGAGTAAGGTACTCAAGGATGATTTGAATCGTATGAGAGTTATTATTCTTGTTAGTGTGTTCATTGTACTTGTTCTTACTATCAGAAGTATCTCCATTCCAATCTATATCGTTGGGTCCATAATTGGCGCATATTACATTGGCATGACTGTAGCTAACTTCGTTGCCTATGATGTACTGAAATTAGATGGTGTGTCTTCCTATATGCCTTTCTTCACGTTCATTGTGATTGTCTCCATGGGAGTGGACTACAGTATCTTCCTGATGATGCGCTTTAAGGAATATCCTGATCTTTCTCCTAAGGAAGCCATCGTGCAAGCCTCCAAGCATATCGGTGGCGTTATCATGTCTGCCGGTATCATACTAGCGGGTACCTTTGCTACACTGATACCATCAGGTTTGGCGCTTCTGATTGAAATGGGGACTGCAGTGATTGTAGGTATTGTAGCATTGTGCATTATTTTTTTACCGATATTCGTTCCGGCACTGATTGCACTTCCTGATTTCATAAAACGCTTTACAAAGTGATTCAGTAGTTAAAACAAAAATAGCAGTTTAAAAACACAAAAATAAAAGGCTTAGAGTTGAAGTTCTCTAAGTCTTTTATTTATAAAATGAAGAATATTAGGTTGTAATAAATAGCCTATTCTAGGGTACTCTTGCTTTGTATATACTTATTTTCTAATGGTATTCCATATATTTCACAACCCAAGTTTATGCCAAATACTTTAGTTTCATTTGCTTATTTTTAGTATCTATCTGTAATAACTCCTATTGACGTTGCTTTAATAAATGGTAGACCTTTTAATTGGGATAGTGTTTTAGCGTTTCCTGTTACAATTGCACCGTAGTAATGTAAATCATCTTCTGTTAACTGACCGTCTTTCCCACTTAACGTCTCATCTAAGCGTTTAAATTCCCCTTGCCATCGCGTTTTATATTGTTTCCCTGACTCTATTGCACTAATAAAACTATTAACAGGCTCTTCTTTTGTATCGCCATTTTCATTGAGTAAGGATATCCCATAGACGGTCTTTTCCGAACGAAGAGCATTTTCTAATCCGATTTCTTTATTATTTTCATCAAACTTTGTAAATTTAAAATTATCTTTATCTTCATTGACATCATCCACCCAAAGCCAAGTGAGCGTCATTTTGCTTGGTATTAAAGACTGTATCTCTTTGAATGTATAACCTCGGTCAAAAGAAAGGGCGATTTCCATTACCTTATCTTTCCCAATATGATCAAGCGACGCTAAATCATTACGATATGTTTTATATTGTAAAAAAGGATAGAAAAAAACCATTTCACGTTGGCCTAGTTCGTTATAGTGCTGTTTTTGTAAATCCTTTTCAGAATAAGTATCACCAATAATGCTAGGTGACTCTATAGATATTCGATTTAAGTATTCATCACGAAAAAGTCCAAACCCGTACCTATCTTGTCCTGTATAAACGACTTTTCCTTCAATCATTTTATAAGTTGTATAATGATTTTCCCCTCCTAATATTCCTTGGTAACGTTCAAGTTTTCCAATAAATTCATTTGGTGCTGATATTTCATGAAAGTCATCAGAAGATATTAATACTGGCGTTTCTAACCAATAGTTAATTTCCCTATTTCCAATTAAACCTACGACTGCGACGACAATTAGAACTATAAGCGTAATTAATACAGTTTTCCAATTGGCACGTCGCTTTGCTCTTTTAATGGTTTTTTCCATTTTAGTTATATCAAAAACTTCATCTATCTTATCTTTGCTCATATCCTTTATCCTCCCAAATCTTTTTGAAACTTTTGCGAGCACGTTGTAAATAAGTCTTTACATGCGTTTCTTTGACACCAAGAATCTCACCAATTTCTTTATACGACAGTTCCATATAATACTTTAAAATGAGTAGTTGCTGATAGGTCTGCTGAAGTTCCTGTAGTACTTCAGCCAATTCGTTCGCCTTCTCTTTTGTCAATAAGTCACTCTCTACCTGATCAAGAATAGGACTTAAAAGTTCTAAATCATCATCTTCTAACTTAACAACTAATTTACTTTTGTTATAAAGAGAATAATAACGATGAATCGCCACCTTAAACATCCAAGCCCGCATTTTATCCGCTTTAATTTGTTGGAGACATTCAATTGCTTTTATAATCGTTTCTTGCGTAACATCTTCTGCATCTTCTTTAGCAGCCCCTATTTTAATCAAATATTTAAAAATAATTTTTGCATGTTCAAGAAGTAATTGTTCCCATTCATATTTCAAAACTTCACCAACTTTTGGATATCCATTTTTATAATTAGTGATCACTCACCTATATAACAATTTTACTGTAAAAAAGTATACAGCTTTTGAAATATTTTCTTCTTAAATAAAAAAACCGCATATAATCCAATGCGATTCCATGGTTCTACAAATTAACTACATAATAGTCAAGGCAAATATTGCTGTTTTTAATAAAGAACTTTAATAACTTTTAAAAGTAAAAGGAAAAGGCTTAGAGTAGAAACTTCTCTAAGCCTTTTACAATTAATTTATTTGATCATATTGGATTTACTTAACACCAAAAATTATAATTTCCGCATTTTCTTACCTGATTTCATGATAATATTTACCCCCATTGCATTACCACCTGTTATGTGATTCTTTATCTTTGATACATCTATATTTGTCTCAATCTTCTCAGTTTTTCTCTGATTCCCCTTTAACACCACTTCATAAGGACCATTGATGTTCATAAGTGTTGTAATTTGTACGCTATCATCATATTTCTCATAAAACTCAATACTGAATTTGACATCATTATTACTATAATTTTTGAAAGGAAGCTTACATTCTCCATGTAAAGTTTTTTTATTGACCATTTCGAAATCACAACTACTTGATGTATGTTCAAAGGATACTGCGTAAATACCTGTAGCAAATGTTTTTTGGTATATACCGATTATCATTGACGGTGCAAAAATAGCGGCCATAATTACAATCACGATTGTACGAAAATGATATTTATTAATCGAATTGTTAAGGAGAAATAAGCTTGCCATCAATAAGGTGAATGAAGTAATTCCCACATATAGAAGTCCATCGGTAGATTTAACGGGAATATTCAAAACTACTGCAACTGTCTCACCTAACGGACTCTCGTTTGGAAAAGGCAAGTTCAATATTAATGATGTAACAAAAAGAATAATTGCAGTATAGAACATTTTTTTATTTTTTATCATATGTATTACATCCTTTTTGATCCTATAAATTTTAGTGTTTCACATCAACTTTGACAATATCATGGTTCCATTACAACTGCACCATATATCGTGATTGTTTACACTTACTTGGTATTCTCTTTATCTCATTTTAAATCACTTTGAATCGCCGTAATTTCTTTACAAAATTTTGAAAATACTTTTTAAATTAATTATAGCAAAGTATTTAAACCTATATAATTCTAATTTATGAAAAAATATGTGATATATACTTATCGAATTTGAGGTTTTATACGAATATAAATTTTTTGCAATAAAAGATGAGCGCCCCTTTCGCTTTAATAGAAAATGGTTGTCCAACCAAATTCAAAAGCAAAAGGAGCGCTCTATCTATTTCCACTCTATATAATTTATTTTCAAACTAGTTAATGAAAAATCTATTATTAACTATCTATATAAAAAAATCACATTGATTCTTTTGTTTGAGAAGATTCTTTTAACATTGGTAATTCTTCGTACCACCAAAGAGCTTCTTCTGGATCCTGTTTCATGACTTCACGAACTTCTTTTTTCGTTTCGACTGTAGGGTAAGAACCTTTTAAAGCACGACCTGAAGTTTGAACGAATAATAGACTAAAGACGATTAAGCCGATAACACTTATAGCAGCTAAATAATAAGCTGGTGCTAGTGGATCGCCAGTGATGTGCACCAAATAAGAAGCTACAAGTGGTGTTGTACCACCGAAAATTGAGACAGAAACATTAAATGTTAAAGCTAGGGCACGATAACGAACGTCTGAAAAGAACAGACTTGGTAATAGAGAAGGAAGTGTCCCTTCATAGAAACTTAATAAGAAACCAAGTAAGAAGACACCAGCAAAAATAAAACCAATGTGTTCATTCCCCATTAACATAAAGGCTGGAATTGATAAGAATGTTAAACCAATTAAGCCGATTTGAACGATTCGCTTGTTACCATGTTTGTCAGAAAGACGACCAGCAAACAATGCTAACGGAATCATTAGTGCCATAATAATCAATAGAATTATTAAGCTTGTTGTATTATCTACACCTAATACTTCTGTTAAGTAAGTTGGCATATAAGACAATACCATATAGTTTGTAATATTAAAGAACGCGACGATTACAACACTTAAAAGTAAATCTTTTTTATAATGTTTTAAGATTTCTTTAAATGTAAGTGGTTCTTCCTCACCTTCTTGTTGCGCCTGTTCCATTTCTTCAAAAACAGGAGATTCATCTAAATGGCGACGTAGATATAGGCCAACAAGACCAATTGGTGCAGCGATTAGGAATGGAATACGCCAGCCCCAAGCGTGCATTTGTGCATCAGATAATGCAAAAGTTAAAATCGTTACTAAACCAGAAGCGGCAATGAAACCAGCTAATGTACCAATTTCTAAACCACTACCAAGTGTACCACGTTTCTTGTCGGGAGAAGATTCAGCGATATAAACCATCGCACCTGAATATTCACCACCCGTTGAGAATCCTTGAATCAAACGAGCAGCCAATAATAGAATTGGTGCCCAAACGCCAATTTGTTGGTACGTTGGAAGTAAACCAATTAATAAAGTTGAAACAGCCATCAAAATGATCGTTGTACTTAACACAATTTTTCGACCGTATTTATCACCAATTTTAGCAAAGAATATACCACCAAGAGGTCTTACTATGAAGGCGGCAGCAAACGTACCGAATGTAAAGACTAATTGAAGTCCACTGTTATCAACGCCAGCAAAGAATAGCTTACTTAGAATAACAGCTAAATATGCATATAGACCAAAGTCAAACCATTCCATCGCATTACCAATCCCTGTTGCGACGACAGCCTTACGCGCTTTCTTGGAACTCACGATATTAATATCTTGCGGTTCAATTTCTAAATTGTTTTGTTGCATACTCTAGAACAGCTCCTTTTATGGTTTGCTATTTTCGAGGACTGCAAAAGATTTAAAAAACATTGTTGGATAAAAAAATAGCGGAAAAAACAACAATTTAATCTTTTAAAAGCCCAAATTATTTTGTTGTCGACGTATTGATTACCTGAGGTTTTTTAATGTGGAGTAAAAATTTTTACACTCTAAGTATAGTAAGTTTGGTTGTATTATGTCAACTAATTAACATAGAACCACAAATTTTTAGTATAAGGTGAAGCCTTTCGCCGAGAAAAACATCTTAAAATAAACGTGTTATTCACTAATATATTTTAAGTATTATTGATTCATTTTTATTTAATATTTTTGATTCATATTACTATTCTATTTTTGGAATGAAGAGTTTTCTTAAATCAATAACTTCTATTATCAAATAAATCTTCTTCTACACAGAATACAATCAATTTCTTGCCTGAATTCTTGCAATTAAAAACAATTGAACTACAATTATCTTTATGAACAAATGACAGGACTACTATGAGTAGAGTGGTAAGCGATTGCAAAGAACAATACTACCTACACCATCATTATTTTATTGGATTAAGCAGATCGTTCTGTAATGTATCCATACTTGAATTGGATTAATCGAAAGGAGTAAGAATTGAATGCAGGATAAACAAAATAACATACCAGATCATACCGCTGTGCGTGTTGCTTTATGGAGAGCTTTACATGTACAGATAGATATTCACTACCTCATGTGCTTGAAGACGAGGTTGGTTTAAAGCTAGTTGCTCCAGAAGATGAATGGCATAAGCGCCCTGATATGGACCCGAAATTTACAAGTGGCTTCCGAGCATCCATCGTTGCACGTGCTCGCTTCATAGAGGATCTGGTCACTGAACAACTTGACAAAGGCGTTAATCAATATGTGATACTCGGTGCCGGTCTCGACACCTTTGCAGAACGTCGTCCGAAGATTGCATCTCGTATAAAGGTTTTCGAGGTTGATCAGTCAGAAACACAAAACTGGAAGAAAAAACGCTTAATTGAGCTCGGCTACGGTATCCCTGAATGGCTACAACTTGTGCCAGTTGACTTCGAAGCTGGCTCATCTTGGTGGGAGAAACTGAAGGCTGCAGGATTTGATGCAAACCGTCCAGCAGTAGTGGCATCCACAGGCGTCTCTCAATATCTCACAAAAGAGGCGATATTGGCGACACTTCGCCAAGTAGCACAGCTCGCTCCCGGCTCCATTCTAGCCATGACGTTCTTGCTGCCATTTGAACAAACTGAATCCAAAATTAAAAATGAAGTTAAAGAGGCAGAAAAAGGTGCGAAATCAAGTGGTACACCATTCATTAGTCTCTTCACATCAGATGAAATGATCGAACTTTCACGCGTTGCAGGTATCCGAGAAGCAAGACATGTATCATCCGCTGAACTTAACCAACGCTATTTTAGTGGCCGAACAGATGGTCTTTCGTTACCAAAAGGTGAGGAATTCTTAATTGCGACTACTTAGACACTCACAAAATGGTGTAAGCCCCTTAAACATTCGATTCCTGCATAAAAACATCAGTAGCCGTTTAGACTACTGATGTTTTTTATTGCTTTTCTTCATTCATCCTCAAAATCCCCCTAATCATTCCAATCAAATGAATAATATATATCATAGATTGAATCATAATATACCCAACCAATTCCTCCAGATTCTCCAACAATAGCATAAAGGAGATCTTTAAAAGTATTAAAAGCAACCTATATTTATATTGCATTCAATTGCAACCTTGCCATACATTTTCGCCAGTCGTTAACGTTCAATATACTCGGTAACCAAAGTCATCTTCCTTGCATCATCTAATGTTAAAATCTTCATTTCAATGGTAATCCTTGATACAATAAATCCATGAAACAATTAATTGGAAAATTTGTATATTTCCAGTTAATGAAACTATCAGTAATTATGGAGTGCACTATAGATTGAAAAAAGGAGTAATGTTGTTGAAGATTTTAAAAGACTCTACTGCTGTGACTTTATTTATCTTTATTTTTAATATTGTTATTAAACTTATTTTTAATCCTGGTTCTATAATAGAAACGTTCGAGGAAGGAGTTTGGATGGGATTAGGAATATATCTAACTTCTTTGGTAATGTTATTTGTTATTGTTTTTCTAATAATTTTTACAAGAAGATTTATTTTTAAACCTAAAAACTCTTAGAATAACTTAACTCAAAGTATGAAACAAATATGTTTTCATTTCTGTAAAAAAATTTATGATTATGGTGTACTTTGTAGCATATAAACGGTTATAAAACCCATTATCATTGGAATTTGAATAATAATGCCTATTAAACTAAAAACTAACCCAGTAATTCTAATCCCCTGCCCTTTTTCTTTTCGAGAAATAATTTCTTTATTACTGATATTTGAAAATATTACTCCTAATACACCTAATATTAGACCCAAAATCGGTACAAATATTGAAAGTATTCCTAGGATTAAAGTAATTATCGCTTTTCTATTTGTTGAATTATTATCTATCATCAAATCACTCCCTTAATATAAAACTATTTATTTATTCATACTTAACACTTATATAAAATATTCATTATTTACATAAAAATTAGGAAAATATTAACACATTTCCTTTTTACATTATAACTAGTAGATAATTCAATCAACACGTATACTAAAGTTATTAAAATATAAATAGCAAAGACTTAAAAAGGAGTTAATCATATGTATATGAAATATTCAATCATATCTTTATTATTTGGAGTATCATCCATTTTTTTTATTCAAGTTTTAAATGAATTCAAAAAAATTATGCTAACAATTACTGTAGTGGATACTGATGATTCTATTTTACCAGATTCTTATTTTTCAACTTCTCTAATTTTTATGCCAATCATATTTTTTGTTCTTAGCGGGATTTTTTTCTTTATGCATACAAAAAGAAACAATAAAGAATAGTTTCTTTTTGTATGCTCACTGGGCTTGTACCCATGTATTAAATCCATCTTGTTTTCTTACAGTAATAACTCTAGTTCCGTCAAATTCTCCCTGTATTCCAATCCATATATTTTCGTTTTTGAGTAACTTTCCATTTTAGTTGCCAAACGGTCCACACTCCACACTCTCCGAATGCATATAAATATTATTTTCTGTACTTCCTGACCAGCTTATTTGAATGACTCTCCCATCAATTACATTGTAGAAGTATTTGGCTTTTGGTTCATCGTTAAAGACTACTTGTACAGTCCATTCATTCTTATAGGGTAACCAAATACCTGAGAGTGTGTGTTTGACAGTAATACTTTCCATATCACTTTCGTAATACTCTCGATCGTTCATTAAATAATCTAATGTATCTTCGTATTTTTCTATTTTTTTATAATGAAAATAAATTGGGGTTGCGATTACGATTAATAGGACAATAGCTGTTATGATCTTTATTTTTCTTTTTATCGCCATATGTCCACCTTCCAATTTTAAAAATTGTAAATAGATATTATAAAAAGATGATGTTTGATTACATTTTTTCTTCATTTAAGAATTTTTAAACAAACTTATATTTCCTCCCTATTTTTTCTGAAAGTACTGTAAATTCTATCAATAATAGTGTATTCTTATTAGAATATAATTTTTACAAGAGGTGATTTTTTGAATACGCCTACGGAAACTGTCGATAAAATCCGGTTCCATGAGGAGGATTCTTTTCTACAGGGTATTAAAGATTGTATACCAACTTTATTAGGGTACATAAGTATTGGATTAGCATTTGGTGTTGTTGGCTCAGCATCTGGATTAAGCCTTTTTGAAATTGCACTTTTAACAGTGCTAGTCTATGCTGGCTCTGCACAATTTATTTTTTGTGCGTTAATTATTGCTGGTACTCCCCCATCCGCAATCATATTCACCATTTTCATCGTTAATTTAAGACATTTCTTGATGAGTTTAACCATTGCACCGCATTTCACAAAGTACTCTTTGATGAGAAATATTGGTTTTGGTACTTTACTAACTGATGAGACCTTTGGAGTTGCAGTTACTAAATTAATGCAAACGAAAAAGTTAAGTGGTAAGTGGATGGATGGATTAAACTTAACTGCTTATTTAGTGTGGATTGCTGCATGTGTTGCTGGAGCTTTTTTAGGTCAATGGGTAGCAAATCCGGAAAAATGGGGTCTCGATTTCGCCTTAACTGCCATGTTTGTTGCATTACTTGTCTTACAGTTGCAAAGTGTTGGAAAAACAAAACTTGCAAATAATTTAGTGCTTATCGGATTAATCGCTTTATGTATGTATGTTTTTTCATACTTTATGCCTTCACATTTAGCAGTGCTTTTTTCAACGGTTATTGTAGCAACAGTTGGGGTGGTGATTGATCGATGAACATGACGACTATTATTTGGATTATTATTGGATGCGCAATTGTGACGTGGCTTCCGAGGATCGTTCCTTTTATATTTGTCCGTAGCGTTAAGTTGCCAGATGTCGTCTTAAAATGGCTTTCATTTATTCCTATTTGTATACTAACTGCATTAGTTGTCGAAAATTTACTAAATACAGAAGGATCATTCGTAACACTCGATTGGCCAGTTTTTGCTGCATTTATTCCTACCTTGATTATTGCAATTTGGACTAAAAGTTTATCGACTACAGTTGTGGTTGGCGTCATTTCAATGGCTGCTATTCGACATTTTTTATGATGATACTTGAGTAGAATGCAAGAAGTTAAAAAACGCATAGAAAAGGGGTTATCTCATAAGTGGTTGACTAGCTTATGAAATAGCCCCTTTAATTTTATCCAATGTAATGGCTAATGAAGATCAGAAGAGCAACGGTTAGTAGCATGAATATCATTTCAATGAAACTTAGATCTTTCTCTTTTTTGTTGCGCATTTGCTCTCGATAAAGCTTCTGAATTTGTTTCTTATTTCCAAACTTCATCTATTTCCCCCCTGTACATTTGGACAGAAGAATATTTGTATTAAATTATTTAAAATGGTTTTCCATATATATAGTATGCAAAACATTCTGTAAATTGTTTTCTTAATAAATAAAACTCAATTTTTTTCTAAATTTACACGACATAGAAAAAGTAACGGATCGTTTTATACATTTTTTTGCAATAAAACTTTTATTAATCGAACATTTAGTAGTTTTATTAAACTCTTTTCAATAAAATGTGGTAGTATAGTAACATACTGTTTAGAAGTTGGTAAAAATCCATTATTTTATATATACTAAATGGTGTTATATAGCTCTAAATTATTGGAATTTTTCAATTTCTTTTCTTTTGTGCTATTGGAGGGCGTACTTATGGAGTTACTTATTCAGCTAGTTATTATCATCTTAGCAACTAAAATTGCCGGATATATAGCTACAAAATTTGGACAACCTAGTGTTCTAGGTGAAATTATAGTAGGGATTATTATTGGTCCTGCTATCTTGGGGCTTGTAGAAAGTAACGGTAAAGATGATTTAATACATACCTTCAGTGAACTTGGGGTAATCTTCCTTATGTTTTTTGCAGGTCTTGAAACCAATCTTAAAGATTTAACATTGAATTTAAAGTCAGCCTTAACTGTTGCCTCATTTGGTGTGGTTCTTCCTCTTATTGGAGGATATTTAGTAGGGATTGGATTTGGAATGGATCCATCTCATTCATTGTTTTTAGGGATCGTTTTAACAGCTACTTCTGTTAGTATTTCTGTTCAAACATTCCGCGAACTGGGTCAGATGAATACTCGGGAAAGTGCAACTGTCCTTGGCGCTGCAATTGCGGATGATATTATTGGTTTAATCTTACTTGCGATTGTTATGAGTATTACTGTAGGTGGGGATACTTCAATACCAATGGTGTTGATGAAACAAGTAGTTTTCTTTGCAGCCATCGTTATTTGTAACTGGAAGGTTGTCCCTGCTATTTCAAAAACAATTGATAAATTTAAAATTCCTGATCTTTCAATGGTATTTGCTGTAGTTCTTTGCTTTTCATATGCTTATTTCGCTGAGTTTATGGGAATCAGTAATATTATCGGTGCATTCTTTGCGGGCCTATCTCTTGCAAATGACAAACATCGCGAACAATTCGAAGACAAACTATTACCTTCAGTTAGTGTAATCTTCATTCCAGTATTCTTTACAAGTATCGGTCTATCTGTAACGTTTAAAGGAATCGGAGATCATATTTGGCTGATAATCATTTTATGTGTAGTGTCTGTTCTTACGAAAGTTATTGGCGCAGGATTTGGTGCGAAAATCACAGGATTTAATATGCTATCTTCTACATTAATTGGTACAGCAATGGTATCTCGAGGTGAAGTTGCATTAATTACTTCATCCATAGGTTTCTCTGCTGGATTATTCTCTCAAGAATATTACACCCCAATGATCATTGCGGTTGTCTTTACAACGATAGTAACACCGCCATTATTAAAAATATGTATCACCAAAAAAGATCAACATGCTGCAAAACATGCTCATGTAACTCACTAAAAGAAAAAGCTCGTTTCAATATTTAGAAACGAGCTTTTCTTTATGCCTTTTTCGGTATACTTAATGTTTTCCATTGTTCTTTTTTAATCAGTTTACCAATATACATAATTTGCCCAACATGTGTTGCATAATGTGCTAATTGTCTATGCAATGCCTCAACAACTGAAATTTCTTTCCCTTTTAACATTACGTTTTTTTCTAAATCTGTTGGTGATAACTGTTCAATAGTTTGAAATAATAAATTCCATGATTTCTCCCATGAAGCTATCAATTCTTCTTTTGAAAATGAATCATCTACAAATTCATCATCTCTATTTCTTGAAGACTTTTCACCATCAGTTGTAAGAAAATCCGTACTTCTAGAATCAATATTTCCACAAATATGTTTCATTAAAATCGCTATACTATTTGAATCTGAATTTGGAATCCATTGCATTTCTTCAATCGATAATTGTGAAATTGTACCATCGCCCTGTTTTTTTATATCTGTAAAACGTTGTTGGATTGAATCAATAAAAAGCTTTTCTATCATTATGTCTCCTCCTAGCAAATGAATATTTTTATCCAATTTTCATCCATTTTCCAATAAAATGTGAAACAACACCTTGCAACTCCGGCATTACTTGTCGGAATTTTAATGCGAAATAAAAAGTTTTCATAAAATGAAGGGTTTGAGTTCTTGCTTTTAATAATGATGGACTGTAGCCGCTACTTTGCTTACAATACTCTAATGAGTCAAATACTTGTTCCACCCATTCAATAAGTAGTTTTTCATCTATGCCTTCTCGAATAAGTGCTTCAATGATTTCCACAAACCGTTCTTCTTCATCATCAACATAAACTGTATCTTTCCAGAAACAATCTCGAATACTCTGCAAAATCGGTGCAGCTTGATATATATCGAATTTTGGATGTTGAATAAGTGCTAGTACTAGATCAGCTCCATTGGCAATACCATATGCCCACCCTTTTCCATCAATATATCCTCTTGTATCTTTCTCCTTTGATAAATAACTAGTGGTAAGCTGCAAAATTTCATCATATTGGTCTTTTGTTAAGAATGCTCCTTCCGCATCACTTCTGATTAGGTAAGTAAGCCACATAGCAGATAAGGAACGTTGGAAAATAGAATCTGTGTCCTTATCTCCAATATTAAAGTGAAAATACAGTGATTGTGTTAGTTGTGAAACTAAATACTGTTTATCGTCGGAGGACAATAAGTCATATTGAATAAGCTCTAAAAATAATCGTAAATTTTGATGATCACGAATATTTTCATCAGGATGCCCTATATGTAGTAACATTTCTTTTAAGATAGGAGTTGAACCCTCTTCTATTATCATTTTGCGCTCTGTATTCGACATTGTTAGAATTTCGGGAATTTGATATTTCAAGTACAGCTTCCTTTCTATGCAGCAATATAAATCCTCTTCTTATAGTAACACATGAACCAACTATAAAAATTTCTGTAAAAAAAATAAAAACCCATCCAATATTGATGAGTTTTCAAAGTTTCTATTAAAATGGCAAATCTGAAGAATGTTCTTTTATATAAAAATCAACAAGCTTTTTGAAATCTTTATATTTAATTGTTACGAATTCTTCACCGTCTCTATTTTCAATCGGTAGTTGAGTGTATACTTCTTCCATTTCTTTACGAAGATGTTCAGTGCCATCTATCATAAATGTCCATTCCTTCTCCAAAAGACCCACTCCTTATACAATCATGTTGCCATTATATAATTTTATAAGATTGCGGTCAAAGATTCTGAATACTATAATCCATAATTGGAGGTCTATCAAAATAAACATAACAGCTTGCTAATAATTGATATTGGTCTTCTAATGCGATTCTTGGATTTACCTTTTTTATGGTCTGCAGATAATGTTTGCTTTCGTTTGCTAATGCTTTTAAAAACTCTTCTTTTGGGTAAGTATATTTTTGAATGACCTTCTGTTTTATAAGTTCTTTTATCATAATTTCTCCGGTATCAGACTGTAAGGAAATTTCATATATATGAGGCTCGCCAATGGATTTCACTTTTTGTTCCTGTCCAGTTTTCAAGATTTCAATTATCGCTTCACCTAAATTTAATAAAAATTTACCATGCAAAGCTGATTGAAAAAGCTTGTTTTTTTCATACTTAGCAGTTTTTACGAATATTTTTATATTCTCAAAGAAAAAGTCATTATAATATGGCGTTATTAATATTTCTTCATTTTCTATACAAAACTTTAGTTCCACACTTCGCACCTCCATATTTTCTATTATATGCATACATTTCCTTTGTTCAATGCTATTTTCTCTATTTCCGAACCAAGAACGATGAATTGAAACAAAATGGTCACAATTAAAGAGTACAATTAGAGGAAACTAGATGTGGATATAGCGGGAATATAACTTTAAAGGTTTGAATTTGAAGGATATTTGGTGAATTTTTGATAAACTTGGATCAGTTTTTAATTAATCTAGGCAGATTTTTTCTCATTTTAAATATTTTGCTTTACTCGTGGGGGGCTTTTGCTTCACTCGCGGGTTCTTTCGCTTCACTCGTGAATTCTTTCGCTTCACTCGCGAGTTCTTTTGCTTCACTCGCGGGTTCTTTTGCTTCACTCGCGAATACTTTTGCTCCACTCGCGGATACTTTTGCTCCACTCGCGGATTCTTTTGCTTCACTCGTGAACTCTTTTGCTCCACTCGCGAACTCTTTTGCTCCACTCGCGAACTCTTTTGCTCCACTCAATCCATGTAAAAAAGCTATTCATTCGAATAGCTTTTTTACAGATTCTTCTTATGTTTTTTTGCGTAATCGTCGATGTAGAAAAAAGCTGCAAAGGCTGCTAATGATAACAAATAATAGTAACTTGCTCCTTCTTTCACTTGCACCATATAAATTCCTATGATAAAAATAATAATGGCAATAATTCTGAGGAGAAATACTTTTATATTCATCTTTAAAACTTCCTTTCTATATAAAAAATAGCTGATTTAAGAAAGTTGTCAAGAAGATAGTTATCGTATATTATTTTTTTAATGACAATCTATTATTCAAACAGTACCAGATAATACTTTTAATTTCTTTTAATAATTCACATGCGTTATCCTCTTAAATTTGAGAAAATACACTTAGAACGATTACATTAAGGCAAGGTGAAATTGATGCTAAATAATTCAAAAATAGACAGTGAGCAATTGAAAAAGTTCCGACATGAAGTTACTCGTTGCATGTTACTTTATAAATTTGCGCTAGCTGAAATCAGCACGAAGGTCAATATTTTACAGGAAGAATTTCAACTTATTCATGAATACAATCCAATCGAACATGTGAATACACGTGTGAAATCACCAGAGAGTATTTTAAAAAAAGTTCAAAAGAAAAAGCTTCCCCTGTCGATTCCATCCATTCAAGAAAACATTCATGACATCGCTGGAATTCGTATCATTTGTTCTTTTGTATCAGATATCTATCGTATTGCAGATATGATTCAATCACAAGAAGATATCGATGTGATTGAAGTAAAAGATTATATTAAAAATCCTAAACCAAATGGGTATCAAAGCCTTCATATTATTATTAAAATTCCTGTATTTATGACTTACGGTGAGGAATACGTCTTTGTTGAAATGCAAATTCGTACAATTGCTATGGATTTTTGGGCTAGTTTAGAGCATAAAATCTACTATAAATATAATAAAAAAGTGCCTAGCCACTTAACAGATGAGCTAAAAGAAGCCGCAGAAGTTGCTGCTCATCTTGATCAAAAAATGGAAAAGTTAAACAATGAAGTAACGCTATTAAAAGAAGCTGAAGCAGATGAAGAAACAATTGAAGATCCAAGTGACACCGTAAAATTACTATATAACGAAATTAAAAAAATAGAATTACGTTATAGACAGTAATATTTTAATGAGCACAAACCAATACAGTTTAATCTAAAAATTGTTGGTTTAATTTAAAAAATTGAGTTGGTTCTACGAATGTGTAAAATCAACTCTTTTTTCTTATTGCAATCATTGCCCTTTTAAATAAGAGAGTCCGTATATCTTTTTTATTCGTTTGCTTTAAATTGAATCCCCTGTTCTTCCATTTCTTTCTTCAATACCTCTAAAGTCCTTTTCCCCATGCCGTGTAATGTCATTAGTTCTTTTTCCTCGATTTTTGATAAATCAGCAATTGAATATAATCCTGCAGAATTTAATGCACGGATTCCTGGCTTTGCGATACCTTTTGGCCATTCGTTCATTAAGACACACTCCTTTTTTAGCAAAACTACTCTATCCATATAATATAGCTGTACTGGCTTTTCCGCTAGATTTATGTTAGCATAAAGTCTATATGAATATGAGGACGTGAATTTTTTTGATTAAAATTGAAATGCCAAAACCAGATGTAGTTATTCGCCAACGCGAACAAAAACCAGTAGAAGGAGAAGCAATAATCCCTTCTGTTTTCGGATTTATCGATTTCCATAAAATCCCACGCGATAAAGGTGGCCTACTTCTTTTCTTCAACAAAGACAATGTATTACTTTTTGTAGGGAAAGCACGTAAAATGCGCCCACGCTTAAAAAAACACTTTGAAGATAATGTATCACCATTAAAGAACCATCGTGACGAAGTACACAAAATCGAAGCATTTATCGTAGAAGATCCAATGGAACGTGAAATTTACGAAACATATGCGATTAACGTATTACGTGCAAAATACAATACAGATAAAGTTTTTTATTAAAATACAATATGTACTCGACTCAAAAGTTCTATAGGAAATTTATTTTTCTTTAGAACTTTTTATTTTGTATTCATTTCTCCCCTTATCCGCCTACAAATCTGAATTTTCAATCAATTATTTCTCGGGAAATTTGTGTTAAAAACAACTATTACGCTACTTTCTCTATTTGGATCCATTTCATAAATCCATTTTAGGTTTTTAAATAGGAACATTTCAACACATTAACTTTTCACTATTCAGATATGCATGTTCCGATACAAACGGCGCTTTCCACGGGCTTGCCATCAATTTACTCGTCATAACATTTTGGGAACTGAATAAGTGTTTAATGTCATATATCAATAGTATTAATCTGTTTTCTGTATGATGTGGAATTAGCTTCGCTTTCCGCGGGCGAGCGTTGAGCCTCCTCGGCACCTCCTAGCTGTCTGCGGAGTCTCACCTTTCTCGCTTTCCTGCAGGAGTCTTCGCTAATTCCACATCAACTAAGATAGCTATACAAGATTTTTTTATAAATTTTCATCTATTTTTACTTTTCCAGTCCATTCACTATGTTCCTGCGTGCCTTTCAGCTCAAGCTTATACTGGTCTCCCCATCTTTAACTCCACAATGAATAAAATTGAATCTAATAAAATATTTGTATATTTCATATGAATTTCTCATGATGAAATTGACTCATTTTCTATTATTTAGAAAAAGTTCATGTAAAATAAAAATATTCTGAACGAAATATCTATTCAAACGGTCTAATAAGTACAAGGAGGTGGAAGTGTGGAAAAAATTGAACTTGCAAAACGAGCGATTGCTGGAAATGATGAGGCAATATTAGCATTACTTAAAGAAAATGAAGATTCACTCTATCGAATAGCCTTTGCTTATTTACGAAATGAACATGATGCAATAGATGCCATTCAAGAGTTGACATATCGTACTTTTAAAAAAATATATACCGTTGAAGAACCTGCTTATCTCAATACATGGCTAGTTCGGATACTCATCAATATTTGTCTTGATATGAAAAAGAAGCAAGAAAAACTTATATATAATACGCAACTTGAAATGACAAGTGCTTCGGATGAGAATCATTTTGAAATCATTGATTTTATAGAAAAGCTTCCAAATGATCAACAGGAATTAATCTATCTTAAATACTTCCAAGACTTAAAAAATCAAGAAATAGCACAAATTAAGCAAATTCCAGAAGGTACTGTTAAATCTAGATTACACTCAACTTTGAAGAAATTACGAACGCTTATTGGAAAGGAGGAATATTAAATGCAAGATTTTAATGATCAACAAATGCAAAAACTTATTCAAGAGCTTAATCAAATTGAAGTACCAAAAGATGCGTTGCAAATTGCTCGAAATGAAGGATCAAGAAAATACCAAAAAACAAAGCGAAAAAAACACCATTTCTTTACAGCAGCAAGCATAGTTGCCCTTTTAACATTGTTCTTTGTCACATGTATACGATTATCCCCTACTTTTGCACAAACAATTGAAAAGATTCCAGGTTTTGCACCTTTAGTTGAAATGATACGGTTTGACAAAGGTGTTAAAGATATATTGAAACAAGATTACTATGAGACATTAAATATTACCGAAACCAAAAACGATCTTACATTTACTCTACTGGGTACCGTTGCGGATGAAAGTGGAATGATTTTGTTCTATCAAGTAGAAGCGCCATACGATATCTCAAGATTAAAAACTGAGAAAGCAAATCTGTTACAAAATGGTAAAGAAGTAAAAAAAGCATCAATTAGTTATGGATGGACTTCTGGTCCTAAATCAAAAACCATTAAAAATAAAATAGAAATCGTATCAAATAATTCCATTTCATATGATCATCCAAACTTTGAACTAAATCTTTCATTTGATGATAGCAATCAAACAAAATTTTCGATTCCATTTACATTACAAAAACAAATACAGCCCACTAAAACGTATAATTTAAATGAAAATCCAAGAGTAGATGGTCAAATGATTCATTTAAAAAAATTAAAAATTTCTCCTTTAAGAGCAGAGATTCAGTTAGCTGCGGATAAAAACAACACTCAAGAAATTTTAAGAATTGGTACTGCTAAGCTAATTGATGAAAATGGAGAAAAATGGGGTAACATTGTGAATGGCACTAGCGGATTTGGTTCACTATCTGATGGAGACTTTAGTTTATTTATTCAAAGTAATTATTTTAGGAAACCTAAAGAACTTACCTTAATACTAGACAATGTTGAAGCTTTACCAAAAGGTGAAGAATATATTGTGGTCGATTTTAAGAAAAAGAAAATCCTTAACAAGCCAAAATTGGCCAAATTAGATTTTTCCTTTTATTCACCTGATACCATAGCTGTAAAGTATCGAACAAAAGATACAAGTGTCATCAACCATTTCTTTTCTTCTGCAGTTGATGCTCAAAATAAAACATTCAATTTAGAAAGTAGTTCTAGTTCATTTAGTGAGAATGAGAGTTTTATACAAACCACTTATTCGTTTGATGCAAATAAAATGCAAAATCCAGTACGAATTTATTTTGATAGCTATCCAAATTATTTAGATGGAAAAGTAAAAATGAAAATTCCATTAAAATAAAAGTTCTTATTTTCAAAAAAATTAATGAATCTTCCTAATAGTTCAACCGTAAATATTGTAGACAAGGAGGTGAGATTGTGAAAAACTTCATGATCTTTATCATCAGTTTTATCGTTTTGTTTTGTATGACTCAAGTATTATCAGGGTTTTTCCTTACTTCTATATACCACCCAAATCTTTCTGAATCCTGGTTAACAAGTAGTTATTTACTTCAAGAAATTAGCTTTGGCAACACGACATTTCTACCATCTATAATCATGGCAGTCTTTTCTGTCATTATTGCATACTTCATGACTCAGCTATTCAAAAGATTTTCAAATAGTTAAAAGGAGCGCTTAAACAGCGTCTCCTTTTTTTATAATCAACCTATGAGATTTTCTTCATTCTTTGTAATTCGTATTTTGTATAACTATCCAAATCTCTATCTGAGTAATCATAGTAATGTTCCAAATATCTTACCCACTCATCTGTTACATTGTTATTTATATTTTCATCTATTTTCTCCTGATTCCAAACATCTATATAATATTGGTCTGCTAGTTTTTTTGCATCTTCGGTCATTTTCGAAGCAGTTACCAAAATGCATTGATCGCAATCAAAATACGCCTTCCCAATAGCTATTTTATGGACATCATCCATTGTGATTACCAGTTCACCTTTTACGATGCTGATTGAATTTTTTCCATGTTCGTTCTCTGCAAATAAATGGATGTCAAATGAATCAAAATGATTATTAATTTGAATATTTTTGTATCCTAATTTTTTTAAGGATTTTACAACAAAAACCTGTAACTCACGCATCGACATTTGAGACATCGGTACCTGTTTTAAGTAGTTCTGGTCAAAGCGATTCCTTAATCCTTGAATTAAATCATCTATGATTTCAATTCTTTCAGAAGACAAAAATTGATTTAAAATGTCTGTTATTTCATTAGTAGTTTCAATAAGCTTCTCCCTTTTCTGTTGAATGGAGGAAATTTTTTTTATTGCTTGAACTATATAATATAATCCAATAATGAGAAAAATACCAACCAATAAAAAGCTTATGATATGTAAATAAAAGGTTCGAAAAATGAAGGCTACACGATCACTATAATATTCACTGTAAGAAAGTGGATAAATTAAACCAATAACAAAAGGAATCAATAGCAAATAGACACTTAGTACGATTCCTTTCCAAAGATCTGAAAAGACTATCTTTTTCTCATGATTTAACCAAGTAATTTCTTCAGAAAATTTTATCTGGTTTTCTAGAGTTACAATCTTATCCATATTCTTCCTTGCACATTCTGGACAAAAAATTATAATTTTTTGCTCCATAACTACCCTAGCTGATTTTACTTTATGTAATGTACATATTGGATAATCCAATTCTACACCCTCTTATTTCATGCATATTTCTATTTAATTAAATTATTTCCATATACATTATATAAAAATAAGCTAGACAGATACATAAGAGATAGTTATCACGTTTTTGGAAAATATTATAAGATGAATTATAACTTTTTATCCCTAAAAAAAGATGCCCATTACGGACATCTTTTTTTACTGAATTATTTATAGGTAGAAATCGCTAGATTCTTGAAAATACCGTATACGTATTGTTCACCTTTTTAGAAAACTATATATAATCTAGGTTATTGATTATTTATTTTCACTAATTTTGGTGGTTCCTCGTAATGTGCAACCATATCATCTACCGTCATTTCAAGTGGGTAGAATGGATTTTTTTCTGCTACCATCGACTGAATTTTATTATTACTTAACGGACTCGCTTGTTGATATTGATCGATATATGTTTGATAATCAAAATTTGCATTTTTGATGATTTCCAATGTATGTTCTAATTGTTTCTTTTCTTCTTTAGACATGATGAAATCATCTAGTAAAACATAATCGTTTACAAATTTCATGATGAAGGATTGTGCTTCTACAATACTATCAAATCCCTCTAATTTCTTAATTGCAAATTGAATTTTAGAGTTTTGTGAATTTCTTTGAAATTCGATTGTAGTGAATTCTTTCGAAAAAGATGCTAATTTATTTTGAACAACTTGATTTAACAATTCTTTTGTATCATTAAATAAATTTGATAGCTTTTCTTCCTCTAATTTAAGTAAATCATATTCTTTTTCTAATTTTTGCTGTTTTTCGTTTAATAGTTCAATTTTTTCTTTAAAATACGTATCTTCATCTCGTTTACCAAATATATTTTTTAATAAACTCATTCCATTTATTTTCCTGTGCTTTTTATCGATTTCTTGATATTCAACATCGTATTCATGATGTAGTTTTCGATATTCCCTCACAGATGAAAGATAGTGTTCTGCTTGTTCTTTAAAAGTAATTATTTCATGTTTATCACTAAACGGTTTTGTGTTAATTTCTTTGAGTAGCTGATACAAAGTACCGACTTCTTTAAAAACGATACTTTGTTTTTCATAAAGTGATACCAATTCAACAAGATGCTTATTTTGTTCCACTTCTCTAATCTCAATATTTTCTAAATCTTCCACATAACCTTTAATGACTGAGTAAGATGTAAAGTATGGTTCTCTTTCCTTAATAATTTCTATTTCTGTTTGGAATCTTTTTAACCAATGAAGAAATCGTTCTGTAATATAGGATAGCCTTTTGGCATGATTGTTGGCTGTTTTTTCCAATTCAGATAGAAGTAAATCCATTTGACTCTGTATCCATTTTTCATTATTTTCTTCTAATATAGCCTCTGATGCCTCTTTTGCAGATACTCCTACTACTTTTCGGATATACTTAGACACTTGTTCTTCATACATTGAAATTTCAACATCTGTGTTTCCATCAATCAAATCAATTCCATTTAAGATACCAATAGGAATAACATTATTTCCTTTTAATTTTTCAAGTAATTTTATCTCAGCTGGTTCAATTTTTTGCCCATATTTAAATATCCAAAAAACATCATCTGCTCTATTTAATATAGTCTCTTTTATGTATGCAGACTCATTTCCTGAAACATGTAAAGGAGTTGTATCTATTAATGTAATCATTTTCAAGAGATCGTTTCGTAAATATATTTCAATGAAATCAAGACCTTCTCTCAAAATTTGTGCACTTGATGTATCTAAAGTAGTGAACAACTCCACTTTATCAATATCAAATGTAGCAACTTGACCGTCCAAAAAATGAGCACGGACTTCTTCTTTTTCACCAAAACAAATAATGGAGTTAACAGCAGTAGTTACTTTTAAATTATGACTCATAATAGGTCTTCTTAATAAGGCATTGACTAAACTTGTTTTACCTGTCCCGGTCATACCTGCAAGTAAAACCATTGTGCTATTTGTCGCATCCTTAATAATATAATTCAATACTTTAGCTGTTTCTTTTACATATGAATTTTGTGAAAGTAATTCATTTAAATATTGTAGTTTTGCAACAAAATTTTGCAAAAAATCTCCTGTTTCTTCACTTGACCAATGAATAGGTATTTCTTCTTTTAAGTCATCAATCGCAGTTAGGTCTTTATTCATTCATGCCATTCTCCTTTATACTCCTTATTCATTAGTATACATGAAAAACAAGTTTGGAGTTTGTTAATTCTTTTATTTTCGTTAAATTTTTTTTGGTATTTAATTGATATACTAAAGAAGTTACCATTTATTCTATTATTTAGAAGTAATCCACGAAAGTTGGAACACCTGTCGGAATAATATTCTCTAATAATGCGATGGATGTTGCATCACCTTTAAGTCTTTCGATATTATGAAGATAAGTTGGTCTTAAATATCCGAGCAACATCGTAATTAACGTTTGCACAGTCATTTTCACAGCATTATCTTCTAATGCATTATTCACTTTCTGTATTTGAACTACCCCTTCCTTTGAAATAATTTCAAAGGTTCCATGATTCCACTCAGCCAAAGGATCACTAACAGCCCAACGCATTTGAAATTCTTGACTTGAAAACGGGAATTGTTCCACAAATGCCTTTAAATCAACTATTCTTGCCATAAAATATGGTGATAAACTTTGTTTAATTTCGCTGTCTTGCATTAAAAATGCAACTGCTTCATTTCCTGTCGTTTTACCAAATACTTTATATACCATTGATTGATGTGCATAAACGAAATTCCAAAGTGCTTTACGAGCCACTTCCTTTAACGTAATTAATTCATCAATATAGAAGTCTTCCTCCATAATACGGTAAAACATATATCCAAGTGCATTGCCTTCTTCATCGTAGTAAACTGCAGCCTGTAAGTTTGCATCACTATCAATAAATTTCTCTTCCCAATAATCTTCTTGATATTTTTCATTCCATGAAATGTCATTTCTAATCATCGCACCATGAGTACGCATAGCAAATTGATGATATACATCTTTTACATCATCATGTGTAGTTGATAATCGTCTTACTTGTCCAGGAATATCATCATAATGGGGAATTTGCGTATCTCGTATTTGATACTCTACAATATCACTCATAATTTCAAATCCTTTTTTGCGATAATAAGGAATGGAATAAGGAAACAAATAGGAAATAGAATAGCCATCTTTTTTCATTTGCTCAAGGCTTGCATAAATCAGTTTGTGCATCAAACCATGCCTTGAATATTCAGGGTAGGTACCTACAGCCGTCATACCTCCCATTTTGTATACTCGATTATGGATATTTACTTCGAAAGGTAAGTTCAATATTTGAGCTACTAGTTGATCTCCATCAAACCAACCAAGTGCAGCCCCCTCATCAAATTGAGTGGATTTTGCGGATACAAATAAACGATCTTTGTTTATGGATAAATTAACTTGAAAGACATAATTCAGTAGTTCTATGGATTGAGATATCTCTGTTTGTTTGATTTCTCTCATATGTAAATCTGATTTCATATTTCTTCCCCTTTAGATATGACTATTTTCTTTATTTTTACCATATGTCTTAAAATTACACAAAAAATTGCCTAAAGAAAACTCAAAGGGCAATTAATATCTATTGTATTCTAATTTTCATAGTACAAACTTGAATTGGAATTGGAATCGGTTTCTCTTTCCGCGGGCGAGCTGACGAGCCATCTTGGAAGCTCTTGCGGGGAGGACCTCAAGTATATCGCTTTTTGGCCTCTGAAATCAGTGTAGTAACACAAAATTTTATAGTATAGATATGCTATTAAATGAAGTGGAATTAGCTCCGCTTTCCGTGGGCGAACTGACGAGCCTCCTCGCTTCGCTCCGGGGTCTCGTCTAGCTCGTATTCCCACTGGAGTCTCCGCTAATTCCACTTCAACTAAGATGGCAATAAAAGATTTCCATCATAAAAATCTAACTTTTTTTTCCGGTGGCCACATCGTTTCCATACAAGAGTTTACGCCGATTCCACTTAAACTTTTCAGCAACGTTAAAATTCTCACTTTGCTTTTAAACATTATTATTTTTGTAATGTTTTGAGCGCTTGAGTTGGATCTGTTATTGCCAATTGACAGCTATAATTTTGGCATAGTTGCAATTCAAAGGTGCCTTCCTTTTCTATATGCCAAACATCAAATGGGCGATATTGAGAGAATAGTTCGCTTCTAATTTCACCTGTTGGGTTTGTCAGATGAATTTCACTTGATTCTGTTTGGTGGGCCAACATCAGTTGCAATAACCATAATGTTGCTGCAGGATAGCGATTAATATCTGCTGAAAAAGCATTCAGTAGTTCATCAGCAAAATGGATATACTCCTCTTTTTCAGTTAACTTTCCAAGTCTCCAAAGTTGCATTGCTGCTGTACTATTACCTGCTGGATAGGCATTATCAAGTGCTGTTTTTTCACGAACGATTAATGTTTCTGCACCATGATTTGTTAGGAAGAATCCACCATTTTCATCATCATGGAACTGGTCGATCATTTGTTGAACCATTTTTTCAGCACGATTCATGTATTCTTTTTCACCAGTTGTTAAATAGAGCTCATTTAATGCCCATAAATAATTGGCATATTCGTCTATAAAAGCAGTTTGTTTTGCTTTCCCATCTCGGTAGCTAACCAAAAGTTGATTTTCCTTTACTAAATTCTTTTGTAGAAATGTATCAATCTTCTTAGCTAGGTCAATAAAGGATTCTTCTTCAAAAACTGCTCCTGCTTTTGCTAATGCGCTCATTAGTAATGTATTCCATGCTGTTAATATTTTATCATCTAAATGAGGGTATACTCGTTTCTCTCGATATTGAAGTAATTTTTGTCGGCATTGTTCAAGTTCATCTTTGGACAATTTATGAAAATCCGGTTCAATTAAGTTCGGAATATTTTTCCCTTCAAAATTCCCCTCATGTGTAATATCGTAGGTTTCAGCATATTTTTCACCTTGCTTTTCCCCGAGAATCTCTAGGATTTCTTCATAATCCCACAAATAATATTTTCCTTCTACCCCTTCACTATCAGCATCAATCGCACTATAAAATCCACCCTCTGGATGTTGCATTTCTCGTTGTAAAAAGCGAATGGTATTGTAAACAACTTTCTTAAATGTATCACTTTTGTTTATTTGATAAGCCTCTGTGTAGCAATGCAATAAGAGCGCTTGATCATACAGCATTTTTTCAAAATGAGGTACTAACCAAATTTGGTCAGTTGAATAGCGTGCAAAACCAAAACCGATATGATCATAAATTCCACCAAGATGAATTTGCTCTAACGTTTTAGTAGCCATAAGTAATGCATTTTCTTTTCCTGTTACTTTGTAATAGCGAAGTAAGTATAAAATTTGATTTGCATTTGGAAATTTCGGTGCAGTCCCAAAACCGCCATATAGTCCATCAAATAGAGCTTGCAAGTTTTGGAATGCGTCTTTTGTTCTGGTTGATGGTATTGAAGCTACTTCTTGCTGTACCATTTCATTAAGCGCTGTAACGACTCTCTCCCCAATTGTTGCGATTTGTTGCTTATCATCATGATAAACCTTCGCCAAATTTGGAATAACCTCCATCATTCCGGGTCTTCCATACTTACTATGTTTAGGAAAATATGTCCCGACATAAAATGGAATTTGATCCGGTGTTAAAAAGACATTCAATGGCCAGCCACCTGACCCCGTCATCATTTGACAAACATTCATATAGATCGAATCAATATCTGGTCTTTCTTCACGGTCTACTTTAATGCAAACAAAATGTTCATTTAATAAACCTGCTACTTCTTCGTCTTCAAATGATTCATGCGCCATAACGTGACACCAGTGACATGTTGAATATCCAATGCTTACAAGAACCGGTTTATCTTCTTGCTTTGCAATTTTGAAGGGTTCTTCCCCCCATGGATACCAATTTACTGGGTTATATGCGTGTTGTAATAGGTATGGTGAAGTTTCGTGAATGAGTTTATTAGGTTTATTTGTATTAGGCATTGGATCACCCTCTTTCATTTATTAATTACTTCAAATTAATTTTAACCATAATAAATTTTATTTAATAATGTACACTCGATATTTTTCGCTATGATAGAAGTTTTTAATAGCTTGCGCACCTATGTGACTAGAATAACAAGTATGATTACCATTTGGTCCATTTAATCGATTGCAGTGGACATAATATCCAACTACACCTTTTTGGCCTCCAGAACTACATCCACCCTCTGATGGTGGAGTTTGATATCGCGCGCCTAATATCTTTAAATACATTCAAGCTATAATATAAGACAAATAATACATTTAAGATAAAATTCAACAATATTTGAAATAAAACTGTAAAGATTTACAAGAGATTTAACAGATATAATGAATTTGATGTAAAAAGGAAGTTTATCACGAAAAAAGTCGTAGAAAAATGATAGAAATGATGTTTAAAAAATACCTGAATGGTATCGTAGCTCTAACCAAAATGAATATCAAAAATCACTATATCTTGGAACAATCAGTACGGGTAAATCAGCATTTATTAAAATAATGTAGCGCGAAGAAAAAGCAACATCAGGTGAATTAATTGTCATTGATACGAGGCAAATAGGTAGGGGCTTGCAGACTTCAACCTTTTTTGAAGGTATCTTATACGCAAAACTACATAGTACGCTACAATCAAAACTGGAAGGTAAGATACTCCAATCGATTGATGTCACACAGTTTATTATGGGTAGTTACATGTCAGTATGGAAGTTTTTAAAAGTTTAATAATTTTCTAACTTGAGGTGAGTTATTAATTGAAAGCACAAGCACAGCATTTAAGAAAAATAATTGTGGCAACATTTGCACTAACAGTAGCGATTCCATCGGTTAGTGTCGGGGCAGAATCTTTAAATGATTTGAAAACCCAGCAACAAGAAGTAAATCAAAAAAAATCAGATTTATCTTCTAAAATCAAACAAAAATCTTCCACAATCAATCAAAACGAATCAAAAATTGATGGATTTATGAATCAAATCAAGAAACTGGATACTAAAATTAATAGTACCGATGTAAAAATCAATAGCATTCTTGCAGATATTGAAGCTACTACGAGTGACATAGATAAATTGAACAAATCTATTGCAAAATTAGAAAAAAACATAGATGAACGTGATGCTTTATTAAAAGATAGAGCGCGTTCTATTCAAGAAAGTGGCGGCTCGGTTAGTTACATAGATGTATTATTAGGTACAAATAGTTTTGTTGATTTTATAGACAGAATATCAGCTGTAAATACATTAATGGAAGCTGACCGTGATATTATAAACGAACAAATGAATGATAAAAAGAAACTCGAAGAACAACAAAATGAGCTTAAACAAAAACTTCTAAAACAACAAGAAAATCGTGATAAATTAAAGGCTTTACGGAGTTCATTAGATAATCAAAAGAAAAATAAAAATAAAGTTATTGATAAACTAGAAGCTGAACAATCAAAATTAATATCCGAAAAAAATTTAATAGAAAAAGAATATTCAGAAGCACTAACAATTAGCAAAGAAGTTCAAGCTAGTATTGAAAAAGAACAAGCTCGTCTGGCTGAAGTTGCTCGTAAAGAAGCTGAAGTAAAACAAAGAAGTGCCAGAACAACTTCTGTTTCCAATTCTAGTAATTCAACGAAAACTCCTAATGTATCTAGTGGAACATGGACAAGACCTACAACTGGCCGAATAACATCTAACTCTGGTGTCCGTGATATTGGTGCAGGTACTGAAGTGCACTATGGGACTGACATTGCAAATGCGCAAGGTACACCAATAGTTGCTGCTGCTGATGGCGTTGTATTCCGTGCAAGCCCATTATCAACTTATGGAAATGTGATTATGATTACACATTCAATTGAAGGAGATACTTGGACAACTGTATATGCTCATTTAAGTGGTTATAATACTAGTGTTGGACAATCTGTTAAAAAGGGTCAAGTAATTGGCTACATGGGATCGACAGGTCGTTCAACAGGTAGTCACTTACATTTTGAAATGCATAATACTACTTGGCAAGGTCAAAAAGTTGGTCTAGTTAATCCTTTACGTTATATATCATTTTAAATGCATAGAGAAGAGGTCATAATAAATTATGACCTCTTCTTTTTTTAATATTTTAATATTTTATTATTTTACTCTTCCAAATTCCAATATTAAATGCAAAATTGGAACTAACTGTACATGATGATTTACTAGACAGTTTATTCTACACTTTTAAGAGCTTCAGCCATATGAATTTTTTTAATTTTTGAAATAACAGTTAGATTAACTATTATTACAATTAATAAAACGAAAATTACAGCTATACAAATGCTAGATTTTTCAATTATAATGCTAAAATCTAATTCATCGCCCATTCCAGCGGATTCAAAGATTTTAGAATGAAGGTAGTGTCCACCAAATATCCCCAAAATTATTCCTAAAATTGAAAATAATATGTTTTCAAAAGAAATGAAACTTTTAAGTTCTTTTTGATAAAAGCCAAGCACTAAGAATGTTGCTAGATCTCGTTCTCTTTCTGCAAAATTCAACATACCTAAATTATATAGTACAAGGAATGCCAAAATAGCAGCAGCGGCAATCATCAAAACTGCCATTGATAAAGTACTACTCATGCTAGTAGTAAAATCTTTCTCTTGTAAGCTAGTTTTTACTTTATGGGAAATCATATCATCAGAATATTCGTTTTTATCTTGCTTACTTAATAAAGCAGTAGGTATAAATTTACCATTTAGATCTTTCCATGTACTTTCACTAAGATAAATTCCTTGACCAATATTTACTTTTGATATATCTGTTACCTTTAATTTAACCGAATTTCCAGAATTTAATTTTAATGTTAAATCGTCACCTGCGTTTACTTTGTAAATATCTGCCGTTTTTTGAGTAACTAAAACTCTTCCATTATCTAAAGGAATTTTCTTTTCATTCTCATCATAAAATTTAATATATTCACTTTCGTTTTCCAAAACATGCAAATTGGTCATTTTCGTTTTGTTTTTGGAGGACACTTCGGTAACAACTTCCATGATTCTTTCATCATTATTATTATCTAATAGTACTCTAAGTTCCTCAAAATCTATATTTTCTTTTAAATATATTTTAGTTGCATAAAGGTATGTTTTTTCGTATACAGAAGAGGCGACATTTTCAATTGTATCTTTCATTCCAAAAGCTGTGATTAATAAAGTAGTACTCCCCAATACACCGAAAAGAGTCATAAATAATCTAATTTTATTGGTAAAGATTTGTCTGCTTATTAATTTTTTTGTTGTGCTTAATTTCTCCCATACAAACGGAAATGATTCGAGTAAAATATTACCGCATTTTTTAGAGATTTTAGTTCTAATTAATTCAGCAGGTTGTTCAACTTCTGTTTTTAAATAAACATATATTGTCGGAATTACTGTACTTAAAATTGAAATTATTAAGATTAATATCACTTTAGGCCAATATAAAATAATTTGTGCATCTGGTAAAACAAACAACTCTTCAAATAGTTTCCAAATAGATTGAGGGACTACCTTCCATCCTACAAATAAACCTAACAAACAACCTATAATACTAATCCAGATACCATAAGACATGTAATGTAAAATTATCTGTCTACTATTGTAACCAAGAGCTTTTAATAATCCTATTTGTTTTCTTTGATTATTCATTAAACGTATCATTGTAGTAAATGTCATTAGAATAACTACTGCAAAAAATATTAACGGAAAAATATTACCAATAGACTTATATTGTGTTATTTTCTGTTGTATTGCTAAATAATTTAGTGTTTCTTCATTTTCTACAATACCTTTTAACTTATTATTTAAAACTCCTCTTATTTCTTCTTTTATTTTTTGATTATTTACCTCTTGATTAGTTGTTACTAAGGCCTCATTAAAAAATACTTCACCTATGATTTTTGTAACATCTTGAGGTGTTACTTGTATAAATCCATATTCTTTATGATTAGGTATTACTGAAGTAGCGTTAGGAACTGTATAAATATATGATGCACTGGTTGCCAAACCCGCCACTTTTAACTTAATTTGTTTTTTATTATATGAGAGTGTTATATAGTCTCCAACTTTAATCCCATTCTCTTCAGCAAAATTTAGATCTAGGATACTTTCACCAGAGTTTAAATTAGATGTACCATTATGAATATTCAATTTATTGATTTTATCAGATTCTGTAACATTTACTTCAAGTTGAGCTTCATATTCAGGAACATTCGCTTTAAATGCTAATCTTTTTTGAACATCCTTCACGCCCTCAATTTGACTAACTTTTAACAAATCATCCTCACTAAATGAATCTGAATATAATCTATAATCTGCGATATTGTCACGGCGACTTATACTATCTGTATATTCATCCAAGCTTCTCCATGTACTATCGAGGCCAATGAATACACCAACTCCTAAAATCAACATTACTATAATAGATATAAATTGAGAAAACGAACCCTTTATATCTCTAAGTAGCTTTTTTTTTAATACAGATTTCACCATTCTATTACCTCCAACTCCAATGGTTCATCTATTTTTTGAATTTTAGTTACCTCTCCACTGTTCATATGAATTGTTTTATCTGAACATTTCGCTATTTCTGCATTATGTGTAACGATTATTAGAGTTTGCCCTAATTGTTTAGAAACATCACATAATACTTGCATAACTTGCTTACCAGTAACTGAATCCAAGGCACCAGTAGGTTCATCACATAAAATTAATTTAGGATTTTTAGCTAAAGCCCTTGCTATTGCTACACGTTGCTGCTCCCCTCCAGATAATTGACTAGGAAAATTATTCAATCGATTACCTAATCCTACTTTTACTAACATCTCTTCTGCATCAAGAGGATTTTTACAAACTTGTGATGCTAATTTAACATTTTCGATAGCTGTTAAGTTAGGTACCAAATTATAAAATTGGAATACAAATCCTACATCATTTCTTCTATAACAAGTTAATTCTTCTTTATTGAAAGAGGAAATATTTTTATCGGCTATATTAATTAGTCCCTCTGTAGCCGTATCCATTCCCCCTAGTAGATTTAATATTGTTGTTTTACCTGCTCCACTCGGTCCTAATATAACTGTAAATTCTCCTTGATCTATAGTGAGATTCACTTTATTTACAGCATTAATAGTTATTTCACCAGATTTATATTTTTTAGAAACATTCTCAAATTCTATATATGACATAATTCAACATCCTTTACTTGTGTTTGAATAGAAATTAAATTTTTATTAATACTATTAGCTAAACCGATTACATTTTCATTATCAAAAATAGTAGTATGATCCCCGTTCACATGCTCCTCTAACAAGATCCTTTCGGTATGGTCAGACCAAGAATAATAGTCATCTACAGGTTCATTTTTTGCTCCAATATATATAATCGGAACATTAATTTTTTTTGATGAACTAAACATAAACCTTACCGTTTCAAAACTTCTGAAAAGATTAATATAGTAAACTAATTCTCTAGGTTTATTACTACCGAAATGTGGTATCAATCTTGATAGTTCAGGTGGAACAATCTTTACTAATTTAGGCATTAATTCCAATCTATTCTCCAACATTAAAATTATTTTATTCCACAATTCTAATGTATTATTTACATCTGAAACCTTCATATCAAATGATTCCTCAATCATTTTCATTTCAGAAGTAAGAGATTGCTCAAATCTAACAACTTTTTCATTCACCGGTGGCATAGAATTTATTAACAATAAACCTTTTATATTAGGATTTATTTTTGTTATTTCAAAACCTATTGTTCCACCAATACACCATCCTCCAATATAATCTACTGAATCTAATTCCTTAATTATTTCATTATATTTTCCGGCAAGTATTGATAAATCAATTGAACGCATTGCAACATCCTTATAATTCTTTTCAAACTTTATAGCGTATACATTATAATCAGCGTCCAAATTCTGAGCTAATTTATTATAAATCGCAATTTCTCCACTTCCTGCATGTATTAGAACTATATTTTTATTTGTCTTACCTTTCTTAAGTTGAATTAACTGTTTGTGAATATTAATATTATTAGAACTTTTTCTATCATTAACCTTCTCATTGATCAATTTTGCCTGCTCTTTAAGTGAAAAATTATTTAACAAGTCTTCAATTGATATTTCTATTTGGTATCTAATACAAATTTCATGTAGCAATTCAGGTAGCTTAATTGAATCTCCACCAATATCAAAGAAATTTTCACTTATATTATTTAACTCAGAATAGTTATTCCCAATAATCTCTTCCCATAAGACTAGTAATTTTTCTTCTTGTTGATTTAATTTCAAAGGTTGATTAATTTCTATCATCTTATTAAGTTGTTCAATATCAACTTTTCCATTTGCTGTTAAAGGTATATCTTCTACGTTGACAAAAGTAGTAGGTATCATATAAGATGGCAAATGTTTTTTTAGTTCCTCCCGAATGTAAGCAGATTCTAGTTCTTCACCTTGTTCAGATATATATACAGCAACAATTATGCTTCTATGACTATTCTTTTTCACATATACTTTAGATTGCTTGATATTATTTAAATTGTTGAAAATGTTTTCAATCTCTAATAGATCAATTCTATAACCATTAACTTTTAATTCAGATTGCATTCTACCAAGAATATAAATACAGCCTTCGTCTGACATATAGCCTTTATCACCTGTTTTATATAAACGTCCAAATTTATTATGGTTAATAAATGCCTTATTTGTATTTTCCATATCCAAATAGCCATTTGCTAAACCTAATCCCCCAATAAAAATTTCTCCACTAACAAAATTTTCTACAGTATTATAATTTTCGTCTAAAACATAGATAGTTTGATTTGAAAGCGGATAACCATAAGGTATCTTTGTTTTATTAAATTTTTTTGTTATTGGGTAGTAAATTGACCAAATTGATACTTCAGTAGCCCCTCCTAAACTATATATTACAAGATTCGGATTTTGGTATTTTTCTTGTATAGAGTTTACTAATTCTGAAGGAATGAAATCCCCACTCATTAATACACAGCGAATAGACGTCATTAATCTACTATATTTAAGAAGAAGTTGTGCTAGTCCTGGTGTTGAGTTCCAAATCGTTACTTCCTTAAACAGACTTGTATAGTTTTTTACTTGCTCTATAGATTCACATAAAACAGTCTTAGTTCCTACTAATAATGGTGTCAAAATATCAAAAATGGATAAATCGAAAGAAAGTTCTGAAATATTGAAAATAACGTCTGTTGAATCTATATTTAACTTTTCTACTAAATCATAAATTGTATTAAGAACCGCATCCTCATTTATACTAATACCTTTAGGCTCACCAGTTGTACCAGAAGTAAAAATTACATACAATTCATCCATAGGAATTTTATTATTAGGTTTTAAGATAAACTCAATAGTTCCATTTTCTATAATTAATGAACATTCACATATTTCCTTTATTTTATCTTGTCTTCCTTTAGGTAACGATTTGTTAATAAAACAGAATGAATCTCCAGCTTTTATAACACCTAACATTTCAGCAATACAATTATTACTTTTACTAGTATTAATACCAATTCTGATTTTATCTAAATTATGTTTTTGTTTTAATTGAATTATTTTTTCCTTTATTAATTCACTTTTTTGATCTAACTCTTTAAAAGTTATTTTCCCTGAAACATCTTCAAAAGCAATTTCATGCATCTTTTCATTTAAAACATCAGTTAACTTACATAATATTCTGTTACTTTCTAATTTTCTAATAGCCTGAGCATTATACATATCATAGACTATATCTGATTCTTGGATATATTTTTCATTCATTATTCGTAAAGCTTCTTCAGAATTTGTCATATACACTCTAAAAGACTCTATAAAATCGGAAAACATTTTATTAATTTGAGAACATTCAAAGATATCTTCTATATAATCCCAACTAATATTTAACTCACCGTTAATTATCTTTAATTGGCAATCTAAATAAACTTGTGGCGTTTCTGAAACCCAATAATCTATTTTTGTAAAAGAATCGAAATTTTTAAAATCAAACAACATTGATGTAAAAACAAAGGGCATAATACTCAAGCGATCATTGTCTTTAGCTAGCTCTCTTAAAACTTCTACCCCTTCAAATGCTGAATATCTAAAAGATTCGTTTACTCTTCTCTGTAATTTTTGTACATTTTCAGTTAAGTTATCTTCGAGATTTATATCTGTATTAATAAGAGTAGTACTTGTAAAATCTCCTATTACACTCATATACTCCTCTTTTCTAGGGCGTTTAAATGTAGTCATATTTATTGTAAAGGTTTTATTTGTAGACACCCTTTGAAGCACTGCAGCGTAAAGTGCAAGGAATACAGTGTTAATAGATATTTTCTTTTCTCTAGCTATCTCCTGCATTTTTAAAAAATCGGAGTTAGAAAAGCTATACTCTAATCTCTTAAAGTCACTTTTCTCTACTTCTTTAAGATTTAGCATTAATTGAGGGGCTTCGGGTAATGTCGAAGTGTTACCTAACCAATAATTCTTTGCCTTTTTATACCTATCTGATTTTTTTTCCTCATGATATTTATCATTTATGTATAAAAGATTTTCTGTCATATCTTCTAAAGGATAATTTTCATTTTCATATAAGTTTCTCCATTGATCAAACAGTTGGAATATACTCATACCATCAGCTATTAATAAGTCTAAGCTAAAGAAAATTATATGCTGTGAAGCATCTATAGATAGGCAATCAACAGTGAAGTAAGGAAAATTCTCCGCCTTATATAATTTATGGGAAAGTTCATTTCTTTTTTGAATTTTTATATTTTCAATGTCTCTTTCATTCAACACATTTTCTATTTTAAATTTATAATCAAGCGTTTCATAAATTCCAAAGTATTCTAAATCTAACACTTTAGCTCTCAACATAGGTTGTTTTAATATTAATTTATTAAATGCTTTGTTTAATTTCTCAATATCCCCATTAAAACTAAGTTCTATATAAACATGCGTTCCAGTTCTACCACTAAAAGCATCGTTTCTACCTAATAAATAAGCTTTTTGTACTTCTGTCATTTTAATTTTCATAATTTACATAACCCCTTTTAATGTTTCAAATTTTATTACACACTCTTCATTCGAAGAAATAGAAATTATTGTATCTGTTGTTGTTAATATTTTTGCTTTAATTTGATCAAAATCAGGGTGTTTCACATTAAATAAATCATTTTTCAACCAAGAAATATAAATTTTTTTAAAATCCAATTTCAAACCTTTATTGTAAAATTTCGAATATGATTCTTTTATAGTCCATATCTGTATTAGTGAAATTCCTCTTTGCATTAAAACCATATCTTTTTCATTAAAAGAAAAATTAATTAATGCTTGTTGATGTGTATTAGATAAAATTCGTTTCTTTTCGATATCTATTGAGATCCGTTTTTTTGAATATGCGTAAATACCATAATTAAATGAATAAGATTTTGATACAAAGAACTTTTTACAGCCTTCAATTTCTTTTTTAATAAATTTTTTCATTTCTTTACGATTTGTATTGTCATTGAATGTATATTTCTTCACCTTAACTAATATTATTTTTACCATCCTCCAAACCTTAAATTACTTAATTTCTCCTAAATTCTGACTATACTATACATCTTTTGGTAAAAAAGGTATAATACTTTGTATATATTACCAGTTAATTAGAAATATGTGTATATTTTTCACATAAATTACATATTTATGGATTATTTTGTTTAAAAGATAATAATTTAACAATTTTAACCAAATATTATTATTGATTTGTTTAGGTTTATAGATTTAGAATTGTTGCATAATAAAAGACCTCAATACCAGGTATCATATTATTTCAAATCGAAACTTATTTTGATTATTTAAATATTGGAGGGATTATTTATGAGTTTAGATTTATGGTTCAATAATGAATTATCAACTATTGCTAAAAAAATTGAGGATATTGACAAAGAATTGATTTTTAATAGAAAGGCACTTAGGTTAGATGGGAAAGAAAAAATTAAAGAAATATTAAAAATATATAAATATTTAGTTTTTCCAGAGTATTACCATAAAAATTCTAAAGAAACATATCAAACATCTACTTATTTCTATGAAAATTTACAAAAATTCCTTTTAGAATTGCGAAATCAAGTAAAGATTATCTTTGAAATCATTGATGATAGTTCTTGCTATTGCAAAAAAATAGAAGAAATTATTATTGGGATTACTAATAAACTCCCTTTAATCAAAACTAAGATTCAAAATGATATAAAAGCAGCTTATTTTGGAGATCCTGCTGCGTTTTCATTTGAGGAAATACTATTATGTTATCCTTCTATTGAAGTAATCAGTATACATAGATTAGCACATGAATTATATGCTATGAATGTACCTATCTTACCGAGAATCTTGTCAGAATATGCGCATCAACTTACAGGAATAGATATTCACCCTGGAGCAACAATTGGTGACTACTTTTTTATAGATCATGGAACTGGGGTTGTAATTGGTGAAACATGCATTATAGGTAATAATGTAAAACTATATCAGGGAGTAACTTTAGGAGCCAAAAATTTCCCTCTAGATAATGATGGCCATCCAGTAAAAGGAATAAAACGGCATCCTAATATTGAAGATAACGTGATAATTTATGCCGGAGCAACAATTCTAGGTGGCGATACAACCATTGGACATAATACAATAATAGGAGGTAACATTTGGGTTGATAGATCTATCCCCCCATACTCCTCAGTTTATGGAAAACAAATCTCATTGAATATTAAAAATAAAGCTACTATTAACGAAAAGAAAAGGGAACTATCTGTTTCTACTGATTACTGAATACAATTGATAATCTTCTGGAGAATGAGAAGAAAGAGGCGCTTTGGAACTATGTTCGTAGAGCAAAGAAGGATACAACACTAGTTGCCGGACCGAGTAAAGATTTACTTGAGGCAGTAGAAAGTCACGTATTGATAAAATTGTAGGGAAATTAGCTGCAAACTGCTAATTTCCCTACAAGCTTTCAGAGCTTTGGGATTGACTACATCTTTAAAAGAAATAAAAAATGCTACGCCTTCTGCTAAAGCACTATAATTTCTCCAGTTTTAAACGAATGTAATTTTTCCTTTAAAATGGGTTTTAGGATTTTATACCCACTTGTTCCAGTGCAGTGGCAAGAATAAATAAGATTTATTGGCATTGTATTTAGCACATTACCAATTGAAATTACTTCTTCTTTTGTTTTTCCTATTGTATTAATTATAGGAATTCCTATTAAATGAAACCCTCCGATAATTGCATGGATGTTTTTATTTGGAAATTTTGTTAACACAGTTTTAGCTATATTAACAATTCCATGATGACTACAACCGCTAAATATTACTAATCCTTTTTTATTTTCAACTACTAATACAATTTCATGATTAAAATCATCTAACTCCTTTATATCTCCTTTAAAAAGATTTTTTGTATATTCACTTGTCGGTTGCAAATGAATAATGTGTATTCCTTTTGTAATTTCCATATCAGTATTAACAAATTTCATACGACTATTGAAAACTTGAGGTAAAGTATTGTTTGCTCCAACATTATGATAGTAGGGTCCAATTTTTAACCAATGTGGTTCAAATGAATTCGACGATAAAAAAATGCTTCCATGTTTATTTACTTCATTCAAATGACTTAATCCACCTATATGATCCGAATGACCATGTGAAATAATTATTGTATCTGCACTATTTAAATCAATACCTAAAGAATGAGCATTTTTAATATAGGAGTTATCTGGCCCTAAATCAAAAATAATATTTATTTCTTCTGTTTCTATGTAAAGTGATAAACCATGCTTTGAGATTAAGCTCTTTTCTAACTTTGAATTTTCTAGAATAGCTGTAATTTTCAAAAGAATACCTACTTTCTAATAATTTATATATTCGAGTAATAATATTACCTAATTATGTGTAATAAAAGAATTCTTTTAATAGAAATATATAACAACAAAGTATGTATTTGAGACCTTGTAATATCTAAACTTTTTATCATACCCTATCATCTAAATAGTAACCATAACTTTTTAATACCAACTGTATATTTTCTATACTATATTTGCCTACATAGTTAGATGATTCTTCACTAAAAACATCTACTCCTCTTACTAAATTTAACAAGGCTAGTATTATTTTTCCCCTGAATCATTATTGTATTCAAATGACCATCTCAAAACCGACTTAATTCTCTTTGCTTTTCCCACACTCTGTCCCCTTTGTTTTGGGTCACCTAGATAAAATCTGTAAAGACCAAATCTCTTTTAAATAAGAGGAACATGAAATTGATTGAGCTTCCACCAAGAACAATCCAGCAAAGATAAGCAATGCGATAAATAAACTAAACTTTAATTCTTCAATCATTCTGTTCCCCCTTTTAATACCTACACATATCAACATACGCGAAACGTTTTCTGCTTAGACGGATTTAATGTTTTCAGGGTTCAAAAATAAAATCAACTAATTTTACTTATTACTATTTTTCTGTACATTCCATTCATCATTACTTTTTCATCCTCATTTATGGTTAGATTTGCATTATTTTCATGGTATAATTTTTCAAAATTCAATCCAATATCTGTTCCTAATACTTTAATTAGTGGTCTAAGTAATTTTTTTTGTAAGGATAACTTTTGACCTTTAGATGCAAATTTGTCAAAAATAATGATCTTCCCAGTTTTTTTTAATACTCTCGTCATTTCTGCGAAACACTTATCCGAATCAGGTACAACAGAAAGAATTAGACTAGCAACCACATAATCAAATGTTTCATTTTCAAATGTCATATTTTGAGCATCCATTTCTAAGAACTCTATAGAGGAATCCTTAAATTTTTCAGTTGCCCGATGTAGCATATCAGGTGAAAAATCAATCGCAGTTATATTCAAGTCCGAAGGGTTAATTAACTCCAAATCTGCACCTGTTCCTACACCCACAAACAAAACTTTTTGACCACTTTTGAAAGGCGTTTGCTGAAAAATTTGTCTTCGCGCTTTCAAGAAAACACCAGAATTAAAGATTCTATCATAAATTGGCGACCAGAATCTATATATTATTCGATTCCAAGAATTATTCATAGCTTCTCCCTCCTCCATTTAAAACAAAAAAACAGCAATTGCTACTAGTAATCACTGTTTTTCTCATGATGTTATACCTTAGTATCAGATTGTAATGAACAGTTATAAGTGCCTTTTTCAATTTGAATTGTGGCATGCTCAATATCGAATTCATCATGTAATTCTCTTGTTAATTTTTGAAGAAGTTCATCATTATCTCCAATTTCAGAACAAATTAAATGAACCGTTAAAGCTGCTTCTGTCGTGCTCATTCCCCAAACATGAAGGTCATGAACTTCTAAAATCGTAGGTAATCCACTTAGATATTCCTTAATTTTATGAATGTCTATGCCCTCTGGTACAGCATCTAGTGATAAGTTAATAGACTCTTTTAACAAACCCCATGTACTAAAGAAAATTACAATGGAAATCACAAGACTTACCATAGGATCAATCCATTGCCATCCCGTCCAAAGGATAATAAATCCTGCAATTACAACCCCAAGTGAAACTAAAGCATCAGCAGCCATATGCAAGAAAGCCCCACGGATATTTAAGTCGTTTTTTCTTCCTGCCATAAAAAGTAACGCCGTTAAACCATTAATCACTATTCCCACGATTGCCACAATAATTACTGTTTTTCCAGCGACTGGGGCAGGTGAAGAAAAACGATTTATAGCTTCCCATGCAATTGCGCCAATGGCTACTAGTAAGAATATTGCATTAAATAAAGCTGCTAGTATAGAACTTCTTTTATATCCATATGTCCGTTTTTTAGTTGGTTCTTTTTTTCCTAACCAAACAGCAATCCATGCAATTATTAAACCCAGAACATCACTTACGTTATGTCCTGCATCCGCTAGAAGTGCTAATGAATCTCCTATTATTCCGTAGATAATTTCAACAATAATAAATAGAGTGTTTAAGATAATTCCAAATCCAAACGCAATTCCATAATTGGCAGGGGCATGAGTATGTCCATGTCCGTGATCGTGATCGTGACTGTGATTATGTCCCATTTTTATCTCTTCCCTTTTCAATTAATTTTGCCAAACATGTAAAATCACTTGTCTGTATTTCTTTTGTATTTTCCAATATCCTTTATTATCCTTAATAATTTTAATATATGCGCATATGTTCATATTGTCAATAATTGAATATTCTAGAATTTATAAAGGAATTTAAAATACGGAACAGTACGTAGTAAAAATTAAATCTAATTCTCCGAGTCAGAGAGCAATCAAAATAAAAGAAAAACATAGGGAGAATTAATCTTCCTATGTTTTCATTCATATTATTTATCTGTCTGTTTTTGCTTTTTTTTCAAATACTCCGCACGTATTTTTTCAAGTTGCTGCTTTTTATCAAATTTGGC
>NZ_JBCMNM010000013.1:0-50009 GCF_050459865.1 Rummeliibacillus pycnus
CCCACTTTGTTCACCTACTTTTCTTGTCTTTAAAGAGAATCTATTCAACAAATATAATATACCTTATTTTACTGAAGTAAACCTCTATTACACCCATTACGATTTAAAAACAATTGATTTCAATAAGACTGATCAATCAAAGAGGGGGAATTCTATCTATGTTTTTAACCACATTAAAGGCTTATCTATAGATTTTTCAAAATAATCTTCTATTCCTTTATTTCTATTTCGTTCTTTATCGTTCTTTTTCTTATTGCATATACGACTACCAACAAAAGAGGGAGAAAAAGTCCGATTGATAATGATAAGGAATTACCAGTTGTCTCGTCAAAATGTTTTTGGTAGCTGACATTAGGATAAATCACGAGAGAAAGGACAACGGCAATCATGCCTAAAGGTAATGTTAAAGGGCGGTAATCTTTCAAATTAAGAGTTTGTGCCATCCCTAAAACGGAAGCGTAAAAATAAAGGGTCGTCTTAAAATAGAGGGTGATAACCCAAAGTGAAGCCATTAATCCCTCAATACGCTGTATAAAATTCCCGATATTTATCCTTTTGGTCAATTCATAGCTTGGATAAATCTCTCCTGTAGTTTTCTCAGTACCTAATACCGTAATACTCAAAAATGTAATAACGACGATGACGATGCCGCCTATTAAGTTTCCAATTAAAAAAGATTTTTTAGCTTGTTTCATTTTATTAACAAAAGAAGGAAAAATCATTAAGAGAACAATGGCATTTACTGAAGATACAATAACATAAAAAATGGATGATTGAACGATCTTTTTAGTCCCCATCTCATATATAGGCTGTATGTTTTCAAACTTCATGTCAGGTGAAATAGACACCACTAAAATAAAAAAAATGACGAAGAACACGACAATTAGGATTTCTGCAGTACGAGCGAAGGTTTCCAATCCAAGACGGACTCCCATCACCACAATCCCCGCCATAAGAATATTAAGAGCTACCATTGGAGTATTTGGCATCATATGGATGTTTAAGAATAGCCCAAAATAATATAAAAGTTCTGAAGAATAAAGAAGAGAAATGAGTACAAACAAAATAGAAAAGGCTTTACCTACCCATTTTCCAAAAAGTTTTTCAAGGATTTGGACATAGGTGAGGTGAGGGAACCAAAGAGCTATAGTGATGAATAACCATATGATCAAAAACCCGATTCCCGTACCAATTATAGCGGCAATCCATGCGTCTTGCTTCGCACCGGTTGCGAGTGCTGATGGTACAGTTAGGATACTCGTACCAATCGTAAATAAAATAACTAAAACTAGAAATTGGTACGAATTTATTTTAACGTCTTTCATCATTTCATATCATACCTTCCCCTCTACACTGCTCTTTTATTTCAACAAAAGAGAAATAACGTCATCAAGCGGTTTAAAGATAAAAGTGAGTAAATCTAGTGGATTTGGAATAGGTTTTTCTAATGCAAGTGTAATACTTAGACCTAACCCGATTACAAGAAGAATTGAAAACACAAGTAACTCTTTTTTATATTTTTTTTCCAAGAGAGGTGGAACTTCAATCCACAGAATGGCTACTGCAATCAGGAGTATTCCTATACTTTTTATCATGATTATTTAACCTCTTTTAAGAAGGAATTACCTTCTGTTTCTGTATGCTCAAGTTTTACGTCCACTTTAACATTCGCCAGCATCTCAGGGAATACCTCATCCCACGACTCTTTAAGCTTTTTCCATTCTTTCGGATTAGATCGATGAATGGCTTCGCCAAATCCAAATATGTCTGAATTATATTGTTTTTGTGCCGTTTTAATGGCCAGATTAATGGTCTCTTTCATCTTTTTTTCAGTTTTCTTCTCTAGCTCAACAATTGTTTCTTGGTCATTAAGATTAATTTGACACTCTACTTCTCCAACATTTCCTTTTACTTTAATATTGATATCCACTTTAGGCTTACCTTTGTTTATTTTGCCTTTCATTTTAGAATGCAATTGTATAATCTCTATAGTGGCTTTCCCCTCTTTAGGACAAGATATAGCAATTACAGAATTTTTCACTTTGTTGACGATGCCATTATACCCTCTGCTTTCTCGTTCAGTTAACCAGCCCACTAGTTTATCTTTTTTAAACACCGCTAATTCATCATATTTAATTCGCGCAGGAGGAGAAATCGATTCCACATTCTGTTTGCTTGATCCCATTTCTTGTTCCCCTATTACTAGAATCCCTGTTAATACGGCTTCCTTTCCATCACTTGTAAGATCGGTTATCAATTCATCTAATGTAAAGCCTTGCGTTGCAGCCCAGTTAGCTTCTGACATTTTAAGCGTACTAAACATTTTATTGGCGGGTATATTTTCAATCGTTGTTGTGACATTCAGTACTTCTCCTGCGGTCATATCCTTAGCAATAACAACAAAGAAATCAGATCGAAGTTCCCAATCTCTTGACAGTAAATCTAAGGATTTGGCTATACCTTCTTTAGCTAAATCCTCACCAAGGACAAGCATTCGAAGATGTCCAGGATAAATTTTTCGAGGCGAGATTTTTGTAATTTTTCGAAAGGCTTCATATACCGTCTCTCCTTTCTCCTGAAACAGGGTGACTGGTGAACGCCCAGTACTTGTTTTCGTGGATATTTCCGAGGGTACAACCACTTGAGCAGTTATTTGGTATTCATCTTCTACTTTATCGATTCCTATTGCCAACGTAATGCCAAGTTCATTTAATTCCCTCCGGTCCCAACACCCCGTAAGAAAGAGGCTGAGAATCAGGAGAACAAACATGCACTTTTTCATCGTTTAAACCCCTTCATTCTCCTTATTTTTTGATGGTTTTGGTTTTGCAGAGGCTGAATCTTGTTGACTAACGGTATTTTGTTGATTGATTAAACGAGGTCGAGTAAACATTTTCCATATAGGCAAGCGAATAAACGTATCTTTTTGGTCGGAAAGATTAAAAGGAGCTAGTGAAGACATATAAGGCACGCCAAAAGAACGCAAGCTGCATAAATGCAGAATTAGAGCAATTAATCCAATCATTATTCCTATTAAACCAAAAGAAGCAGCTATTGCCATAAATCCAAAGCGTAGTATCCTGGCAGAGATAGCAAAGTCATAAGTAGGAGAAACGAAACTAGAAATAGCGGTTAGTGAAACCACGATAACCATCGCAGCTGAGATTATGCCTGCTTCAACCGCTGCTGTTCCAATTACAAATGCCCCTACAATAGACATGGCTGAACCGATGCTTCGTGGCATTCTTAATCCTGCTTCACGCAAGATTTCAAAAGTGACTTCCATTATTATTGCTTCAACAAATGCTGGGAATGGAACACCTTCTCGTTGGGCTGCTAGACTAATAAGAAGTGCAGGAGGTAGCATTACTTGATTAAAAGTTGTGATCGCAATAAATAATGCAGGTGCAAGCAATGCAATTGCGAATGCAAAAAATCGAAGGAAACGAATAAGACTCGCAATATCTGCACGTTGATAGTAGTCTTCTGACGTTTGAAAAAATTGAACGAATAAAGCTGGAACAATAAGGACAAAGGGTGTTCCATCTACAAAAATGGCTATGCGTCCTTCCAATAATGCTGCAGCTACTACATCCGAACGTTCCGTATTAAATATGGTTGGAAAAGGTGAATATCGTGCATCCTGAATCAATTCCTCTATATTTCCACTTTCAAGAATTCCATCAATATCTATTCTATCCAAACGCAAACGGACTTCTTTCACTATTTTGTCATTTGCAATTCCGTTGATATACATTATGGCAACATTCGTTTTCGTGCGTTTTCCAATAACTTTTGATTCCATCCAAAGATTTGTGTCTTTCAGTCTTCTACGAACTAAGGCGGTATTTACACGCAAATTTTCGGAGAATCCTTCGCGGGGTCCTCTTACTACCACCTGGGAGGTTGCTTCCGTTACTCCACGTTCAACCAAATGCCTATTGGAAATGATTAAACCTTGGGCATATCCATCGATCAAAATAATCGTATCCCCCGATAAAAGTCCAGTAAAAAGTACTTCAAAATTAGTTAGTTCTTCAATTTCTCCTACTGTCATGGCAGAATCTTTTAATACGCTAATAAGATTTTGATCAGTAGCAAGCTTTTTCTGTATTTCGGTCCCTTTGATATCTAGCATGAGCGTTTCCAAAATGAAATTTTGTAATGAGGTTGTATCGGTTAATCCATCTGTATAGATAATACCGGCTTTGATAGTTTCTTCTTTTCCAATTCGAATTTCTCGAATAATAATATCTGAGCTTTTTCCAAGGGAATCTTTTATTATTTGTATATTTTCTTGAAGATTTGTTTTTAATTCGTCTGTTGAACTTGTCTTCATCATTTGGCTAGTTGAAATAGAATTGGTATGTAATTTAGAATTACTTTTCTTTTTGAAAAAGCCCATAGGCTACCTCACTTACTGTTCGTTTTTTTGCGTACTTACATATAATTTTGTTTATTACTTTGCCAATTAGGAAAATATCGCTTGATTCGGTAACTTTTCTATTAAGTATGAGAATGAGATATAGATTCTCTTTTTCTTTAGCCTGAGGAAACTCCTTTTAATGATAAAATCTGAAATTACATATAATTTGTTCTAATTTAATTATTTATTAAATAGCAAAATGTTTTCGATATTACTTCTATCAAAGGGACAAAAAAAGTAAATGGGAAAATGTACTTCCCAAATCTACCAATGAATAAAAATACTACAGTAATTAATAAAGCTTTCGTCGACACTGTACACTTAAGTACAACACTTTGCACTCAATGAATAGTGTCAATAGTTTTGACCAAACTTTGGAAATTAATTCAAGACAATAAAACTTATTTAGTGTCAACGTGACTTTGAAACTAAATAGTCTACCTAATATCAATTATCAACCTACAAACTTCGTTGCTGGATATTTATCAAAAATGAAAAAACTCCATTTTGAAAAAGGATTGATCAAAATGGAGTTAATCTTTCTAACTATGTATGAGATTTTTATATTTTATTCAATTAAATGAGACGTTAGTTAAGTGAAAGCCCTCACAATTTCTACTTTCTTACCCAATTTCTTTAAACGTGTTTTTCCACAATCTGTCCCTAAAATAGAAATAGCTATTTCTTATTCAATGATAGTGTTCCCTGAGATGTTTTCTAAATCCGCTAAATAGCTCTCTAATGAAAATAAGCGCCGTTCCTTGTTACAGAAAAGCGCCCGATTGTTGAATATTATTGCTTAATCTTAATCAAGAAAAGCCCTCGATAGCTTTATAATATTCAACACTTCAATATCACTCGTAAATAAACCCCTTTTCTTGCCTTTATAGAAGCCTTTGAATTTTGCAGCTGAAGTTTCTTGCAAATCGTTGTGGCCTTAATCAATTGACCGTCTAACCATATGGATGGATCAATCAAACGTTCTTTTTGCTTCATATGATAATCAAAATCTTGTTCATCTTCAATTAACGTAACTTTTTCTTGTAATTGATTCAATAAGTGTATAACTTCGTTATCGTTTGAGCGATATAATTGATTTATGATCTCTTCATCTGTACCCAAGAAATGAGTCGGTTCTAATATATTTTTATTTAATGCCATTTTTAATGTTTTAGATAGAATGGTGTAACCATAAATATTTAATGGGTCTAAGAAATAATCAATGACCTCTTTATAATATGTATCTACAAACCATTCTGTCCACTCTATACTGTCTATGTAAATTTTTTCGTCTATAATCACAAGATGAGATAAAAAAGTTTGTACTTCCTCAATCGAAATTATTCCATTATGAAACATATCTCTCAATGTATAGTCAATTCGATCCGCACATAGTTCTGGTAAAGGCTGTTCAAGTATTTTCCATTGTGATAAGTCGTCCATGATTTTTTTATAGTCCAAATTATAATTGGCTAAAATCGTTGGGATATCTGAACCTTCAATGACTTGACTAAAAATTTTCTCGTGATAATCTTCATCTTTTGCATCAAATACATAATCAATCACGTGAGAAAACGCTGTATGGGAAACATCGTGTAACAGCCCTGCTATTTGCTCTTCAATCGTACCACCTAGTTTTTTAACTAAAAGCATCACACCGACAGAATGCTCATATCTTGTTCCATTCCATTGTTTATTTACCAAATAGCTCGCTCCACCTTGATGAACTTTTTTTAATCGTTGTATAGCTTGACAATTAATCAGTTTCTCCAAAACAGGTTCAATACTAAATTCCCCATAAATTTCATCTATTACTTTCAATAATTTTCCTCCTTAATTCTTCACATTCTTCCCTACGATTTAAAGTTTCCTTTATAAACTCTATAATTACCAGACAGGTCTTAATCTGGATGATAGTTTCCCCTCATTTTCTTCAAAAATAAATTTTGATAAATCTTCTTTGAGCATTTGCAGGCGTTCAGCACCTATGTTTTCAATCCAACGTTGCTCAATCTCAGTTAGTATCTTCTCTTTTGCTTTCACTACTAACCAACCTCGTTCGGTCAAAACAATAATTTTCCCTCTCTTATCAGTGGGATGAGCTTTGCGCATTACATAGCCACTTTTCTCAAGATAATCCACCATTTTACTCACAGCTTGCTTTGTAATTCCTAAATATTCGGCCAGTTCTATACCTGTTGCTCCATTGGGAGTGATGCATTTAAACATAAAACCATGTGCAGGTCTAATATCTCCAAATCCCAATTCACTCAATCTGTCATGTAATTCATTGATTGATGTACTTAAGGATAATGATAAAAGCGATGTAAGATCCAACCCATTAAATAATTCATGATTCATATATAAAACCTCCTCAAATATAGTCAATTAGGTTGACTTTATTCGAAACACATTGTACTATACCCAATGTAGTCAATCAAGTTGACTATAATTCAATTATAAAAGAAATATGGTTCAGCAAAATAAAATTAAAAATCATAGAGGTGTTTCTCATGGCTAATATCGTTAAAATTAGAGCAAGTGTATTCATTCCAATGTCTTGGACTGCAATAGGTTGGACTGAACCCAAGAAAGATAATCAAACGGGTAACATAATTGAATTTGAAGGGGACTCACGTGAATTTACTCCTTATGCCGTCAACGCCATGCGTTCTAGAATTGAACAAGAAGTAGTTGTAGATTTTTACAAAAAAGAAATTTTCACATATGCGAATACGGGAATAACAACAGAAAAAATCACGACTCCAGATGGTTCTGTTAACAAGCGAACAGGAAAAGCTAGTACAGATCGTATTGTATGTACTGATATTGAATGGGGGTCTGGGGAAGTCAAGTTTCAAATGAGTGCTAGTGCTAGCAACCCATTAAATATAAATGCACCTACTGTTGACTATCTTTTAAATGTGCATGTCAAAAAAGATGGTACTGTTGGTATTGAAGGTACACATGACGGATTCCCTTGCTATGAATTTTATAAACAAACAGATTTTGGTCCGTTTGAACAAATTCATACACATGATTTCAGAGAAACTGGTGATACAGCTGAAGCTCTAGGTGGAGACATGGAATATAGTTTTAAAAAAATATTGTAAAGACAATAGGATTCCCTTTTTAGTGAATTAATAACAACATTAGAGTTGGTAACAGGAGAAATAAAAAATGACAACAGTTTTATTTGTAAAAGCAAACAATCGCCCCGCAAACCAAGCGGTGAGTGTGAAAATATATGAGGCTTTTTTAGCAAGCTTTAAAGAATCACATCCAAATGATACAGTGGTAGAACTTGATTTATACAAGGAAGAATTGCCATATGTAGGTGTAGATATGATTAACGGTACATTTAAGGCTAGTAGAGGACTTGATTTAACAGCAGAAGAAGCAAAAGCAGTGGCTGTTGCTGATAAATATTTAGAACAATTCCTTGCAGCAGATAAAGTTGTGTTTGGTTTCCCATTATGGAACTTAACAATTCCGGCAGTTCTACACACATATATTGATTATTTAAACCGCGCTGGCAAAACATTTAAATATACGCCAGAAGGTCCAACAGGTCTGATTGGAGATAAGAAAATTGCATTATTAAACGCAAGTGGCGGAGTATATTCTGAAGGTCCAACAGCTGAATTAGAAATGGCTGTTAAATATGTAGCAAGTATGATGAGCTTCTTCGGTGTAAAAAATATAGAGAAAATAGTGATTGAAGGTCACAATCAATTCCCAGATAAAGCAGAAGAAATTATTGCCTCAGGGCTTGAAGAAGCTGTTAAAGTAGCAAGTACGTTCTAATTAACAAAATACTTTTTACTCTATATAGCAGTACCAACACTTTTATAGTGGTGGTACTGCTTTTATTATTCACTAATCTCGCTACTTTTGAGGGAATTAGAACCAAATTGATGTAATATTTTTATTTTATTAAACGCTAGAAAGAAGATTACATTACAATGGAATGTTGATGAACAAATTATATAAACTTGATTTCCTTCTTCAACTGGACTTCAATCCTTTACGATTAACGATACCGTTCTTTTAAGGTATATTTAATGAGAAATGGGCATTAAATTAACCATCTGTTAAAATGAACTATAAAATATTATCCCATTTTGTTGAGGTGAAAGAATGGAGAAAATCCAGTTTTCCAACACAGGTTATAAAGTAACATATCGTTCCGAAGAAATAATTTTTTTACCGAGGGAATATCAATTATTTAAATTTTTATATCAAAATCCTTCACAAATTTTTTCAAGGGAGGAACTCTTGGATGCTGTTTGGCCAATGGAAGATCCAGTCGATAGAACTGTAGATGACCATATTTATAGAGTTAGAAAAAAAATTGATCCCCTTTCATCCGTGATTAAAATTGAAACAATCAGAGGCCAAGGATACCTTCTGTCAACGAAAGAAGTACATGAAAGTCCATTATTAAAGGACGACGAAGTATCCACCCAAGTTAAAAGCCTTTTTCACAAATATCATCTCTACGGACAGGGAGATGCTTTAAAGCTTTTAGAAGAAAATCAGAATGTGTTCGGCTTCCAAATCGATTTGCCTAACCTTCTTTATCTCCATTTCATGAAAGGAGATTTCAGTTGGTTCCTTGAGGCACAGGAAATCACCTTTTGGGAAAAATGCTTTTATTTATTACATATCTATTCGTTTATTGAACCAGATAAGATGAAATGCCTTAATTACTTTACGTGTGCTTTATCTGCCGAAGAAATATCTGAAGATCATCGATTAGAAATAAAATTGTTAAATCGCCTATCATTATTGATTTTCACAAAACAACTCGATGAAGCAGCTACCCTGCTTCATCAATCTAAAAAAGAGATATATGAAAAAAACATCGAAGGATTCATACCGTTGATCTTACTTTCAGAACTATGTCTTGCCTTACTTCAAAAGGACTTTCAGGAGATGGAGAAAAGGATGGAAGAAACGAAGAAAAACCTCGTAAATTATCCTTATCTGAGAGAAAATGCGAATTTTTCAATTGTTAAAGGTATTTATTGCCTTCTTAAAAATAATGAATCTAAAGCTGAAGATTATTTTGATGAAGGATTTCAGCTACTCCAGGAAGCTAAATTCATACCTGGGATGTTAATAAATATAAATATGATTCTGTTTTACTTAGATGAGTTTGGACTGACTGGTAGACTGCAAACTTACTATCAAGAATTAAAGATAAAGTATATTCAAGAGTACAAATTAAATGAATTACATAGCAAAATCGAACTGCAGTTAAAATACCACTTAAAATAATTGCTCAAAATTTTTTATTACTGTTTCCTCTGATATTCCTCTGATAATTACACGTTATGCTCGGTATTAGAGACACTAACGTGGAGGGATTATTGATGAACAAGGACATATCAATATGGCGCAATGGCAATTTTATTAAATTCTTTTCTGCTAATACTTTAGCCAACTTAGGAAACTGGTTTGATTTTGTTGGAGTGCTTATCTTATTCAGGTATACATGGAAGGCTGACCCGATGTTGATTGCTTTAATCCCTATCATGTATGCCATTCCTAGTATACTTTTAGGACAGTTTGCAGGTGTATTTGCAGACCGAAGAAATAAGCGAAAAATCCTTATCTATTCTGACTGGTTTCGTGCAGTGTTAACTTTGTTGCTTGTCTTTACGCCTACACCCTGGCTTGCTTTGCCAATCCTATTTTTACGAAACACTGCGGGAGTGATAAGTCTACCTGCACAGCAAGGCTTGATGAGAAAAATTGTTGAAGAAAAAACCATCATGAAAGCAATCACTATTAATGGAAGTCTGTTTCAGTTGGTAAAGGTGCTTGGCCCACTTATTGGAGGTTCAGTGGCAGGAATATTTTCTCCGAACATTTCCATTGCATTAAACGCCATAGCTTTTACCATTTCTGGAATACTCCTTACCCGAATCAAGGTACAAGAAATCGAAACAAGTGTAGAAATAGGAGCCACACAATTAGGATTTCTACGTTCTTGGAAGGAAGGTTGGCAGATTGTTTTAAAAAGCAAAATCCTTTTGGCAAGCATCATATTTGGGATATTCAGCACCCTAACAATACAAATGATCGACGCACAGATTGTAACTTTATTCAGTGAGGTGTTCCCTAACAAAACTGAGGTTACCGGCTGGGCAATTTCTGCAATTGGAATCGGATCGCTCCTTGTCGTCTTAATTCTAAACAGATTTAAAAAAATCTCTAAATTTGGTTGGTTTTTCGGTACCGGAAGTCTTCTAATTGGTGTAATGACTGTAGGTTTTGGATTCCTATTGAAATACAATTTCATAGCACTTGCAATCTGTCTTTCTATTATTGGTGGAATCGGAAATGGGTTAACTTTTACTGCCATAAATTACCTCATTCAAACTGAACCACCTAAAGAAGCTATAGGAAGGGTTACCGGTATAATAGATTCCTTAATGAGTATCCTTTTTATATCTGGTCCCCTTCTCGGTGGGCTATTAATAACACAATTAGGGGTACTGACCGCCTTTAAAATAATCGGTCTTGGACTATCCATTATTGGTATGACTGGTATATTCCTGCAAAGCCTCATCTGGAAGCAACCCAAACCGGCAAATGTACAAATTAAAGTTAAAGTGGGAAATGAATCGGGTTGAAGCGATGGAATGTTTTCAACAATATTGAAAATTTCTATCTTTTCAAACAAAAAACAGAAAATATCTTAATTATTTACCTCCCTAAAAAAAGCCTGTAAACCCTATTTGTGTTTGCAGGCTTTTTTTATTAGTGATTCAGAACTGTGATTGTATTTTACCAAAGGTGATGACGATCAATATTACGATTAACAACAACATTAAAGTTCATAAAAATAAACAGAATGAATAATTGACAAAAAATGAGAATAGTAGTAATCTAACGCAAAACATACGCTACCGTATTTTATTGGAGAGATGATATGCAATTATCGAGGGAAGATTGGATAAAAGCAGGATTACAGCAATTAGCTGATGAAGGGATACATAAAGTTCGCATTGAAGCACTTGCTCGATTGCTAAAAATAAGCAAAGGAAGCTTCTATCACTATTTTCGTGACCATCAAGAGCTTTTAGATTCTATGCTCGACTTTTGGGAATTACATGCAACAAAGCTGATTGTTCAAAGTATGGAGCAACAGGATGCCTCTTTAGAACAGCTATTACAGATTAGTTTTAATCGAGACAAAAAAATTGAGAATGGTATTTATACTTGGGCTAAATACGATCCTGTAGTGGCAGCACGTTTAGTAGATATGGAAGAACAGAGAATTTCTTGTGTTGCAAAATTGTATCAAAAAATGGGCATAGACGAAACTGAATCAATAGATCGAGCGAGACTTGCTTATTTAACGTATGTAGGATGGATGACAAGGTTTGAAGCAAATCCTAATTTTGATATTGATAAAATGGTTGAGCTTTTAACTTCTTACAGCGGGTGTCCAAACATCCGCTGAAATAGATGAACTTAGGCTAAAAGCGCCGCTTCCTGCAGCAACGCCTAAGTAACCAACATCCTGTTGGCCCAAAGCCTCCGGCGGATGTCACGGAATCGGAAAGGAGTTCTTTGTGCAAGCACAAAGCCGATTCCGGACGAATTATGCCGAGGCATAATTGATTATACGATAATAAATGTCCCTAATATGGTTATAAAACCTGAAGGGACAAAATTTTCACTATAACATACGGTAGTGTATGTTTTGTTTGAAGTTACGACATTGGGGGCGAATAAATGAAATTACTATTAATATTAGTAGCTGTAGGGCTTCTGTGGTTTATCAGTTTTTCGCATATTTATTGGGCTTTTGGAGGTCGATGGGGTTCTACCGCTGTTCTCCCAGTAAAAGATGGCGAACATAAGCCTGCTTTTACTCCGAGAATATGGGGAACATTATTCGTAGCCATTTTTATTCTACTTGCTAGTGTCATTATTGTTGTTCAAGTAGGTTATTTGCAGGGGTTCCAAGCAAATAGTTTATCTAAAATCGGAAGTATTGTCTGTGCTTTAGTTTTCATTATTAGGGCAATTGGTGATTTTAAGTTTGTTGGATTTTTTAAAAAAATTAAACATTCTCAGTTTGCTAGATACGACACTTGGCTCTATAGTCCACTATGTTTATTCTTTGGCTTTGTCTATATCATGTTGTTGTTTTAATAAGTGTAATGGTGTTATTTAAAATCAAACCTAAACAATAAATGTTTAGGTTTGATCTTTAGGAAAACTCTGTTTTGCAATAATTTCCCAAAAAACCAAAATAAAACTCTATCTTTTGTAAAAATAAACCTTTTTCAACTAAAAATCACTTGAGTTGAAAAAGGTTTTATTGTTCGCCAATTCCCATTGCTAATTGTAATAAAAAAGCACATATCAATATAAAGGCATTCCCTAATAATCCGATAATGAAAGGAATGTGTCGCTTAGACATTACCCAAGAGATTATAGCGAGTGAAATACCGATAATTGATAAAACGCTAAAAATGGTGATACCTAAATAAACATCAAAATTTGGTCCTCTTAGTGCATAGAAAGCAATAATACTTATTATCACAGGTACTAAGGATGTAAAACCTAAAATGTTCCCTACTCTTCTCTTATCCATATTTGTAAATCCCTCCCCTTCGATAAATTTAAGTAAATTTTACCATATACAGTAAAATATATACAATAGGCCGAAATTTCAAATTAAACTCCGTTTTAATGATTAACAGCAAAATTAGAAGTATTTTATATAAATTATTCCTGAAATAGCCATTCCATTCATAGGAACGATATTGTTTGGCTTCACCATTTTTCTTTACGATTTCCATGTCTAGTACTTCATCGTTGTAGATGTATTCAAGGGTATAAAAAGAATCCATTTTGAAAAAAAGATTGATCAAAATGGATTCTTATATTGGAGTATTAAGATTGCTCTTTATAAAAATGATTGGGCTTTTTCTGCCTTTATTGTTAAACAATCGCGCCCGATTGTGGAATAGTGAAAACGCGATAATCTGCAAAAAATCACCTCTAAATTTTTTGTTAACCCTCTCATTAGTTCAATAAGAACTGTTTATTTAGACAACAGACATAATAACAATTTTCTTGTTTGTTCAAAGTTTTTATATTCCTGTGAGAAATCGTTATAGATTTCAATTTTGTCTTCAAAAAACTTATATTGTTTAAAGTAACCAAAGAAAGTTTTCTGCAACATCTCAATTTGATCTTGAGGGATTTTATTTATCTTGCCTGTTAATACATAACTTAGAGTTCCAGCTATATTTACACAGTAAGTATTAAAATCAGCAGTTAGACTGTCCTCATCATCTGATAAATTATTGAACTCTTTTCGGAAATCTTTTTGTATTTTATCCGTATCTGTATATGGAAATGGTTTATGTAATTCGTTCTTAATTTCAGTTAATTGTTTTAAAATATTGTCCATATTTTCACCCATTTAAGTATGTCATTTAACTATTTTTTCACTAATTCTCGTTCAACTAAAATGCCCTTGTTTAAGAGTAAAGTCTTCACAATATCCAGTTTACATTAAAATTATTACTCCACAATCTGGCCCTTAAATGAAAAATGAGCGCTTATCCTTTTGCAAGGATAGCGCCCGATTGTGGAAGATCAAATGCTGTTGAAGTCTAGCACTGGTTAGTATAAGTACAATACTTCACAGTCTTTTTTAGTTTTCACCAGCATGTTGGGCAATTTCAACCTCTAGAGCCACCTCATGGTTGCCTTCAGAGGAGAATGTTGGGAGAAAAATTAAACAACAATATATGATTTCTCAGGTAGTTTTTTCTTTTGTTTGGATATTGAACAAATCTAACAGGAACATTAATAACGGAATCCCCAACAACAGACCCCATGTTCCCAAGAAAAACTCAGAGAAAATCAAGGTTAAAAAAGTCAGAAAGATAGGCAATTTTGTTGCGTGTGCAGTCAATCTTGGATTGAGTACATAGCTTTCCATGGCGTGAAGCCCCAATACCATAGCCACAATCCAAAGGACTTTAGGTATTCCGCCCATCGTAAACGCAATAATAGCTAGTGGAATGAAAGAGATTATCGCTCCTAATACAGGAATGAGACCGAAGATGAACATCATAAGTCCAAGACCAACTACTTGATGGAACCCAAGTATTGCAAGGAAAATCATAGATAAAACAGCATTAATCAACGAAATTAATATTTGAAGTTGCAGTATCTTACCAAAGGTATTGGCAAAATTGGTTCCTAAGTATTTGTAGTACGAATAAAGAAAACTGATTCTGCTCTTCTCTAGCTTCTTGCAAAAATCCCTGATTTCTTTTTTTCCGATTAATAAGAAAAAGCTTAAAATAAACGCCATTATCAACTGGATACTAAATTCACTGACATGCGGGATAGCTTGGAATATCGTGGTAACAGCTCCTTTTGTGTAGGACTCTAAATGTAGCCCTTTCAAGAACCCTTCTACATTTGGATTGATTTGATTCGTATATGTTTCTAGATTAAATGAAATGAGTTTATGACCGATTCCTGTTAATTCCTTTGCCGAACGGGTGATATAGGTGGCTAATCCGAAAACAATAGCAAATAGAATCACGGCATACATTCCAATTGTGACTATCTTCTCTTTTATCGGAATCATTTTCGATAGGGATTTATAGAGAACTTGTTGTAGGCTGTTCAAGAGATAAGAAAAAATAAAAGTCAATAACAACAAATTTAACAATCCTCTGATACTCCACAATATAACGACCAACAACACCAATGCGAATACCTTTTTTACTACTTCTTCTTTAAAAAAAGCTTTCAAGTGATCCATTTTTCCCCTCAATTCTAAAGGATTTAATTCTTTTTCTCTTTCTCTTTTTTGAATGGCTCTGAAAGAAAGAAAACGATAAAAAAAGAGGGGTGTATCGCTCCTCAAATATCTATCCATTATATACATTTTACCACTCTTATTATTTAAATAACTAGTTTCTGTTAACGTTAAAAGCATAAAAAGGGCTGCCACAGCGACCACCGATGTTAAACTAATTAAACTAAAGCGCCCGTTTGTTTAAGTACATTCTTTCACAATATCTTCTACACTTTAAAAATATATGAGCACTTTAGTAAGTATTCTTTAGATTTTAGTCTATTTTACTCGTTGAAACATAGGATGACTTTCTTTAAATTGAACTAAATCCCATAAGTTTCCGTATAAATCTTTAAATACAGCAACAATACCATATGATTGTTCTTTTGGTTCTCTAACGAATTCAATTCCTTTTGCGATCATTTCATTATAGTCTCTCCAAAAGTCATCTGTCCCAAGGAATAGAAAAACTCTTCCTTCTGCTTGATTTCCAATAAAAGATAATTGTTCTGGTTTTGAAGCCCTTGCAAGTAATATTGTAGTTCCAGATGAGCCGGGTGGAGATACTACTACCCAGCGTTTATCTTGTTCAGGTTGATATGTGTCTTCAATTAACGTAAAATGGAGTTTTTTTGTGTAGAACTCAATGGCTTCATCATAATCTTGAACAACCAAAGCAATATGTACAACAGATTGAATCATTTTATTAACCCTTCTTTCTTGGTAAAACATAAAGCCTTACACTACAATTTAATATAATGGTAAGCTTTTCAGAGTTTTTTAGATAAATTATACCATTAAAGCTGACTTATCTAACTTTTCATTTATTCAATTTTCTTATTTCACTAAAATACCCCGTTAGCTTAAGTAGATTTCTTCACAAACTTCACGGAACACTCAAAATGTTATTCAACAATCTGGCCCTTTAATTGAAGAAAGACGCTTTCCTTATTTCAGAAAAGCGCCCTTTAATTGAATAACAATCAGGATTTATTGGCTGTTTTAATTGCAGATGCATTCGTCCATATTTTTGAATTATCATATCTTTGACAACGTTATAGTAAAGTCTGTATTACCACTTGACCAATTTAATAACTGTAAAACTTCACCCTCTTTAACGGTAAGGGTATACTCTTTTGAATTTTTTATATCCAAACTGTTTCTAACTTGTGATAGATTACTATTACTGACACTAGCAAATACATAAAAATTAGCATCATTATTGCTTATAACATTAATTTTATAGGATCCTGGTTGAATTTCATCCCCAACTTTATATACCACTGACTTATTGCTAATCGTATATACTCCATTTTCTAATAATTCTGTAATAAACTTTGCTGGCGTAAGCTTTGCTATGCCGCTCCCCTTAACAGAAATTAGATTGTTGCTATAAAATTGTGCTCCTAAATATTGGTCACCTTTCTTTAGATGCACACTTCCAATCTCCACAGTACCTTCTAATGCAGTGATGTCATAATAACCTGGACTAAATGTTTTATTATCGACTTTATACTGTTTCCAAGATGAAGATTTTAACAGTATTTCTTTTGCTGGGTTTTCTTGCACATTACGATTGGTATCAAATAGTTCTATTGGTTCGACTGCTTTAATTACCGCATAGTTTGAATAAAGTGCATATGCCCCGATAACAAATCCAACTAAAGAGAATATGATTATTAAGGAGCCAAAGTTGAGTATTCGTTTTTTCTTTATCCTCTTTATTAATTGGCGTTCCATTTCTTCGGGTAGCTCTGCCTCTATCTGACTTGATATGTTTAAATCCTGTGCCATCTCACTATGTAGTTGATTACAATTCTCGCATTCCATTAAATGAGTATTAACCAATTTATTGCTCTCTTTACTCGTTAGATTATCGACGTATAATGGCAACAAATCGTGTATTACTTCGCAATCTATTTTCATTGATTTCCCCCCATAATTAAAGCTGCTCTGAGTTTTTGTTTTCCTCTATGAAAAGTAACTCTAGCCCAATTCTCACTTTCCGAAAACACTTCACCAATTTCCTTAAAACTCAATTCGTTAAAACTACGTAGAATGACTACTTCCTTATATGGTTCTGTTAATTTACGAATGGCAGTGTGAAGTTCTAGTTGTTGTTCGAATAATTGTAAAATCGTTTCAGGGGTAGATCTAGTATCAAAATTATAATTTTCTTCGTCGAATAAATCGTGTTTTGGTAATTTCTTTCTTGCATTTTTGTAATAAACATTTTTTCCTATCTGATATAGCCAAGTCTTTATTTTTGAATGTCCCTTAAAACGATGGATTGAAATAAAAGCTTGGTAAAAAGTCTCTTGAACCAACTCCTCTGATAAATCACTATCGTGGGTTAAATAAAACATATATTTATACAGATCCTTTGAATAAAGGTTGTACAGTTTTTTAAAATCATCCAAGAATTCCCTCCCCCTCATATAGTTAGTACCAAATTTATTAGATTCGTTACAATTGGACAAAAAATAATTAGTCGATTTAAGCAACTACTTCTCGGTTAAAGCTGTCTAATCCTTCTTTACTATTATCCTCTTTGGTATTCCTCTATATAATTGCATTTAAATGCCAAAAAGCAGTGTGATTTCATTTTCCAAATCCACTGCTTTTTATACTTGTTATTTTGTTTAGGCGTCAATTAAAGAATCTATCTAATGTTATTCAAGAATATGGCCCTTTAATGTATTATACAATTATTAACCAAATTCTTAATATATGTTGTAATATCACTCTTCAGTCTTCAGGTATTCTCCATCTAGGAGTCAACTTTTTTACAAAAGAATTGTCAAAGTAAGAAGCCATTAATAAGGGGGTATCTATCTAATACCACCTCTACAAATTCTATCTCTTTTATAACAACCTCTTAATTAAGCTTTAGAAATATCAATAAATCCTTCTCCGAACACATCACGAACATCGTGTATAGCGACGAAAGCATTCGGATCAGTAGATTGTACAATCCGTTTCAACCTTATAACTTCTTGCTTACTAATAACAATATAAAGAATTTCCTTTGGCGTTTTTGTATAATAACCATGACCCGAGTATACTGTTACCCCTCGGTCCATTGATGTAGTCACCTGTTTGGCAATGTCATCTGGTTTATCAGAAATAATCGTAATGGCCTTCTTCGTATTCAAGCCTTCGATTACAAATTCCATCACTTTCGTTCCTACATATAGCATAATAATTGTCAACATCAGCTTTTCTGCACCAATGATAAAATAAGATGAAAAAGCAACTATTAAATCAAAAAATAATAGTCCATAGCTAATGCTCCAGCCTAAATACTTATTTGTTATCCTTGCTAAGATGGTAGTACCTGCTGTTGTTCCGCCAACCCGAATGATTAGTCCAATCCCGCACCCTACAAATACTCCTCCAAAAATGGCATTTACCATCAATTCATCAGAAGGAATATTCCAGCTTTCTGTCAGATGAAGAAAAAGCGAGTTAAAAACTACCGCAATAATCGTATAAATCGTTGTTACCCTATTCAAAAATTTATAACCAACTATTAACAAAAATGCATTCAGAATTAAGTTGACTAAACCTGGTGACCATTCAAATAAATAATAGGTAATAATCGTGATACCAGTTACTCCGCCTTCACCAAGCTCGTTCGGAATAACAAATAAATTAACACCTAGCGCAAAAAGAAATGCACCAAAAATGATAATAATAATGTCTCTGATTCTTTTTTTCATACAATACCTCACTGCTTATAAAAATATTTTCTTAGGTACAAACTCTCACCATTATAGCATTATTTGCGGAAGAATATATAGCATATACGGCACGTAATTGATAAAAGGATATTTCTACAATTAAGCTATTGACGTCTTAATTAAGATGCAAAAACGCATGACATTTTTACTTGTCATGCGTTTTTGGATAAGGTGTAATGTATTATTTCCGCCAAAAATTCGTATATTCTGCTTTATCCTGAATATTAAATTCTATCATTTTCTCAAGCAAGTCGTAATTTACCGGCCCATTCCACGGAATTCGAAACAAGCCTTTGGTAGCGCTATAGCCAGCTTGGACAATGTCATCAGCAAAGTGCGCAATGCCAAATTCTTCGGGTGAAACGCTCAAATGATGCTTCGCTGTGGAAAAACCAATGATAAATGTGCCATGATCTGTAAACATTGGCGTATTCCACTTGATTTGAGGTTCCAAATTGGGGAATTTATTAGAAATCCAAGATAAAATTTCCTCTGTACGATCACGGTGGTCAGGGTCATCAATACCTGTTAAATATTTCTCAAAAACTTCCATGTCTTCCTCCTCGATATTTCTATTAAAAGATTTTTTCTGTAAATGTTACTACTATTTATAAGAATAAATTATAAAGCTTTAAACTTTTTTTCCAAAAACCAAAAATAGATTGCTAATAATAACAGAATGATTGTGGTGAAACCTATATACTTCCAAGCATTAACTGCTCCTGAAAAATAGTATGCAATAGGTATAAAAGAAATTGTACTTATAAGCATTAAAAGCCACGATCGATTAAAAACACCAAATATCAATGCTATAATTGAAATCAAAAATGAAGTATACCAAAGTAATAGCACGCTAAAGTCCTCCCCTTCATTTTTTCTCTTTCATTTAATTCTACCTATCTCTTTTGAAAGCACATAATTATTTGACCTAACATGCCAATAAGTCACCACATCATCAGTTCTACGTCTCGCCCATCTCCTCTAACAATAGCGAGCAATACAAAATATCCCACATATAACGTTGTAATTTAATTTTAACATTACATGACTTACTTATGTTTACAAAAAACAAATCATTGTTGCCCTCTCTCATTGAACTCATAACGTCTATATTTGAGCATAAAGACAATTCCAAGAATAGGCCCAATCGCTAAAATTGTAAAAACCCACTCCCAACCAATTATCCTCTGAATTATAGGTATTAGATTGATAGAGATTATAGTAAATAGGAAACCAATACACATTTGAAAAGTAAGGGCTGTACCTACATAATCCACTTCGGCTATTTCTGATACTACTACAGAAAATTGGGCGGAATCAGATATGGCAGACATCCCCCAAATCACTGAAATTATTAGCGTTAACCAAATAGATTGCCCAAATGTAAAACCTATTAATATCGAACAAATTGCACTGATAAACATAGAAATAATTGTTAAATTGGCTCTTCCGATTTTATCTGAGATTAGTCCACCTACCACACAACCAATCCCCCCTGCAATTCCTATTGAAATAAATGAGGATAATGCAATGAACCATTGAGGAGTCTCTGATGAATGGATTAAGAAACTAGCTGTCAAAAAAGCAGGAAGCCATGTCCACATCCCGTACAATTCCCACATATGGCCAAAATAGCCGTAGTTCGCAAGCATTACTGGTTTATTCATAACTACTTTTTTTATTAATTTGAACGAGAAAGGTAAATTTTGTGATGTTACTGGAGCATCTTCTAAAATAAAAGTGACTATAATAGCCGATAATAGAGCCAATACTGAACTACAAATTATCACAGATTTCCAACTTAATGAAGAAAAGAACATAACAACAAAATGTGGTAATGAAGATCCTAATGTTAATGCTGCTATTAAGATTCCAATCGCTAACCCACGTTTTTTAGGAAACCATTGTGATAAGATTTTTACAGCTATTGGGTATACACCGGCGAGGGTTATTCCAGTTAAGATCCTAAGTAGAATACCGAAAAAGCCAGAATCGACTAGAATTAGTAATGCATTCAATAGTGCACCTAGAAATGCTGAAATTGCTAAAACCTTTCGGGGATTAAAACGGTCAGCAACCCCAAAATATGAACTAACTAATGCTCCTATTACAAATCCAATAGGAACAGAAGCAGAAAGCCAAGCTTCCGAATTATAGCTAAGGTTCCAAATTGAAATGAGTTCGGGTGCAATCACTGATGCACTATACCATAAACTTAAAGCACATAATTCTGATAATCCAATCCATAATAATGCCCTCCAAGAACCTTGAATCATAAGATAGCCCTCCAATTTATATAAAGCGCCCGAAATAGCAATGGTTACACTGCCGTTCTATACCTTTTAGTTTTTTCCAGTAATGTAAAATTCAATTTAATTAATTTTATCATCTCTATCCTAAAATTGTATTACTTTTTGTTTAATTGTATAAGGTTAAAATATTTTTAAGTTATTAACTGTATTTACAAAATAATATTCATTTTCCAACATTATTTTTGGCGAATATATGAAGAACTTTAAAACATGAGAAAATCAACTTTGAATTGCCTTTACAAATCTCCATAAAATCAAAACATTAAGAAAAGCTCCTAACTAAACATTCATTAAATAACAATGCCCCCTACCAATATTCGAATTTAAATTAACTATTGAAAAAAAGCCCTTCAGATTTATTTCTGAGGGGCTTCTGTTTCTTTTTCTATAAAATTTTTTTATTTTTTTTGAAGATGTTGATACCATTTAGAGGCTTCATCTACTTCTTCAGCCGTTAATCGATGCCCTTTATTTTCCCAATGAAGTTCTACACTTGCATTTGCAGCTTCTAGTAATGATTGTAGTTCAGTTGATTCTTCAGGTGCACAAATTGGATCGTTCGTACCAGCAGCGATAAATACAGATTTCCCTAATAAATCAGGAAGCTTGATTCCTCTTCTTGGAATCATTGGATGATGTAATATCGCACCTTTTAATGCATTTTGATAATGAAATAACAAACTAGCAGCTATATTAGCTCCATTTGAGTAACCAATTGCTATTATATTATTCCTATCAAAATTATATTGTTCAGCTGCTTCATCAAGAAAAACATTTAATTGTTTTGTTCGAAAAATAAGATCCTCTTCATCAAATACTCCTTCACTTATTCTTCGAAAAAATCGAGGCATTCCATTCTCTAAAACGTTACCCCTTACACTCAATACGTGAGCTGTGGAATCTATTCTCTCGGCAATAGGTAATAGATCTAATTCATTTCCACCGGTTCCATGAAGTAGTAAGAGTGTTGGTTTTTCTGAATCTTGACCTTTATTGAATATATGTTTCATAATCTATCCTCCAGTGAATGACTCTTACTAGTTAATCTAATTCTTTAACCTCAATTGGTATCAAGCTTTGTTCCAGTTGTTTTCTAAATGGTTCATACTGAACAGGTAACATTAACTTTTCACCCATTGTATCGAGTGATTCATCATGTGCGAATCCTGGGGGATCTGTTGCAATCTCAAATAGAATTTCACCAGGTTCTTTAAAATAAATAGCCTTGAAATAATTACGATCTTTTACTTCTGTTACATGCCGTCCATGCTCTGAGACATGAGTTTGCCATTCTAATTGATCGTTGTCATCTTTTGCTCTCCATGCGATATGATGGACTGTTCCAACACCCATTACACCTTTTACACCTGGAATCTTTTTCAAATCTATTATATTCCCTATATCTGCAGAAGATTGGAAACGGATAAATTCTCCTTCTTCGCCAATAACTTCAAGACCTAACACTTTTCCTAATAAATCTGCTGTTTTATTTGGTTGAGTGGAAAATAGAGTTGCCCCACCGAATCCTTTTATCGCCACATCTGGTGTAATGTCACCATATGCCCATTGATTATTCTCGCCTTCTCTTCTTTCTACAATTTCCAAATGGAGACCGTGAGGATCATCAAATGATAAATATCGTTCACCAAAGCGTTCATTTTTTGTAAAGGTAACATTAAACTTCGCTAATCTCTTTTCCCAAAAAGCCATGGATCCATTAGGAACAACATAAGTAGTAACCCCTACTTGGCCATCTCCTATAATTCCTTGAAGCGCATCAGCCCACGGGAAAAATGTAATGATAGTCCCAGGTTTTCCACTATCATTTCCAAAATAAAGATGATAAGTTTCAGGATCATCAAAATTTACCGTTTGTTTCACTAAACGCAGACCTAAAACTCCTGCGTAGAAGTCTAAATTTTCTTGAGGATGACCGACGATTGCCGTAATATGGTGAATTCCCATTGTTTTTTTCATTTCTATTCCTCCTATTAAAATTGTCTATATGAAAGTAACAAATTCATTAACGGGTTTACGATATCCGCGTGGTTTTCTACTTTCTATTTTTTCTTTCCCTATGGTAATCATTAATACAACTTCATATTGGTCGCCAATATCCAAAATGTCCCTTACCTCTTCAGGATTGAAACCAATCATTGGGCACGTATCCCAACCTTTCTCCTTAGCAGCCATCATAAACATCATGGCTGACAATGAAGCATTTCTTATGGCTTCCTCTTTTTGAAATTCTTCTCCTCTTGATTCATAAAAAGAAACAGTATCATTAACCATGAAATCATATTCCTGCTTATTTACAATTCCTAGCAAGTTTAGACCCTCATAAATTTCAGATGCCTGGCGATATGCCTTTTTATCACCTAGAACAATAATTACTGCAGATGATGAAGCTACTTTATATTGACCATTTGCAGCGTTTCTTATTTTTTCTTTTATAGTTGGATCGATAATTGTTACATATTTTGAATGCTGCAGGTTAAATGCTGAAGGTGCAAGTTTAACTAAATCAAAAATTTCATGTAGTTCTTCTAACTTTATAGGGTGGTCTGCTTGAAAGTTACTAGCAGAACGTCTTTCTTTTACCAGTTGAATAAAATCTGTCATATAATTCAATCTCCTCTATAACTATCTTTAATAAGGTGTTTTAGAAAAATAAAGCATCAAGACTATAAGCGCCAGGGCCAATCAAAGCTATACTGATAGCAATAGCAAGTATTGTAAGGTTATATTCGTAACCATTAGATGTTGCCCATAATCCATTTGCACCGTGTACCTTAATTATTGCCATTACCATTGTTCCCGCAATTAATATTCCTCCAATTGGTGTTAAAAGGCCTGTAGCAAATAAAAATCCTCCAACCAGTTCTCCTAGTCCTGCAAAAATAGCCATCGCTATTCCGGGTTTCATACCGATTGATTCAAACCATCCTCCAGTACCTTTTATTCCATAACCTCCAAACCATCCAAATAACTTTTGTGCGCCGTGACCAATGAATAACAACCCAATAACTAAACGGATGATTAATAATCCTATATTCATCATTTTTAATTCCCCCTATTTTATCTCGAATTCGAGATATTAGTTTAAAAAAAATTTACAAAGCCAAAAACCCGTTAAACAGCATTCCATCTAAAATCTCAGTTTAATTTATCTCGAATTCAAGATAATCTTAATACTTATAAATCAGATTGTCAATGCTTTTTAATCACAATTATACAAACTAGTCTACATCTTCGATTTGCCAAAGTAGAATTTTTCTCTCCCATTCAAAAAAAACCGACACAATTCATAGTGTCGGTTGATTATTGATGTAGCCCTTCTACTTCACTCTATTGTCTTTTCTTTGTTTTTTTATTATTTAACTTTTCTGTTGCAGTTAATGGCTCATTTGCAAATTCCTGATTAAATTCTCTTGATTGTTGACTACGAGTCGCTTGTTTATCACTGAAATCTTTATTCAATTGCTTATTTACTTTTTGGATTTTGTTTTTCATGTTTTCCACCTCCATACGAATAGGTTTTGCAAATTCTTATGAAGTATTCAACAAGAAAACATATGGGACTGAGTTTAATCTGCATTATGCATGATGTGTAATTAGCTTCGTGCTTTCCGCGGAAGTATTATTGAAGAAATTACATATAATCTTTGCTTAATTAATTTTCTTATTGTCTTTACTTAGAACCTGAATTTCATGAGGACCAGGAAAAGATTTGTTAATATCATTATATTGGAAAAATTCATTTATGAGTTTTTCAATACGTTTTCCAATTTTTTTAGCATTTTTATCTGTGCTGTTTATTGCGGTATTAATAAAAATCGGACTCTGATCATCTATTATAGTAGTTGATATAACCTTTAAATCTTTTATTTCTTTTAAACCTTGGTTTATAGAAGGCATCACTTTCATTTCCCAATCACGTTTTATATTTGATTTAAAAAGTATAGGAATATCTGACACATTTACTCCTTTTTCTTTAGCCAATTTTAAAAATTCTTTATGAAAATTGTTCACATCTATCGGATAAATAATTTCTTTATTGTTCCTAATCATAAAGAGCAATTGTACAATGTGTCCATCAGTAGCTGAAAATCCAATTTGTGTAATTACTTCTATTTTATATTTGTTTCCCATGATCTTCACTATATCATATACAATCTTTTCTTCATTTTCTTGTCGCTCTGTTTGATTAGTTTTAGACCAATCAGCTAGAACATTTGCTTTATAATCCGTATAGTTATTTGCTTTTAAAACTTCTTCAATTGTACTTTTTAGGTCGTCTTTTAAATAATTAAAATTTTTCTTAGAATAAGGTCTAATCACCAGATTTACTTCCTTTTTTGCACGAGAAATGGTTAGATCATAACCATCTGGATAGCCTTTTTTCTTAAATACCTTTTTTCTGATAGAAGATTCAATCGCATTTTCTAATTGGATTGTTTCATAATTGGAAATTAAATTATTCGAGGACTCTTTAGCTAATGCATAATTATCTGATATTACCATCTCTTTATTCGTTTTATTTGATGTGCATGCCACTACAAAAAACAACATACTGAATAAAACGAAAAACATTGATATTTTTTTCAAAAAATACAACCCCTTTGTATATTTTCTATTCTTTTTTGCTATATGTAATAAATTAAAAGAATTACCCAAATAAAATAGGCACTCTCTTTTTAATTTATATTTACATCAAAAATAAAAGTTTCTTTTCCTTTATCCCATGTTGTTTTAAGTTTATAAATATAATATCCATCATCTGATGGCATAGTTATTTTATTATCTTTAATTTCAACATTATCACTTGTACCATCTTCATTCAGTTTAATTGCAGTTATGGAAGAAGGATTTCTTTCAATTTCAAGTCTTAATGTATCCCCTTTTTTTACTTCTAATGTTTTGAATTGATCTGCTAATTCATTTATATCTGGAGAACTTTTTGTATTTACTTCAATTTTATTTCCTTTCCATGAGTAATCACTTCCAATCATTGTATAATCTTTATTATCAACAACAACTTTTCCTTCGGGTTGATCTTCTATTGAATGTGTATTGCATCCAGTCAAAATACTAGTAATTAATATGGTGGAAATTATTTTTTTATTCATTTCAACAACATTCTCCTTTTTATTAAACTGTTATTTCTTTTTCATATTATATCAACTTTTACAATATATGTATATTTTAGCATAAAATTATATGAGGTTAAGAAAACGAAAATAGTCCCGTCTCACTACTTAGATTTTTATTCTGCTGCTTACTAATGGCCAGTTAAGGGAAAGATCCCCTTATAGTTTTCTTTTAGTTAAAATATCTTTAAATTAAAGAAGGGCCGTACTCAAAAATCATGGATTCATCACTTTTGAGGTGGCCCTTCTACTTCCTTCTATTGTCTCTTCTTTGTTTTTAATTAATTAACTTATCTGTTGCTGTTAATTGTTCATTTGCAAATTCCTGATTGAATTGTCTTTAATAATCAATAAAAGATTGAAACATTTTCTATTAATTTTTATTTCTTTTCTTTTATAGAACTCTCTTAATTAACTCCAATGAATTATTCTTTGAAGAGTTTACTTTAGAAGATACCTCATAAGCCATCATTTCAACAGTATGGTAAGGTACTAGTAAAGATTTAAGAATTTCAGTATTTTGAATGGATGTATTCAGCCAGATGGATCGCTGCTCTTTTGGTAAAATTACTGGCATTCGATCATGAATCTCTGACATCAATTCATTTGGTTCTGTAGTCAAGATAGTACATGTATGAATTGCTTCACCGGATGGTGCATTCCATGTATCCCATAATCCTGCTACTGCAAAAAGTGAATCATTTTTCATTTTAATTCGCATTGGTGTTTTTTCTTTTCCTTCACGTTTCCATTCATAAAACGAATCCATTGGTATGATACAACGTCTCTGGTAAAAGGATTTCTTAAAACTAGGCTTTTCATTCACCGTTTCAGATCTTGCATTTATCATCTTGGAAGCCATCTTATCATCTTTTGCCCACGATGGAATTAGCCCCCATTTTAAGTAACCCATGCGATTTTTCGTACCATCGTTAATTATTGAAACAATATTGTGCGTGTGCGTAGGTGCAATATTATAACTTTCCTCATAATATTCTTCAGCAAACATCTGCTGAATGTCAAACTCGCTGATTAAGTTCTCATATGCAGCAAACAACGAAAAACGCCCACACATTGTTATCCCTCCAAACTTTCAACATTTTATATAACTTTTTTATTAAAATTAAGGCTCTGTTTAACTTTATTGTTGGCTTTCCTCAAATAAATAAGCGTATTCGATATCGCGAATACGCTTATTCTTTAAAGTAATTGGGAATGTTTAATTGTTCTGGATCTTCTTCTTAGTTCAATAACCAATCATTATGATGCTACCATATATAGTTAGGATTAATAAGGCTAACACTCCAATAGAAGAAATAATTAGAGCAATTATTTTTAAAAGCCCCTTTTCACTAAATATTGCTGAGAGAAATGAGCCAATCAGTAATAATATTATTATAATTATGTCCCATGAGTCAGGTAAAGGATTCAATACTTGAGGAGTAATAAAACCTAACACGATAAACAGTACGAACAACACTAATGAAATCATGCTTAGATATCTTCTCATTACATCACTCTCACTTTCCTATTAAATAAAATTGCCCAATCTCACTAGAAATAACTTATTTTTATCTTATTATACAAATATTTCTAAATGCCTTCAACAGTGTAAATAAACAGACTAAAAATAACTAAAACAGAAAGAAAAAAAATTTAAATATATGAAAAGTGAAGTCTCAGAAAAACAAAATTAATTCAAAGGAGCTTTTAATGTTATAAGATTTAATTTAAACTAATATAAAAAAAAATATAAAAATAAGGGAATAAGATATGATCAAAAAAATCTCAGAATTGATTGTCGTGTTTGTACTTGGAATAATTTTCATTATACTAGGCTCACTATTATTTGATCCATCTCCGAATAATTCATATTTATTAGCTAACTCAATAGCTATCGTATATCTAAGTGCTATTATTTTTATAACTAGGGGAAATAAATGAACTAAACATACATCTTGATTGCGCACGATTGGTATTAGCTAGCCTTTACTTATACCATGGGTAATTACTCTTTTGCGAATAATAACAGAGATCAATAATTTTATACATCGCATTTTAATGTTCGTTTACAACTTAGTTGTAACCTATAAACTTACTAGCAACGTTTACAACTCATTCGTAACCTATACAACTTAATCATACTCTGTACAACTCAGTCGTACCTCACACAACTTCGAATTTAACAACTAATTAGCAATATAAATCGCAAGCAAAAACGCTCAGAGTAATTCTGAGCGTTTTTAAGTGTAATTCTTATAATCTTTTACCTTTATTTAATGTTATTTGATAATAGATTCTCAAAATTGTAAGTACCAATCCAATAATGAAAACAATCGCCAATAAGAACATCGCAGCTGGGTAAAGACCAAATGCATCTATCGTGGTCGAACTGTTATTTTGTAACGTTGGAACAATAAAAAACAACCACCCGATTAATAATGTTGGAACCAATTGAGGAATTAAGCGAAGGATAAATCTCCAAGTAGGATGTTGTTTACGTTTTTCCGACCATTTTTTACTCCGAAGAATCCCTCTAATTCCTAAAATCAAATAAATCAATGTGATAACGCCAAGTGATAAATCAATTATTTTAGATATTGGAGCTTTTAATACTGGTTCTTGGCCCTCGGTCATTTGGATAATACCCGAACTAATCTCATAAGCGTGTTCAAATGTAGGGGTAAAGCTATTTAGTAAAACTGCAACAGCATAACCACTACTTGGTATAATGTCTTGTTGTGTTTGATACGTTGATACCACTCCGCTATGTGAAATGCGTGCTGGCTTCACATTCGGTAAACTTAACTCCCAACCAAATCCGTATTTTTTGTTTCCAAGTTGTGGCGAATAAGATTCTTCCAATAATTTTTTTGATAATAATTGCTCTCCTGTTCCAGACTTTCCCTTGTTCGTATGCATAGAAAGCCATTTCCCCATATCTGATGCAGTTGATATGATACTTCCTGCCCCCATATTCATCGCTTCAAGCTCTGTCCAAGGCATTGCAGCTCCATATGCTGTTACATATCCTTTAGGTAGTCCTTTTACAAAATCTCCAGAGTTAACAGTAGTGAGTGAGTCATTCATTCCTAGTGGAGAGAATACCTTTTGTTTAAGATATTGAGAGAATTCTATTCCGCTTACTCTCTCCACTAAAAGTGCTAGAACCCAGTAATTCCCATTGCTATAATAGTATTTCTCTCCTGGGTTTGATTGCAGCTTCCAATCATTCAAACGTTCCACACCTGCTTTTAAGTTACTCGCTGGTGGAACAATAGTCGGGTTTAGAATACCTGATGTGTGACTCAATAGTTGACGTATTGTAACTTCTTTCCATCTTGAATCGTCAAGTTTTACCTCTGGTAAATATTTAATTACGGGGTCATCCAGTTGGACTTCCCCTTCATCAACAAGTTGTAAAACAGCAAATGCAGTGAATGATTTGGATACGGAACCGATTCTCATTAACGACTTTTCTGTTATAGGTTTCCCTTCGGAATCGTGACCATATCCTTTCTCATATACTAATTTACCGTCTTTTACAACTACAATGGACGCACCAGGTAGCCCATTACGTTCTATATAGTTAGTGACAAACTTATCAACATCTTCCGTTTTAAACGGTTGAGCAGCCTGGACACTTACAGAAAAGGGAAGATGAAACATAGGCGTTAAAAGGATTATTAATAGAAGAATAAAGCTTAATTTCTTCGTATTAAATAATGTTTTCAAATATTCTTCCTCCAATATATTTGTGTTTATTTTTAAATCCTTGAATTACAAACTAATCATACAAAATTTTTTAAGCAACATTATATGCAAATCTTATTTTTCCAATGTGACTTCATTAAATTTTATTTAACAACTTTTAAGATATGAAGAAATTGGTACCAGTAATATCATTGAACTTATACCTGGTTTTAAATGCTTTTAAATGAAGTTTGACAAGGTTCGTACGATCCAGTTTGGTTTTATCTTTTAATCATTTGGATATTTTATTCTTTATTGTTAAAATATATGTAATATAGTTAATGGTGGAGGGGAATTATATTTTTAAATTAATTGTACAAATGATATTTGCTTTAATATTATTTATTTTTTCTACAGCGATCTCTTTATATGAAGGATCTGGTATTACAGATGATTTCCCTTGGGAATGGAAATATTCTGCACCTTTTACACAACTATTTTCGGGAAATATAGAAAAATCTTCTGATATTTTGTATTTAGATTATTTTATTTATGCAGCTAAATTCCATCCTTTTTATCCTTTAATAATGATCTTAAGTATATTATATTTAATAATTTTAGCTGGAATGCTTCTTAATAAAATTACAAATAAGACAAATTATTTATTTTTCATTTTACCAATTTTGTGTTTAAGTACTTTCATATCTACTTGTACTTTAATCAATGCAACCACTTTTGGCGGAAAATTATTTTTCTATCTATTTTTAATTCTAACAATTTTATTCATATACCTTTCATACTATTACAAAAAATCTAGAAAAATTCATTAAAAGGATTTTGTTGGTTTTTTAATAGATTTTACATTTACTTTAGAATTTTATGGGAAGTTGCTGTGGTTGATTAAGGTAATTTTAAGTGGAAAGAAGACGACTTTGAAGCGCGAAAAATTAGTTCATCTGAGATAAATGATTTAGCAAATGAATTTAAAACATTAGATGCAAAAGAGGGAGAAAAATTAAAAATTCAAATTGAACAAAATCCTGCTGCAATAACTGTTAATCAAAAAATGAAGATGGTACAAGTGATACTATTGGAATACAAGATAATCAAATAATACTTCCATCAAAAAAGGATATTATATTTATGAAATTACAGCAAAATGGAATAAAGGTGAAATTGAGAGTAAGATCAATTATATTTTTGACATTAATATAAATTAAGGGTAGCAAAAGCTACGCTTAATTTAATATAACGCTCCACTTTATTGTCTTTTAACAACTAATGTTCCAATCACTAACACCATAAATAGTAGTAATAAATAAATACTTAATGCACCTAATTCAATTGTTTTTATACCAAATGCAAATAATACACAGACTAATAACATACTTCCAAATAATACAATGTACAATGATAATGCATAGAAGTTTTTAAGATTTATCCATGTTCTTTCATCTACCTCAGGTACATTATTACTCTTTCGGCTCTCACGAAATTTTATTGTTCCAAGTATAATCCCAACACCAATAATAGAACCCGTAATACCTGCTGCAACCATTCCAACTGGCAAATCAGGAATCAACAAACCACCCAAGTAAAAACCTATACTCATTGAACAAACCAGCGTAATAGCTATAATGATTGGTACCTTTTTCATACTATTCCTCCTCCAATTCGAATATTTCATCAATGTTTACATCAAAATATTTAATCAGCTTTAGTGCTAGTTCCAGGCTAGGGTTATATTTGTGATTCTCTACGGCGTTAATCGTTTGCCTTGTAATTTGTAAGTCTTCTGCCATTTTAATTTGACTAATCCCTTTAGCTAAACGTATTTCTTTAATTCTGTTTTTTACTTTCAAGTGCACCTCAGTTCCTCTCTAAAAAACGTAAAGATATCTTTACATACAGTATAAAATAAAAAATCGACAACGTAAAGATATCTTTACGTTGTCGATTTCAATTTTCCAGTGTTTTGGGTTACTCAATTGTTGCAGAATTTTTTCAGCGAATTAAATTTCTTTATCAGATTGATTCTTACACAACTAATCCCCTGTTACTTTAAGTACATTCTTTCACAAATAACCGAAAATAGATTATACTGGACTTACTATCATATTCAATAAGGAGGAATTCCCTATGACCGAGAATAATCAATCCGAAGCACCAAAAAAGAAAATCAGCCTGCGAGATGCAGTAAAGCAACAACTTGAAGCCAAAAAGAACCAATCCTCTGCTAATAAAGGAAAACCGAATGCCGACCTTTCAACAAAAAAAATGAAAAGCCAGCTAGCGAAAAAAACAAGTAATACCCGCAGAAAAATGGGTGTCTAATGAACGGACAAAATCGGAAAGACGTATTACCAAGTATGACTGTTGATATTGTTTTAAAAAAGGATCAAAAAACGGGAAAGCTTACCAGAGGCATCGTAAAAGATATTCTTACCAATTCGAGCTCTCATCCCCACGGTATTAAAGTCAGACTAATAGATGGTCAGATTGGCCGTGTACAGGTAATTCACTCTAATTAAAAGAAGCGAAAAAGCATTCAAGGGACAGTTCTTTGAATGTTTTTTTATTATTTTCTTCTTTTCAATTTATAACTTATTCATTCAGATAGGTAAGGGTTTGAGGTAATATCCGCCTTTTTACCCAATTCACAATATAGTTTAGCGCTTAACTATATAAAATCAAAAATTTGCTTCGATGATGTTTTAAAATATTGTTTGAAATAAAAAATGATATACTTGTAGAAGTTCAAAAAATTGTAGAGGAGAACGATAGATGAGAGCTATTATATTTTACAAAATTGCATCAGGAAAAACTCGAGAAGAATTGATGAAAGTTTATCCAAGACATAGAATGCATGTTGATAAATTTCTTGCACAGAATAAAATCATCAGCATGGGAGCATTGACGGAACAGACAATTGACGGTGTAGGCTCATTTGGTATTTTTGTTGATAAAGCAACAGCAGAAGATTTTGTTGCTGGCGACCCATTTTTCCTTGAAGGACTTGTAGGACATTATGAAATATCAGAGTTTAATGATGTTGTGAGCGAATAGTATAAAATATTTGAGTATATTAAAAAACCTGTCAAAATTCGACAGGTTTTTATATTGATATTCCTGAAGCAATTTTCCATGATTTAGATAGGCAATATCAATTTAAACGTTTAGAGTTATTAAAAAATATTGACCTTTGATTAAACTTTGTAGAAGAATTACAAAACCCACAATATATTTTATATCATGGTGGAATTTAATTATATGGGGTTATTATTAGATACAACAAAAAAACGCCTCATCCCTTTAATTTCAAAGGTTTTGGCGTTCTGTCAATAATAATTACCAGTGTAAAATTTTATTTTGCATTTACATCTGGTTGATGTATTCCAATTGTATTTCCTTCTGTATCAATATAGTAACCTTGCCACGCCATTCCTGGTAATGCGTATTTTGGCAATGCAACTTTGCCTCCGTGGCTCAGAATTTTCTGTTCCGTTAAATCATAATCCTCCACTCCCATTGTACAAACAAATCCATTTATACTTTGATTTGCTTCTGGAGGAGCACTTTGTCGTTGCATTAAAGCACCATTAATCCCCATTTCGGCCTCATCACCAGTGACTGCACCAAAGTAAGGCATACCTGCATAAGAGCTCCAATCTTCAAACTTCCAATCGAATACCTCTCCGTAAAACTTCTTTGCACGATCCATGTCATCTACATGAATTTCAAAATGGACTAATCTTCCCATGGTTACCTCCTATTTAATTAACAGATTTATTATTTTTATAAATTATTTAGTAGGATGGGTTTTCTCCCACTCAAAAATAACAAACAACTTTTCGATGAAAAATTGCTTGCATGTTCCTCATTATTATAGCAATTTCATGGTAAAATATTCAATTGATTGTAATAATTCATATTTTTTCTCAATACAAATCGAATTAGATTATTCTGACCTACATTTACTTTATACGTCATTATTTTTTCTTTTTTGTAATAAAACTATATGGATATAAGAATAAACCACCCTAAATTGAACACATTAATCATTGGGAGGTGAACATTCATGCCAAAACAAAATGGTTATAAAGCAAAAAATAAAAAGAATCATAACAGTAATTTTAAAAGCGTAAAAGATACGCGATCAACGAATAACCCTTATAATAACCCAGATAACTTCAGAGCAGAGTTTGCTGCTGAATGGCGAGAAAATGCTATCGAAAATATCAATAAACAATCAAAAGATAAAGTAGATAAATAAATTTTGTATAAAAGCCTTAATGACAGTATGCATTAAGGCTTTTATTACTTTTAACTGGAACTTATTAATATTTTTTTATCTATTTGTTTCTTATCTCTTCTAGAAGAGTAATCATTCTTTCGTTTTGTTCAATCATTGTTTTATTTTGTCTTATTAATCTTGTAAAGTCATATGAAAACACCATTAAAAGAACCAGTATAAATAAACCCATACTCCTCACCTTCCAACTATATACATTTATTCAATCATATCACTTATTATTCTATTAATGTACCTCTGTCAATCAAAAAATACGGTAGAAAAATACTTTTCGTTAAACCCTTTAAGTTCAATGAAATTCGTTTTCTTTGCCATTCATTATGTATTGTATAAAATAAATAAGAGTCATTAATAAAAGTGAAACTGTGATGAAATAACTTTCATCACAGCCACAGCTACTTTTTCGATCCACCTTTAAAACTGTTTTTCCAAGCTACTTCTGCAGCTTTATCTGCCATTTCCTTTTCTTTTATCATAATTTCTCGTTTACGACGTTGATTTTTTTCTTGGAGATGTTCGAGTTCTTCCTTACCTGCAAATTCCATACTGATTTCGGCTTCCCGCATATTCTTTTTTGTATTTTCAATCATACTCTGAATTCTTAACCCACTAGTTGATCTATCATTAGTATCTGGACTATGTTGACCGCGAAATTTATCTTTCATTCGTTGCCCTCCAAAATTTTATTTTTCCTTGCCGTATTAGTTTGTTTTTTATTGTTCACTTTATACAGTAACCAACAATGAAAAAGCTGCAACAAAATGTAAAGTACACTTTTATTACAGCCTTATCACCATTATTTCTATTTAAGCCCTTTTTTACGAGCTTCTGCTTCGTCCTTCATTTCTGCTATGAACGCATCAATTGCTTTATTTCGACGGTCATTTTTTTCTTTAATTTTTTGAGCTTCATCGGGACCTGCAAACTCCATGCTTATTTCTGCCTCTTTAATATTCTTTTTCGTATTTTGAGCCATTTCTTGCAAACGTTCGACATTGTCCGATCTGTCATCAGGTTTTGGTATATTTTGATTTGACATTACATAGCCTCCAAAGTCATGTATTTTTAAATCACTCTAATAGTTTGTTTTACTTTGTTTGCTTTATACGTCATTATTCATATCTTTTTTAACAAAATCAATTTTATATAGCAAAAAGACTTGGTTCTAATGATTGAACCAAGCCTTTTTTATTTGAGATAAATCAATATAGATTTTAATACTTAAATTTAGAAATTAATTGCTTTAAGTTTTCTGCCATAGATGAAAGAGATTGTGCTGATGAAGAAATTTCTTCCATCGAAGCCAATTGCTCCTGTGTGGATGCTGCTACTTCTTCAGAAGTTGCTGCATTTGCTTCTGCAATGCCAGATAGTTCGTGTGCAGTAGCACTAATCTCTTGTATAGAAGCAGACATTTGTTGTGCAATTGCAGATACGTCTTCCATTTGTGGAGTCATTTCTTTTGTACTTTGAAGTATTTGATTGAATTTCTCGATCGCTTCAGTAGATACTTTAACTCCAGTCTGAACATCATCTGTAACTCGTGCCATGATTTGAACAGAACTTTTTGTATCTTTTTGGATTTTTTCTACGATTTCATGAATTTCTATTGCAGATTGTTGAGATTGTTCAGCTAATTTTCTAACTTCATCCGCAACAACCGCAAATCCTTTACCATGTTCGCCAGCTCTTGCTGCTTCAATTGCCGCATTTAAAGCAAGAAGATTTGTTTGATCTGCTATTCCGGTAATTACATCTAAAATTGAATTGACTTCTTTAGATCGTACATTTAAAGATTCAATCATAGCATTCGACTCTAGTACGGATTCATGGATTGAATTCATTTGGTTAACTGTATTCGTAACAGCTTTACCGCCTTCTTCTGCTTGCATTGTTGTGTGATATGCAAGCTCTGTAACTTTCATAGAATTCTCTGCTATTTGCGTTACTCCTTGAGAAACTTGTTGTAACGACTCAGAATTTTTGTTTATGCCATCCGTTTGTTTCTCTGCACTACTTGATACTTCTTGAATTGCAGTGGAAACTTGTTCTGTTGCAGCACTTGTCTGCTCTGCACTTGCCGTTAATTCTTCTGCTGAAGCAGCGACCTGTTCGGCATTCTGATCTACTTCTTTTACTAAACCGATAAGACTTATTCGCATTTCTTGAAATGCTTTAGCTAATTGTCCAATTTCATCATTAGATTGTACGTTAATTTCCTTCGTTAAATCTCCTTTACTAATGGTATTGGCATTTTCCTTTAGCTTTCTTAGAGGACTTAAAATGGATTTTATGATAAAGAAAATAACTATAGCTCCGATAATCAAAGCGATTAAGATAACAAAAAACGTTTTTAGAAAAATAGGTGCAGCTGCATCATTAATTTCTGAAGTTGGTACACTTCCTGCTATTTTCCAGCCCGTTAGTTTATTTGTGGTAAATTCCATTACCTTTTCTTTACCCTTAAATACGTAAACAAAATTTCCTTGTTCTTTTTGATACATCTGATCATTAAAAGAATCTTTTGCTTCACTTCCTACTTTCATAGTAGGATGAGCTATGTATTTTCTATTTTGATCCAACAGAAACGCATATCCTGTATTACCTAACTTCACTTTATTTATTAGTTCTTGTATATGACTTACATAGATATCGACAGCTACAACGCCTGATCCGTCTTTAATGGTTTGGGAGATAGTGACACACCATTCTTTTGAACCGGCATCTTGATATGGCTCTGAAATTGCTATTTCTCCTTGTTTGTCCATCGCAGCTTTATACCAATCTTCTTCTGATGGATTATAGCCAGCAGGCATTGTTACGTCTGGTTTTTGAATTAAAGCACCCGTCTTACTTCCCACATAAATACTTAGAATTTCGGGATGTAATTGTGCATACTCATCGAATTGTTGGCCTAACTTAAGACTATTTTCTCCTTTGAACTGCTTTAAGGTAATATTTTTAGCAAAATACTCTACATCATGCATTTTAGGTTTTAGCGAGTTATCTATCGAAAGATTTAATACATTTGTTGTTTTTTCAAATCCGTTTAACATTTCATTTTTAACTGCATTTTTTGCAGTTGAATAAGATTGTAACCCGATAAATATGGAAGGAATAATTAATATACTCAAAAATGAAATGATTAATTTTGTTTTTAAATTTCCGATACTTCTTAAGAATTTCCCCACTAAACATCCTCTTCTCTAATTCGTCTCTTTTGATTTAGAAATTTACAAAAATCGAATTTAATAATCTACGAGCATATTCATACTACAAACAGTCCATTTTTACTTCATAACAAATATAAAAGTCTATAGATTCATAACCTCCTTGATACTATTTACCTAAAATATCACTTAGTACTTTTATATCATACATAAAAGTTTTCTGAAATTCAACAAAATTTTACAAAATCCATCAAATTTTGCACATAAAAAATAATATAAACTTGTTAAGCAGAGTCACAGTGATTTGGTTAAGTAATTTACTCCTTTAGAGTCTTCAAATCGAAATCTTTTTCTTATTCGATACGTTAATTATCGAAAATATTAATATCTTATCAAAACAAATAGTTGAGTCATCTTTCTAACAACAGAGCCTTATGAACATCAAAACTATTTATAATTTACTTAATTGTTTTATAATTATATCTAGGAGATACCCAGGAGGATTTAAAAGTGAACAATAAGAAAATAAGCGAACGAGCTAGTATACTTTTAAGTAAAGAGGAAGGATATGACGTTGATTATAAGAGGAATCTAAAAGGGTTAAGTGTTGATGATTTAGTTGCTTTTGCAAATTCCTCTAAAGGCGGTGCTATTTTATTGGGTGTTGACGAATCTATTAATGAAGATGGTCAACAAATTGGTAAAATAGTTGGTTGTACTATAGGTGACAAAGAAAAACTCTCGATTTTAAATAAAGCAAGTGATTGTCAGCCTTCAGTAGATGTTGAAGTTTATGTTGAAAATGAAGGAGATACTCCATTTTATAGAATCGAAATACCGAGTGGCGAGCATAAACCCTATTCAACTTTTAAAGGTACTTACTTAATTCGTGGAGATGGAAGAAACCTTCCTCTTAATCGTAGTAGATTACTAAATATTTTTTTACAAGAACAAAGTGAAATCTTTTTTAATAGGTTCAAAAAGGCAACTGAGGAATTAGAAGGACATATTGTTAATTTGGACAAACGAATTGAAGAAACGAATGCAAAAGTTGATCTGTTTGAGCATAATATCATTGATTTACAAGAAGGTTTAAGTGTTGATATTCACGAAATAACTAGTGATGTGAATAACCTTACGCATAAAACAGCCTCTGAATTAAACAACATATTCGAGGGAATCAAAAATACAGAAGATTTAACTGAAAAAACATTAAATACCTCATTGATTACTATAGAAAACATGGAAAATAGAATTAGTAACATAGAAAAAGATGTTCAAGCAAATAAATTTATGACAAAAGCGATTTTAGAACACTTAGGTATAGAACTTCCTACAAAAGATTAATGACAACAACTAATAAAAATTTCCAGGCTGTGATAAATGTATAATAAACACATCACAGCCTCAACCACTGCAACATAATCTGCTACTTCCTTTTCCCCTAATATAATCCCTTAAATATTTCTAGTTTCTTCCTAATCTTCTAATTCATACTTATATCTGCTTCACTAAATTTTTCTTGTATTTTCAATCATACTTTGAATTCTTGCAGCACTTTTCAATCTGTCATTAGATTTTAACCTTTGTTGTTTTGTTTACTTTATACGTCACTATTCGTATCTTTTTTACTTAAAATTAAATAGTTATTAGAATAAACCATCCGAAATTGAACACATTAATCTTTGGGAGGTGAATATCCATGACAAAAAAAACTGGTAATGATCGACATAATAATAATTTTCCAAATGCAAAAGGTAAAACCAATGTGGACAACCCAAACAATAATAATAACAATAACTCAAAAACTGAGTTTGCTGCTGAATGGGATGCTAAAGCAGAAAAAAATCAAGCAAGTCATAACAACAATCAGTCTTGTTAAGTTCTATGCCTTAATGCTATCGTGCATTAAGGCTTTTCCATTTTTAAGTTATATCGATTGTTCATATTTCCTCGGAATAACTTCTCCTCAGAACTGAGGGCATTCAATACATATGATTTAGATCTTCACTCTAATGTATCTCCTTCTAATTCATACAACATATAATATCGTTGAGGACCAATTAAAAAAGGAGTGAAATTTAATGGTATACTACCCACCTCAAGGGCCATCGGGACAACAAACACTATCCCCTCCTCCAACATTTATTCCATCAAAACCTTCTGTATCCTATATGATTGATTGTGTATATCAAAACACTTATGTTTGGCTCATTAATGGAGAAAGTTTCTGGTTTTATCCTACACGTGTTGAGTATGGTGAAGTTTCTGGATATAGATGGAATGGTGCATTCTGGTATTATTATGGAATTGATCCAAGATTTATTGATGCCGTTGCCTGTAATCCAATCCCTACACTTTACTAATTGAAAAAATCCTTGTGAAATTAAATCATCACAAGGACTTCTTCATGCTATGAAAAAATGGATTAAAAACCCTTTAATACAGCCTTATTTTTAATTATTTATAACCATTCTCACGATCTTGAGCTTCGTCATTTCTTTCCTCAACCATGGCATTAATCGATTGCTCGCGACGTTTATTTTTTTCTTTAATTTTTTGCACTTCTTCTGGACTTGAAAATTCCTTACTAATTTCTGCCTTCTGGATATTTTCTTTCGTATTTTTGATCATTTGATCGATACGTTCTACATTATTTGACCGGTCATCTGGTTTTGGAGAATTTTGATTTTGGTTTGGCATTCTCGTACCTCCTAGTTCAATTTTAAAGCACAGTTCTAGTTTGTTTTTCTTCATGCACTTTATACGTAATTGAATATCGAATTCAAAAAGTCATAAAGAATAAACATCCCATTACTGAGCACATTAAACTCTAGGAGGTGAACATCCATGGGCAATAAAAACAGCAAAAAGACAATGAATGTAAGAACTCATAACCCTTACGATCTTTACAGAAGTGTAAGCAATGGCGACACCAATAGTAATAACAATAACCCTAAAAATAACCTTTATGAAGAATTTTCTGCTGAATGGGATTCAAAAGCAAAAAACAAAAATAATTCAACAAACCATGATAAGACGCAACACTCCAATAAGAATACAAACAAGTAATAGTTAGTTACAATATGTAATGTCTTTGAAAATTAGCCATTTTTTATGCAAATAAACATGCCTTAATGCTTACTAGCATTAAGGCTTTTTTGCGAACTGATGTATTAATTATTAGTGAAGATATTTTTCTCTGAAAGATTGACTTAATTCGCTCCATACATCAAATTTATTACCATCTAGATCGTAGAAAACAAAATTTCTTCCAGTATGTCCTCTGTTTTCAATCTCCCCTACTTTTATTTCTTTTTCTGTAAAACCTTTATGAATAGCAATTAAAGCATTTAGACCATCTACTTCAAACGTTAATGAAAACCGTTCTTCACCGTAAATATCATAAAAATTGGCACTTTGATCTTTTTTAGATTTCACAAGAAATATGCTTTGATTTGCAAAATTAAGAATAGCTTTATCTTCGTCTTTATAACTTAACTCTGCCCCCAATTTATTTACATACCATTCAGAAGAAAGTTTCACATCCGTTACCGGAATATAAGTAGTTCCTACCCTTAATAATTTTTCACTCATTTCACTGAATCCTTTCAATATTATTAACACTCCCTTTTCACTTACATAATGAAAAGTATTCGCTTTTTTATCGCAGTATCCTATCTATTTGTTTAAGAACTCAATTATTAATTGTTATGTATGGTCATTTGGACAAAGTTCAATACTTTTGTCTTAATCATAAAATATACAAGCTGAAATTTATGTTTTGGAAAAAAATATATTTTATTAATCAAATTTAAAGACTTTTCAACAATTATTTAAAAAGGTGGAGATATTAATTGTTATATACTGTCCATTTTTATGAAAAGAAAACGGTCGTGTTAAGTCAATTATTAAGAAACATTCCCCTAATCGATGATCCAATAAAAATAAAAGGCCGTAAAGGAAAAGTTGTTGATGTAGAATTCGTTGATCAAAATATAATCAATGTCTATGTAATTTTTGAAATAGTGAAGAAAAAACAGCCTTTAGCATTTGATCCTAAAAAAAGAAGAAGATAAATTAGTAGACACTTTCAATTTTGTACTACGTATTTTTGAATGCATTCTTACTTGAGTGAAATGCGGCGACTTCTACGGGAAAACTAGCCATACGAGAAGCCGCAATTTGCATCGTAGGCTAGAACTGATGAAAATCATTATTATAGTAAAAAAATCCAAATGAATAAATAGAGTCTAAAGCTTAGTATCTTCTCGTATAGGCAAAACTGTGGAATATTTTACTTCCCTAAGAGCTAAACTCGTTTGAATATGTGTTACTCCTAGCATATTTAACTTTCTAATGAAGCTCTCTAATTCTTTGCGACCTTTATTTGCTACCTTTAGCAGATAATCATATTCACCTGTTATACAATGACATTCTAATATTTCTGGCATAGAAGCCAGTTCTTTCTCCAACGTTGCTAGCTGCTCAGCTTGATGGATATTCGTACTGATGAAAATAAAGGTTAGTAACTCAAATCCAAGTTTCTCTTGGTTTAAAATAGCCACTTGTTGATTAATATAGACTTCATTTTCTAGACGTTTAATTCGAGCGTGTATAGCTGGTGGTGATAAATTGACTCGCTTTGCAATTTCAGCATTACTTACCTGTGCGTCTCTTTGCAAGATATCTAATATTTGAATATCCAGATCATCCAATACTTTACTAACTACAGATTCCATTGATCCCTGCCTCCTTACAAATCTTTAGAAATTCTACAAAATGATTTACGAAACAAAATAAAATTCATTGAATATCATTATACACTTACTATTATTTCAAATTCATAATATCGAGCAAAATTTAATTCAAAACAATCAAGAAAAGCATTAAAATTGTTAACAAGACAGAAACAACTTATCATAAGATTTATTTAGTGAGGGGAAATTTAAATGGACGGAAAAATAACATTTAGAGACGCAAAAATAGAAGACTTACCAAAGATTGTTGAAATCTATAATTCGACCATTGAAAGTCGAATGGTAACTGCAGATACTGAACCCGTGTCCATTGAGGATCGTCTACCTTGGTTTAACGAACATACTCCTTCGAAACGACCATTATGGGTTGTAGAATATGAAGGTGTAATATGCGGATGGATTAGTTTCCAATCATTCTATGGAAGACCTGCATATGACTCAACTGCTGAATTAAGTATTTATTTCAGTGAAGATTCTAGAGGGAAAGGCCTTGGTAAAATCACTTTACAACATGCTATAGATGCTTGTCCTAAACTAAAAATCAAAAATTTATTAGGTTTCATATTTGCACATAACGAGCCTAGCATACGACTATTTAAAAAATATCAATTTGAAAAATGGGGCCACTTGCCTGAAGTAGCTGAATTGGATGGTGTAAAGAGAGATTTAGTTATTCTTGGGAAAAAGATTGATTAATCTATTTTCCAGCATGTATATATAAAAAAGAGGTGTAAATTCTCACCTCTTTTTTATAATTATTTTGGGTTTCGCAAAACAGGTATCCAGCTCATAATATCATTTCTATCCAAAATTTCTATCTAAAAAAAGCAGTAGATAACTACCCGCCCAAAGAAAATATGTAAGTTTAATGATTATAAACATCGAAAATTCAAATGAAGAAAGTTTTCTTTCACGCTTGGTCTTTTTCAAGTGTCAATAATAAAAGAATGAACATAGAAGTAACAATAACATAGATAATTCGTTTATGTTTTCTAATATGTTTTTAATAATCATCACCTCAAATTGGTTGTATAATACTCCTTGGTCATCCCTATTGGTTGCATTTTTATTTAAAATTCTTCGACTCTTAATATCCACTAATGAATCAAAGAATTAAATAACTCATCATAAATCCAAATTTACAAAAAAGAGATTGGAAATATCCAATCTCAAGTTTCGACTATAAACTTCTCTTTTTTTGTAGTAGCATCCCAACTTTTCAAAAATTGAGTCGTTCGGATTCTTCCGATTTCAATTAAATGCTCTTTCGTTTCATCATCTAGATCAAATTTTGTCGCACTATAATTTTCAACAGGAATGAAAATTATATTCTTTTCATGTATGCGTGAAATATAACGCTCATCATGCGCGTTTTTCATCGTACTAAAAAGGGCTTCAAATAAATTGAGTCCATTATTAATTTTATGCGGCTCCATATTCTCTCTTGGATTACTTAACTTTAATCCGAGAACAGGGCGTTCCTTCTTACCACTTTCATCTTCGAATAGCCATATTGGGAAATTACTTAATACACCGCCATCGACTACAATTGATTCTCCTTGTGCAACCCTCAATTTCACTGGCTGAAAGAAGAAAGGAACTCCGCAGCTCATTCGAAGAGCTTTAGCAACTGAAAATGTCCCTGGACTTACCCCATACTTACTTAAATCATCTGGAAGAACCATCATTGTACCATTTGTTAAATCAGATGCAATTAGCCTCAAAGATCCTGTAGGTAAATCATCAAATGTATAGACATTTCTATCCGAAAGTTTTTCATAAAACCATTTTTCAAGTGCTTTCCCTTGATATAGCCCCATTCTAAAATACAGATTAATCCATTTCATAAATGGAAATGGTAATACAGTTTTTGGTGAATCAAGAAATGTAGAAACATCAAGTTCATCTAACATCGTCTCAATTTCATCAACTGTATAACCCGCAGCGAGAAAAGCAGCCAATATGGCTCCTGCACTCGTACCAGCCACACGTTCAAAATGAATATCATTTTCCTCCAACACTTGAAGTGCACCGACAAATGCAAATCCTTTAATTCCTCCACCTGAAAACACACCGTCGACGAGCAAAGTATCCCCTCCTCATCTATCTTCTTTATACTGTAAGAAATATAAGGTCAAATTAGAACTTATGCAGGAATTTTTTTGAATATGACCCTTTAAATACATTTATTTAGCAAATACAATGTTAAAACAAAAAAAGTACTGTATTAATAATTCTTTTTTAGAAGGGAAAATCCTTCTTACATATTAATTTTGTGAAAAGCCTTGCATAATATAAATTACATGTTAAGCTGAATATGGAAACTAAATAACACTAGGGGTGTCCAATAACGGACTGAGACTGAACAATTGTTCTAAACCCTTTGAACCTGATCTAGTTCAAACTAGCGGAGGGAAGTGAGTCGTGTTTAATGAAATTCGTTATGCAACCCCACTCTACCTCGAGTGGTTTTTTTTATTTGTTTTCGAAAAAAGTGCAGTAATATAAAGGTCAAGTAATTTATATACTTGAATTAAAACTTAATACAAACATCTACTAGGGGCGCCTATTGGCTGAGATTGTACCCTTTGAACCTGATCTAGATCATTCTAGCGTAGGAAAGTAGTTTCTCAACACCTAATCGCAAATTTGTGTGGTGTTGTTCACAAAACTGCTTTCTATTCTTAGAGAGCAGTTTTTTTATTTACTTTAATCAATTTCATAATGCAAAATCCAAAAAACTATACGAACATTTAATGATATCCAATTTTGTTATTGTGGAGCGAAAGACGGCGACTCCTACGGGAAAAGCTTGAGCTGAAAGCCCCGCAGGAACGTAGTGACGAGGAGATTGAAGCCAAGCCCGTGGAAAGCGCCGTCTGTAGCGGAACATCCATATCTGAATAGTGAATATTTAAAGTGTTGAATTGTTAATAATTAAAAACCAAAAATGAATTTATGAAATTGATTCAATTTAGAAAGGAAATGAAAATGGCACTTATTTTAAAAAATGCATCCTATAGCTTTACTGATGAAAATAAGAACAAAACGAAAGTCATCTCCCACTTGGATATGGAAGTTCAACAAGGTGAATTTGTTTCAATCATCGGGAAAAGCGGTACAGGAAAAAGTACAATTTTAAGACTTATAACCGGACTTCTTCATCAAGATGAAGGTGAAATTAAGATTAATCAAAAAGACATTTCCCTTGGCGATGTCGGCTATATGCCTCAGAAAGACCTACTACTTCCTTGGCGAACCATTCTTGAAAATATTATGCTTGCTTCCGAAATTCAAAAAGACTTACATATCTCAAAAGAAGAAGCAAGAATTTGGTTGCAGCGAGTAGGATTAGTTGGCTATGAAAATGCACTTCCTAAGCAATTGTCGGGGGGGATGAGACAACGTGTTGCTTTTTTACGAGCACTTTTAACAGGAAAAGATGTACTACTACTCGATGAACCGTTTGGTGCTCTTGATGCTTTAACAAAAAAAGAAATGCAATCATGGCTATTATCTATCTGGCAAAATTTAAACAAAACAATTATTTTTATTACCCATGATTTAGAAGAAGCTATCTATTTAAGTGATCGTATTTTATTGTTACATCAAAATCAAGATTTAGAAGAAATTCCAATAGAATTACCAAGGCCTCGCCAACCTGAGATGATTCATTCTCAAAAGATAGTAACATTACGACAAGAATTGGAGAAGAAAATTTCAAATGAAACAGATTAAATACTTTCTGCAAAACTATAGCTTATTTTTGATTGTTTCAATTATTTTTCTTGGTATTGTCGAATGGCTTGTTCGAACTGGTATCATACCAAGCTTTATCATACCAGCACCTACTAATGTCGTTCGGATGATAATAGATAATTGGCGTCCTTTAATCTTGGAACATTTGAGTGCCACTATGCTTGAATTCCTTATCGGCTTTGTCATTGCCGTTATCGGAGGTGTTATTTTAGCCGTCAGCATGTTCTTTTCAAAAACAATCGAGAAAATTATTTATCCTGCAGTCGTCATTTCCCAAATGGTGCCAATTATTGCCTTATCCCCTATTTTTGTTCTGTGGTTTGGCTATACCATTTGGAGTAAGGTTGCCGTAACGATCCTAATTTGTTTCTTCCCAATTGTGGTTGGTACTTATGATGGATTAAAGTCATGTGATAAAGAATATATCGAATTATTACGTTCAATGGGTGCATCACGTTTTCAAATTTTTCAAAAGCTACATATTCCAATGGCTCTCCCCTCTTTTTTCTCAGGATTTAAAATGGCGATTGTTTTCGCACTCGTTGGGGCAACCATTGGTGAATGGCTCGGAGCTAGTGAAGGCTTAGGATACTATAGTCGTAGAATGTCTGGAAATTTAAATGCTGAAGGTGTTTTTGCAGCAATCACCGTTTTAACCATCGTAGGTATTCTATTGTTTGCACTGGCTACTTGGCTGGAAAAGAAAGTAACGCTTAAATGGAATAATGCAAAATAAAGTGAAACTTCCATCATTGGGATTTTACTGCCCGTAAATGCGGGATAAATTTATTTAGGAGATGTTATTTAATGAAGAAATGGTTAAGTATTTTATTGCTAGTCTCACTAGCCGTACTAATTACAGGTTGTAATGGGAAAGAACAAACTACTGATGAAAGTGGCAAAAAACTAGATAATTTAAGTATCATGCTAGATTGGTATCCTAACGCAGTACATTCAGCAATTTACGTAGCACAAGAAAAAGGGTATTTCAAAGATGAAGGGTTAAATGTAAAAATCCAAATGCCCGCTGATACAAATGATCCTTTAAAACTTGCTGCTACTGGAAAAGTGGATTTAGCGATTAGTTATCAAAAACAAGCCATTCTATCAAAATCAGAAGGGATTCCAATCGTTTCAGTTGCAGCACTCGTTAGACATTCATTAGACACTCTAATGGTCAAAAAATCATCTGGCATTAAGTCGCCTAAGGATTTAGAAGGAAAAAGTGTAGGTTATTCATCAAGTGAAATAAGCGAAGCGACAGTAAAAGAAATGGTTGAGGCTGATGGTGGCGATTTTAGTAAAGTTAAAATGACGGATGTAGGCTGGGATTTAATTCCTGCCATTGCTACAGATCGTGTAGATGCTATTACAGGTGGGTATATCAATCACGAATATGTTCTGTTAAACAAAGAAGGCTACGATATGCATGCAATCAAAAATAGTGATTATGGTGTACCGGACAATTACGAATTAGTACTTGTTACAGGTCAAAAAACGTTAGATCAAAAAAGAGATGCAATCGAAAGATTTTGGAAAGCAGTCACAAAAGGTCAAGAAACAGTTAAGCAAAATCCAAAAGAAGGACTTCAAATTTTACTAGATCATGAAAACGATAGTTTCCCATTAAAAAAAGATGTAGAAACTAAAAGTCTTGAAATACTACTACCATTAATGGATGAAAAAGGAGTACCATTCGGCTATCAAGAAAAGGCTAGCTGGGAAAAGGCTTCTAATTGGCTTTATAAAAATGGTGTTATTAAGAAACAAGTTAAACCAGATGAAGTGATGGACAATATTGTCTCTAAATAGGTAAAGGGGTGTTAAAATGAAGGACTTGAATAAAACAAAAAAACTAACGTACACCGCAATAATTGCAGCTATAACAACAGTTTCGAGTAGTGTTATTTATATTCCACTAGGCTTTGTTAAAATATTCCCTATCCAACATTTTGCCAATGTGTTATCAGCTGTTCTATTGGGACCTTGGTACGCTCTTTTGCAGGCATTTACTTCTTCCACATTAAGAATAATGATGGGAACAGGTACTGTGTTTGCGTATCCTGGTAGTATGATTGGTGCATTACTTGCATCCATTCTATATGCAAAATCAAAAAGAATAGAGCTTGCAGGCTTAGGAGAAGTCTTTGGTACTGGAGTCTTAGGTGCCATGGCCACTTATCCAATTGCTGTTTTGTTTTTAGGTCAAGAAGCAACATTATTTGGCTTAGTCCCTGCTTTTGCCATTAGTTCATTTACAGGTGCACTTATGGGATATGGTTTATTGAAAGTATTAAGTAGAAATCATGCACTTAGCAATATTTTCAACTAACTATATAAGTCGTAAGCCCGAACTATAAAAAAATAAGCGCACTATTCCGGTACGCATCACAAATAATTAAAGTATACAGCAAAGCGCCCACGGAAAAACACGTGGGCGCTATTTGACGCTTACTTTTAAAATGTTACGTACACAACAACAGTAAATGCATATAAAAGGGTAATCTAAATCCATCCTTACTGTTATTAAAATTTGTTGGTCATTCCATATATCATTCCAGATATATACGGAATCAACCAAATGAACCATACTAATATACTTAACTTATGGAATTTTGCCATCATTTTTGAGTCTTTTTTTACCAATACAATAGAAGCCCAAATTGCATGGAATAACATTAATAAGATTGCTAATAAACCTGTTATGCCATGAAAACTAAATAGAGATCCTTCTGTGGCCATTTTTTCCATCATGGTAGTTCCAAGTGTATCGCATATTAAGCCTATCCAAAAAATAATCACATGCCATAACTTTAAAGTTTTTTGAAATTTTTCTGCCCATACTCCTACTGAATAAAAAATTAGTGCTGCTGTAATAAATATAGTAGCAAAGATTAGCATTTCAATCACCCGATTCATAGCATTATTTAAATGTCTTTTTCCCTTAAAAGTAATACTTTATACTCTTAAAAAATGTATACACCTATTGCTCAGACTTATTATAAAATAGCAATATGAACAACAGATGAACAACATCATAGAATGATATTCTCATCTACGCCATTACAGAAGGAGATATGAGAACGTTGCCGTTTTAATCGTGCATGTGCTAGTGTGGGGATCTTGCGTTGAAGCGGATACAGAGGAATTTTTAAATTCGGGATGTAATGTGACGGGGATAATCGTTAATTTTTGGTGTAGCATAAGAAAAGTACCTCCTTTGATTGATACCTTTATAGTACCGGGAGGTGCTGCATGTTTATATGCGTTATTTGAATACAGGCTTACAATAAGTCTTTCTGAATTGTTCTATATTGCAAATCTATTCATAAAATGAACGTAAACAAGGTGATTCTACCTTTTAAAATTTTAGAAAAAGGAGATTTGAGATTATGTTTACTGTTCATTTTTTTGAGAATAAAGAAATTGTTTTAAGTCAGTTACTTAGAAAGATTCCATCGGTCAACGAAGAGTTAAAAATTAAAGGACGTAAAGGAAAAATAGTCAATGTGGTTCAAATGAATGATAACAAATTTAATATCCAAATGGTCTTTGAAAAAAAGAAAACTCCTATAGTATCAATTAATGTTGATAAGAAAAGAAAATAGTTTTCACTTCCAAAGTGCCAAAAAGAATTTCCTCAAGATTTCATACTGTAGACAAACTTTAGTAATCTCAAGTTTGCCTACAGTTTTTTTCTATTTTCACAAAAAACTAAAAAAAGAAATTAACCAATAATTTAACTCATTAACCTTTTCATCTCAGATTTGAGAAAAAGTGTTTAAATACAAATATCTATGTATTAATCTGTTTTCTGCATGATGTGGAA